>UQYP01000017.1 GCA_900545335.1 uncultured Sutterella sp. | reverse complement strand
AGAAGCAACGGATTGCGTATTTTAACCCTGTTTTTAGCTTTGTCAAGACATTTTTGATTATTTTTCTTCGTTAATCTGTCACTCTTTTTCAACACTTTGAATACTCTGAAGAAAAATATTCGGGGGCTTTCGCCCCCGTCAACTTCCCTTAAAGGATTAATTTAATTCTTTAAGTAACTCATCAATGCCTTGTTTGGCGTCCATCACTAATCCGTAATCGGCCACTTCAAAAATGGCTGCTTCAGGATCATTGTTGATAGCTACCACTACCTTGGCATCTTTAATCCCGGCAATGTGCTGCATGGCACCCGAAATGCCGATTGCTATGTAAAGGTCTGGAGCGATAATTTTTCCGGTCTGACCGACTTGCCAGTCATTGGGACACAGTCCCATATCCACCACAGCTCGGGTGGCTCCGATAGCTGCTCCCAAACGATCGGCAAGCTGAGCCAACTTTTTAAAACCTTCTTCGTCTTCCAAGCCGCGGCCGCCTGCAACCACGATTCTTGCACCTTGCAATGCCGGACGATCTGTCTTTACAGCTTCAAAACTCACCTTACGGGTTTTCATTGTCTCCGGGAACGGATCTGCCACGATAACTTTTGCTTCGCCCTTTCTTTCGCAGGGATCAAAAGCAGTTGCACGAATACTGGCCACAACCACCGGCTCTTCGTCTCGAAGCGTCACTTCAATGCTGCCCGCAAAAATCGGGCGCACAAAAGTTTGTGCATCAACAACTGCCGTCACATCGGATAACGGAGCCACGTCCAGTAAAGCGGCTACTCGAGGCATGACGCTTTTACCCATGGAGCTCGCTTCAAAAAAGATATGACTGTAGCCATGTTCTTTTGCCAACCCGACAACAGCTTTGGACAATGATTCCGTCAGGATATTGTCTCCTCCATCAGGATTGACAAATACGGTATCAACACCCGATAAACTCTTTGCCGCATCCTGAGCCGCCTGCTGCTGACCCAACAAAAGCATATCAACCGCTCCGGCTGCCTTTAATGCTGCCGTTACCAATGAATCCGCGGTCGGCTTCAAACCGTTGCAATTGACTTCTCCAATCACTAAAGCTCGCATGAACTTCTCCTTTTTAAAGCACCTTGGCTTCGGTTTGAAGCTTATTGATCAATTCAGATACTGAACTCAATATTTGTCCGTTTTTTTCTTTTTTCGGCATGCTGTAGCTCACCGGTTTTAACCTTTGAGCAATATCGATTCCCAACGTTTCCACATCAATCGTTTCAACGGGCTTTTTCTTAGCCTTCATCATATTGGGCAACGTGACATAACGCGGTTCTGCCAAACGTAAATCGGCCGTAATCACCGCAGGCAGCTTTACCGCCACGGTCTGAACACCGCCGTCGACTTCCCGAGTCACCAGGGCTTCGCTGTTATTGGCAATTTCTAACTTCGAAGCAAAACTGGCCTGAGGGATATCACAGTAGGTCGCAAGCATCTGTCCGACCTGGTTGGCATCATTATCAATTGCCTGTTTACCCACAATGATCAGATCGGGATTTTCTTTCTCAACAATCTTTTGGAGAATTTTGGCCACTTGCAGCGGTTGAATTAAAGCGTCGCTCATAACATGAATACCGCGGTCAGCACCCATAGCCATAGCCACTCGTAAAGTATCCAAACTCTTTGCTGCCCCAATCGTTACTGCCACCACTTCGGAGGCAATTCCTTTTTCCTTTAATTGAACGGCACACTCCGTTGCGATTTCATCGAAAGGATTAATGGACATTTTGACCGCAGCAGTATCCGGTTCCCCTGCTTCATTGAGGCGGACCTTTACGTTGTAATCAACCACCCGCTTAACGGCTACCAGTATTTTCATATTTCACCTTTTGCCCAAAGTTCAGGCTCTAACAAAATTCTGAGATTGGCTCATTATATCGGGCAAAAACTCAAAATTCGTCATCATCACGTCTGTCATCGGTCAGTCTTTCGGTCCAACCGGCGCTGGCAAATGCAGCCTTCAGAATCTCTGTTCCTGTTTCAGCAAAGGCTGCAGGATCGGACAATGTTCTGCGGTAAAATCTGGCGCCCGCCAATCCCTGCAATAAACCGATCATCGCTTTAGCTGTTGCGCGGGGAACGTGACTGTCTTTAGGAGTTTCTCTCCGGATATATTGAGTCATTGTTTCAATCAGTTCCTCTCGAGTCGGAACCGGATGGGTGTCTGCAAACAAGCGTGCATCAACATCACTTAAAACCCAAGGCGTTTTGTACGCTGCCCTACCCATCATCACCCCATCGACTTTCTCAAGCAGCTCTTCGGCCAATTCCAGCGTATCCACCTGACCGTTAATCACAATAAAAGCTTCCGGGAAATCCTCTTTGAGCTTGAATGCAAATTCCCTCTTCAGGGGTGGCACTTCACGGTTTTCTTTCGGACTCAAACCCTTTAACCAAGCGTTGCGCGTATGAACAATGAACGTTCTCACACCGGTATCGAAAAGCGTTCCGACAAAATCACGAACAAAGCCATAATTTTCAATCTTGTCAATACCGATACGATGCTTAACAGTGACCTCAATATCTGCCGCATCCATCATGGCTTTGCAGCAATCGGCAACCAACTGTGGCTCGGCCATCAAACAAGCTCCGAATGAGCCTCGCTGTACACGCTCGCTCGGGCAGCCGCAGTTGAGATTAACTTCATCGTAGCCCCATTGCTGAGCAATCTTGGTGCAGGCTGCGAGATCCTTCGGATCACTGCCGCCCAACTGCAAAGCTAGCGGGTGCTCTTCGGCATTAAAGTCCAAGTGCCTACCTTTATCGCCGTAAATAATTGCTCCGCAGGTAACCATTTCAGTGTAAAGGCGAGCATGTTTGGAGAGCTGCCTGTGAAAATAACGGCAGTGTCTATCCGTCCAATCCAACATCGGAGCTACACAAAAACGCCAGGGATTTACTTTTGTTGTCATTGTTCGAAAAAGGCCACTCGTACCTTTCGATAAGAGTGGCCTCAAAGTAAAAGTGTGTTATTAATGAGTTTGAACGTAGTCACGCAGTCTTTCTGCAAAATCGGGACTGCGCAGCTTACGGATGGCCGCACTTTCAATTTGACGCACACGCTCACGGGTCAGTCCCATTGAACGGCCCACTTCTTCGAGCGTGTGGTCGTGACTGGTGCCGATCCCATAACGGAGTCGAAGAACAGTTGCCTCACGATCGGTCAAACGATCCAAAGACTTCTTGATTTCTTCTTCCATGGCGGTCACCATAAAGCGGCGCTGCGGATCCTGCTCTTCGTCGCCACGGACAAAGTCAAGCTTCGTAGCATCTTCATCGTCACCGATCGGTGCATCAATGGATTCCACACCACGCATGGCCTGAATCAAAAGCTGCACCTTAGGAAGCGGCACACCGGACAACTCTGCCAACTCATTATCGGAAGGCTGCTTGCCGTGTTCCTGCAGATACTTTTGTTTGATGCGACGAATCTTGTTATAGGACTCAGTCATGTGAACCGGAATACGAATGGTATTGCCGTAGTCGGCCACAGCGCGCGTGACTGCCTGACGAACCCACCAGGTTGCATAGGTTGAGAACTTATAGCCGCGGCGATACTCAAACTTATCCACCGCTTTCATCAAACCTAAGTTACCTTCCTGGATCAGGTCCGGCATAGCTAAACCACGGTTGACATAACCCTTGGCAATGGAAATAACCAAACGCAGGTTAGCTTCAATCATCTTGGCCTTAGCCTTAGACAAGCTTGCCTGAGCCACTGTCATACTGCGATGCAGATCACGCTGCTCAGCGATAGAAAGGCTCGCTTCTTCTTGCAGACCCAAAAGTCTTGCCTGCAGTTCTTCAAACACTCCGCGATGCTGCTCGAGAGCTTTTGCCCAGGACTCGCCGCTCGCCACTTCGTCATTAAACCACTGACGATCACAGCACCGTTCGCCGAAACCCTTCACAAAGCGCTCCTGCGGCATATGAGCTTTGTTGACCATCACATCACGCATGGCGTACATCGTGTCAGTCACCTTGGACATATGATCAGCGAGGATATCAGCCAAGTGCGAAACCGTCTTCACAGAAAAACGCACAATCGAAAGTTCGTCGGCGATATTTTTTCTGGCCAAGTCGAAAGCTTTCTTCTTTGTAGGATCAGCAAAGCTTTCACGCATCTTATCCAGATAACCCTTCAGACGACCGAACATTTCCAAAGCACGGTCTTTCATCGCATTGAGCTGCTCAACGGTCATAGCAGCAGCGCCAATGTCGGTATTGAGGTCACCGCTGTCGTCTTGAATTTCTTCGCCAGCCACATCCGTGAAACCGTCAATCACATTATCAATTGTTTCGGTTCCTTCACGAACTTTTTCTGCCAAATTCAGCAACTCCTGAATAGACAGAGGAGACATTAAAACAACCTGAACCAAGCGGGCGCGATGCTGCTCAATGCTCTTTGCAACTTCAATTTCGCCTTCGCGGGTCAAAAGTTTGTGACTGCCCACACCACGCAGATAAGCTCTTAACGGATCTTTGGAAAGACCGGCGCTTTCTTCCGGGGTCAAAATGGTAGCCGCATCTTCTTCATCAATGTCGTCGTCGACCGTTGCCTGCTGCTCGGCCAACATGGCGACCGTATCTTCATCGGGCGTGTGGTCGAAAACCTGAACACCGAAGCGGCCCAAACCTAAAGTGATTTCCGTTAAGGCGTCTTCGGAACGAAGAGCGCTCTCGGGCAGCAAGTCGTTAATTTCAGCAATGGTTACCCAGCCGCGAGAACGACCGAAACGGACCAATTGACGATATCCGTTTTCAGCTCCTTCTTCCTGCTCGGCTTGCACCGGCAGCAAATCAGCGAGCGGATCACTCTTTTTACGTCCGCCTTTACGCTTTTCAACTTTGGGAAATTCCTCGTAATCATCCCCAAACTCATCTTCAGAGAGCTCTTCGGCCTCTTCAATTTCTTCTTCAAGCTCTTCTTCGTCGAGCTCCTCTTGGGCATACTCATCCTCATCCAACGTCAGGTTGCCCTTGAGGTTGATCTTCAACTTGTCATGTGAATGCAGCCATTGATCAAAGTCTTCCTGATTAGAAGACTCAATGTCCAAATTGCCAATCAGTTCGATATCCTCTTTGGCTTTTTTGGCAGAGGTTGCTTTTTCGACAGTCGCTTTTTTCATAATCTCGTACAAATACTCAGTCAATGAAACCGAATTGGAAAAACACTAAATAACAGATAGAGACTCAGCGCAAATAATTCAATAGGGCAATAGTCCCGAGGCGTGTCTGCATTACACACCTAATAAATCACTCAGACAGAATTTCGCGCTCCTAGCCTCTGACCCACGCAATAGAGTTTGTCTCCAACCGGTTCGATTCACATTGCTGTGAATCCTGTTCCCGTTGTTTACTTCATCTGCCGATGCAGTCTTCAGACTGCGGCAATCAGACGAAGCTCGTATAATAAGCGGCAGTCGGTTTCGGGGCTAGAAAAAAGAGAAAAGCTAGATTCGTCAGAGACGAAGGGCCACCAAACCACTGCGAATCTATTAAGATACACTAGAAAAATAAAGCCTGTGCAACAAATTACACAGGCTTTATCATTTATTTGATTTAAATCAAATCTTGTGCAGATCTCCTTCATTCAGGAATCCGCGCAACTTATTCGCTCTGCTGGGATGACGTAGCTTTCTGAGTGCCTTGGCTTCTATCTGACGAATGCGCTCCCGAGTAACCACGAACTGCCTTCCCAATTCTTCCAAAGTGTGCTCGGTATTGGTGTCAATACCGTAACGCAGCATCAATACCTTGGCTTCCCTCGGAGACAAAGAAGAAAGTACTTCGTGCACTACCTGCTTCAGATTATCGCTTTCAGCTTTTTCAAGCGGACTCTGAGAACCCTTATCCTCGATGAAATCGACAAGATGAGAATCGTCTTCGTCGCCTACGGGCGAGTCAATCGAAACCGGTTCTCGCCTTGCGCGCATGATGGTTCTGACTCGCTGCTCGGACAAACCGACTTTTTCAGCCAGATAGGCATAAGAAGGTTCGCGTCCATATTCCTGCTGATACTGACGGGAAATTCTCGTAATTTTGTTGAGCGTTTCAACCATATGCACAGGAATGCGAATCGTGCGTCCCTGATCGGCAAGCGCGCGTGTAATGGACTGGCGGATCCACCAGGTTGCATAGGTTGAGAATTTATAACCTCGGCGATACTCAAATTTATCAACCGCCTTCATCAATCCCATATTGCCTTCCTGAATCAGATCCAGGAATTGGAGTCCTCGATTGAGGTAGTGTTTTGCAATAGAGATCACCAGCCGCAGATTGGCATTAATCATTTCCTGCTTGGCTTCATGCACGGTTTTCTCTGCTTCGCACATTTGGCTGTAGAGTTCACGCATACGCGAGGACGGCAGTCTCACTTGTGAGATAAACTCAGTGTAGTGGTGCTGAATCTGCAAAATAGAGTCAATGTTTTTCTCTAAAGACAGGCTGTAGGGCTGATCTTTATGAAGACGCTTGGTTATTGCTTCTTCTGTAAAACCTTCCTCTCTGAAAAGACGTCCAAACTCAGCTCGAGGCATTCCTACTACATCAACGAGCAGGCGCTGAGCATCCTGTTCTATTCTCTTATAGGTTTCTGCTTTATCGTGAAGAAGGTCTGAAAGCGTACGAACGGTTGAGGCTGTAAAGCGCACTTTCATGAGTTGCTCTTTGACAGCCATTTCAAGCTGGCGATACTCGTCGCTGTCGACAGCCAGAGTCTGCATGCAATCGTAGTAACCTTTGCAGGTATCGAGAATATCGAGCGTCGTATCCTTGAGCGCTTTCAGCTGCTCGGAACTCATTCCGGAGGCCCCTATTGCGACTTCCTGCACCTCATCATCCTCTTCCTCACTGTAGTCGGGCAGTTGCTCGTCACTGATCTCAGAGGCTGACAAATCTTCATCGGTTACACCGTCAACGATTGCTTCAACACTGACCTCATCGGCTCGGAGCGTATCGGCCATATCAACGAGTGCCTTCAGTGCCACGGGGCTGTCGGCAATGGCTTCCATCATTGCCTGAAAGCCATTTTCAATGCGTCTGGCGATCGCAATTTCTTCTTCACGGGTCAAAAGCGCAACCGCACCCATTTCTCGCGTGTACATCGTCATCGGGTCGGATGTTCGGGCTACATCGCTTTCAACCAGACTCAGCACATCCTCATCGTCATCATCGTCTTCATCCTGCACAAGAGACAAAGGTGAGTCGTTGAGCAAAATTTCATCTTCTGCGGGCGGCTCATCGAGCACCTGAATACCCAGGAAGGTAAAAGCATGCTCAAGCTTTGCAATGGCTTCATCTTCATCGTCAACCTGTTCGGGCACGACCTCAGCGAGCTGCTCATAGGTGACATAGCCGTTTTGCTTGGCCTGGACAATCAGAGAACGAAGTTTTTGCAGGCGATCTTCACTGGCGCCGTTTTGATAAACCTTCTCCAGAGACTTTTTCAAACGCTGCTTTTTTCGGCTGACATTACTGGCCTTAGGAAGCGTTTTCAGATCCGGAGCTTGAATTTGAATCGGTTGATCGAAAAGAATATTGATAGTAGTTTCCGCTGACGGCGCCGCTGCAACCGTCAGAGATTCGCTTTTAGACGACTTTTTCTTTCGAGTAGCCATACACACACTCTATTCCTTTGCCACGATTTTCATCGTAGACAGGAAACAGCTAAGGGAGAGTCGGGGTCGTTTGCAAATCATATTGACAGCAAAACCGGTTCTCTTTAATTTTTCTAAAAAACCATGAGAACGGTTCTGCGATTATACGAGCTTTCCGCCCGAATTGGGCTTGCGAAACTAAGGGTTTTTGCTTGGAGTTCAGCCGCTCAGGCGGTTATCCAAAACAAAATCAACTGCCTGCGTGCTTTCATCAACGAGGGAGCGATGAATATCCTGACGCCGCTTAAACAATCTTTCCAAATACTGAGCATCAACGTTTTCACCCTGTTCTTCGAGCGTCAGAATTTCTGCAATTTTTGCATCAAGCTGGGCCTTCTCAAGCTTTAAAAAGGCACACTTGATTTCGTATTCAGCCACTTCTGCCGGCGTTTGAAGTACCTCTTCTTCGGAAGCCAGGTCCGCCAGACGATCATAAAATGCATCGGACTGCAAAAATGACAAAAGGTAGCCGGTCGTGAGCAGAGAAGGATCAAAATTTTCGCCCTTAGAATGGTCCTGAGCCAAATGCCACAGTCTTACAATGGCCTCTTCCCACTCATCAACCGTATCCAAAAGCTCGTACTCAATTTGATCCGAATACTTCAACAGCCACTGAGGGTGAGTGATAAAGCACTGTAAAAGGCGACGCTTGATGTTGGTAAAGACCGGGCCCGTTGTCACGGGGCGAACCGGACGCCTGTAACGCTCACCCTGTTTGGCATCACGGCCATAAGCACTTACCTGCTTTGCGGGCTTTGCAGTCTGAGGAATGTCCAATAGCGCCACGCCGCATAAGGTAGCGACTTCGCCCGGATCCATCCGCAAAACGGAGGAAAACTCCTGAAGCAAAAGCTGACGCAGAGCATGGGCATTCATGCGCTGCAGTAAGGGCTTGGCAATGGCAATGGCCTGCGCCCGATCTTCCGCAGTCCTTAATCCCCGGCCTTGCGTCACTTCTCGGACGATATCCATCTCGAAAAATTTCGATAACGGGAAGGCCGACCGAAGCTGAGCTTCAAAAGCTTCGGCCCCCTGGGATTTAATCAGGCTGTCGGGATCTTCATCCTGAGGCAGGAGGACAAAGTGAGCCGTCTGAGTATCACTGATAATGGAAAGCGTGGATTCCATCGCACGACGGGCAGCCTTAAAACCCGCAGCGTCACCGTCAAATGAAAAATAGACGTGATCGGAGAGCTGAAAAAGTTTTTTAACGTGCTCGGGCGTAATGGAGGTGCCCAAAGCGGCTACCGTTTCTAAAAATCCCCCCTGGGACATTTGGATCACATCCATATAGCCTTCGCAGACAATGGCTCGGCCTTTTTTATGGATGGCATCACGGGCTTCGTAAAGACCGTAAAGTTCCTGACTTTTATGATAAACGGGCGTTTCGGGAGAATTCAGATACTTCGGCTCTTCTCCGGCAATCATAGTGCGTGCACCGAACCCGATCACCTGGCCTCTGGGATTGCGAATCGGATACATGATCCGGCCGCGAAAGCGATCATAACGATGAGCGTCTTTGGCGATGACAAGACCGCACTCTTCAAGTTTCGGATCTTCGTAGCCCTCGGCTTTAAATATTGACTGCAATCCCTGCCAGGTATCAGGCGACAAACCCAGCTGAAACTTATTGACCGTTTCTTCGGTAATGCCGCGGCCCTTCAGATACTCAATGGCATGACGGTCATGAAAGAGTGCCTGATGATAGAAGTCAGCGGCTTGAGCAAGATAGTCCGTGAGAGTTTTGGCTTTGGCCTGGCGAACTTTTGCCTGACGGTCCTCGGGGACTTCCATCCCGAGATTATCGGCAAGTTCCTTGATCGCATCAGGGAAACTTAATCCCTTAAATTTCATCAAAAAGGTAATCGCCGTACCGTGTTCACCGCAGCCGAAACATTTATAGAATTGCTTGGAGGGATTGACCGCAAAAGAGGGCGTTTTTTCCTTATGAAAAGGACAACAGGCCATCCAGTTGCTGCCTTTGTGCTGCAGCTTCACATAGCGGCCAATCACCTGAACAATGTCGGTGCGCGAGAGAACCTCTTCGATAAAACTTTCAGGGATCATAATCGGAGAAAGTGTGATTAGGCAGACAGTTTTTGCTTAATCAAAGCAGAAACCTTGCTCATATCAGCGCGTCCGGTCAGCTTGGGCTTGACAGCACCCATCACTTTGCCCATAGCAGCCATTCCGGTCGCTCCGATCGCAGCAATGGCTTCATCGACAATTGCCGTGATTTCTTCTTCAGTCAAAGGTTTAGGCAGGTAGGTAGACAAAACATCAATTTCAGCCTGCTCTTTTTCTGCCAAATCCTGACGATTGGCGGCCGTATATTGCTCGATGGAGTCGTGACGCTGTTTGACTAATTTAGCGATAATGGCAACGATTTCGGCATCGCCGCATTGAATGCGCTCATCAACTTCTTTTTGCTTAATAGCAGCCATCAGTAAACGAATGGCGCCCAAACGAGCAGTATCGTGAGCCTTCATGGCAGCTTTCATGTCGGCCATGATTTGTTCTTTAATCGTCATTTTATTTTTCCTTTAAAAAAAACGCGTGCACCACTCCAACAGTCAGAGCTTTGCACGCGTGATTTTGGCTTTAAGACGAAGCTCAAGCCCTGACGATCCTAGCGCAATGACGGACCGTCATATGAATGCGGTCCGAGAATTAGTAGAGCTTCTTCGGCAACATTTGGCTGCGCAAGCGCTTGTAATGACGCTTGATGGCAGCAGCCTTCTTACGCTTACGTTCGGCCGTGGGCTTTTCATAGAACTCACGAGCACGCAATTCGGTCAAAAGACCGCTCTTTTCAATAGTGCGCTTGAAACGGCGAAGAGCGGTTTCAAACGGTTCGTTTTCTTTAACACGAATAGTGGGCATCAGGCACCTTACCTGTCAATAAAAAATGTTACGGTAATGCTTTACCGATCTGATCAGAGTATACGAACGTCTTTCGAAACGTATACACGACCTCCGAAAGTTCCGTATTTTCGCATAAAATACGCCTAAAAGGAAATAGTCCCTTCATTTTTTTCATATTTTCTTGAAGAAAATATTCTAATTTATTGATTTTATTAAGTATATGCTCGTTCTTGGTTTAGAGTCCTCTTGCGACGAAACTGGTGTTGCTCTGATTGACAGCGAAGAAGGTCTGCTCGCCCATGCCATTCACACCCAAATAGACATGCACCGGTTATACGGCGGTGTAGTCCCCGAATTAGCCAGCCGCGATCACATCCGCCGGGTTATTCCGTTGATCGAGCAGGTGCTGCAGCAAGCAGGTAAAACTAAGAAAGACCTTGATGCAATCGCAGTCACACAAGGACCGGGTCTGGCCGGTGCGTTACTCGTCGGCGTCAGTGTCGCTCATGCACTGGCTTTTGCTCTGGATATCCCGGTGATCGGTGTTCACCACATGGAGGGGCACCTTCTGGCTAATCTATTGGCCGATCCGGCTCCGCAATTTCCTTTTATTGCCCTTTTGGTGTCCGGCGGCCATACTCAAATTATGAAGGTCTCCCGATTCGGCCAATATGAGCTCTTGGGTGACACATTAGATGACGCCGTTGGTGAAGCTTTTGACAAAACAGCCCAGCTTCTCGGCATGAGCTATCCTGGAGGACCGGCCGTAAGCGCCCTGGCCGAAAAAGGCACCTCCGGAGCAATTGAGTTACCCCGCCCGATGATTCACTCGCCTAATTTAGATATGAGTTTTTCGGGACTCAAAACTGCGGTTTTAACAGCCGTCAAAGCTGCTCCCGATCCCAGTGACGACACTTTCAGAGCCAATCTTGCGCGAGCCTTTGTTGATGCTGTTGTGGATGTTCTGGCAGCCAAAGTTGTCAAAGCCATGAAGCAGGAAAAGATGAAAACCCTGGTGGTCGCGGGCGGCGTCAGTGCCAATAAACAATTGCGAAACCGATTGGTCTACGAGACGAGAAAAAGAGGGATGCAGGTCTTTTTCCCGCCCATTAAACTTTGCACCGATAACGGCGCCATGATTGCAACGGCGGGGCTGGAGCGTTTAAAACATATGAGCGGCGAAGAGATCAATCATCATTTCAAGAATTTGAAATTCGGTGTCAAGCCGCGCTGGCGCCTAAAAGAAGCCGCCTCAGATATTATCGGCTAAAAAAACTGCCTTATTGCCGGACTTCAGGCGATAAGGCAGCTTTTCAAAAAATCTGCTGCTGGCGTTATTGTCTTTTTGATTGAAGCTATTCGTCAGCGTTGGCGCAATCAACAGGCTTTGCGCCCAACTCATTAACGAGCACCGCAGGATCAATTTTGACAATAAAACCTCTTCTGCCGCCGTTGATATAAATCGCCGGCAAATCCAAAATCGTCTTTTGCACGTAAATCGGCATACGTTTTCGTGTTCCGAAAGGAGAGGTGCCGCCCACCTGATAGCCGCTGTTTCTTTGAGCCTGTTCAGGTTTGCAAGGTGCAATGTGCTTGACACCGACCTGTCGGGCCAAGTTTTTCGTACTCACCTCGCAGTCTCCGTGCATCAGAATCACCAGAGGCTTTGCGTGCTCATCTTCCATGATGAGTGTTTTCACCACAGTATGATGGTCAAGCCCGAAAGCGGCCGCCACGGATGCGGTGCCTCCGTGATCAACGTATTCATATGAATAGGGTTCAAACTGAACCTTATGCTGCTTAAGCCAATCCGTTGCAGGCGTTGCGCTTTGATGTTTTTCTTTTGCCATATTGAACCTTTCTTACTCTACAGTCCTGCAGGAAGAGGAAATGCAATTCGGTCCGGCACACCGGGCAGAGTTTCTACAGACGTTGCACCGTTTGCTTTTAAGTAGTCCACAACCCCCTGCACCAAGTGTTCAGGTGCTGAGGCACCGGCTGTCAAACCGACTTTTTC
Source organism: uncultured Sutterella sp. (assembly GCA_900545335.1). Lineage (GTDB taxonomy): Bacteria > Pseudomonadota > Gammaproteobacteria > Burkholderiales > Burkholderiaceae_F > Aphodousia. The sequence goes on along the minus strand of UQYP01000017.1, from coordinate 906 downwards.
AACGCCGTCAAACCAAGAGGGTTCAATATCCTCAACGCTGTCAATCAAAAACGCTTTCACGCCTTCTCTTTGAGCCTTATCACGCAGGCGGCGTGAATTGGAACTGGAACTGGAGCCGATCACAAGCACCAAATCGACAAGAGCAGCTAATTTTTTGACTGCCTCCTGACGGCTTTGTGTTGCATAACAAATATCGGCAGCAGACAATGAACGAATTTTCGGGAATTTCGCCTTTAATCTGGCAATCACTTCCTTTGTTTCATCCATTGAAAGCGTCGTTTGTGTCACATAACCTACTTTATCGGGATCAGGCACGGAAAGTGCATCAACCTCTTCGTCTGAACAAACGCGATAAATGTTGTCCTGCACCTGTCCCATTGTTCCTTCTACTTCTGCGTGACCTTTGTGTCCGATCACAATAACAGTGAGACCTTCGTTGTGCATTTTGACCACTTCACGGTGAACTTTCATCACCAAAGGACAGGTCGCATCAAAAAGACGAATCGGTCTTGTTGCCGCGTAGTCTTTGACTTTCTGGGGAACGCCGTGAGCGGACAAAATCGCTGTGGCGCCATCAGGCACTTCACTGAGGTGCTCTATAAAGACCGCGCCTTTTTGCTTAAGCTCATTGACAACCGTTTTGTTGTGGACGATTTCGTGCCTGACGTAAATCGGCGCTCCATAAACAGACAGAGCCTTTTCAACAATCGCAATTGCACGGTTTACACCGGCACAAAAGCCTCTGGGCTGAGCTAAAAGAACCTGCATACCATTCCCCTGAAAATAAGATTGAAGTCTACCGATTTTTCTTTTAATCGTTGAGATCAGTGCAATAAAAGAAGAAGTTTTCACTAAACAACTCCCATCTAAAGATGGAAGGTTTCTTTTGACCAAGCACGAACTTTT
>UQYP01000016.1 GCA_900545335.1 uncultured Sutterella sp. | reverse complement strand
CATTCTTTCAAACATTGCACTCGTTTTTCGTAGCTTTTTGTTCTTTTTAATTCGCAGCCCTTCTTCAATACTCCGTTGCTTTCATAACAGTCAGGATTATTTTGCCGTAAGCTCCTGTCCATTGAACGCTGCAGACAGCGAATTCTTTTTTCATCGACTTGGGCACGTGGCGCTACTTGAATTTTCCCCACCCAAAGCTGACTGAATACGGCTATCGTTTGAGGACCGGGATCAATCGATAAACGTTCCTCAGTTGATGCATAGATGTGTTTAACCGGTGCACAACCTTCCAAAACGACCTGCAGATAAAAACGATTTTTCCCTTTTATGGTTTTACGCACCAGGCGACAGTATTTGATCGTTTTATAGCCTTGCGAACCATCTTCTTTAAAAAAAGCTCGTCGGATATAGTCATCTTTAGGATCGATCTTGACCCGATAGTCGTGCTTGCACCAACTTAATACAGATTTTTCAACATTGAATTTCAGTCCGGTTTTATTCGTCTTACCCTCAATACTTCTTAAACCGCGTTTAGCAGATTTAAAACGAGGACGCCCTCCCAGGCCCAACTTATATCGATTCACTGCTTGAAATACTCGGGTAGCAATTTTCTGAGTTTCATTAATGCTCAGTTCAGCCTTTCGACCGCTGGTTTCCCGATGTTTTGCAACGACAGCATGTAAGTCGTATTCAGTCAGATGGTACTTTCTATCCAACGACTTAAATAGATTAGATCTTTCTTTACCTTCAGGCATTGAACAGGCTTTTTTCCAATCACGGTCCTGACGAAGCTGCTGCAGTTGTCCTAAGGCAGTACCAAGGGTAGCGTTATGAAGCTGGCGGGCAAATTCAAGCTTTCTGAGTATCGTTCGAGACTCAGAATCATTCACGCAGATGGGGAGTTCGAGAATAAACGTCGGACCGGGCATGGGAACTCATTTTACTTCAACGACTATCGTCGTTGCACGGATTCCTCCCTCGGTTAAAACCAAGGGCTTCCTCCGTGATTATTCTGTGACTTTGTGCAAACAACAAGCTTTTTGTTCAGCTAGTATAGAAGAACAAATTTTAATCTTGATTCATTTAACCGATGAGAGCAACCAACACCATTCTCGGTCAACATTTCACCATTGCGGGGCAGCTGCATTTCACCTTCCCCCGCATGATGATGTCTTTATTTATTATGAGTTACATGGTGGCCGACGGAGTGCTCATCAGCCGATATATGGGGACCGTAGCGCTTGCGTCCCTTAATATGATTTTCCCCCTGGCTATTTTTCTGGGAGCGGTCGGCATCATGCTTTCTGCCGGCGGCTCCGTTGTCTCCAGAAGAATGGGAGCAGGAGACTCTTTGGGGGCTGACCGGGCATTGAGCACTTTGGTGTACGCAGAGTGCGTTTTCGGCACGGTTGTCGGATTGCTGGGGATTTTGCTTTTAGATCCGTTACTGGGTTTTCTTAACGTCAATGAAGAGCAGTACGCCTTTGCCTATGACTACCAAATCGTGTGGCTGCTTTTTATGCCGTGCTTTTTACTGAGTGTACTGGCTCAAACATTTTTTACCGTAGCGGGCTATCCCAAGCTTGGAGTTGCGGTCTCTGTTGCCTCAGGCTTAACCAATGTCGTTTTAGATATTGTTTTTATGGGTCCCCTGCAGTGGGGAATGTATGGGGCGGCATTGGCAACCGTTATTTCCTGGATCGTCGCGGCTGCAGCGGGCGCCCTATTTTTCTGCCGAAATCATGCCCCCATCCGCATTATTCTTACCCGACCTGATTGGGACGCTTTGAAAGGCGCCTGCACAAGCGGCTTTTCCGAAATGGTAGGAAGCCTTTCTTCGTCGGTGACGCTTTATCTCTTTAACGCTGCGTTTATGTATTGGTTAGGGGTTGACGGTGTAGCGGCTCTCACAATTGCTTCCTATTCCACATACGTTTTCAACGCCATCTTTTACGGTTTTTGTGAAGCAACTGGCCCGATTTTAGGCTACAAGTACGGAGAGCAGAATTGGCCTGAACTGGCTCAGGTTTTTAAAAACAGCCTGATTATTATGACGGTTTTCTCATTAGGGGCTTACGCTTTATCACTCATTTTTGCGGCCCCTGTTTTGGGCTTTTTTACTCCGAAAGATTCCCCGGTTTTCGATCTTGTTTTAGCCAACTTCGGTCTTTACGCTTTATCGCTTCTGCTGCTTTGCCCCAACATGTTTGCCGCTTACCTTTTTACAGCTATGGGTGACGGCAAACGCGCAGCTGTCATCTCCTTTTGCTGCACATTTCTTTTTACGGTTTTAGCGATTGAGTGTCTTCCGAGCCTGATCGGAGAAATCGGTCTTTGGCTCTCGGTTCCTGTTGCTGAGACGTTTACGTTGGTATTGAGCGTTATTTTGATCGTTCGCAACCGCCGCTATGGCTACGACGGCAAACCCGCCCTTGTGATCATTCGCGATTAGCCTTTGACGCACAAATTCCGGTGTATTTCAACAGAAGTTAAACGGATTTGCTTATAGAGGGGGCGATGAGTATAATGCTCGGTACCGTTGACCCCACCGAGGTGAGATGTATTACTTCGGGCGGGTTGTTTTTGTTTTAATTTTTTGACTGGAGTTAGCGATGGCACGAGTGTGTCAAGTCACCGGCAAAGCGCCGATGGTCGGCCACCGCGTCTCTCACGCAAACAACAAAACCAAGCGTCGTTTCATGCCCAATCTTCAATATCGTCGTTTTTGGGTTGAAAGCGAAAACCGTTGGGTTCGTTTGCGTCTGACGGCGGCAGGTCTTCGTACGGTCGACAAGCTCGGTATTGATGCGGTCTTAGCGGACCTCCGCGCCCGCGGCGAAATCTAATAGGAGTTCACCATGGCAAAGGGTAACCGTGAAAAGATCAAGTTAGAATCGACCGCTGGTACGGGTCACTTCTATACGACGACCAAGAATAAGCGTACGAGTACGGGTAAGATGGAAATTTCCAAGTATGACCCGGTTGCTCGCAAGCACGTGGTCTACAAGGAAACGAAGCTCAAGTAATTGAGTCATCGTACCGACCAAAAAGCTCGGACTTGCTTCCGAGCTTTTTTATTGCCTTGAAAAAACTCTATCTGCTAAAGCGGTTTGATAGGCACAACATTTAAAAAATCCGACGCCGTTTTTTCAATACTCACGCTCACGTTATAAATACGCTCAAGCCGCTGGGCCTGCAGTACCAGCTCCGGCTCATCCAATATGGATAGCGTCCCTTTTTCCAAAAGCAAAATCTGCTGGCTGAAGCGTGCAGCTGTCAGCAAATCATGCATGATAACCAGCGTAATCACTTCATTTTTTTGCGTGTACTCACGCACTGCATTCATCACAATCAATTGGTGGCGCAGATCCAGTGCACTTGTAGGCTCATCCAAAAGAAGCACTTTGGGTTCAGAAACAAAGGCTTGTGCCAAAAACACCAACTGACGCTGACCGCCGGATAGTTGATTGACCGGGGTATGAGCCAGCTTATCAATTTCAAGTGCGTGCAGCGTTGCATCAACCCTATCGAATATTTCTTGAGTCACTCTCCAGGACAATGATTTCACAAGTCCCAGCAAAACCATCTCAAATACAGTTAAAGTTGAGGAAATTCCGGATAGCTGCGGAACATATCGAATGGCAGAGGCAGGAATCTCATGCCCGTTCTCAATGACACTGACTTCTCCCTGATGAGCAGTTAAACCGGCAATCGCTTTTAAAAGGGTTGTTTTCCCGCTTCCGTTATGACCGATCACACTGATGAGCTGAGCCCCTTCGATATTTGCGCAAATATCGTAAAGTACCGGGCTTTGACCGTAACTGACTGCCAATTTATCTAATTTCAGTTCAATCATTGAGTCCTCCCAGCGCTGTATCGAATCAACAAAACCAAGAGGAAAGGCACGCCCACCAAAGACGTAATAATCCCTACCGGAATGACTGCTCCGACCGAAATCAGCTTGGCAAGCAGAGAACTCAGCACCATCAAAAGAGCACCGGACAAAAGTGTTCCGGGAAGCAAAAACCGTTGATCTTCACCTAAAAGTAACTTCGCAATGTGAGGTGCAACGAGGCCGACAAAACTCACGGTGCCAATGAAAGCAACTGCTCCTGCAATCAGTAATGCAGAAAGAAAGAACGTTTCAATGCGCAGGCGCCTGACGGCAATGCCTAAACTCATTGCCCGCTCCTCTCCCAAGGTAAGCGCCGTTATGGCCCAACTGCGTTTCAATAAAAAAAGAGCAATTAAAAGTGTCAGCACGGCATTTAACCCGACCGCCAGCCAGGATGCTCTTTCCAAATTACCGAATGTCCAGCCGTTGATGATTTGAGCTACCTCAGGACTGGAGTGATAGATCAAAACCTGCTGCAAAGCTAAAAAGAAGAAATTGACGACAATGCCTGCCAAGATGACTGTCTCAGGCGTCATTCCCCGACGGGCACTTAAAAAATAAATCGCAAAAGAGACTAACAGAGCAAAAAAGAGCGCACAGGCCGCCGTCGCAATCCAGAATTGACCTAAAAAACCCAAACCTAAACTGATCGCCAAAGCAGCACCGAAACTGGCCGCAGAAGTAATCCCCAAGGTCGAAGGACTCGCCAGGGCATTTTGCGTGATATTTTGGATCTGAAGACCTGCCATAGCCAAAGAGGTGCCGACAAAAAGCGCTGTCAAAGTCATCGGCAGTCTCAAGGACCAAACAATTGTTGCGCTGATATCGGATGCGTCCGGGCCGCTTGCGAGCGCCTGCATTAAAGCTGCCAAAGACATGGACGATGTGCCGACTGCCAGATCCAATACAATCGCAATCAAAAGCAACGCTGCTGCCGCGCATAAAATCATTACGCGCTTTCGATTGGTCTGACGGTAGTGTAAATGGCAGCTCATACAATCTAGGGTTTTAAAGTAAACGTTCCGGAAGAATCCACTTGAGGTAAATAGCGCTTATAAAATGTTTGAATTTCAGCCTCCGGCTCAAAGTCTTCGAATAAGCCGGGATAAATCACCTGCGCCATAAATAGCGACAAAGTGTAATCCAACATGGACCGAAGACTGCCGTGGTCAACACCATACACACGATTGTCCCTCACCGCTTGAAGCCTGTCCCAAAACGGGCGCTTCATAAAGCCTGCCAGCCGCGTTAAGGCCTCTTCTTTAGACACCATCAGGCCCATTCGCATCTGGTCATTTTCTGCCGCATTTTGCCAGATACTGCCTGCTATAAAAATGATGCCCGGATTTTTCGACAGAACAAATTCTCTGGACAGTGACGCATAAGGAGCCGGCATGTCGGCAGCAATGTTATTTGCCTGCAGCCGGTTGAGAATCCCGCCCCACAACACAGACCGGTTATATGAGTTCCCGTAGGACCCTACTCCAAGATTGCCGCATTCAACATAAATCGGAGTCTTTTTCGCTTTATTGTCAGCCTTGGCAATTCGAAACTGAATCGTTTCAATGACTTCTCTGTAACGATGGATCTGCTCATCAGCTACACTTTCACGATTGAGCAATTTTCCGAGCAGTTGCGTGCTTTTAACATGATTTTCAAGTGTCATCGCGTGATAATCAAGCACGATGACGGCAATACCGGCTTTTTCCAACAAGTTCAGTCTCTGAGCATTCTGTGCAAACTGCGTCTGTCCCACAATCACCACATCGGGTTTCAGTGAAAGAATTTTCTCGGTATTGAGAATGTCATCGTGATAACCGCCGATACTGGGAATATCTTTTAATCTCGGGAAAGCCTCAGTCAGACGAACGTACTCTGCATAACGGGTACTTTGCCAGCCATCGGCTGTCAGTCCGACAATTTTGTCAATTACAGATGCGCCTCCCACGAAAAGGAAATTAGCGATGTAGTTAGCTACGACAAATCGTTGCGGTTTGCGGGCTAAAAGAACAGGACGGTTCGATAAGTCAGTCAATCGCAAAAACGGAACTTCGGCAAAAACCACGCGAGGCAAACTTAGGCTCAATGTGCTTGCAGCAAAAGCCTTTAAATAAGATCGTCGGGAGAAACTAAACACTGCCTCACTCCTTTTGCATAGTATTTTTATTTTAAGAAAAATCAAGTGAAGAGAATTGTTTAATTTTTAATTCTTTTTGCTAAATATTCTCTTGTTTCCCATCAGCACATTTTTTAGTTATCACTGGGCGTACAATGCTCAATCAACTCCAAACCGAGGATTTTCAACGTGGACGGTCTCATTAAAGTTCTGGGCTTTGTACTTTTTATTTTTATCGGCTACTTCCTCAAACGCGCCCACGTTCTCAAAGAAGACACCGTACATGCACTCTCAGGACTTTTGCTCTATGTCACGCTGCCGTGCCTGATTCTGGTCTGCTTAAACGGGCTGCACCTTGAATGGAGTTATCTCTGGCTCATAGGCCTAGGACTTTTAACAAACTTTTTTATGATCGGCATTGCCTGTCTGATCACGTACCGTCATCCTGAAAAAAGACTCTTTGACATGCTCAATCTCTCAGGCTTTAACATCGGTACATTTGTGATGCCGTTTCTTCAATCATTTGTTACGCCAATGGGGTTTCTCTCAATTTGCCTCTTTGATATCGGCAACTCCATTATGTGTACCGGCACCACCTATGCACTTGGGTCGGGCACCGGTACGGGTTTGGCATTGGTAAAAACCGTTTTGAAACGAATGTTCAGCTCCGGTCCGATCTGCTCTTATTTTGTTATGCTCGCCTTATCTATTTTAGGGCTCACCTTTCCGAAAACAATTGTGGATTGGGCACAGATCGGAGCCAATGCCAACGCTTTTTTAGCAATGATTTTGTTGGGACAAAGCATTCGCTTCAGTATGCCCGCCGATCAACTCAAAGAACTCTTGCGGCTTTTGTGCATCAGACTTGCAGGCTCTTTGGTTATGTCGCTTGCTATGTACTATCTGCTGCCTTTTTCTGAAGAAATCCGAAAAATTCTTGCGCTCATTGCCTGGGCGCCGATTCCTGTTGTGGGATTAATTTTCTGTATTAAAGCCAAGTGCAATCCGTCAATGGCAGCCAACCTCAATTCGCTTTCAGTGGCCTGCAGTGTGGTAATCGTTTCTGCGCTACTGACTTTTTTGTAATTGATAGTCTTCAGGCAGACAACGGGGACGCGTCTTTAAGACGATCACCCATGTCAGGCTCACCATGACGCCGCATAAAAGCAATACTGCGTCATACTTCCAAGCTTCACCCATCACGATCGGCACCCACAATGCTGCACATATGGCAAAAGCTGAAGTTTGGAAAAACTGTTGAATGCTTGCTGCCATGCCTCTGTTTTGCGGGAAATAGTCCAGGTTGTAGACGGTCATAATCGGGCGAATGACACTCATTGCCGTGCTGTAGACAATGACAGCAAACAGGCAGATCGGATAGGGCACATGCCAGAAATAGTTCATGGCAACACCGGCAATGCCTGCTGCATACATCAGAGCAATCTGAATCCACATCGTTCTGACTTCACCGAAACGTGCCGTAATCTTGGTGCAGAAAATCGATCCGGTGACTGAGAATCCGATCAGAGGAATCATCAGATAACCGAAATCCGTCACTCCCATTCCCATAACGTTTTCTACGTAATCGGGAGCGCCGGCTGAAAAGAGAATCGAGCCCATAAAAACGAAGCCGTTACAGAACACTCCTGCCGTAAACGCAACATTTCTGAAGGAGTGCGCATAGGTTGTCACAAGGGGCACAAAATGAAAAGTCGTTCTTTTTTCTTTGGGATGAGTCTCGTGGAGCAAAAAATACGTGATGCAAGCCATCAAAAGTGCAAAAGCGGCCAGGAAAATAAAGACACTGCGCCAGCCGAAAAGAACAACAAGCCAACCGCCGATAATCGGTGCAAAGGCAGGCGCCAGAGCAAAAATCACTGCAATTAAACTTGTTAATTCCTGAGCTTGTCGGCCGCTGAATAAGTCACGCGTCACCGCCATCGCCAGTACGGTTCCCGTACTGGCAAAAAGGCCCATTAAAATGCGGCCGATCAAAAAAGACTCATAATTGAAACTGATGGCACAGATTAAGCACGAAAGACTGTAGAAAAAAAGTCCGCCCATCATGACCGGTCGCCGCCCGAGACTATCGGAAATAGCACCGACAAAAAGTGATGAGAAGGCAAAGCACATCAGATAGCTCGACAGTGTCTGATAAGCGGCTACTTCGCTTACCGCGAACTCCTCGGCAATCAGCCCTAATCCCGGCATATATGTATTGGCCGACAATGGCCCGACCATTGAGCACATCGCCAATAAAAAAGCTAAAGATTTAGGAACACTGAAAAGCATAAAAATTTCGCCTAAAAACCAACGCTCACTTTATTCTCGGGAAAAGTGAGCGTTTTGATTTAATCACGAATGGTTTAAGAGGCCTGCGGATCCTTTCTCACCAATACCGCCCCGAAGAAGCCATCGGTCCCACTTTGATGCGGTGCCATCACAAAGTAAGGTGCATGAGCCTTTGCGCAATCGGGTAAATCAACACCCTGCTTTGCCAGGACTTCTGTTGCATCCATGATTTCGAAATCAGGGTGGTTAACTAAGAAAGCTTCAACCACATCCTGGTTTTCCTGCTTAAGCAGTGAGCAGGTTGCGTACACCAATCTGCCGCCCGCTTTCACCAAACGGCTCGCAGAATCCAATACATTGGCCTGAATCGCATTAATCCTGGCCAATTCCTGTTCATTCATGCGCCAGCGCAAATCAGGGTTGCGTCTTAAAGTCCCGGTCCCTGAACACGGAGCATCAACCAACACACGGTCAAACTTTCCGGTGAGGCGCTTTACTCTCGTATCTCTTTCGGTTTTAATCGCAATCGGATGAACATTGCTGAGACCGGCCCGACGCATACGGGGCGTTAATCCTGCCAGGCGCTTTTCATTGACATCAAAAGCATATAACCGTCCGGTTGATCGCATCAGAGCCCCAAGCGCTAAAGTTTTTCCGCCGGCTCCCGCACAAAAGTCGCAGACCATCTCCCCTCGCTTGGGCTGTACCAAACGAGCAATCAATTGGCTGCCTTCATCTTGAACATCGATTTTGCCCTCGCGGTAAATGGACCAACTGGTTAAACCCGGTTTGGTCATAAGCCGCACACCATCAGGAGACATCGGGGTTTCAACGGCTGCCACTCCATGCTCGGCCAAATCCTGCATCACCTCTTCACGCTTTGCCTTTAAAAGATTGACTCTTAAATCAAGCGGTGCTCCTTCTTTCATCGATTCAAAGAGAGCAGCAGCTTCATCACCGAATTGATTAAGCAGCTTTTCATAAAGCCAATAGGGCAATTCGGACTGTACAAAAGCGGTTGCGTTTTCGGGTTTTGAACGAAGGATATTGTCCAGGGGACCTGCGTCATTGCCAACCGTTCGTTCATCGAGCGCCTGCCGACCATAAATGCGAGCCAAGGCTACCATTGCCGTCAAGCGCGGTGCTCTTGCCGGAACAATAGGCTTCATTTGCCAGGAAATGGTTGAGAGGTGACGAAGCGTGTAAAAAATCGCCTCAGCAATCACACTTCTGTCTCGGGCGCCTAATTTGTGGTTAAGCCGGAAAAAGCGGCTCATCAAAACATCGGCCGGTCCGTCCAACTTCAAAACAGTCGCTAAAGCCTTACCCAATTCATCAACAATTAATCCTGTCACACGCGGGCCGCCGGTACGCACCTGTCTCTGCGTCACATCGTGGTGGGAACCCGCTTTTTGCCGACGCTCGTCTTTACTCATCGAACGGCTTTCCTGAATTTGACGGCTTCTTGCCGCGCGCTGCCTTTCCGTGAGCTTACGAGAAGGTACGTTGGATGAACGGCGATATGAACTTTTCTTTTCTTGCATGATTTTTTAAACCTGTCCGAAAATAGTGAGTTGCAGTGCCGTTTCATCATCCATCACTGCCCGATCGCCTTCATAGCGAACTCGGCCTGTAATACAGGCCTTCACCGCACGAACATAGATCTGATGCTCATAAACCAATACCCGATCGGCGAGCTGATGCGCGTCATCAGACGGCAGCACCGGCACTGCTGCCTGGGCAATAATCGCTCCGCCGTCTAAAGCGGCCGTCACAAAATGGACAGTCGTTCCTGCCATGCGCACTCCGGCATCAATGGCTCTCTGATGGGTATCCAATCCTTTAAACGAAGGCAAAAGCGCCGGATGAATGTTAAGAATCTTGCCTTCAAAGCGATCGACAAAACCGGCTGTCAAAATACGCATAAAACCGGCTAAAACAATTAAATCGGGCTCATACTGCGAAATCACCTCGGCAAGCTTTTCTTCAAAAGCTTCTCTTGTGTCAAAAGCTTTGTGGTCAACGCAAATGGCGTCGATACCGTAGCCTCTTGCCAATTCCAATCCCTTGGCATCCGGGCGGTTAGAAATCACGGCAACGATTTTTGCACCGATGCTCTGCTCCCAATTCTCCGCGAGAGCACACTCTTCAATCGCAACAAAGTTGCTGCCGCGACCGGAAATTAAAACGACGATTTTTTTCATTTTCAAATAAAGAATAAGCAGATGATTGAATTGTACCTTCTCAAAGAAAACAAAAAATTCATCGGTTTAATTTTTTCTGAGTTTGCTCCTTTGCACACAACATATTGAACTTCAGGCCGATGCTTTGTAGACTCCGAGATTTAACGACCTTTTCCTAAGGCCTGATGTGATCGCTTTTCTGATTTTTTCTTCTGTTTTTCTTCTCCTTGCTTTATTTGAGTCCAGGCGCATTCTCTCTAAAGAGGATTATTTTGTTGCCGGCCGCAAAGCAACAGGCCTGCAGGTTGGCTTTTCTGTTATCGCTTCCTGCGTCGGAGCATCGGCCACCATCGGTATGTGCGGCTTAGCTTTCTCTGTGGGATTTCCAGCCGTTTGGTGGCTCGTGACCGGAGCAATCGGCCTGAGCATTCTCAGTATTTTCCTTTTGAAAAAATTGCACCGTCAGCCCTGTTTAACCATGCTTGAAATTGTCAAAGAGCGATTAGGAGACACTGCGACAAGACTTTGCGCACTCGTGATTGTCCTGGCTTGGGTTGCCATTTTGGCTGCTCAGTTCAGTGCCATGGGCAGTATTGTTGAACAAATGACGGGAAGTCATGCAAAGCTCGCTCTTTTTCTGGGAGCTGCGGTTATCCTGCTCTACACGCTCATAGGCGGTCAGGCAACCGTCATTAAAAGCGATGTCATTCAATTATCAGTCATGATTGTCGGACTTCTAGCGCTTTTTTTAACTTTAATTCAAAGCGATCCCAAACCTTTTTCTGAGCTTCGTTTTGAGCTCTTAAACGATCAATTTCAAACGTCAGATTTAGCCCGCTTTGCGTTATTGATCGGCGGCAGTTATATCGTCTGTCCGATGCTTTTTTCCCGCTTTATGAGTGCACGAAGCGACAAAAGTGCCCGCAATGGTGCAATGATTGCCGTAGCAGGACTGATTTTTCTTGCGATTTTATTTGTTTTAATCGGCATACAAGCCCGCCATTTACTGCCTTCTTCAACGCCTTCAGATCAGGTTCTGGCGGCCGTTGCCGCTCAGCAGCCCGTCATTTTGCAGCAGATGCTGTTTTTGGTTTTAATCAGCGCTATTTTGTCTTCGGCCGATTCCTGTCTGCTTACTGCGGCAACCGTTGTCTGCAATGATTTAATCCGTCAGCCCGGCATAAAAACCTCTCGTTTCGTGATGTGTGTTCTGACAGTCGTCGCGCTGTTTCTGAGCAGTTCGGGACGCGGCATTTTGGATTTAATGCTGATGGCCAATAACGTATATGTCTGCGCAGTCATCGCGCCCGTATTTACAGCGGTTTTCTCATCCCGAATACTTAACCGACCGCTCATTATCGGCACAATTGTCCTTTGCAGTTTAATGGCCTTTTGGGCCGAGTGGTCTGAACACTTCGGATTGACTCTGATTGCCTTTGCTTTTTCTGTAATGGGAACAACAGCTGCTGCCTATTTCGAGCCGAGACAAAGCCCACGAGCTGTTTGCCAAAAATCCTAAGTTCAATCGGACTTTTTTCTCAACAACTAATACAAACCGCTCAAATCCATTGAGTACATATTTGTTAAAATTTAGCGTTTATTTGAGACTGTTAGTTATATGAAAGTATTCAGAGGGGTTCCTCAACCATTAAAGAAAGTAGACTGTGCAGTGGCAATCGGAAACTTTGACGGCGTTCATCGCGGCCATCAAGCCTTGCTGCAGGAAGTCGTTCAGGCTGCAGATCTGCGCGGCCTGATGCCTTGCGCTGTCACTTTTGAACCGCACCCCAAGGAAGTTTATCCGCACGGTCATGAGGTCTTAGCCCGGGTCAACAACATTCGGGATAAAGTACTCGATATTGCCGCCTGCGGAATCCAGCGCGTTATTTTCCTTAATTTCAATGAAAGACTGGCTCGAATGACTCCTCGGCAATTTGCCGAAGAGGTTTTGGTCGAAGGACTTCATGCCCGCTGGGTAACTGTCGGTGAAGATTTCCATTTCGGCTATAAAGGATTGGGGACGGTTGAAGATCTCAAAGCACTCGGAAAAGAGTTGGGCTTTGAGGTTTGGGTTTCTCCCACTCTCTTTCACGGCACGAGCCGCATCTCGAGCACAAGACTGAGAAAGGCTCTGCTCGATAACGATCTCTATGAGGTGACTCAGCTTTTGGGACACCACTATCACATCACCGGCCGTGTTGTTCATGGCCAGGAATTGGGGCGCACGCTGGGCTTTCCAACGATTAACCTTGACTGTATTCCGGTAGACAAGAACGGCGAACCGGCCGTAAAAGGCGTCTACGCTGTTTTTGTTCATGGTTTAGCCCCCTATCCGCTGGGCGGCGTGGCAACCATTACCTGCCGACCGACCGTCACTCAGGGGCAGCCCAAAAAGTATCTTTTAGAGACCCATATTTTTGACTATCACACGGACTGCTACGGGAAAATTGTCCGCGTGGAATTTTTAGACAAATTGCGCGATGACAAAAAGTTCGCCAATTTGGAAGAATTAAAAGCCGCTATCAATGCTGATGCGCAAAAAGCCAGAGGCCTTGTCGGCTTGGCTCGTTCCGATATGGAACTTACTGAAATGTACGGTTAGTGCGAAGCCAAAGAAAAATTCGCACGTTATTTGTGTTTAACAAACCTTGAAGAGTCCGAGGGGACCAAGGAGACATCATGGCAAAAACTACTGAAGATCAAACCCAAAAATATCCGCTTAATCTGCCGGATACCCCGTTTCCGATGCGCGGCAATTTGCCTGCTCGTGAACCCAATTGGATTAAAGAGTGGCAGGAAAAAGATATTTACGGCGTGATTCGCAATGCCAGAAAAGGACGTAAGCATTTTATTTTGCACGACGGTCCTCCGTACGCTAACGGTGATCTGCACTTAGGCCATGGCGTCAATAAGGTTTTGAAAGACATCATTCTGAAGTCCCGCACTTTGTTGGGCTACGACGCCCCGTACGTACCCGGCTGGGACTGCCACGGCATGCCGATTGAAATTCAGATTGAAAAACTCTACGGCAAGAACCTGCCGATTGTTGAACTTCAGGCAAAAGCCCGCCAATACGCGCACGAACAGGTTGCCCGCCAAAAGGCCGGGTTTGAACGCATGGGTGTGTTGGGCGACTGGGAAGATCCGTACCTCACACTTCGTTTCGATACGGAAGCCGCTCAAATTCGCGTGCTTGCCAAACTCATGGAAAAAGGCTACGTCTACCGCGGTCTCAAACCTGTGAACTGGTGCTTTGACTGCCAATCGGCTCTGGCTGAAGCAGAAGTGGAATATAAGGACATCAAAGGTCCGATCATCGACGTGGCCTTCCCCTTAGCCGATGAAGATAAGGCAAAAGTGGAAGAAATTTACAGCCGTAAGCTCGACAAACCCACCTACACTGTCATTTGGACCACCACACCTTGGACGATTCCGGCCAACCAGGCTCTTAATATGCATCCAGAATTGGATTATGCCTTGGTTGACTGCGGTGACCGTTATCTGATTTTGTGCGACAAACTCGTTGAGGACTGCCTTAAACGCTACGAATTGCAAGGCAGCGTCGTCGCCAGTGCTAAGGGCGCTCAATTTGAACTCGTCCGCTTCATGCATCCGCTTTCTCAGATGGATGCGGGCTATAAACGCTTTAGCCCTGTTGAATTGGCTGAGTACGTGGACGCAACAGCCGGTACCGGTATCGTTCACTCCGCTCCTGCTTATGGTGTGGATGACTTCTATACCTGCAAGAAATACGGCATGCACAACGATGAAATTCTCAACCCTGTGCAGGGTAACGGAGTGTACGCCGATGAGCTCGCTCTTTTCGGCGGACTTCACATCTGGAAAGCGCAGCCGGTCATTGTTGAAAAACTTAAAGAATCAGGCAACCTTTTGCATTACGGCACACAGGTGCACAGCTACATGCACTGCTGGCGCCACAAGACTCCGTTGATTTATCGTGCAACGAGTCAGTGGTTTATCCGCATGGATAAGAGCACTGAAGACACGCGCCCTGCAATCGGCACGGAGCAGCCTAAGAGCTTGCGTGAAGCTGCTCTTGAAGCGGTGGATGCCACGAAGTTCTATCCGAGCTGGGGTTATAACCGCCTTCATGCCATGATTGCTAATCGCCCTGACTGGTGTATTTCCCGCCAGCGCAACTGGGGTGTGCCGCTGCCTTTCTTCACTCACAAGGTCACCGGAAAACTGCATCCGCGTACGCTTGAAATCATGGAAGAAGTAGCCAAGCGCGTAGAAAAAGGCGGCATTGAGACCTGGACGCAAGCTAAGGCTGAAGATTTCATGAGTGCTGAAGAAGCCCAGCAATATGATAAGACGACCGACATTCTTGACGTTTGGTTTGACTCCGGCTCCACTCACGCCACGGTTGTTCGCGGCTCTCATAAGGATAAGCTCGATTTCCCGATCGATCTGTACCTCGAAGGCAGTGACCAGCATCGCGGCTGGTTCCACTCCTCGTTGCTGATCGGCGTGATGCTCGATGGCCGTGCTCCATACAATGCGCTGCTCACTCACGGCTTTACCGTTGATGAAAAGGGCATGAAGATGAGTAAGAGCCTTGGCAACACCGTTCAGTTAATGGATGCCACCAAGACTTACGGTGCTGAAATCGTGCGCCTTTGGGTAGCCTCAACCGATTACTCCGGTGATTTGAGTTTCGGTAAGACCATTGTTAAACATGTGACGGATTCCTATCGCCGTATCCGCAATACGCTGCGCTTCCTGTTAGCCAATACGAGCGACTTTGATATCACGAAAGACGCCGTCGCATTTGAAGACATGGTTGAACTCGACCGTTGGGCCATTGCTCGTGTAGCACAGCTGCAAAAAGAAATCATTGAGCTCTACAGCAACAATGACTTCCATCCGATTGTCTCTAAGCTGCAATCGTTTGCAAGCGATGATTTGGGCAGTTTCTATCTGGACATCCTTAAGGATCGCCTGTACACGACCGCTACGACCGGCCTTGCCCGTCGTTCAGCTCAAACAGCTTTGTGGTACATCACGGCTGCCTATCTGCGTCTGATGGCTCCGATTCTCTCCTTTACGGCCGAAGAAGCCTTTGCCATTTTCGAGCCCGGCAAGTCTCCCACAATCTTTACAGAAGAGTTCTTTGATCTGCCCGCCATTAACGGCGCAGAGGAACTGCTTTCGAAGTGGGAAAAAATCCGCCAGGTGCGCGCCGATGTTCAAAAAGAAATCGAAAATCTGCGCACGGAAGGCAAGGTGGGTTCCAGCCTGCAGGCAGAAGTGGATATCACGGTTGAAGGCGATGCCTATGATGCACTTGCAAGCCTTGAAGATGAATTGCGCTTTGTGATGATCACGAGCCGAGCCGACTTGCATAAAGGATCCGCTTCGATCAGTGTTCACCAATCTCAGGCTCAAAAATGCGCCCGCTGCTGGCACTACGTGCCCTCAGTCGGCTCTGCAGCCGAACACCCGACGTTGTGCTCTCGCTGTGTGGAAAACCTTTTCGGAGCCGGTGAAACCCGTCGTTTTGCCTAATGAGTGATATAAAAAAAACACCCGCCCGAGCATTAATGCCCTGGGCGGGCATTTCGGCCGTCGTATTCGCGGTGGATTTTGTCACAAAGTTCTACTTTGAAAACCATTTCTACCTCGGCGAATCCCGGCCGGTCACTTCTTTTTTTAATTTTGTGCTCGCGCACAATACGGGCGCAGCTTTCTCATTTTTAGCCGATCACAGCGGCTGGCAAATGTATTTTTTTGCTGCTATTGCCATTATTGCTGTGATTATCTGTTCCCGCTTAATCATTCGGCATACTTCGGAAAATCTGTTTTGTCTTGCTCTTGCTTTAATTATGGGCGGTGCATTAGGCAACCTCTTTGACCGTATAATCTACGGTTATGTAATTGATTTCCTGGATTTTTATTATGGCTATTGGCATTGGCCCGCATTTAATGTCGCCGACATGGCCATTGTAGGCGGTGCAGGATTACTCATCCTCGATAGCTTCTTTGATCGCAAGCACTAAAGGAGTGCAAGATGCTCACAGGACAAAAAATTGTATTGGCCGTGACAGGCTCTATTGCTGCCTATAAAAGCTGCGAATTATTAAGACTGTTAATTAAGCGTGGGGCGGAAGTCTCGGTCATTATGACTGAGGCGGCTCAACGCTTTGTAACGCCCCTCACCTTTCGCTCGCTTGGCGCTAAGAACGTCTTTACCGGAGACTGGGAGCAGGGTGCAAGTGTTATTCCGCATATTGAAGCTACAAAAGACGCCAATCTCCTTTTGGTTGCGCCGGCCACAGCCAACATTTTGGCTAAAGCTGCTCAGGGCATTGCCGATGATGTCTTAAGCGCGGCTATTTTAGCCGCACGCTGCCCGGTGGCTTATGCCCCGGCGATGAATACTTACATGTGGCACAACCAAGCCACTCAGCGCAATGTTGCTCAACTCACGCAAGACGGTGCACTCTTTTTAGGTCCTGCCTCAGGCGAGCAGGCCTGCGGCGATGTCGGCAGCGGCAGAATGCTTGAGCCTGAAGAAATCATTGAATTGCTTCAAGGCGCCTTTTCTCCAAGAGTACTCGATCGCTGCAGAGTCCTGATTACTGCCGGCCCGACCTATGAGCCGATTGATCCTGTTCGCGGCATTACGAATCTTTCTTCAGGCAAACAGGGCTTTGCCATTGCCAAGGCCGCAGCACTGGCGGGCGCAGAAGTTACACTCATTGCCGGCCGCACCGATTTAAAGACACCGGCTGGCGTCAGACGCATTAATGTGATCACCGCTCAGGAAATGTACGACGCCGTCATGCGGGAAGTGGCTCAGCACGAAATCTTTATCAGTGTGGCTGCCGTTGCTGATTGGCGGGTAGCCAATGTAAGCGAGCACAAAATTAAAAAGCAGTTCGCGCTGGCGCCGGAACTTTCTTTTGAAGAAAATCCGGATATTCTGGCCAGCGTTGCTGCGCTTGAAAATCCCCCTTATTGCGTGGGATTTGCCGCTGAGACTGAAAACTTAATTGATAATGCCCGGGCTAAACTTTTCCGTAAAAATATCCCGCTTGTCGTAGCTAATTTAGTAAGCGACTCGATCAATCAGGATACCAATGCCGTGGTGTTTGTTGAGCGCGAAGCTGCTACTCCTTTGGCAAAAGCCACTAAAGAGCACATCGCTCAGGCACTCATTGCCAAAATTGCCCAGGAGGTGAACTGATGCGAAAGCGTTTTGACCCTTTGGACTTAGAGCCTAAAAACGGTGATTTTGCGAGTTTTGTCGAAAAGCTCAATGAGAAAAGCGTAAGGGAACTCAAAGCGCTGCAAGTCAATGACGAACTCATGCGTGAGCAGATTAATGATGAGCTCAACGGTGCGGCTTCCAACGTGTGGAGTTCACCTGACTTGGATCAATCGGCGCCAAAACACAGAGACACCGTTATTGCTCAGCCCGAAGATGCCTTTAAAGTGGATATTCCTCAAAACAATTCTGAACCCCGATCCGTGGGAGCGAAAGCGGGAACGGTTTCTACTTTCATTTTGATTTTTATGGGCTTTGCTCTTTTTTTCTACGGCGGAATGACAGGACAGGAAAATCTGATCGCTACTGCCGTTTTCTTTGTTTTTGTCAGTATCGTTTCTAACATTATTCGTCAGAAACGCAACCGCAGGAGATAGTTTTACCATGCAAGTTGATGTCAAAATCCTGGATCCCCGCATCAAAGAGATGATGCCGGCCTACCAGACCGCAGGCTCTGCCGGTCTTGATCTCCGAGCAATGCTTGATGAACCGCTCACTCTGCAGCCTGGAGAAACCAAGCTGATTAAGACCGGATTGGCGATTCACCTGGCTGACAGCCGCTACGCTGCACTCATATTGCCTCGTTCAGGCCTCGGTCACAAGCACGGTATCGTGCTCGGCAATCTTGTCGGTCTCATTGATTCGGACTATCAGGGAGAATTGATGATCTCGACTTGGAATCGCGGTCAGACCCCCTTTACCATTGAACCGATGGAACGGATTGCACAGCTTGTCATTGTTCCGGTTGTTCAGATGCAAATGAATATCGTCCAGGATTTTGAAGCTTCTGACCGCGGCACAGGCGGCTTCGGTTCGACCGGAAAAGCCTAGTGTTTTGAGCTTATTTAGGGCTTGATGAAAATATTTAGCAAAAACATTGCCCAAGCCTTAAAAATAAGCCTATGATGGAAAATGAAAGCAGACAAATTAGAACTCTCTCTAGGTTGCCTTTGCTTTCTTTTAAAGGATGTTTTATGAATTCCGGTACTGTGAAGTGGTTCTCGGATGCCAAAGGTTACGGATTCATTATCCCCGACGGTCAGGATAAGGAAGTGTTTGTACATTTCCGTTCTATTGAAATGCCCGGTCGCAAGACCCTGCAAACCAATCAGCGGGTCGAGTTTGAATTCGAACAATCCGAACGCGGATTGCACGCTACGCGCGTAATTCCCTCGCCAATAAAGACCGACGACGCGGCAAGCTAGAGGACTGTGTGTGTCTATGAGCACAGTTAATTCTTTGCTCAAAACTGCGCAAGCTGTAATGTTAAATTACTTGCGCAGTTTTTCTTTTTTCTTCTTTTGCTTCTTCTGCCCATTGAGCTCAGCTGAAACGCTTTACGTTAACGATCTGCCGCTAGAAGTCGAAATTGCTCTCACACAAGCTCAACAACAAAAAGGACTTCAGGGACGAGAGCATTTAAATGAGAATACTGGAATGCTCTTTGTATTTAATCCCTCTAAAACGGTTTGCATGTGGATGAAGAATGTCCCGATTGATTTGGACGTCGGTTTTTTTGATGAAAAGGGCAAATTAGTCAGTATTCGGCACATGAAAGCCCAAACACAAAATACGCACTGCTCTCTCAGACCTATTCGCTGGGCTTTGGAAGTCAACAGCGGATGGTTCAATAAGAACCGTATTTCAGCCGGTGCCCAGTTATCAGTCAGCCCAAAAACCAAAAGCCCCTGAGACTCAGAGGCTTTCGGAAGGAACAGTCAGCTCAAATGTTATTTGGCGTTGTAGTAATTGCGCGCCACGAATTCCCAGTCGATCAGGTGATCAAATAAAGCATTGAGGTAATTGGGGCGGGAATTACGATAATCAATGTAATAAGCGTGTTCCCAAACATCCACTACCATCAAAGGCGTATTGTCACTGGCCAATTGCGTACCGGCATTGGACGTATTGACGATTTCAAGCGTCTTTTGCGGCGTCATCACAAGCCAGGTCCAGCCGGAGCCGAAATTGCCGGCAGCGCTCGCAATGAATTGTTCACGGAAAGCTTCAAAGGAACCCCAACGTTCTTCAATCTTACTTAACAATTCACCTTGAGGCTTATCGCCGCCCTTGGGACTCAGACACATCCAGAAAAAGGCATGGTTCCAGGCCTGAGCTGCATTATTGAATACGCCCGGATTGATACCGTCGCTTGCCAGCACAATTTCTTCCAAAGACATGGACTCAAAAGGCGTCCCTTGAATAGCGGTATTCAGGTTGGTGAGGTAAGTCTGATGGTGCTTACCGTAGTGATACTGCATCGTTTCTTCAGACATGGCCGGAGCCAACGCATTCATCGGAAAGGCTAACGTAGGTAATTGAAAAGGCATTTTTCTCTCCTAAATAATTTCTTTGATTGTACGCAAAAACCAACTGAGCAAACGGATGTGATAGAAAAAAACAACTCGACTGATTTAACTAATCAATGACATGAACCTTCGCTTCACCGTCATGCCAATGCACATTAAGGGCCTGTCCCGTCGGCAGATTTCGTGAGCTTTTAATGAACTGTCCTTTATGGTCAGTCACATAACTGTAGCCTTTTTTCAAAATGGTCTGCGGGCTTAATTCTGTCATCAGATCTGTCAAAGCCACCCGATTATGCTCAAGCAACTGCACTCTCTGAACCATCAGAGGACTGAGCTGCTCTGTCAGACGTAAGCACTTTTCTTTTTCCGCCGACAATCGGCTTTTCGGATGCAGCAACGAATCCCTTAGAGAACGCACTCCTTCGGATCTCATTTGGCACTGGCTTTGCATCAGTGCAGCCAGTAAATGATTATTTTGACTTAAAAGTGCCTGCGCCTGAGAAAGCTCTTTGATGGGATCGGGCATTTCTCTGAAAAGAGAGTCAATCAACTGAGCTCGTTCATTGCATGCACGGTTAAAAGCAAAAGTGAGGGCTTGTTGCATTTCCTGAATTTCGCGAAGCAGTACTTGGGCACTTTCGGTGACGTGCTCGGCTGCCGCTGTGGGCGTTGCAGCTCTTAAATCAGCCACCCAATCGGCAATCGTTACATCGCTTTCATGACCCACCCCGACGATAACGGGCTTAGATAAATTGGCAAGCACATGCGCCAGTGTTTCGTCGTTAAACGCCCAGAGGTCCTGAAGCGATCCCCCGCCTCGGACCAATAAGATCACTTCAACCTCGGCGCTCGCTTCGGCCTTTTTTAAAGCTCTGATGATTTCTCCCGGAGCCTCTTCGCCCTGAACAGCTGTTTCAAAAAGAGTGACATTGGCATAGGGCGCACGTCGGCGCAATGTCGTTAAGACATCCCGCAGAGCCGCCGCCTGCAGACTCGTGACCACGCCGATTTTGGTATAGATCCGTTTGAGTGTTTTTTTTCGCGCGGCGTCAAAAAGCCCCTCGGCCTGAAGTTTCTCTTTCAGTCTTAAAAACCGCTCATACAATTGACCGAGTCCTGCGCGCCTGACTGAATCAACGACCATCTGATAGGATCCGCGGGCCCGATACACGCTCACCTGGCCGTGCACCTCCAGATGATCACCCGTTTTAGGTACAAAATTCATTCGGCGATTATTGCCCGCAAACATCGCACAGGATAATTCGCCCGTCTCATCTTTTAGCGTAAAGTACCAGTGACCGGATGCTGCACGGGTAAAACCGCGCACTTCACCGCTCACCCAAAGGGGAGGGAAATTGACCTGAAGGCATTGCGAGACACAGTCATTGAGTTCAGACACTGTCCAGACCGTCTCAGAACGAAAGGAATTTTCTTGCTGAAAATACATAAAACTATTAGCTTGATTAATTTCGGAAATTTTAGCGAAAACTCAATTGCAAAATCCTTTTAACTGTCGTAATGTTGGCAAGGTTTAATATAGAAAGCGAATTATGGAATTGAAATTACTCTCTGGGGATGATCTGCCGATTGTTAAAAAATACCTCCCCCAATTCGGAAATGGGGACTGTGATTTAAGCCCTGTCTCTTTGCTCAGCCGCGGTCTGCAAATCGGATTTCGATATTATGAATTTAACGATTCTTTCTTGGTTTTAGAACGGCAACTGGATCGTTGTCCTGTTTTTTATATGCCGATCGGGCAAGAAAAAGTTCCCTCGGAAATTTTTGAAGTACTCAAACAAAAAACTCTCTCAGACAATACGCCTTTACGCTTTTTCGGCATCACCGACCGTATTTCGGATGATCTTAAAAAAGCCTATCCGAATGCACAGATCAGCATTGAAAATAATCCCGACCGTTGGGACTACGTCTATGCCTGCTCAGATTTTGTGAATTTACCGGGATCGCATTTCCACAGCAAGAGAAATTTTATTAAGCGCTTCTACAAAACCTGCCCGGAAGCTAAATTTGATATCTACACCCCTGATATGCACGATGCCTGCATCGCTTTTTTAAATGAATGGTATGAAGGCAGACAAATGGATGCAGGGCTCATTGAGGAACGTCAGGCTATTGAAACCGTTTTAGCCCATTGGGATGAATTGCCTGTCTACGGTGGGATTCTTCATGATAACGGCCGGATACTGGGCTTCACCTATGGGGCCAGAAGTGCACCGGATATTTTGGCGGTGCATATCGAAAAAGCAACCCGAGCGGTTCCTGGAGCCTATCCGGCGCTTTCTCAGGCGTTTGCCAAAAGTTTGCCGCTTTGCATCGAATATTTAAACCGCGAAGAAGATTTGGGTATTGCGGGGCTAAGAAAAGCCAAACAGGATTGGCATCCGGTGGCTCAATTGAAAAAAGGCGTGGTAACGGTGCATTTCTAAGGGTTCTCTGTGCATTTTCTACGTACAATTGAAGCAATGCCTACAGGAGCTTTGATATGAAAGAATTCTCTCGACGCGACACACTCATCGGCGGCTTTGCCTCTTTACTGGCGCTTGGCGCTCAATCAGCTCATGCGGCTCCTGCTTCCGTTCCGGTGATCTGGGACGGTAAAAAGATGTATGAATCTTTTGCAAAAGAAGGTACCGGCATTTCTTCCAAGGGACCGGCAGGCCGTCCGAAAGCCTATGTCGCTTTTGATACTCAATGCCGAGATTGCTGGCAGCTTCATCGAAAGCTTGCCTCTTTCATGGACAAGATTGAATTCGTGTTCTGCCCGATTTCTTTCATGAATATCCACTCAGAACCCCAGGCAACCACCATTCTGATTGACAAAGATCCTTTGGCTAAACTCGAGGAGCATTTTGCTCACTTTACCGATATTGAATTTCAGGGCATTCGTTACGGCTTAGTTGAAAAGCTGCCCGTTGAGGTACGTGATAAAGTTTGGACCAACACCAAACTTCACAGACGCAGCGGCTGTCGAGCGGTTCCCTATGGTGTTTTCAAAAATTCAAAAGGACAATACCTGCCCTTTGATGAACGGTTGACAGTCGAAGAATTAAAGCAGTTATTTGAACTTTAGAACTCGCGGATCTCACTACTCTTTTTTGCATATTTGCTAACATTAGTAAGTTAGCTTTTTTCAAGCAGGTAGAGAAAAAATATATGCTTTCTGACAGTTCCGGCCCTGAGGGCCGAGAGTCAATTTTTCACATGTACGGAGACAGCCATGCGAGCCACATTTGAGTCGTGGCTGCATCGCCAATGGACTAAAAGAGGTCTTTTGGCATGGGCTTTATCCCCTCTTTCGTTAGTCTTTCTCGGTATTGCACGCAACAGACGGCTGAAAACCAAACCTCACCGTCTGCCCGTTCCGGTCGTAGTGGTCGGCAATATCTATGTCGGCGGTACAGGTAAAACCCCTGTTACGATTGCCCTGGTTAAAGAATTGCTGCGCCGCGGTTATCATCCGGGAGTCGTCTCCCGGGGATTCGGCCGCAGGGAAGATGCGCCGCAAATGGTGCTTACAGACAGCCCTGCAGCGAGCGTCGGCGACGAGCCGCTTTTAATTGCCAGACAAACTTTAGTGCCTGTTGCTGTGGCCCGAGATCGGGTAGCAGCGGCGCTTTTGCTGCTTGATAAACACCCGGAGTGCGATCTCATCATCTCTGATGACGGATTGCAGCATTATTCTTTGGCACGCGACGTGGAATTGGCTGTTGTAGGCGCCAGAGGGCTCGGCAACGGCTGGGTACTGCCCGCCGGTCCTCTTCGCGAACCACCGTCACGTTTGGATGAAGTCGATGCCATTGTCTTAAATGCGACTGAGGATACTTTCGACAGTCGTACGCCTCGCTTTGCAGCCACCGCAACACTCGGCCGGGCCAAATCATTGGACGGAACCCGTACGATGACGCTCGAAGAAATTGCCGGGATGAAAAAGCCGGTGTTAGCCGCCGCAGGTATTGCCGCGCCCGGTCGCTTTTTTGCAATGCTGCGCGCGCACGACATTGAAGGGCCGGAAATGGAACTGGGCGATCATTATGCTTTCGATGAAAACCCGTTTAAAAACCGTTCTGAAGAAATCATTCTGATTACCGGCAAGGATGCCGTAAAGTGCCGCCAGCAGCCTGAAATTGCGAAGGATCCGAGAGTTTACACGGTGGAATACTTGGTCGATATTGACCCTTATCTGGTGGATTTGATTGAACACAAATTGAAAGAAAAGGCCTCAAAATAAAATGTCACTTGACCCGCGTTTAACAAGCACATTAGTCTGCCCTATCTGCAAGGGGGCAATTGTTTGGGATGCTGAAAAATCTGTTTTAGTTTGCCCGCGCTGCAAACTTGCTTTTGAGGTAAAAGACAACATTCCCAATATGATTGTTGAGGAAGCTCAGAAACTCACCGACGAAGAAGCCGAAGAGTACAAAAAGCGTTTGTCTATTGTGAGAGGTGCGTGATATGACGGAGTTTTTTGCCATTATCCCTTCTCGGATGAAATCAACGAGACTGCCCGAAAAGCCCCTCAAAGACATTGCCGGTCAGCCGATGGTGGTTCGCGTTGCTGAGCGCGCACGCGACTCCGGTGCCAAGGATGTTTTCGTTGCAACCGATCACGAAGAGATTGTTAAAGCCTGCGAAGACTATGGCGTGAAAGTGGTGATGACTTCGCCCGATCATCCGACAGGCACTGACCGCTTGGCTGAAACCGTCACCAAACTGGGCCTGCCCGATGACGCTATTGTGGTTAATGTCCAGGGAGATGAACCGCTCATCCCCGTCGAAGTGGTTCGCAATGTGGCTGAACTTTTAGCCTCTCACCCTGAGTGCGAAATGGCCACGGCCGGTCATCCGATTGACAATATTGAAGAGTTCTTAAATCCCAATGTTGTCAAGGTTGTCCGCGACAATGACGGCAACGCCATTACCTTTAGCCGTGCACCTATTCCCTGGCCGCGAGACGCTTTCCGTGAGGATAAAACCAAATTTCCGCAGGGACTTGTAGCACTGCGCCACATCGGTTTGTATGCCTATCGCGTGAAATTCTTAAAACGTTACCCACAGTGGGAACAGGCTCCCATTGAAAAATGGGAAAGTCTGGAACAGTTAAGAGCGCTCTACTATGGAGTCAAGATCGCTGTAGCGGTTTTGCCCGGAGCGTTGCCTGCCGGCGTAGATACTCAGGAAGACCTGGATCGGGTGCGGGAAGTCTATGCCAAGGGACTAATTTAATTTTGTCTTTTTGGGTGCACACTTTGCCCAATAAGATGTCTACAATGAAATAAAAAGTTGTGGCTCAAATCCCTTGAGTCATCGGAAAGTAAATGAGGAGTTATTATGCGTTTAATTTTGATTGGACCACCGGGTGCCGGCAAGGGCACGCAAGCGGCCTTCATTAAGGAAAAATTCGGTATCCCCCAGATCTCAACGGGCGATATGCTTCGTGCTGCCGTTAAGGCCGGTACCCCTCTCGGTTTAGCCGCTAAAGAGGTCATGGACAAGGGCCAATTGGTTTCCGATGACATTATCATTGGTTTGGTGAAAGAACGTCTGACGCAGCCCGACTGCGCCAACGGTTTCCTTTTTGACGGATTCCCGCGCACGATTCCGCAGGCCGAAGCCCTGAAGAAGACCGGTATTCCGATCGACTTCGTGCTCGAAATCTCCGTGCCTGATGATGAGATCGTGCGCCGCATCAGCGGCCGCCGCGTTGACCCGGTCTCCGGCCGCACTTACCACATCGTCTACAACCCCCCGAAGGTTGAGGGCAAGGACGACGTGACGGGTGATCCGCTGATCCAGCGTGATGACGACAAGGAAGACGTTGTCCGTCACCGTCTCGAGGTTTATCACAATCAGACCGAAGCGCTCGTGAAGTTCTACGGCGATCTCGCGAAGTCCGGCGACAAGACGGCTCCGCAGTACCGCGCGATTTCCGGTCTCGGCACGATTGATGAGATCACGGCCCGTGTGTTCGACGCTCTGAAGTAATTCAGACACCGGACGCGGAGTTCCGCTATGCGGCCTGCCGGCAGTAAGCCTGGCAGGCCGTATTGTTTTCGGGACTGCCCCAGGCGTACAGCCCTCTAAGGAACTCCCCTGACCTTAACAGAATGTAACGGCCCTTTCACCCCCGGTTCGGTATCATAGAAAAATATCCCGCGCTGTACGCGGAACACTCTCTGGCAGCCCCTGCCCGGGAGATCCTCTCTTAGGAAAGTTTGTCGCACTGATCATGGAAAATATCCGTCATTTCACCAAACGCTTCAGTCTCGCGGCCTCTGCCGCCGCGGTCTGCGCGCTGACCCTTGCCGGCTGCCAGACAACCGGTCAGAAGACGGCATCCGCCCCTTCCGCTCAGGAATCTTCTCCGGTCGTATCCGAAAGCGTCAACCGCTTTGACGACGGCACTTACGGTTTCATGCTCACTCAGGTTCCTTCCATCAAGGGGGCGAAGCCGCTCGGTCTCACCACACTGCAGGCGTTCGAGGGTGAAGGCGTGTACTACTTCAATGACCGCGAGGAGTCGAACTTCCGCA
>UQYP01000015.1 GCA_900545335.1 uncultured Sutterella sp. | reverse complement strand
AGCTGTGGAGGTGCACCGCTATCGATCATTAAGCAGTATATTGAGCAGCAGAATACGCCTCAATAGCCGATTAAAATCGGCGTTCCTTATATCCCCGGCATTATCATTAATACCGAGGCTTTACGGAACCTGCGGTAAAAATATTCATCCGAGCAATTGCATAGGTAATAAGATGGCGGAATTTGTTTCGTATAAAAATCACTTTCTGATAGCGGCTCCCAATATGAAGGATCCGACGTTTGAGGGAACCGTCGTCTATATTTGCGAGCACACAAAAAGCGGTGCAATGGGACTTGTCATCAATCGACCGATTCTCTTAAGCGTGGAGTCTTTGCTTGAAAGAATCGGGATTGAAAATAAAAATCCTGCTCTAAAGGATTGTTATCTTTATGACGGAGGACCGGTGCAGGTTGAGCGCGGCTTCGTCCTTCACACGGCTAACAGAAAATATCACTCCACCATGCAGGTCACCGAGGGGATTTATCTATCAACCTCTCGCGATGTGTTGGAAGCGGTGGCTGTTAATGAAGATGCTCCGGAAAAATTCTTACTTTCATTGGGCTACAGCGGCTGGAGCGACGGGCAATTGGAATCTGAGTTGGCGGTGAGCGGATGGCTCATTGCACCGGCAGACGAATCGATTATCTTTGATACGCCGGTGGATGAGCGTTACGAAAAGGCGCTCAAATTACTGGGAATTGATCTCTCAACGCTTGAAGCTTGGGGAAATGAAGCGGGGCACGCATGACAGACGGTGTGGTAGTTGGGTTTGATTTCGGAGAAAAACGAATCGGGGTGGCACTCGGCAATACGCTCACGCGAGAGGCTCGTCCTTATAAAATTTTGGATTCCAGAACAAATGATGTTCGCTGGAAAGGGGTGCAGCGAGTCATTGATGAGTGGGCCCCGGTCTCTTTAGTTGTAGGCGTCCCCCGTCATCCGGATGGAACAGCACACGAAATGACGCAGCGCTGTGAACGTTTTGCTCGACAGCTTGAGGGGCGTTTTCATCTTCCTGTATATCGGGTGGACGAGCGCTATTCCTCTGCGGTAG
This sequence comes from uncultured Sutterella sp., assembly GCA_900545335.1. GTDB lineage: Bacteria > Pseudomonadota > Gammaproteobacteria > Burkholderiales > Burkholderiaceae_F > Aphodousia. Next base: position 26,611 of record UQYP01000015.1, on the reverse strand, counting down.
TAGAAAGTGAAGCAGACTTTATTGACGATGAGGCTGCGTGTATTATTCTGCAACAATTTTTCAACGAATCTGAATAGTTGTTTATGAATAAAATCGTCGGCTGTTACCGTTTTGTCTGTGGCCTGCTTTTTGCCTTGGCCTGCATCCTATTGGTCCTTTTTTATTTGCAGTGGATCAGGCCCGAGGCTAAACGAAACATTATTCGAAGTTGGGCGAAAACTTTTATTGAATTAATCGGCATGAAATTCAGCGTGCAGGGCGAAGTGTATGAAAAGCCCTGCCTCATTGTGGCCAACCATATTTCATTTGTGGATATTTTTGCGCTCAATGCCTTAAAACCCGGCCGCTTTATTGCTAAAAGTGAGATTGCCGGTTGGCCTGTTTTCGGTCGAATCGCTAAGGGAGTGGACACGCTTTTTATAGAACGAAAAAACCATCGCTCCATTATCGCGGTTAATGAACAAATCAGTGCAGCCTTAATGCAAAAGCAAACAGTTATGCTTTTCCCGGAAGGTAAGACGAGCATCGGTGTGTCACTCCTGCCGCTTAAAGCCAATTTAATTGAGCCTGCAGTTCTCTCGGGTACACCTGTGCAGCCGGTCGCAATCTGTTATACCGAAAACGGTCAAAAGACAACGAAGGCGTCCTACGCCAATATTTCTATTTTTGATTGTCTTTGGACGATTTGCAGTACACCGGGACTAGCGGTCACTCTCAAAGCGCTGCCCATCATTGATGTCACAGGAAAGACCCGTCATGAGGTAGCTCAAGAAGCGGCAGCATCAATGAGTGAAGCGATGGGCGTGCCTAATCCCATGCAAAATCAGCCCGAAGGACTGCATCATCACTGTGACGCAGTGGGCAATACTCAAAAAGCAGCCTAAAAAACTTCTTAGGCAAAAGGATCACAGTACTGAGGGGCTTTGACTTGGAGCACTTTTCTCTCCGGTAATTCAATTGCGCTCAGTGCTCCGCCCCATACGCATCCCGTATCGAGCGCAATCACGTGCTTTTGATTGACAAGCCCCAATGTTGACCAATGCCCGAACACAATATTGTCGTCCTGAGTTTTTCGGCACGGGCACTCAAACCAGGGCATTAAATGTTTGGGAGTCTGTCCCGGAGCGTCTTTCACCTTGTAGTCGGGGATGCCTTTTTTATCGACGAATCGGATGCGTGTAAAGCCATTGAGAATCGCCCGCATACGAGCTGCTCCGGTTAAATCATTGTCCCAGAGGTCTTTGCCGTACATCTCCTGCAGGTAGTCTTTCCAGTGGTCGCTGCGAAGCTCATCTTGCACTTCTTTGGCTAGATTACGAGCTTTTTTAAGTGACCAGGCCGGGTCAATAGCGGCATGAACAAAGGTGTAATCCTGCCAGTCAAAAAGTAAATATTGGTGTCTGACCCAATCAATTAATTCTGAGGCATCAGGGGCATTTAAAATTTCATCGATCGTATCTCTCCTGTTGGCTTTGCCCGCGCCTGCAGCTGTGGCAAGCAGGTGCATTTCGTGGTTGCCCAAGATAAGAGTGGCACGCTCGCCCAGTGAGCGAACAAGACGCAAAGTCTCTAATGATGCCGGTCCACGGTTAATGATGTCTCCGATAAAGATGAGGGGGGAGTCCGCAGGGATGAGTTCCATCAGCTTTAAAAGTGTCGGTAAACAGCCGTGTACATCGCCGATCACAGTTACATTTTGAGAACTTTGCATGAGTGTTATTCCTAAAGATCGCGGCAGAGCCAAAAAGATATTCGATATACTTAACGCACTCGCATTTTAATTCTTTAATCACAACATTATGAAAGACGTTCGAAAAGTTGTTTTTCCGGTTGCAGGATTAGGTACTCGTTTTTTGCCGGCTACTAAAGCTATGCCCAAAGAGATGCTTCCGGTGGTCGATAAGCCGTTGATTCAGTACGCAGTTGAGGAAGCTTACGCAGCAGGTATAACAGAAATGATCTTTATTACGGGACGCTATAAACGCGCTATCGAAGATCATTTCGATAAGGCTCCCATGCTGGAAAAAGAGTTGATCGAAAAAGGCAAAACCGAATTGCTGCAAACGGTCCGCTCCATTGCTCCTATGGGTGTCACGTTTATTTATATCCGTCAGCCTGAACCGCTGGGGCTTGGTCACGCTGTCTTGTGTGCACAGCCCGTTGTAGGTGATGAGCCTTTTGCCGTGATGTTGGCTGACGACTTAATCGATGCTCAGCAGGCTGCAATCGGACAGTTAATTGAAGCACGCAAGCAAGTGGGCGGCGGCAATATTTTGGCTGTGCAGGATGTGCCTAAAGCCGATACCAAGAAGTACGGTATTGTCGGTGTAGAAGATAGTCTTGCAACAACGAGCCGAGTGCACGAAATGGTCGAAAAACCCGATCCCGATCATGCACCTTCTACTTTGGCTGTGATCGGCCGCTATGTGCTTGAGCCCGAAATCTTTGAACGTTTAAAGAAAGTTCAAAAGGGCGTGGGCGGTGAAATTCAGTTAACCGATGCGATCGCCAGTCAGTTGGATCTCGGCACGACCTATTCGCATCGCTTTGACGGTATTCGTTATGACTGCGGATCAAAGCAGGGCTTTTTGGATGCGACGGTGCGTTTTGCTCGCAAGGCAGGCTACCAAATCTAATTCTGGATTTTATTGTCAGAGAAACACACGGGACCGATTCGGTCCCGTTGTTGTTCTTAGGAATAAGAAGCGACTTTCAGAATTTTCTCAGCGTTGGCAATTCTTTCTGCCGTTGGAGCTGAGACATCTGTCAATTCGTACTTTAAGCCCAATTCCTGCCACTTATACATGCCGAATGAGTGGTAGGGCAAGACTTCAACACGACGGACGTTGCGAAGCGTTGAAATGAAGTCAGACAAGCGTTTTAGGGCTTGATCATCATCGGTGTGACCGGGAACTAAAACATGACGAATCCAGACCTCCTTATGAATCTCATCAAGGTAGCGTGCGCAGTCTAAAATCGTTGCATTGGACTGTTTGGTGAGTAATCTGTGCTTGTCATCATCAATATGCTTGAGATCCAGCATCACGAGATCGGTGTAGTCCATAAGCTCTTTAAATTTGGAAAAGAAGGGTTCCTTGTGAGTAAAGGGCCACCCGGCAGTATCAATGGTTGTATGTACCCCTTCGGCTTTTGCCAACTTGAAAAACTCGAGCAAAAAATCGATTTGCAACAAAGGTTCGCCGCCGCTTACCGTAATGCCGCCTTCATCACCCCAGTATGACTTATAGCGCAATGCAAAGTCCAAAATTTCACGAGCGCTTTTCTCCTCTCCAATCCCTAACTTCCATGTATCGGGATTGTGACAGTACTGGCAGCGCATTTTGCAGCCTTGTAAAAAAAGGACAAAGCGCACCCCCGGACCGTCAACAGAGCCAAAGGTTTCATAGGAGTGGACGTTAGCCATTGCCATATCGGATAGTCTCCAAAAATGACACGCCTTCGATGCCTTAAAAGACAATCGAAGGCGCGTGCAGTCAGTCAATTACATTGATTTGTGGCAGGTACGCGAAATCACGTCGAGCTGCTGTTCACGGGTAAGGTCGATGAACTTAACCGCATAACCAGAAACACGAATGGTGAAATTAGCGTACTCCGGTTTTTCGGGGTGTTCCATTGCATCAATCAATTTTTCGGTACCGAAAATATTGACATTGAGGTGGTGAGCACCGCGGGCAAAATAGCCGTCCATCACACGAACCAGGTTGTTGACCCGTTCTTCAAGCGAGTGGCCCAAAGCATCGGGACTGATGGTCTGCGTATTGGAAATGCCGTCCAAAGCATATTCATACGGCAGCTTCGCCACAGAATTCAAGGAAGCCAGAAGACCGGTTTGCTCGGCACCGTAGCTGGGATTTGCGCCCGGAGAGAGCGGCTCACCTGACTTACGGCCGTCGGGCAAGTCGCCGGTAGCCTTTCCGTACACCACGTTGGAGGTAATCGTCAAAATGGACGTGGTGGGCTCTGAATTGCGATAAGTATGGAACTTGCGAAGCTTCTTCATGAAGGTCTTCAAGAGCCACACTGCAATCGTATCGGCACGGTCATCGTCATTGCCGTAACGCGGGAAATCGCCTTCGGTTTCATAGCCGATGACAACACCCTGTTCGTTGCGAACGGTCTTCACCTTGGCGTACTTAATGGCACAAAGCGAGTCAACGACGTGAGAGAAGCCTGCAATACCGGTAGCAAAGGTGCGGCGAACGTCCGTGTCAATCAAAGCCAATTCTGCGGCTTCGTAGTAGTACTTATCGTGCATGTAATGGATAAGGTTGAGGGTGTTGACGTAAAGACCGGCCAACCAATCCATCATCTTGTCAAAGCGTTCCATCACCTCATCGTAGTCAAGATACTCGGAGGTAATCGGACGCAGTTCGGGCCCCACCTGCATGAAGGTTTGTTCGTCAACGCCGCCATTGATTGCGTAGAGCATGCACTTGGCTAAGTTTGCACGGGCGCCGAAGAACTGCATTTCTTTACCGGTTTCGGTGGCCGAAACGCAGCAACAGATCGAGTAGTCATCGCCCCAGATCGGACGCATCACATCGTCGTTTTCGTATTGAACTGAAGATGTGTTGATGGAGATCTTGGCTGCATAGTCGCGGAAAGCTTTGGGCAAGTGCCGCGTGTAAAGAATCGTGAGGTTCGGTTCAGGAGACGGCCCCATATTTTCAAGCGTATGCAGGAAGCGGAAGTCATTTTTGGTGACCATGGAGCGCCCGTCCATACCGAGACCGGCAACTTCAAGCGTAGCCCACACGGGGTCTCCGGAGAAAAGTTGGTTGTAGGACGGAATACGGGCGAACTTCACCATGCGGAACTTCAACACAAGGTGGTCGATTAATTCCTGGGCTTCGGATTCCGTCAAAGTGCCTTCTGCCAAATCGCGCTGAATATAAATATCCAGGAAGGTGGAGATACGGCCGACGGACATGGCGGCGCCATTTTGGGTTTTAATGGCAGCTAAATAGCCGAAGTAGAGCCACTGCACAGCTTCTCTGGCGTTTTTGGCCGGACCGGAAATGTCAAAGCCGTAGTCCGCAGCCATTTCCTTCATTTGCATGAGGGCGCGGATCTGATCGGTGATTTCTTCGCGCTGACGGATAATGTCATCGGTCATGATGCCGCAGCCGCAATGGGCCATGTCTTCCTTTTTCTTAGCGATCAGGAAGTCAATGCCGTAGAGGGCAACGCGGCGATAGTCACCGACGATACGACCGCGGCCGTACGTATCCGGCAAACCGGTAATAATCTTATTTTTACGAGCCAGACGCATCTCAGGCGTATAGGCATCATAGACCCCTTGGTTATGGGTCTTATGGTATTCGGTAAAAATCTTGTGGAACTTGGGATTGGGCTTATAGCCATAAGTTTCACAGGCCTGTTCAGCCATCTTAATGCCGCCAAAGGGCATAAAAGCACGTTTTAAGGGCTTATCGGTTTGAAGACCGACAACCTTTTCAAGGTCTTTGGTGCCTTCACCCATATAGGCAGCCTTGTAAGCCGTGATGCCGGAAACCACTTCAGTTTCCATATCCAAAACACCACCCTTGGCTCGCTCTTCTTTCTGTAAGCCTTGCAGGATATCCCAAAGCTTGGAGGTCGCCTCTGTGGGCGGCTGCAGGAACGAATCATCGCCGTCATAGGGAGTGTAGTTGTTTTGGACGAAGTCACGAACATCAACTTCATCAACCCAATGAGTACCCTTAAAACCTCTCCATTCGGTTTTCATATTTAGCTCCAAGTGATCAAAAAATATTCTGTTCTCGCGCTTTTAATGAAGCGCACACAAGTACTGACGGACTTTTCTTAAAGTCGCGCGAAATCTTTTTTACAGCTCTATTATTCTTGCCTTATTTTGCCCTGTCAATGGTATTTCGGATATGAAAATGACAGACTGTGTAAAAGTAGGTTAATTTCTATCGGCGGGAAATATTTGTTCTATCGGTCAAGGAGTAAAAACCTAGATTTTTCAAAGAAAAAGCCGAACCTGTTTGCTACAGATCCGGCTTTTTGTGTGTTAGTGCTTAATTGAAATTAAGACAGATTATTTTTCACACTTAATTGAGCAGCGGGGTTTGATTTGCTTGAAGAAATCATTTCCCTTGTCATCGACCAAAATGAAGGCCGGGAAGTCTTCAACTTCAATCTTGTAGACAGCTTCCATGCCGAGTTCAGGCCATTCGATGCATTCGATGCTCTTAATGGAGCTTTCGGAAAGAACAGCAGCAATACCGCCGATCGTACCGAGGTAGAAGCCGCCGTGTTTCTTACAGGCATCGGTGACCACTTGGGTACGATTGCCCTTGGCAATCATGACCATGGAGCCGCCGTGGCTTTGGAAGAGATCCACATAAGGATCCATGCGGTTAGCCGTTGTCGGGCCCATAGAACCGCAGGGATGGCCTTCCGGAGTCTTAGCGGGACCTGCGTAGAGCACCGGGTGATCCTTGATGTATTGGGGCAGATCTTTACCGCTGTCAAGCAACTCTTTCATGCGGGCGTGCGCAATATCGCGAGCCACAATGATCGTACCCGTCAAAGAAACGCGGGTAGAGACCGGGTATTTGGACAGTTCCTTGCAGACTTCGCTCATCGGTTGGTTCAGATCAATCTTGATCGTAGTGCCTTCACCGGCTTTGCGGAATTCTTCAGGAATCAATTCACCGGGGTTGGAGTCGAGTTTTTCAATCCAGACGCCGTCCTTATTGATCTTGGCTTTGATGTTGCGGTCAGCCGAGCAGCTCACGCCCATGCCGACCGGGCAGCTTGCACCGTGGCGAGGCAGGCGGATCACGCGGACGTCGTGAGCCATGTATTTGCCGCCGAATTGAGCGCCTAAGCCGATGTTTTGTGCAGCCTCAAGCAACGTTTTTTCGAGTTCGAGGTCACGGAAAGCACGGCCCGTTTCGTCACCCGTGGTGGGGAGGTTGTCGTAGAAGTGCGTAGAAGCCAACTTCACCGTCAACATGGTCTTTTCAGCAGAAGTGCCGCCGATCACGAAAGCGATGTGATAGGGAGGGCAGGCAGCCGTACCCAAAGTCTTCATCTTTTCGATGAGGTAGGGCACGAGTGTCTTCGGATTCAAAATGGCTTTTGTTTCCTGGAAGAGGTAGCTCTTGTTGGCAGAACCGCCGCCTTTGACGACGCACAGGAAGTTGTATTCACCGCCTTCAACGGCTTCAATGTCAATTTGAGCCGGGAGATTGCACTTCGTGTTCTTTTCTTCGTACATAGACAGCGGAGCGTTTTGAGAGTAACGCAGGCTGTCGGTTGTGTAGGTTTGGAAAACGCCTAAAGAAAGCGCTTCTTCATCGCAGAAACCCGTCCAAACGGCTTGGCCCTTTTCACCGTGAATGATTGCCGTACCTGTGTCCTGGCAGAAAGGCAATTCACCTTTGGCGGCCACTTCGGCATTGCGCAGGAAAGACAGTGCAACATATTTGTCATTGTCGGTTGCTTCCGGGTCTTTCAGAATCTTGGCAACTTGTTCATTGTGAGAGCGACGAAGCATGAAGTTTGTGTCATGGAAAGCTTGCTTGGCAAGCAGGGTCAATGCTTCGGGTTGAACTTTCAAAATTTTGTGACCTTCAAATTCGCCTTCAGAGACGTAATCCTTGGTCAAAAGATAGTATTCCGTGTCGTCTTTACCGAGTTGGAACATCGGAGCGTATTTGAATTCAACAGCTTCAGCCATTTTGAAATCTCCTTAACATTTTTTCTTATCTGCCACTGTCGGGAAAAAGGGGTTACCGAGAAGTGACTTTGTTTGTGTTTTATTCAAAGAAAACGGCAAGTAATTGAAGGATTCAACTACCTGCCGTATTTCATTTGCTAGATACTCGCAATAGGGTTATCGATTAAACGAAACCGTACATAGCAGCGAGCAACCAACCCGTGATGGAGGCAACGATCACACCAGTCAAACCGGGGAGAATGAAGGAGTGATTGATCACGAAGCGGCCAATCTTTGTCGTACCGGCGCGGTCGAATTGAATAGCGGCCAAGTCGGACGGGTAGGTCGGCAGAATGTAGTAGCCGTAGCAAGCGGCAGAGAATGCCACGATGATGCCGGGGGAGACACCGACACCCAAAGCGGCCGGAACAATAAGGGCCAAAGCGGCAGCCTGAGAGTTCACGAACTTGGAAACCAAGAGCAACACGATGGCGTATGTCCACGGGTATTGGTTCACGTAACCCACCAAAGCGTTCTTCAAGTCAGCCAAGTGAGCAGCGATCATCGTATCGGCCATCCAAGCCACACCGTACACGGCCACGACAGCCACGGCACCGGAGCGGAACACGCTGTTCTTAGCCACGTCAGAGGCCTTAACGTCGCAGAAGATGACCATCAAAGCACCGGCGATCAACATGAACATTTGAATAGCCAGCGTCATGGACAAGCCTTTCGGACGCAATTGCGGGAACATACCGAGAATAGCAACGATAACCACCACACCCAAGAAGAGGTACAGAGAGAGCCATTGCTTCTTGGAGAACTTGCGACCGATCAAGGTAGCCGTTTCACCGTAGACGTATTCCTTCATTTCCGGATCGGAAATCAATTTTTGGAATTCCGGATCCTTGTCCAAATCCTTACCACGGAACCAGGAGAAGAGGCCCACGGCAAACACACCGACGATACCGCCAGGGATGGTGATGGAGAAGAGGTCAACGAAACCGAAGGGCTGACCATTGATGGTGTAGCCTTCCAACATGGCAATCGTAGAAGCCGTTGCCACAGCAGCCGGAGAGCAGATCACACCCATTTGGGAAGCAATCGTAGAACCGGCCAACGGACGTTCCGGACGGATGTTGTTCTTGATAGCAACGTCGTAAATAATCGGCAACATCGTGTAAACGACGTGACCGGTACCGCACAAAACGGTCAGGAACCAGCAGACGTACGGAGCGAGGAAGCAGACGTAACGGGGATTGCGGCGCAAAATCTTTTCAGCGATTTGAAGCAAGCAATCCAGGCCGCCGGCAGACTGCAAAGTAGCAGAACCGCAGACCACGGCCAAAATGGTCAACATCACATCGACCGGGGGTTTACCGGGTTTTAAGCCGAAGCCGAAAACCAAGACGAGCAAGCCGATGCCGCCCAACAAACCCAATGCCATGCCGCCCTTGCGAGCGCCATAGAACAAGCAGAAAAGCACAACTAACAGTTGTAGCCAAAAGTCTAAACCAATCATGGTAAGTTTCCTTTATTTCTTTATAACAATAGAAGAGGCTGCGAGTACGCAACCTTTTCTAAGCACCGAAATTTTCACACATGTCACTCTTGTTGTGCTTGAGGGCAAAGTTTTGTTTTTGAGCTAAGACGTGTGATTAGCACGGTCTTAACAAAAGTGATCAAAAGTTGTTAGTGAAAACCCTTAAATTTTTACAAAGTAGGTAGGTATTTATTCTTAGTAAAGGCCAAAAAACCATAAAATAGTACAATCTTGATATTAGGGTTCTGCCTGAATACTAAAAGAGATCATTCTCAAAATTAAAAAAGCGAGGCTGATGCCTCGCTTTTTTGCCCAAGTTTTTGATTTTTAGAGCATAACTTGAGAGATGAACCAACCGGCGGCAGTACCGGCAACAACGAAAGCTAAGCCTGGCCGCATATAGCTGTGGTTAAACACAAAGCTGCCCAAGCGCGTTGTGCCCGTACGGTCAAAGGCTGTACAACCGATTTGAGCGCCGCCCGGAATCACAAAGTCACCGTAGCAGGAAGCCCAAATACCGACCAAAAGCTGCGGGCTTAAACCCAGTGCAAGGCCGATCGGCATCAAAATCGTTGTACTGACTGTCGGAGAGAAGATCACAGAGCTAAAGCAGAAGCACACGACACAGAAGAGGATCGGAGAGGAGCTTGCGATATCCGAGAAGTAGTGAACGAATACGTCTTTGTGAGTATCAAAGAATGTACCGGTGAGCCACGAGATACCAAAAACGCCCACCACACCGATTAAACCGGAGCGGAAAACGGAGCCGGAGGCAAATTTGTCACTCGGAACTTTGCACACGACGATGATCACAAGGGCTGTGGCTAACATCACCATTTGGATCAAAGACGGAATCGGCAGTTGGCTGATCTTGCCTGCGATTTCCCAAGACGGACGCAAGGTTTCGGAAGAGCCGATCGTAATGGAAGTCAGAATACCGATAGCAAAGATCAAAACGCCGATCTTTGCACCCTTGCTGGGTTCTTTATAAATACGATCGGTATGAGCAACCTGCAGTTCGGTATATTGACCGGTTTGCACACGGTGCAGGAATTCAGGATCTTTTTCAAGTTCGCAGCCGCGCCAGTTAACCGACAGGCAAGCGGCCAACACCGCGATAAAGTATGTCGGAACCGAGACACTTAAGATATCAAGCAGGGTGTAACCGTAGGCAGACATAATGCCGACCATGGCGGCCATAGCGGCACTCATGGGGCTTGCCATCACACCGATGCCGGCGCAAATCACAGAAGCCGAAACCGCTCTTTCGGGGCGGATTTTCTGAGACGCCGCCACTTCAGCCACCACCGGATAAACGGCAAAGGCCACGTAGGCGGTACCCACGAAAATAACGAAAATAGAACAAACGACCGGGCCGACAAAATTAATTGCACGAGGCCATTTACGAAGCAGTTTTTCGGCTAAACCGACCAAATAATCCAGACCGCCCGAGCCTTGTAAAACGCTCGTACAGGCAATTACCGCGGTAATAATCAAAAGGACTGAAACGGGAGGAGAGCCCGGTTGCATCCCAAAACCCAGAACGAGAATACTGACGCCGAAACCGCCAGCAGCGCCCAACCCTACACCGCCGAAGCGGCCGCCGACAGCCAAGCAGACTAAGACAACGGCAAGTTGGAGCCAAAATTGGACATCAACCATTTTATTTTCCTTGGAAATAGACTAAAGAGAGGAGCGCAAACAGACTCCACCGTATTTGCGGCTAATCGTATGCGCCTTTTTCGTGATTTTCAAACTTTCAAATTTTTCAACAAATATCAACAATATCTGGAATTGGTAACCAAATTGTTGAATATTTCCCCAATTTTCAAGCGGTTACCGGTTTTTTATCCTGTAAATTATTCAAAATAGAGCATCGGGAAATTACTAATTTGTCGACAATTGTTGGATCTGATTTATATCGAATACCCTAGAAATATCAAAGATAATCAATGCCTAAGCCGGAATCGGTCTATAATGCCCTTCAACATTTTTTGAAAGGTCTCGAACAAAATGCGACAAAACGACAATTTGTTTGAACAAATACGTGATCATTTGCAGGAACAGGCAAAAAACGGAGAACGTATCGACACAGAAACGGAATTGGCCAAGCGTTTTGGTGTGACTCGGTATCGTATCCGTAAAGAATTGGATATTTTGACGCAGATGGGTATTTTGGTGCGCACACCGAAACGCGGAACAACGGTGAGAGAGGTGGGTGCCAACAGCTTACGCAATCAGATCCAGATGCGTTTTGATGTGGCCAATTTCGACGTACAGGAATTTATCGAAGCCCGTGCTCTGGTAGAGTGTTCTTTAATGTCTTTGGTGAGTCGCCGTATTACGCCGGCATTGGCTTCCCGTCTTGAGGGAACGCTCAATAAAATCGAGGAGCATGCCGATGAGCCCTTGGTAGCCGATAAATTTGACCGTGAGTTTCACCTGCTGCTTCTTGAGGGGTGCGGCAATCGTGTCTTGCAGGTTTTCTCAGGCGTCTTAGTGACCTATTTCGAAAAAACCTCTCATCGCATCGCCAATATGGATAGGCAGTTCTTCCTCGATATTGCTCATCAGGAAAGAGAAATTCTTAAAGCTATTCGATTGGGAGATGCACAAAAAGCTTCAGAGCTGCTGAGAGCTCACTTAATGGAGCAGTCACAACTTTTGCCGCTGTAGTCTGACAGAGGGGAGAGGCTGAAGAAGGCCTCTCCTCGAAACTTCCTAATCTTTTATTTTTTCAACGAAATTCGACAACCCCGGATAGGCTTGTTCAAGCCAGCTCACAATATGACTGTCGATTGCCTCAGTGGCTTTGTCTTTTATTTCACGCACTAAACTTTCAAAACCTTTGGACGGCGTGACAATCCATTGAGTTCTGCGAATTTCAACGCCCGGAATCGGTAAGACCTGAATGCCTTCGGTCCATTTTCTGCCTTGCCAAATCCCAAGCGCCGGCATAATGGCCCAGCCCAAGCCTTGAGCAACCAAGCCGACCATGGTGAAACTGCCCTCGACTCCGATGGATTGATTCTGTTCAATATTTAATTTCCGAAATACCCGTTCGCATTGAATGCGGTCGGTGCTGTCAACGTTGTAACGGATATAAGGCAGGCGCTGCGAGAGATTTCGCAGCTGATTGAGGTTTTTTATGCTTTTTTCGCTTTGAGGCAATACCAACAAATACTGTTCTGATAATAACGGTTCTCGGAAAAAACTCTGTTCGTTATCAAAGGATTCAGGAGAAATCAGAATATCCAGCTGGCGCTTTTCAACCTGCTCTTTGAGCGTTTGAGTCATTGCGGTAAAAGCCGAGAAAGTTTTGACTCGGGATAAAAGCGCCCCACAGATTAAAGGAGCAAGCGAGTGGCTGACAGACTCAGAAAAGCCTAAGCGCAGGTGCAAATTTTCCGGAGCCGTCGATTTAATCGCATTGGTGAGATGCCAGGCATCTTTGAGAATTTTTTCTGCTTCCTGCATGAGCTGCCGTCCCCCGAGACTTAACTGAAGGGGACGGGTCTTGTGGTCAAAGAGCTCTACACCGAACTGTTTTTCCAACGATGCAATGCTTTGCGATACGGCCGAGGCACTCAGTCCGTATTGCTCTGCCGTTTTTTGCATGCTGCCTGTTTGAGCTAAGGTCAGAAAAATTTGAATGGCATTGAGATCCGGAAGTTTTACAAGAGTCATTTAAGAGAAACTTTAAAAGAAAATAAGTTTTAATAAACGGAGTATACGAAAAGTCTCAAGTTACCGACAATCAACATAAGTTTTGACTAACCAAGGAGAACATTCATATGGCTACGAGAATTGAGCGGGATTGTCTCGGTGAAATGGAAATCGACGATTCGGCTTATTTTGGCATCCAAACTCATCGTATGATGAAAGTTTCCGGAGCCGCAGGTTATCCTGTCATTGCATATCCGGATATGCACCGTGCTTTGTTTGTGATTAAAAAGGCTTGCGCAAAAGCCAATGCTGAAGTCGGTGCTTTAAGTGACGAAGTTGCACAAGCTATTGTTCAGGCCTGCGACAAGTTGCTTGAAGGCGGCTATGAGAAGGAATTCCCGCTGGATATGTGGCAAGGCGGTGGCTACACGTGCGTCAATATGAACGTCAATGAAGTCATCGGCAATATGGCCAATGAGATTTTGACCGGTCACAAGGGTAGCGAAAAAGTTCACCCCAATACCCACGTGAATATGGCTCAGTCAACAAATGACACGATCCCGTCTGCCACTCATTTGGCTATCGCTCCGCGTCTGGATCTGATCATTGCCCGCTTGGAAGAGCTGCAAAAGAGCTTCGAAGTGAAGGCTGAGGAATTTAAGGACATTGTCAAAGTCGGCCGTACCTGCTGGCAGGATGCCTTGCCTCTGACGCTGGGTCAGGAATTCGGCGGTTATGCAAGCCTCATGAAGCGCCTGGTTGCTAAGTTGCGCGCAGTCAGACCCGGCTGCTTTGAATTAATTATGGGCGGCAGCGCCGTGGGAACCGGTTTGGGTGCCTCCAGCGGTTACATGGATGCTTTCTACCGTCATATCAGCCAAGACCTGCACGAAGAAGTGAAGCCTCAGGAAAACATTTTTGACGGTTTCCAAAACGGTGACTTCTTTGTGACGGTTTCCGGTGTGATTAAAGAAGTGGCTACCTCTCTTTCCAAGATCAGTAAAGATCTTCGTTTGATGAGCTCCGGCCCCCGCGCTGGTTTCATGGAAATCTCCCTTCCTGCTTTGAGCCCCGGAAGCTCCATTATGCCGGGTAAGATCAATCCGACCGTACCTGAAATGGTCATTCAAATTGCCCATCAGGTGGTTGGCAACGATGTGGCTATCGCCATGGCATACGATGAAGGCGAATTGGACTTGAACGTTTGGGACGCTACATTCTTCAAGTGCTTATTCGAAAATCTTCAATTGGTCGGCGAAGAGATCTTGATTCTCAAGCGTGATTGCGTTGACGGTATTACGGCAAATGTTGATCGTTGCCGCTACGAAGCCGAATCGAGCTTGGCCATTTCTACGGTTGTGGCTGCAACTCAAGGCTATCCGTTGGGAGTGAAAGTTGCTCATTACGCTGAACAAAAGGGCATCACAGTCAAGGAAGCTGTTTTGGAAATGGGCGTTATGACCAAGGAAGAAGCTGACGTGCTGCTTGACCCGATGCTTTTGGTTGATCCGCAAAAGATGGCAGAAGCTATCGCAGCCTGGAGAGCCGGTAAGCGCTAATTGAAGTGTTCGGTCCGGAAGCAATCAATCAATCCATACTTCCGGATCGGAATCCTTCTAAATCCAGAGTCACATATTTCCATCCGAGCGACTGAAGTTTTCTGATTAAGTCGCCTCGGATGGGAATTATTTTTTCTAACCTCTCAACATCCACCTCAATGCGGGCAATGTCGTCGTGAGAGCGAACTCGGACCGTGCCTAAATCAAAGCGCTTGAGCCAAGTTTCTGCCTCATCAATTCGCAATAAAGTCTCTGCAGACAAACTTTTGCCATAAGGCAAGCGTGTCGCTAAGCATGAACCGGAAGGTTTTTTGGCTGCGGCTAAACCGAAGTAGCTCAGCCAGTGTCTGACTTCTGCTTTATCAAGTCCCAACTCTTTAAGCGGGCTGATGGCTCCGGACTCTTTAAGGGCTTTTAATCCGGGGCGGTATTTTTTTAAATCGTCAATCTGAGTGCCTTCTAAGATGATGCTGCAGCTGTGCGAATCGGCGAAGGTTGTGAGCGCCTTAAAAACAGCTTTTTTACACAGATAGCAGCGATTTTGGGGATTGTTTTCAATCCCAATTGACTCGGGGCAATCGAGTCTGATGACATGCAGATTTGTTTGTAGCTGCCGGGCGTTTTCCTGAGCCTCCTGCAAAGCCGAGCGAGACATCCAGCCGCTGTCGACGTAGACCGGATAGACCGGGAAGGCGTTTTGGGAAGCTTCCAGGGTCAGCTTTAATACTAAAACACTGTCGGCCCCGCCTGAGAAGGCTACCGTAACGGGGCCGGTGATGAGTTTTCTGAAATAGTTTCGGATTTTTTCCAGATCAGGCATTTTCAGCAATATTCTGAATAACTCGGTAAAGCTCGTTTAAATTGCTCTGCGTTTTCAGTGACAAAGCCTTTACGCTTTCGTACTCCGGATAGCAGCGAGTGTGTAGTCTTCCGGCTTCATCGGGTACTTGACAGACTTTGACTTTGGCAGAACCGAAAGGTGTCTGCACTTCACGAATTTCGCGCTTAAGAATTCTTCGGGTCACTAACCTTGAGCGGATACCGATGGAGGTGGTGTGCGCAAAAATAATATTTTCTAGAAGTCTTTGTTGTTGCGGCCTGCAAAGAACAGACAAAATGTAAGCGGGGCGATTTTTTTTCATAAAGACCGGACTAAACCAGGCTTCAAGAGCCCCGGCAGCATAAAGCCGCTCAAGCGCAAAGCCCAACATCTCGGCCGTACTGTCATCAATGTTGGTAGAAAGTTCCACCACTTCATCGTGCTCAGCGTCTTTTGTCTCAGTTTCGATTAAGGTTGCCCGTAAAAGACTCGGGCGTTCATAGGCTCTTTTACCGGCACCAAGACCTGTTTTGAGGATCCGGTACTGATGAGGCAGGGCGTATTCGGGTTTAAGAGCGGCAATAATGGCTGCGCCCGTCGGAGTGATAAATTCCCCTTTGCAGTCAATGTGAGAAAGCCTCAGACCATAGGCCTGAGCAATGTGAGAAACGGCGGGGACCGGTATGGGTAAAATGCCGTGCTGGCAGCGAACTTCGCCAAAACCCTCTCCAAGGGCAGTCACAATAGTTCGGTCAATCTTTAAGTCATCAATCAGTACTGCGACGGACAAAATGTCCACAATGGAGTCTAATGCGCCCATTTCATGAAAGTGCACTTCTTCAATCGGTACGCCGTGCGCTTTGGATTCGGCTTCGGCCACAATGCCGAAGATTCGCTTGGCAAGCTCCTTAGCCTTCTCTGTAGCGCTTGTTTGATCTATTAGGTTTTCAATATCTGATAAATGCCGGTGCTCATGATGATGGTGGTGATGATGCTCTCCGTGATGCTCCTCATCATGATGAGAAGCGTGAGGCTTTTCCGAATCGCCAAATAAATAATGCATGTCATGGTCGTGATTGTCTGCGCCGTTTGTTAAGGTAACACTAAAGTCACAGGCATCCAGAGCACTCTTTTTTACACGGCTGACTTCGACTTTAAACTGCTGATCCGGGAGGCTTTTAAGTACTGTCTGCAGTTTTTCAAAATCGGCACCGAGATCCAAAAGTGCCGCTACGGTCATGTCACCGCTGATTCCTGTTTGAGCATCAAGTACCAGAATTGTCATGATTGATTATTCCTTTTGAGTGGCCAGACGATTGATTTGAGAGGCTAAAAAGCCGGCTCCGAAACCATTGTCAATATTGACGGTGGCAACACCGTTTGAGCAGCTGTTAATCATCGTTAAAAGAGCAGAGAGTCCGTGAAAATTAGCTCCGTAGCCGACAGAAGTTGGAACGGCAATTACAGGATTGGCAACAAGGCCGCCAATGACGGAGGCTAGGGCACCTTCCATGCCGGCAACCGCCACGACACAGTTGGCTTTTTGCAAACGATCAACTTTTGAGAGCAGGCGGTGAATGCCGCTCACGCCGATATCATAAAAGCGCTCGACATATTGACCGAAAAATTCCGCAGTTTGTGCGCATTCTTCTGCAACGGCAATGTCTGCAGTTCCGGCTGTGCAGACAGCAATGAATCCGATGCGTTTTTTAGGCTGCTCAATTTTGGCAATGCGGCTGATGGGATCGTAGGAAAGATTCGGTAAATGCTTTTTTAACATCTGAAACTGGTCAGTTGAGCACCGTGTCCCCATGACTTCGCCGTTGGTTTGGCAGAGATTGCAGAAAATTTTGACTAAAAAATCATCCGCTTTATTCTGACAGTACACCACCTCGGCAAAGCCGGTTCTGATTGAGCGGTGTGTATCAAGCTTGGCAAAACCCAAGTCCTCATAAGGTGCACGGGCCAGCATCTGCTTTGCTTCTGCGATCTCTATTTTCCCGTCTTTGACGGCTTGCAAAAGTGATTCAATCTGCATGATGTTTCTCACACATTAATGCGAAATCTTGGATTTCATTGCCCGCTCGGCTCATCACAATCGTTTCTACATGAGTAAAGCCCAGAGCGACAAGAATATCCTTATCGTACTCCGGGCGGGGAAATTGCGTCATAGGCAACGTTTGGGCAATTTTTTCCATAACTGAAACATCCACACCGTCAATATGCTGGTGAGTACGCTGATAATTCGGATTCGGGTAATTGGAATCACTTAAATAACGGTAGTGATTGCCGTCAAAAATAATGAGTTTGCCGCCGGGTTTCAGCCAAGTGAACCACTGACGATAGGCTTTCAGGGGATCGGGAAGATTCCAGGTGAGGTTTCGCGAGGCGATGACATCAAAACTTTCATGGCAAAAGTCTGCCTCGGCAGCATCAGATAAGCCAAAATTTATTTGAAGCCCATAGGAATTCTTTTTTGCCTCTTGCAGCATCGCTGCACAGGAATCAATTGCTTTTACATTAAAGCCCAGATGGGCAAGCTCAATAGCCAGAAATCCCGGACCGCATCCTATATCCAGTGCGGTTTGACCGGTATGGTTGCCGCAGAGCCACTTTTTTAAGATTTCACGGTACGGATTGTCACAGCTTTGCAGCTCTTCAAGAGTCGATAAGCTGTAGCCTTTGGCTCTTAACTGCCAGTAACTTTGTATTGCCCGGTTGAGCTTTACAGAATTGGACATTTTCTTTTCCCGATCTACTACGGTTTTTATGATAACAAGCGATTGTTTCGGATTAGCAGAAGTGGAAAAAAAACAGCCAGAAAAGAGTGGAATTAGGCAAAAAAGGGGGTGTTGCAAAAGTCTAATTCTTAGACTTAGCTAACACCTCCTTTTTGGCATTTTAAAAGTCTTCAGTTACCTCATTTAATTGAACAAAGCTCTCTCTATTTATGCGACCCTGCTAATGACTTGATATTCCGAATAACTCTAAAAGACCTAAGGAATCATCCACTTCCTACCGATCCTCCGCCTGTATAGAGAAGGAAAAGAACAATTGAGTACTACTCGATCTAAAATTATCCATAGTAAAAGTTGTTGCAAGAACACTTTTACCATGGCACGCAGTGAGTTCGATTCTCAATGCGTGCTTTTTTATTTAGAGTTTTCAATGAGTAAGGAATTTTTTGGGATAAATTAAAGGGGTGTTTACTCAGTCCCTTTTTATAATAGGACTTTTGAAACACCCCCGTTGACACTACTTAAGGATTAAATGTCAAATTGAGCCGTAGTAGTGGGTTTAGAGCCTAAAAGTTTGACAACCGGGTCAAGTGAGGGTTGATCTTTCAGGTGCAAAAGGAAATCGGCAATCCCTTCAACCACTTCAGGCGGAAAGACCATACCGGCGATATCACGGTATTTGCTCATTAACGCTTCATCGCTTACCGGATTTTGCGGAGCACCCAGGGGGAATTCGACGCGCTCTGTGTAGCTCTGGCCGCCTCGGGTCAGTACCGTCACGATCGGTTCGTCTTCATCTTTTTGAGTGTTGTCAATTTCAAACTCAACCAAGTCCATTGCCTGACGGATGCGCGGGTCATGACGATTGGTACGGGTATAGGCTGTTAAATTGGCGCCGCCAAAGACTAGACGAGCAGCGATTCCGTAGGCAATACTCATTTGAGCAGCCGGCATAGGATCCAATTTTCTGCCGCCGCACATACCGTGGACAAAGGGATTGATTTTGATATGGATTTTTTCAATATCGGTCGGCATCAATTGGTGTGCATCCATAATGATATTGACGGCATCAATTGAGGAGTGAGAGCTTCTGCAGGAGGCATGAGGCTTAATGGAAACGCGGCCGAGTTTCCAGTTCTTGCCTAAATCACGCAGCCAGGCTTCCGGGTCTTGGCTTGTCGGTGCGAAGGTCTTCGAGAATCCGCCCCAGACTTCTTCAAAAGCCATCTTAGGCCCCGTGAAGCCTTCTCTGGCGAGTAAACAGGCAAGCAGTCCGCCGTGGGAGGCATTACCCACGTGAAGACGCTTATTTTGAGCACCGTCGTGCACGAATGACCATTGACCGGCGGCAAAGCTTGTTGCAATCCCTAAAGCGGCCTGCATTTTTTCGACGTCAAGTCCTAAGAGGCGGCCTACGGCAGCGGCGGCGCCAAAGACTCCGCACGTGCCCGTAGAGTGCCAGCCCGCGCCATTATGAGGCTCGTAGGCGCCGCATGATTCCAGAGCCCGGCGGGCGAGGTCATAGCCCAAAGTGACGGCAACGATAAATTCTTTACCGTCAATGGGACGATCGCAAAGACTTAAAGCAGCGAAGGCTGCCGGTACCACAACGGCGCCTGAATGGTCACAGCCGTTTGTATCGTCAAGCTCAAAGGTGTGAGAAGACACGCCGTTACTTAACGCGGCATTGCGGGCGCTCACCTTAATGCCTTTGCCCCAGAGAGGGACATTGCCGCCCGTTTCTCCGCAAATGGCGAACACTTTGTTGAGGAGTTTGGTTTCGGGGCTTACGGCACCGGCGATACCGGCACCGACCGAGTCAAGGATATGGCGTTGAGCCTTAATGACCAGTTCCTCGGGGATATCTTCAAATTTTGTCCAAACAACAAATCGTGCCAGCTGTTCGGAAATCAATTGCTTATTTTCGGTTTGCATAAAAAGACTCTTCAAAAAAGTATTCATCCCAGCATTGGAGTGAGCTTGAAGCTCACTCCGAATGTCACTTCATTTTAGAAGAAAATAAAGCTCAGGAAGTAACCGGCAGCCACACCCGAGATGACATGTACAAAGCCCGGAATAATGTAGCTGTGGTTGACAACGTATTTGCCGAGACGGGTGGTACCCGTGCGGTCAAAAGCCGTACAGCCGATTTGAGCGCCGCCCGGAATAATGAAGTCGCCGCACGTGGCGGGGAACAGAGCCACGAGTAAGCCAGCAGGGATACCGATGGAAACGCCAAGCGGCATGAGTGCTGCGGTTGTTGCTGAGGGGCTCAAAATCACAGCCGAGAAGCAAAAGAGCACAATACCGAAGAGCATCGGGGCGGACTGAGCCATGTTTGTGAAGAGATCCACAAAGAGGGGTTTATAAGCCTCAAAGAATGTACCGGTAAGCCAAGATACACCAAAGACGCCCACAACACCGATTAAGCCTGAAACAAACACAGAGCCTGAAGCAAATTTACTGCTCGGAACCTTACAGAAAACGATGATGAAGAGACCGAAGGCCAACATAATCATTTGAATCAAAGAAGGAATCGGCAGAGTAGAGACTTTGCCTGCGGCTTCCCATGAAGGAAGCAGTTCTTTGAACGTACCGAAAATGATCACGGTCACAACACCTAAAAGGAAGATGCCCACGGAGAGCTTTTGAGCTTTAGTCGCTTCAAACGGTTTGTCGTCTCGGGTCACAACCAGTTTCTGATATTGGCCGGATTGCACGCGGCGGATAAATTCCGGGTCTTTTTCAAGTTCTGTCCCTTTCCAGAAAACAGACAGGCAGGTGCAAAACGTTGCCACGATAAAGGCCGGAACGGAGACTGCAAGAATTTGGATGAGAGAAACATCCAAAATGGCTAGACTTGCCACCAAAGCCGCCATGGCAGCACTCATGGGGCTAGCCACCACAGCGATGCCTGCAGAAATCACCGATGCCGCGATCGGTCTTTCCGGGCGAACCTTAGCAGAGGCTGCAACTTCGGCTACCACCGGGTAGACGGCGAAAGCCACATAGGCCGTGCCGCATAACACGACAAAGAGTGAACAGACAAACGGTCCCACAATCGTAATGGCGCTGGGCCACTTGCGAAGCATTTTTTCAGCCAAACGAACCAACAGATCCAGGCCGCCCGCACCCTGCAAAATACTGGTGCAGGCAATCACTGCCACGATGATCAAAAGAGTTGAGACCGGAGGAGAAGCCGGTTGAAGGCCAAAGCCTAAAACAAGAATACTCACACCCAAACCGCCTGCGGCGCCAAGCCCCACACCGCCGAAGCGTCCGCCGACGCCGATGCAGACAAGCATTACAGCAAGCTGCAGCCAGAAATTTAAATCGGTTTCCATGATTTTTAATCCTTACTCAGATTGATCTACTGAAGTTTTTGAGCTTCGTTTTCCAATACGGTGCGGGCAACGTCCAGTTGATGAGAAACTGCTTCAGGGGCAGTGCCGCCATAAGACTTACGGGCCTTGACACAGGTTTCCAGAGCGATTTCATGTCGGATATCTTCTTCGATCTTGTCGTTAAAGCTCTTGTATTCTTCAAGAGTCAAGTCGTCCAAACGCTTGCCGTGTTTGATGCAGTAGTTGACCATAGAACCCACTACGTGGTGAGCTTCGCGGAAGGGCACTCCTTTGCGGGCAAGGTAGTCAGCCAAATCGGTTGCATTGGAATAACCCAAGTCGGCGTTTTGACGCATCTTCTTGGCATTGACTGTCATCTTGGCAATCATAGGGGTCATAATGCGCAGGCTTGCCAAAAGCGTATCAATGGAATCAAAGACCTGTTCTTTGTCTTCAGAGAGGTCAGTGTTGTAGGCCAGGGGTAAGCCTTTCATGATGGTGAGCATTGCCATGAGGTTGCCGTAGACACGACCTGTCTTACCGCGGATTTTTTCAGCGATGTCCGGGTTTTTCTTTTGCGGCATGATGGAAGACCCGGTGCAGAAGTCGTCCGAGAGTTCAATGAATTTGAAATCCTGCGTGGAGAAAGTTACCAACTCTTCCGAGAGTCGGCTCAGATGCATGTAGCACATAGCGGCGCATGCATTGAATTCAACCATATGGTCGCGGTCACTTACGGAATCAATTGAGTTTTCCGTCGGAGCATCAAAGCCCAACGCTTTAGCTGTAAACTCCCGGTCAATCGGGAAGTCGGTGCCGGCTAATGCGGCAGCGCCCAGCGGGCAGCGTCCCATACGGTCATAGAGGTTGTCAAAGCGGGTAAAGTCACGCTCGAGCATCCAGAAGTAAGCCATTATCCAATGAGAAAAGAGGATGGGTTGGCCGGTTTGCATATGGGTGTAGCCCGGCATGATAACGTCGAGATGCTTTTGGGCAATTTCCACACATTCTTTTTGAAGGTCTCGAATGGCTCCCTGGACCTCGCGGATAGTGGCCCGAAGCATCATTTTCGTTGTCACCGTGGTTTGGTCATTGCGGGAACGGGCAGTATGTAAGCGGCCGCCGGCCGGACCAACGATTTCAGTCATGCGTTTTTCAATGGCCATATGGATGTCTTCATCGGCCGTACGGAAAACAAATTTGCCGTCTCGGATTTCCTGAGCCACTTGATCAAGACCTTTGCAAATGGCTTCGGCGTCTTCTTTGCTGATGATGCCTTGACGACCGAGCATGGTTGCATGAGCTTGAGAGCCTTTGATATCAAAGGGGCAGTTACGCTGCTCAATCATGATCGTGGCGTTGAAATCTTCTACCAACTTATTTGCCGACAAATCAAATCGTCCGCTTCTAGACTTACTATCCATTATTAACTCCTTGAATATTAAAATAAAAATAAAATTGAAATAACTAGCAAAAAGAAACTAACCTAATAAAATCAGGTAATTTAACTTTACTCTTATTTGTCGACAAAAGATATTAATAAGTAAACAAATAAAATAATTTATTAATTTTCCTAAAATATTCAGTGAGTTATCGGGGTATAGGAGAAACCCTAATATTCGAACAGAAACATGAAAAAGGCTCCGAAGATGGAAAATTCAGAGCCTTTTTTTTTCAGAAAGAAGCTATTTTTTTTGAAGGTTGAGATGACTGATTTTTTGCAAAAGAGCTGTGGTGGAGCGCTGGTGCTCAAATTGTACTGTTACGGTCTTGGCACCCCAGGTAGCCACAAGTTTGGCTTCCGGTAAATCCTCAATCCGATAGTCGCCCCCTTTCACATAGATATCCGGATGGGCGGTTTCTACGGCTTTAAGCGGCACCTTTTCTTCAAAAACGACGACTAAATCAACGCTCTCGAGTGCTGCTAAGACCGCAGCCCTGTCCGTTTGTGTATTAATGGGACGCTCATCGCCTTTGCCGAGCATTTTGACTGAGGCATCCGAATTGATCGCTACCACAAGACTGGCTCCGAGGGCTCTGGCCTGTGCCAGATACGTGACGTGTCCTCTGTGCAAAATATCAAAAACACCGTTGGTCATGACAACCGGATGAGGCAGTGCTGAAGCCCGTTCCTGCAGATGCTCCATATCGGTGATTTTGTTTTCAAAGTCCGGGGCTGGAAGTCTGGTGCTCATAAAGAGGGTTCCGTAATGATGAGATTCACAGCTTCTAGTAAATTTTGGGCCGTGTGGGTAGATTCTTCAATGGGTTGGGGGCGGACAAGACCGTCTTTGCCGACAAGGATTCGAGTGGCTACGCCTGCGGCTAGAGCGGCTTGCATATCACCGGCTTTGTCACCCACCATCAGGCTGGCTTTCATGTCAATGGACCACTTCTCTTTAGCTGCTAAAAGCATTCCGGGCTTGGGCTTTCTGCAGTTGCAGTCACAGCGATACTTTTCAAGCGCTTTTTGCGGATGATGCGGGCAGAAAAAAATGTCATCAATGCACACGCCTTGCTGCTTAAATTGTTCTTTCATCCAGCCGCAAAGGTGAGAGAAATCCTCTTCGCTGTAGTAACCTCGCCCGATGCCGCTTTGGTTTGTAGCAATGATGAGCAGATAACCCGCAGACTGCAGTTTTCGGCAAGCCTCGAAAACGCCGTCAATGAAAGTGAATTCTTCAGGCGTGTGCACATAGGCGTGATCAATGTTGATCACGCCGTCACGATCCAAAAAAGCAGCCTTTTTCAATGTCATTTTGCCTCGGCGATCGTGGGATCGGAGCTGACATCTTGGTAGCGCGTTAAAAGATCGGCCACGTAATTAGCGGTACCTTCTTCTACGCTTCTGAAGTGAACATCACAGCCTGCGGCACGAAGCTTGGTGAGATCGGCTTGAGTGTAGGCCTGATATTTGCCTTTCAATGATTCGGGGAAAGGAATGTAACGGATAAAGCCTGCTTTAACCGCTTCTTCCAAAGTCACTTTGTCTTTACCTGCGTGGGTGCGCAAAGCATTGACAACGCCTAAGGAGACGTCATTAAACGGTTGGGCGCGACCCGTGCCGCAGTTATAAATTCCCGTGACCGGTTTATCGAAAAAGTGCAGATTGACAGCAATGACATCGTCTACATAAACGAAGTCGCGTTCCTGTTCACCATTGCCGTATCCGAGGCAGCCTTCAAAAAGACGAACATAGCCGTCTTTACGGAATTGGAAAAATTGATGGAAGGCGACACTGGCCATACGGCCTTTGTGCTGCTCGTGCGGCCCATACACGTTAAAGTAACGCAGACCGATCACCGGAGCCTTGACTTCGCCTTTGGCAAGCTTTGCTCTGAGCACCTGGTCAAAGAGGAATTTGGAATAGCCGTAGACATTAAGCGGACCTTCAAAGCGGGGATCTTCCACAAAGGTCGTGCTTGCGCCGTAAGTGGCAGCCGAAGAGGCATAAATCATCGGAATCCCAAGCTCCTGAGCCCAGTTAAATAACTCCAGCGTATAGCGGTAGTTATTCTGCATCATGTAGCGGCCGTCCGTTTCCATCGTATCGGAGCAGGCGCCTTGATGGAAAATGGCTTCAGGTTTGGCAATTTTGCGCGCACGAACGAGTTCAATGAAATCACGCTTATCAAAATAATCACTGATCTGACATTCGGCCAGATTTTTAAATTTGTCAGCATGCGTGAGGTTGTCAACAGCGATGACGTCGGTGTAACCGCGTTTGTTTAAAGCCAGTACATTATTGGCGCCGATAAAGCCGGCTGCCCCCGTAACAATGATGCTCACAATTTTTCTCCTGCAAAAAGATCCTCATAGCCATTGGGGAAAAGTTCCTCAAAACTGACCGTGGCAGTGCCCAATTTGCCGACAACAATACCGCCGGCACGGTTGGCTATACGCATAGACTCTTCAAGACTTTCACCCATAGCCATTATCGTGGCCATAACGGCAATGACTGTATCGCCCGCACCGGAGACATCATAGACTTCAAGCGCCTGAGCAGGGATGGTTTTTTCACCGGAATCTGTATATAAGGTCATGCCCTCTTCGCTTCGAGTTAAAAGCAAAGCGGTAAGATCAAGCTCTTTGCGCAGCGCATGCGCTTTACGGGTGAGTTCTTCTTCGCTACTCCAGCTGCCCACAACCTGGGCAAGCTCTGAACGGTTCGGCGTGATCACTGTGGCGCCGCGATAGCGGTCATAGTTGCTGCCTTTGGGGTCGATCAGAACGGGAATATTTTTTCTTCTCGCACAATCAATCATGCGGGCAATATGATCGAGTCCGCCTTTGCCGTAGTCTGATAAAACAACGACTTCACAGTCATCAATTAACTTTTCATATTCGCTGAGGTGCTTAGCCAAGACTGCAGTGGTCGGTCGATTTTCAAAGTCTGCGCGCAGCATCTGTTGCTGACGGGCGACAATTCTTAATTTAACCGTTGTTTTGAGATCAGGATCGCGATGAAGATGAGGTTCAATGCCTTTTTCGTTTAAAAGGCGTTCAACGGTAGTACCGGCTTCGTCACACCCAACGACGGATAATAATTTAGCTCCGGCTCCCAACGCACAAATGTTTAATGCGACATTTGCTGCGCCGCCCAATCGCTCTTCCTGACGGGTGATGCGAACAACGGGGACAGGGGCCTCAGGGGAAATACGGTTGGCGTCGCCAAACCAGTAGCGGTCAAGCATGGCATCGCCAGCAACTAAAATCTTCTTTTGGCTGAAACAGTTAGCCACGTTAATATCCTTTATTTAGCATTTTTCGCCAATTTTAAGCATCAGATTGTCTTTTTGCCTGAAAAAGCTGTATCTAATAGTTATTTTCAGGGAGTTTCAGTGGCAAGGCAAAAATCCCCAACGTACAATGACACGTATATTCATTGTGAGCGTCGAGTATTTAGACGCTTTGTTTTTTATATTGGTAAAACCATGACCGGCAGCATTGCATTTTTGTCCGACACCCGATCAGATTGTGAATTAACCGCCTGCAACATCAGACTCAATATCGGCCGTCAACGCTTAAGTGACGCTGAGTATGAAAGTCTCCTAAAAAAGGCGCGTGGCTTAAAGCTTTTGGATGCGCAAAGAAAAATGGTTGAAGGCGATTTTGTCAATGCTTCAGAAAAAAGACAGGCCTTGCATACCTCACTGCGCTCGTCCGATCCGAGAAGTCCTCATTTCAGAGAAATCGAAGAAACCCGAGAAAGAATGTATGCCTTAGCCGATGCTATCCGCAGCGGTCA
>UQYP01000014.1 GCA_900545335.1 uncultured Sutterella sp. | reverse complement strand
TGACCGCTGCGGATAGCATCGGCTAAGGCATACATTCTTTCTCGGGTTTCTTCGACTTCTGCGAAATGAGGACTTCTCGGATCGAACGAGCGCAGTGAGGTATGCAAGGCCTGTCTTTTTTCTGAAGCATTGACAAAGTCGCCCTCAACCATTTTTCTCTGAGCATCCAAAAGCTTTAGGTCGCGCGCCTTTTTTAAAAGACTTTCATACTCAGCGTCACTCAGACGCTGACGACTGATATTGAGAGTCAAACCACAAGCTTTAATTTCACAATTTGGACAAGAATCCGAAAAATATGTTTTCATTTTTCGTAATAGTTAAACGAATTAAATCTTGAATTTAAGGCTTGTCACTTTGACAAGCCTTTCGTTAAATAAATAAAGCTACTTTCTCACTAATTCCAACGCTCGAGCTACAGCCTTATCCATATCATAGTATTTATAGTCACCTAATCGACCCAAAAAGACTACCTTATCAGCTAATTCTTTCGACTTTTCCAGATACTTTTCATATAAAGCCTTATTTTTATCTGAAGGAACAGGGTAATAACGTTCGTTTTGTCCCCGTACAAAAGCTTGCGGATATTCATAAGAGACTACTGTCTTACTAGAAACAGTATCTAAAAAATACTTGTACTCACCAATACGGGTAAAGTCGTAATTACAGGGATAATTTACTACAGAATTAGTTTGAAAATATGGTCTATTGAAAGTAAAAAAATCAAAATGAAGACTCCGGTAAGGCAGCTCTCCCAACTCATAATCAAAGAATTCATCAATAGGTCCTGTGTAATAAACCTTATCAAAATCCTTTAACATCGTATGATCAAACTTGGTAGAAAGTTTCAAATTAATACGCTCATGTTCGAGCATATTTCCGATCAACTTAGTATAACCTTCAAGCGGAATTCCTTGATAACGGTTTTGGAAATAACGGTCATCTCGGCTGATATAAACGGGGACCCGACCGGTAACCATTGGATCTAAGTCCTCGGGTCTCATTCCCCATTGCTTCAATGTGTAATGCAAGAAAACCCTTTCATAGATAAAGTCCGCTAAGAACAATAAGTCTTTATCACCGGTCTTACGAAGTTCTAGGATGGGCACCTTAACATTGAAACCAAAACTGGTTAATAATTTTTCTTCCAAACGCTTGGCTATTGAAGGTGGAAATATCTTGTCAATAGAATTCAAATTAAACGGTATAGGAATTAATTGGCCGTCAATGAGCGCGACAACTTTATGTTGATAAGGGAACCACTGGGTAAAACGCGATACAAAATCCCAAGCAGCCTTGACATCAGTATGGAAAATATGTGTCCCATATTGATGAACATCAATACCATTCTCATCAAAATAGTCGTAGCAATTACCAGCAACATGAGGTTTTTCATCGATCACCGTGACATTGTGGTTTTGGTCAGCTAAGCATCTGGCAACAGTTGCTCCCGAGATACCACTACCTACAACTAAAACTTGCATCGTTAACTCCAAAAATAAGAAGGTTTACTGATTGTGAATTATGCCTTAGTTGTAAATCAGTCAGTAATTTTTATGGCTTTCAAATTACTCATTTATTTTTTTGTTTTATGTTTCTTTGATTTTTCTCATATAGCCCTTTAGAGGTTCCCAGTACAATTCGCGACTCTTTTGGCTTTAGAAGCCAGATTTTTTATCTTTTTGCTCGTACAAGGAAATCATGAAAAATCTCTCTTCTTATAACGTCATCACCTTTTTCAACTATCTGAAGATCAGAGAGTTGATGAAAGAGGACTATAAACGCCATTGCGGCTTCTACGATATTTCTGCAGACGTAGAAGAAATTATTCTTGAAAACGCCATCAAGGCATTTGGCTTATATCCCCTACCCTTCTTTTCACTAAATGCCGGCAACCAAAATATAACGACTGAAGAAGCCGCCGCTGTTAAAAACATCTGGTTAGGTGACCACTTTACCCATCTCGCTCAAGGCGAATGTACCGGCGTGACACTGACCTCAAACATCTCAGACCCTGAAATATTGCATGGACCATTGTGTTTAAAAGATCAGCATTGGAGCTTACTTAATACCGATAGCAAAAATCACTTTGTTATCGTTGATTCTTTGTTTAAAATGATTAAAAAAGATCAATATTCGAGCTCTTTACCCCCCCCCGTCAACAGAAACCAAACGATCTTTTATGATCGACTCTTCCAAACAAAGCTTCCGCATGATTGCGTAGCAGCTTTAACCGGCTTAACGGTTTACCGTGTCAAGCAACTTCGCAAAGAGAGTGTCCCTGAAGTTGAATTCTTGCGAAAAACCAAAATTCAAAAACATCTTTTGGAGCGCTATCCCTTCGATCGCTATTTTCTCTACGTTGCAACGCGATTCTTTGAGTTTTTGATCAGCCTGGGATTTAATCGGTTGGAGGCTTTTTTAAAAACGGTTGAAGCGTTTGAGCATTCTCCAACCGTTTTAGCTAATCATTCCAAAGATTGTCATCCGGTGATGAACCTTTATCACTGGTTTAATGCCAAAGCTTTGATTCCCTATCGCTCTGAAAACCCAAAGTCAGTCGTAGCTGCAGACTTTCCTGAAAGTCTTCATGCCTATTTTGATCAAGGCACCATCCCCGTGATCCCTAAAATCAAACGAATGGGAACGTTTTTGATTCCTCATCATTTCGATCAGGAACATAAACGCCTAATAAAAGCGATTAACGTGGCCATCAAACACAGACTCTGCTTTAAAACAGTGCTTAATGCTTACATTGAAGGGGCATTCAAATGATGTTCTTTCCCCAGATCAAAAAGAGCACTTCAGGTAAGCATCTACCAAACGTGCTGCAACCTGTCGTACTAGAGTCTTTTTTCGAAGAAAACAAACTTCTGATTGAGCGCCTTGAGATTGCTTATTCCGATCAAACGAGCTGGAAATCAAAAATCCTTCCTTGCATCAAGCAATTAGCCCTTGTGAGCGGAAGATTGCCCTATCGGCCCAAAGGAATATTCAGTGCTGAAGGCGACCTTTTCAGGGCAAGCGTCGCCGCTGCCACTTATGCCATTGAAATCATGGAAAGCACGGTGGAGCTTGAGAAAAACATCATGGCTCAGCATCTGCTGCAAGGCAGACTCAAGGCATCTGCAGCGCTTGCCGGTCTTTGCTCTTTTCTGGATGTTTTTGAAAGACTTCACATTACTGAAGTGCCTCCTGAGCATGATGACTCATTTTTTCATATCAGTGAGGCTAACCACATCAGACACGTTGCTTTTGAACCCCTAGCTATTCCTTATGTTTTATGGGTTAAAGAAAAACTTTCCAAAAATCCCAATCTTCACTTACAGCTTCACTGGGATACAAAACCTCAACCCGTAAATCACTCAAAAGAAAATCTAAGACTCTTTTTAGCCAGAGACATTCTTTGCCCGGAGACACTCACCTGGTTAGCTGACGCAGGACCTTTACCTTTGTATGAACTTATGAAATGTTTAACCGGATCCACTCCTATTGAAGACACTCCGTCATCAGTCATTAAAGCACGTGATCTCGGCGTTTACCGAACGTGTCTATTAGAGCGTGAGCGTTTGGGCAAAGAATTAGGAGAAATTTTGGCGCCCGAGGGCTGGCAGGCAACGCTAATCCGAATCATTCGTACAAGAATTTTCACTGATTGGGAAATCAATGCAAAGGACAGTCCTTTACGGAAAGGTGCTGACGGTCTGTTTCTCTTTTGGCCCGATGTCTGCCCTATTCTTATTGATGATATGAAGCGATTGGGACTCGTTGAATTGCCAACCGATCCCGATATCTGGGCAGGTTGCCTACTTTCAAGCGGCATTTCCTTGCCTTCACAAAAAGGAACAGCCACCTGCATGATAGCTGTGACGCCTAATGCTAAACCCCGTGAAGCGATTAAATTATCCGATACATACTTCTTAACCAGCAGCCGCATTTTGTACGCAAAAACCGTTAAGCGAGATTTTGAAGTGAAGCTCTCACTTGATCAATCTGCCGGACTTTCTCAGTTAACTCGTAATGTCATGCAATTAAGTGATAAGGCTTTTACCGAGCAACTCCCTGAGAAAACACCTTCACAACCGGCTCTTATTTGGCAATTAGCTAAAGAAATTAAACAAGAGGAGCTGAGGGCTGCCCTTCAATGCTTTGCCGAGTTTATGACTTCTGACGAAAAGTCCACCCATGAAACACTCATTGATGAAGGATTTTTCTTGTCAGAAGTACTTTGGCGAAAAATGGGAACTTCGCTTTCTTTTGAACGATTAGTTTTAGCACTTCTGACCTCTAACCTTATTTATCAAACCGAACGCAATGAACCGCTATGGGTCACGCACACTGACAATAACGGAGTTCTTCAGCGAGGCATCATCTTAAAGCCGGATCTTTTTAAAGCGATTCACAATCATCAGGTGCTTACCTTTAAAAAAGCTTTCCGTCATGTCTTTCAAAAAATGCCTCAACCCAACTTTACTTTTAAAAACAAAACAGAAGACGGTGATCAATTGAGCCTGAACTTTGAAGAGGATTCCCATGAATGAACGTGAAGAAACCTCTCAAAGTTTTGAGCGCTATGAGTGCTGGAGACCCGCTTTTGAAAGTTTTGCTGTAATTGCCTGGGCCTTGGCTTTCGGTTGGGCAACCTGGCTTTATTTCGCCAACCGTCTTCCCCTTTCATGGTGTGCCATCCTTTGGACATTGACGCTTGCGATGCTCATTAAGCGTGCTTTTGAAACGCTTAAAGTCCTTCACGCAAGAGCTCGATTATCAGGCTCTCAATTAACTTTTATGACATTTCAGGATCTAGCCAAAATCATGAAGAGGCACCCTTATGATTTGTGGTTGGGATTGGGCTTTCGCTGGTGGCCGGAACACTCACAAAAACTCTATGAGTTAATGAAACTGGATTGGACGAAACTCACCCTTCATCCGATTCTCACCAAAATTTTGCTATCCAACTCAGCGTTACCGGAAGAAGCCGCGGGCTTATCAATTATCCACGGAGTGGGTAACTGTGAAGAATCGCTTTTCAGACCCCTTAAAAACTTTGAAGGCGGGCTTTGTCTTTGCGGAACAACTCAAGCCGGTAAAGGTGTTTATTTAAGCCACTTGGTCGCTCAAGCGATCGCCAGAGGCGATGTGGTGATTGTCATTGATCCAAAACACTCATCAAGACTCAAAGATAATATTCTTCATGCCTGCCGTGCTTGTGGGAGAAAAGATCCCTTGACCTTTCATCCGGCTTTTCCCGATACGGGGATTAGGCTCGATCCCATGCACAGTTTCACCAACGCCACTGAAATTGCCTCACGCATCCGTCAAGCTTTCCCGCCTAACATGGATGAAAGCTTTGCCAACTTTGCCTGGATGGCTGTGAACGCTATTGCTCAAGGTTTAATCGCTTTAGAGGTTCGTCCGACTCTTCCTTTAATTGCAAAATACGTCAAGCTCGGGATTTATGAATTACTGGAATCCCTTTTGGAGCAACACGCAAAAAATTACGCCAATCCTGATTGGCAAAAGCACTATTACGACTTAAAGGAAAAAGCAGGCAAACCGCCTGCGCCTACGGTTTCAGAACGTCTCATGGTACTGGTAGCGTTATACGAAACAGAGCTTCACTCCACAGCACCGAATCCTGCCATTGACGGACTCATTGAAGTCTTTCGGCATAATCGTGAGCACTATTCAAAAATCACGGCGTCCCTTTTGCCGATTCTTTCGATGCTTACAACCGGGAAATTAGCTGACAGCCTCTCACCTTCTTTAAACGATATGCACGATACGCGGCCTGTTATGAATCTTGAAAAAGTGATTAACGGCGGGCACGTTCTTTATATTGGCTTAGACTCTATGCCTAACCCTACGGTAGCTTCCACCCTGGCCGGTATTTGGCTGGCTGACCTTGCTAATATCGCAGGGCGTCGATACAACTTAGGAATCTCAGCGTTAAATTCTCAACGCATCAGTCTATTTATTGATGAGGTCTCAAACGTCATCAACGTTCCTTTAATTGAAATCCTCAATAAAGGCGCGGAATCCGGTATTCAAACAACTTGTGCCATGCAAACCATTGCGGACCTCGCACACCGAATGGGAAGTATTGAAGCTGCGCACGTTGTTTTAGGAAACTTAAATAACCTCATTGCGCTCAGAACCAAAGATCAGATGACGCAGCGCTTTGTCGTGGAAACTTTAGGGAAGACCTACATTGCCAATCAAAGCCTCTCAATTAATAACCGGGCACCGGATCATTTATCACCAGACTATCACTCTGGGCTCACCCGTCAGATGAGTTCTGATTTGGAACCTATCTTTCCGGCTGATTTTTTAGGAAAACTTCCGAACTGCGAGGCCATTGTTCAAGTCTCTGCGGGCTACATTTATAAAACCCGATGCCCGATTCTTGTTGCAAAGAAAGGAAGATAATTCATGTATAAAACCCTTTGGAGTCTTTTTTGGGGATGTATACTCGTGCAGATCATCTGGTGGTCTGCGGGTCACAATGAAGCGTTTACTTTTGATTTAATTGAAAGAGAGCGCGCCTGGCAAATTCAGTACCTCGGCTTTGATTTGGTTGAACGTGTCAATCACATCCTTTTTGGTGTTGAGCAATTTTTCACTACTTACCCTATTCCTTCGGGCGATCAGACCTCATTGGAATATTCAGAGCATTTCACTGATAGCGAAGTCGAAGGTGCAGTCTCAAGAATTCTTACCATCCCCTACCTTCAGGCAACGTACGCCATCATCATTTTGGCAATCGGCAGAATTCTAGTAACAGGTCTTTTAGGTTTAAATCTCTTGCCCTTTATTGCCGTCGTGATTGTGGATGCCTTGTGTGTGAGAAAAATCCGATACGCCCGATTTTTACCTTCAAGCTCTTTTTTATTAAGAACGGCGCTTGTCACCGCCTGCATTATGATTCAAGGCGTTATTATGATGAGCTTTATGCCCTTTTTTATTAACCCCTATTGGATTTTGTTTGGGTTTATTTGCTTGTCAGTCTGTATTTACCTCATGGTTTCACATGCTTATAAATAAAGCCCTTTACCTAAGTATTAAAACCTGTCCTTTTTTTGCCCGACAGCGGTTCGGGCCTTTTTTCATTTCACAGATACACTCAAACAGATTTTTCTGAAGCTTTCTTTGAAACTTGCTCTTTTTGTATTTCCAGAAGTTTGAATAATGCAAGATTAACCGAGGCTTGGTGTTTTTCCAGTTGATTAAGCAGAGCATTAGTGCGCCCCACCTCTTGCTTAATTTCTTTTAACTCTTTTTCTAAAACATCAATTCGGTGATTGAGATTAGTCCATAGAGTGTGATCACCCCGCAATTTACGAACAATATATCTAATCATTTTCTCTCCGGATTGTATTTAGTAAATTCCTTAAAACTCTTTTAGGCATAAAGAAAGTTGCTTATTTATGAGAGTCCAATAAAAATCCTTCAATCTGCGGGAATCGTAACGAATTTCCCATACATAACTATAAATTAGTTGTAATGCTTGACTACGGAATTCCGAATTAACTATAGACATAAACCAAGAAACAGAATCGATAAATAATTGATCAATAGCCCTCCCATACTTTTCTTTCAGACTATGATCTTTGATCAATTTATAGATCTCAATGTGAATTTTGATTGCATCAAGCGAACGCATTGACTGTAATCGCGTACCCATAATACTGGATTGCCTTCGACGATAACAGTATAAATCTTGATCAAGATAGAAATATTTTGAGCAGTGAACAATGTGTCTCCAAAAGAAAACCTCGTCTTCGTGTAGTAAATTTGGAAAATGAATTTTCCGACCTAGAAGTAAACCCAATTTGTAAAGTTTGTTCCAAGCGACCGAAACAAGTTCTGCCTTTGGAGAACTTCCCAGTTGATATACTCCGTTTTGTTTTCTAACGCTATCAATCCATGCCTTATTACTCGAAACTTCATTTTCTAATTGCTCGTCCAGGGCTACTACTTTAATACCGTGCACAACAAAATCTACTTGAGAACTCATAACGTCATAGACGGATTGCAAGGCGTTTGGCACCAAAGTATCGTCTGAATCTAAAAAGTAAACATAGTAACCGGTTGAAGCTACAATTCCAGTATTGCGAGCAGGTCCTAAGCCTTCGTTTTTCTTGTTAATAATCCGAAGTTTTGTCCCCATTTTAGATCTAAATTTTTCCAAAATTTCAGGAGAACCATCTGTTGAACCATCATTGATACAAATGACTTCAATTGATGGGTATGTTTGATCGCAGACGCTTTGTAAGCAATCCTTAAGGTATTGTTCAACGTTATAGACCGGAATAATCAGTGAGATAGTCAGTTGAGCCTTTAGTTCTTCTTTATAGTAGTCATCCAACTCAAAATCAGGCTTTATATTAAAAACTCTTCGCCAATTTACGTTCTCGACAACGAATCGTAGCGTTGACTTTATTTCATCTGGCAACTCATTTTTTAACGCATCCAGAAAATCCTTTTTATTCAGGATCTCAATGGCTGAGGCGTACTCAAAATCCGAGGCAACAGGAGATGAAATCAACTCAGATATAAAAGAAATCCGAGATTTGAGATTTGTTAAAGACATCTACAAAAACTCCACCAATGTTGGCGATGACAGAATCTTTTCATCAGTCTGTCCCTGGGGCTTAATGTGGTATTAATTGCTATCTTTCGATACGAACCTTCTGAAATATTTTATGGGTTCTTCAGACTTTTGTGTAAACACGATTACAAAAGCGACTTTATAAAAACAGTCATAAAAATATCATTGCACTTCTGTGTCCGTCATGAGACTCTGATCGGATATGCGATCAATCTCTTTGATGAGAAATGAACCTTAATACATCAAAAATCGTCCTTTCTATAAATTTTTCATTACGTCATTTCAAGCTCTATTCACTTCAATTCCCGATTTCTCTGAGCACCAATCAATAACTTAATTCCCAGAAGGTGTTTTTTCACAGTTTTCAAACCGTGAAATTTCTAATAGCTACTAGTTTCTTTTTCATGCACGATAGCGCCCCTGCGCCTTCATGTGTTTTTACGCATAGGGCGACTTTTCCAAATTTTTATAAAGGAAACAATTGTGAAAAAGACTCTTTCTTTACTTTTAGCTCTGGGACTTGCCTCCTCTAGCGTCTACGCCGGTGAAACGGGTGGAGAATTCCAAGAGCTCTACACCATTGTGGAATCCTGGGCTACGGGTTACCTGGGCCGTGCCATCGCCTTGATCTTTCTCTTAGTGGGTTTGGGCATGGGCATTATTCGCGGTTCTGTGATGGGTGCTGTGGGTTGTGTGGCTGCTGCGATGTGCTTGGTGATTGCTCCGAGCGTCATTGAAGGCATCCTCACGGCTCTTATCTAAAGAAAGACTCTCATGAATTCGCGTCGAAATGAATTGGGGCTTGTGCCTGTCCCGCGTGAGCTGGATGCCAACGCCAAAATCTTTATTTGGGATTTTGATGTGGCCACTCTTTTTCTCACGGGCATTGCTATAGGCGTCATGGCCGGAAGCCTTCTTTTGGGAGGGGTTTTCGGAATCGTTTTAGCCAAAGGCTGGAGCCGGGTTCGTCAGGGTCGAGCAAAAGGTTTTGGCATTCATACGCTCTATTGGTATCTGCCGGGAAAGCCTTTCAGGCGTTCTCCTCCTTCTTATCGGCGCGAATTCATGGGATAAGGCTATGAATACCTACACTCAACTTTCAGCTGACATGGCTGCTCGCTTAGGGCTAAAGCGTTTGACGCTCGGGCTTCTTGCCGGCTCTTTTGCGGTAAATGTAATTCTTTCGGGTTGTCTTCTTTTTAAAGAAAACCCCGTAACAACCGTTTTGGTTCCCATTGGCATCAATGAAACCACGCACCCGATGAGTATCTCCAATAGCCATATTGATGAAGACTATCTCACGCTCGTTGCACGCGATCTTTTGTCGTTATCCATGAATATGACGCCGGCCAATGTTGACTTTAACCGTGAGGCACTGTTAAAGCATGTCGCGCCTTCTGCGTTCGGCGACATTGATGAGGCTTTAAAAGAAAAAGCACGGCTGATTAAAAAACTGCACGCTACAAGCCTCTTTTCGATCGAAGCGATGGAAATCAATGCCAAAGGATTAACCGTTAAAGCCCATGGCTTTAAACACCACTATATCGGCAAAACCGAAACGCTCAGACAAAAAGCGACAGTCTTGATGCGGTTTTCTCTTGTGGCGGGCAGGCTTCAGTTGGTAATGCTTACAGAAACAGATGGTGATCAACAAAAGTGATCTCCCGCTTCTAACTCTCTCTCATTTTCAATTTATTTTTATGAAACACCTAAGGACCAAGAGTCTGTTAGCCTCTTTTTGTGCCCTAACGGCTTCGTTTGCGTATGCGGGCATGGCACCGACCGATGATTTTCTTTCCGAAGATTCGGTTAATGAAGCCATTGCCTCGGTTAAAAGCCCGAGAGCGAAAGCTCAAAGTGCGCCTGCTTTTCCGGTAAGTCTCACCGGTCCCAACCGCATTGCTGTGACGGGTAAGAAAATCACAAATGCCATTTATGAGGCCTCTCAGCTTGAAGTACAGACCGATGCCAACACAGGGCAAGTTTTTGTTTTTCCGAAAACCAAAGACGCTGTCGCTTTGTTTCTCACAACAGAAGACAAAGAAACGCATGCTCTGGCACTCATTCCTCAAGCCGTGCGAAGCCAGGAAATTGTTTTAAGCAACACAAAGACAAAGGAAGAGGAGCATCAACCCTATGCTCTCCGGACGTTTAAAGAAGCGATTGTTACAGCACCAGATTTAGACAAAAAAGTCACGCGTTTAATCCGTGCCTTAGCCAGAAATGAATTGCCCGATGGCTTTCATGCCACAAACAGATGCGGTGCCTTTTGCTTAAAGAGCCTTACCTCTGACTCAATGGTGGGCAAGGTACTCGTTCATCAAAACACCTCACTTCAAAATGTCACTTTGGAAGAAAAGCTCTTTTATCAAAAAGGTGTTTTAGCGGTTGCCATTGAAAACGCTCACTTGGCTCCCAAAGCCATGACTCGCGTTTACGTCGTAGAAAAGCTTGAAGGCAAAGGAGCTCACAGATGACCAACACTCAGATTCATATCCGTCAGTGGATTATTTTGGCGGTACTGGTGACAGTTTTGGTTGCCTTTGCCATTGTCATTGCGATTTTTACGCAGGAAAAACCTAAAGCAAAAAAGGAAGAACCAGCCACTACCATTCATTTGGATAACGACTCTTTTAACGAAGAGCACTTTGTGACGACCTATGGGGCACAGATGAGTGCACTTGAAAAAGAGGTGCAGGCGTTATCGGCTCAGCTTAAACGTGAAGAAGAGCGCAAAAAGCGTCAGGCAAAAGACGCTAATCTTCAATTTAATGATGAAATTCCAGGTACCGATATCGGAATCGAGGGTTCGATTACCACTCCTTCCGGCAACAATGGATATCACTCATCTTCTCAAATCCAGAGTGGCAGGCGGACTGATACGCAGGAACCGAGACTCGTGATTAAAAAAGTCAGTGACGCAGAGCCCGTCAATAAGCCCCAGTCCGCCAAAAAAGACGAAATCGCTAAAAACCGCACTAAAGAGCGCAAAGCCGATGATCTTTTAATTACTGGGAGTTTTGCTCGAGCCCGACTTTTAAACGGTGTGGAAGCACCGACCGGTGGGCAAGCTAACGGCAATCCCGTGCCGATGCTTTTAGAAATCAAAGACCCGGCTTTTTTACCCAATCGCTATCGCTCTGACGTTAAACGCTGCATGGTCACAGCCAACGCCACGGGGGACTTAAGTTCTGAGCGCGTCTTGGTGCGCCTTGACCGTTTAAGCTGTATCACGGAGTCAAAAGGCGCGATTGACGTGAAACTCACAGGCTACGTCACAGGAGAGGACGGCAAAACGGGACTCAAAGCCCGAGTCGTCACGCGCTCGGGGCAAGCGATTGCCAATGCTTTGCTCGTGGGCACACTTTCAGGGTTAGGCGAAGCTGTGAGTTTAGCTGCTCAGGATTCCACCACAAATTTTGCAGGGACCGTCACCAATTCCGTCAATAACCCCTGGCGCGCCGGTCTGGGTGAAGGGATGCAGGATGCCCTTGATCGCGTCGCAGACTATTACCTCAAGCTTGCCGACAAAATTTTCCCTGTATTGGAAGTTGATGCCGGGCGTGACGTAGATATCGTCATCACGCAAAGCGCTTCGATTGCCACAGAAAAATCTCTTTTCTAAAGCCCCTTTTTTGTATGAAAAAACATCTCTTTTTTTCCATTGTTGTGAGTTTAGCCATGAATTTTTCAATCACTGATGCTTTAGCCCAGGCACAAAACGAACCCTATAGCCTCGGATTTTCTCAAACGGCTTTGAGTGAAAAAGACCAAAAAGTCTTACGAGCGTTACAGAAAGCTTATCCCCAAAACCGTATCCGTTTGGCTAGAGAAACCGCCGTCCCCGGCTTTTATGAAGTGATTTTGGGTGAGGGCGTGATCTACGTTTTTATTGATTCTGAAACGCTCAAGGAGTTAGAGAACATCAATTCACAAAACCGTGACCGCTATTTTCGTCATTGGCTCTTTGGCGGAGTCTTCTATGACATGGATAAGAAAATCGATCTCACGGCACCCTTAAAGACGCTGGCTCAAATGATTGATGTCACCAAACTGCCTTTAGACAATGCGATTACTCGAGAAAAGGGAGAACCTCAACACACGCTTTATGTCTTCACTGACCCCCGCTGTCCTTTCTGCAAAAAATTAGAAGAGACACTCACGAGGCTTAACAATATCCGTATCCATACCTTTTTAACTCCATTAACAGGCCTGCATCCGGATGCCAAAGAGCTTTCTGCCCGCATTTGGTGCGCGAAAGACAAAGTCAAAGTCTTTGAAGATGTGATGATGAGAAGCACAGAGTTAACCACGCCCGCTCAATGCACCACTCCCATTGAAGCAAACGAAGCTCTGATGAAGGAACTCGGCATCAAGGGTACGCCCACGCTTTTCTTTGAAAATGGAGAACGTGTTACAGGCGCCGTGAGTGCTCAGGCGATTGAAGAAAAACTTGAAGCAATCGCTAAGATAAAAAAGGCTGTTGGCGATTCCAACAAGGAGAATCCGTAATGAAGCGATTCCTTTTAGCTCTGACAGTTTGTTCTTTTACGTCACTACTTAGTGCCTGCGGATCAATCACGGGGCTTCAGGACGCCAAGTCTGACTTTGCCTGCTCAGTGGACTTATCGCCTCGCTGTGCGTCTTTATCTTCCGTGCATGAGTCACTCGACAAAGAAGAAAGAGAAGAAACCCAAGCGCTATCAACCGCAGTTGTCATTTCTGATGGAAAAGCCTCGGGCGATCCGATTGCAACGGATACGCCTTTGATGGCCCCGAGACGGTCACCGGAAGAAATTCTTCGTGTGTGGGTTGCGCCCTACATTGATGAAGACGGCGACCTGCATGCCGAGCACGTCATTTTCACAACGATTCGAGAAGCACGCTGGGCACCGGAAACACTTGACATTAAACCCGTAAAAGAAGCCTCCCGAAAAATGATTACGCCTCTTAAAGCTCAGGATTAAAGGCAAAGACCTATGAAAAACGTCTTTCAGAAATTCTTTCACCTAAAGGGCTTTGGGTTTAACCGATACCTCACCAATCTCACGGCTGAGGATGAATCGTTACTCGTGAGCCGAGGCTCAAAAACAGTGATTGACCGCTTGGCTTCACTTCTGCCTTACGGCAAGGAACTTGAAGCCGGGCTTTTTGCCATCATGGATGAAAAGCACTTTGCGATGGAGTCCGTGGGTTTTACGCTGGAATTAACACCCCAAACCGGTGCAACACCCGAAATGGCAAACCACTTAACCGGCCTTTTTTCAGCTGACTTACCGACAGGGACAGGTATTCAGGTGACGCTTTTTGCCGAACCCAATATCCATTGGGCCACAAATGCCTATGAAGCAAGCCGTACGCCTTATTTTTTGGTACCCGACTCTCAAAAAGCCTGCGCTCAAACACTCAATCACCTGGCCAAAGAGCGCACACAGTATTTAAAAGAAGGACTTCATAAAAGTCTCTCCAGGGGCTCACACTTTCGCGTAAGGCACTTTCGTGCCTGGGTGTCTGTCGTGATTCCCCTAGGTGACAAAGCATTATTTGTGGCGGTTGAAAAAGCCAAAAAAGAGCGAGAAAGACTCATTTCGCTTTTTCAATCACAGTTTTTATACAGCCACACGTGGACCTCACTTGACCTCTACCGAACGCTTCGCGCCATTTTGAATGCTCACAAAAAAGAAGCTGTTTCCTCGCGTGCCAGACCCAATCCCCTGGAACCTTTGTCTTACGGATTGGTGGATCCGGATACGCATATCCGGATCACTGAGGACGGTGTCAGGCTTGAAGGACCCCAAAGTGATAAGGCAACTGTTTTGACAGG
The DNA here is from genome assembly GCA_900545335.1 of uncultured Sutterella sp. Lineage (GTDB taxonomy): Bacteria > Pseudomonadota > Gammaproteobacteria > Burkholderiales > Burkholderiaceae_F > Aphodousia. The sequence continues at coordinate 19,782 of UQYP01000014.1, read as the reverse complement.
GCTTTCTGTCTCGGGGTTCCCAAGTGACTATGCACTGGCACTCACCTCACGCTTTATCGGTCACAAGGCGCTCGATATTCCCTGCCCTTTTTTAGTGACCTGTGCGGTCACCATGCCAAACTTTGAAAAAACGAAAGCTAAGACTGAGCTTTTAGCTGCACGCGCGAAACAGATTGCCGACAGTGAAGTCGCGCACTACCTGCCTTACTTAAAAAAGCGCGAGCGCGACTTTGATATCGTTTTAGAGGAATATGCTCAAAACGGTGGGCTCTGCAAACTTGTCCTTCAGGTACTTCTCTTAGCGCCTGAAAATTCACAGGAAGAATGTACGGAAGCAGCAATCTCCGTTTTTAAAGAAGCGCATCTCGATTTAACACGCGATACGCGTATGCACTGGCAAAGTGTGTTAACAACGCTTCCCATAACGATGGGCCCGATTTTGGCGCGTGACTTAGAGTTGGCTCAGCGCTTGAGCACCAAGACGCTAACTAATGCCGCAAACCTCTCCCCTTTTATTGCCGAGTTTCAGGGCACAGGGAAGCGTAATGCAGAGGAGTCCCTCACCCCATTACTCTTACTCACAGGTCTTCATGGACAAATTACGCCGATTGATCTTTTTGCAAGTTCCGGGAACTACAACGCGATCATTGTGGGCACTTCAGGCTCGGGCAAAAGTGCATTAACCAATGACCTTATCACCGGAAACCTCGGCACCGGTGGCAAAACCTACGTAATTGACGTGGGGGGCGTCTTACAAAAAACTCTGTCAGTTATTAGACGGCCAATGGATTGACTATGCCCCAGAAAAAACACTTGTCATCAATCCCTTTGAATTAGTCAAAGACATCAAAGAAGACATGGGATTTTTAATCCCGATTTTGACTGAGATGGCTTCTCCCAACGAGGGCTTAAGTGACTTTGCGCAAAGCGTTTTGCAAACACACGTCATTCATATTTTGAAAAAAGCCCAAGAAGAGAAACGCTTGGCTTGCGTGACGGATTTAACCGAAAGTCTTTCAACGGGGTTCGTTGATCCCGAGAAACCTTCCAAACCTGACCGACGTGTTTTAGACCTTGCCGTGCAGCTTGCGCCTTTTTCGAGAACAGGTGCCTACGGGCGCTACTTTGACGGGGCCTCAACCGTTAATTTTCACAAAGACTTTATTGTTTTGGAGCTTGAAGGCCTTAAAGGTCGAAAGACGCTTCAAAGTGTCGTCCTTTTGTGTCTGATTTTCTTAATTACTCAGGATCTGACGCTGGGCGAAAAGTCTACCCGCAAAATAGTGGTGATTGATGAAGCGTGGGATCTTTTAAGTCACAAGCATGCCGGCAGTTTCATTCAAAACGGGTATCGCCGGGCTCGCAAGCAAAACGCCTCCTTTATCACGATTACTCAGTCTTTTGCCGACTACTATCAAAACGCCACCACCCAGGCAGCACTGGAAAACGCAGACATCCGTTTTGTGCTCAGGCAAAAGGAAGAGTCGCTGCGATTTATGGAAAGTCAGAAAAAGGTGGCTTTTTCAGCTTGGGAGATGAACGCCATTAAAAATTTAAAAATGCGTGAAGGCGAATATTCCGAGTGTCTATTTTCCACGCCCGACACAGTCCCCGCAGTTTTACAGATCCGATTTGATCCCTTCTCGCGCCTTTTATATTCAAGCCGCGCCAACGATGTCGCAAGAATTGAAGCACTCATGATGAAGGGCCTTAGCGTCACTGAAGCGATTAGCCAATTAATTCAAAAGAAGGACATCCCATGAAAGACGATTTTGTGATTGATAACTTCGCACCGCCCGGTGTTCAGTGGTATGCGGTCACTGACCCCTATGAAAAGGACTTGGCGCAAAAGTCTCGCCTTACTCGGTCAACCGCAACACGAAAAGAGCGAAATGAAGAACGGCGTGAAACCCGCAGGGTTCAGAAAGCATCACCGTACCTTCAGGTGAGTCTTCAACACAACAAGCTTTATCAAAAGAAACTGAAAGAAATTTTGAAATGAATCAAATAATCCCTTTATTGAAAAAACCGCTTCTCTGGACTCTTGTTTTAGCGGTCCTGGCCTTTTCTTTGTCTATTGCAGCGTGGCTAAAGAGCAGTCACACAAACACTCAAAAAATCGTGGTTGCAGATATTGAAGCCATTACCGATGCTCAGAAACTTGTTTGGGTTCAAGGTATGAAAAACGGACACACTGAAAAAGTTATCGGTGAATCGAGACTTTTTGAGCAAAAAATGAAAAAAGTTTTAGAGGAATTGGGCGGTGAAGGCACTGTGATTCTTGATCGCAAAGCGATCATTGCCGGCACAAATGTCGAAGATATCACGCCTATTGTCATGCAAAAGCTCAATCTCAACGCCTCTGAAGTAAGCCTCCTTCGACGCGAGCTTGAACGCGACTTTTTCACGGACTTCCCCACGATGAGAAAGGCTCGCCCGTAAATGATGACTAACCTTAAGCGTTTAAGCAAAGCGTTTTTATTAATCGGAAAGCGCTACTCCCTTCTTTTTGTCGCGCTTTTACTGGGCACTGTCCTTTTTACAAGTCGATATCAATTTGCCGTCAATATGACAGAAAGCTTACCGGGAAGTGTTTTTCTGATTGATAAAAGTCATAAGCGTGCAGTCAAGGGAGAACTCATCGCTTTTACCTGGAAAAACGCCCCTCCGATTCCTGACGGCATTACCGTGATTAAACGGGTGGCAGGGGTCAGCGGAGACTCTGTCAAAGTCGAAAATCGCCATGTTTTGATTAACGGCATTCTCGTTGGGCGGGTAAAAGAAACTTCCCGCACCGGAGAGCCTTTGAAAGCTTTTGCCGGTTGTGTCATTCCCGAAAATTACTTTTTTGCTGCAGGCGACCATCCGGATAGTTTCGACAGCCGTTACGCACGCCCAGGACTCATCTCAACCGATGCCATCAAGGGCCGTGCCTTTTTATTGCGGTGAGACTTCTCATGGCTAAAAAATTCCCTCTTTTCTTATTAACCCTATTGATGCTCACACAGGGTTTAACAAGGGTTTTTGCCGGGCCTTATACCTTGGGTCCTGTTTACCCTGTCATTGAACCGGATCTTTTAGCACTTCTTAAAACGCATGCCAAAGAAGAACTGCAGGAAAGCTCCTCGCGCATTAACCGCAACAAAGCATTTTTAGAGTCCTGGAGTAAGCACCCTCAGGGACAAACTTTGCCGCAGGCGACAGAAGTCAAGCGCCACCGCTTTGATAGTAAAAGAGAAGTTCAAGAAGTTTTAGGCGAAGACTTTAAGCGGGACTGGCTTTTCATTGATGCCGAATCTTCAGATCATGTCACGTTGGCCAAAGCTTTTATAAAAGCTAAACCCATGAGACGCGTCATTTTAGTGACGGGCTCTGTTGAGAAAACTCAAAAGAGCCTTAATACCCGTGTGTGGTTTGATCAAGGAGCAACGTTAGTGAAGCGCCTCAAAATCGAGGCCCTCCCCGCTTATGTCCAGATGAATCAAGAGGGTATCACGGTCACTCAGGCGCCTGTCCATCAGCTTTTAAAGGGGTCTTAAGTGAATACGATTAAGGCTCTTTTTATTGCTGTACTTTCAGCTTTGTCTCTGAATGCCTTTGCTGCCTGCTATGGGAAAATCACCAATCCCATTACAGATGTCTGCTGGGAGTGTATCTTTCCGATTACTGTCGGTCAAAACACAAGCCTCATCAGCCCCTCGGGCTTCAGAGATGTCGCAACCGGCGCTGACGGGATGTGCAGTTGTACCGCTAACGGTTCTGTCACTTTAGGGATGAACATCGGCTTTTGGGAACCGATCCGTACCGTTGAAATTGTGCGAGAGCCTTTTTGTTTCCCCTCCCTGGGAGGCATCACCATGGGAGGACGGTTCTCGGCCCCGGCTCACGGCAGAACACCTAATCCTAAAAAGCGAGGCCACCGCACAAGCTTTTACCAGATTCACTGGTACCACACGCCTTGGCTTTACCTTTTAGAAGTCCTTTTTGATACCAAGTGTCTCGAGGCTTCTCCCTGGGATGTCGCTTACATGACAGAACTCGATCCCCTGTGGGATGACTCCATGAGTTCTTTTTTGCTCAATCCAGATGTGACCCTTTTTTCAAATCCGATTGCAGTGGGGGCCTGCAGTTTGGATTGTGTCTCTGCCACGGTGAACCTTCCGATTAATAGTCTTTATTGGTGCGCGGGCTGTGCCGGAAGCCTTTTCCCCTTAACCGGTTGGGTAAACGCCCATATCACGGATGAACAAGCCTTTAGCTTACTCACTCAGCGCTTCACACTGAAACTTCACCGCGAAGGACTCTTATGGCGTCAATGGGGTGAAGACGGTCAGTGCGGACCTCAGCTGGAATTTTTGATGAGTAAGGATGTCTATCGCACACAGATGGTTTGGCCCTCACGTCAAACCCAAGGCACATGCTGCCGACCGTTCGGTGCTTCCACAGCAATCGATGCTTTAGGCGGGACGACACCTCCTGTTAAAGGAGAGGATGCTTCCTTTTTGATTTGGAGAAGACGGGATTGCTGTCAGGGTATGAACTTAGGAGGCGGGTCATGAGAAAGCTTTTAGTTCTTTTAGCGATTATGGGAGTGACGACTGCTTATGCCTTAACGCCTTTGGAACTTCAGACAATAATTTCTGAGGCACAACGCTCTGTCAATGAACTGCCAGAGCCCAACGAAGAAGAATTCGTCATTGCTATTGCCGTTTCTCTTTCTATGCCCCGCGCCTCTTTAGAAAGACTGGCAATTGATGCAAGAGATGCGGGCCTAGCTTTAAGTTTCCGTGGGGTCGGAGTCGAGATTAACGATAAACCTGATGAAAAACCTCGTACTGTCCTTGAGCGCTACGGCAAAGGCCTCATCGCCCGACACATGGAAGAGTTCAAGTTTCTGACTGACTTAGGTGCCTCCGTCAAGATTGACCCGGTACTCTTTAACCACCAGGGCATCAAAGATGTCCCTCAAGTGATGGTTATGCCGGTTTGTAAGACCGCATGTGAGAACACCCAAGCCTTGTTTGTAGCCAGAGGGGACGTAACGCTGCGCTATGCGCTCGAATATTTAGCTTCAGAGATTGCGACGGCTTTAAAGAAGCATCCAGGCGATTCTCAATTAACCAAGGCCGCTCACTTAGTGAAAAGTGCCTTAGATAAGTTGGGAGACCGTCCGTGATGAAGCGTTCTCTCCCGGGGCTCATTCTTCTTTTAGCATTTGGTAATGCCTGTGCCGGCAACGTTTCTGTAAACGATGCCGCACTGGCTGCACAGTCCGTTCCCCGTCCCAACTACGGCTCAATTGTGACAAACGACAATCGCAATGATGTCGTTAATAAGGACTTTATCGGGGATACATCAGACCTATCCGACCTTAGGAACGAATCCGGCATGGGTGATTTATTTACTCCCGGGTCTAATAAAGCCAATGCCTGTCTTTCTAAAGACGATCCTGAGTGTTTAGCCGTGCAGCTCGTCTATCAGGGCGGAGCCAATAAACCGGAATTGTCCGAAGAAGAAAAAGACAAAATCCTGGGCGAATATGAAGAAGTGATCGGTAACGCCGATGACCTCATCGGAAGCGCAGGCGACATTGTGAGTTCTGAAACTCACTGCGAGACGGTTTCAACCGTTATCCCCGGGTTATCGGAAATCGAAGTTTGTGATGAAGCTACGGGCGGTATTGTGACCGGTACTTGTTCAGAAGGCTGGACCATGGAGATGGGCACGCGTGAACTCTACCGCTGTCACACCAATGCTGTCTCAGAAGCCAAAACCTGCCGCATTGAAAAAGAAGTGCTCTCACACACAGAAAACCGATACTCGTGCGTGAAAGCACCGGCTGAATATAACGATGCCAAGTGCACAGTTCCGGTTACTGTGGATGTTAAAAAGACCTACCCTTACCAATGCACAATCGAAAAGAGTCCGCCTACAACCCAAACCTGTATTCGGACATTGGGGGTTGAGATCATTGCGCCCTGTACGGCAGATCAAAAAACTAATGTGAGCCTCAAAGTCTTTAAAGAGGTGGGATACAACGCTACGGGTGTTAATCTGAAAGCGACGGTGAGTTATGCCTGTAGCAACTCGATGAAAGTGACAGTGAAGATCGGGACTCGCACGATGGGCTCCTTTACTTCTGCGCCGTCCTCTTTTACAGCTACAAACCGCATTCCTTTTATTTTCAGCATCGAGCAGTTTGAGCGGGGTGGTCGTACTTTTTACACCATCACCATTACCAACAAAGATACCGGTAAGGGTACTCGGACAGTCAGCACTGAAATGCAGGTTTATAAGCCTCAGCACGGTGAAATTGAACACTGGGAGACCGTATGCCGTTAATGCGTTCTCTTCTGGTTGTTTCTCTTATGGTGACGGCTACTCTTTCCTATGCCGAAAACTGCACCGTAGTCAAAGAAACCTGCCTGCAGGGGCCGGAAACCCGAATCATTGACGGGGCTCGAGTCTATCGTGACTGCTGGCAGTATGAAACTGTGACGGAATGCTCAGGCGACGGTACTGTCAATCACTGCACACCGCTTGAGAGCAAATCGGACTGTACCCAAAGAAACTCTGAGTGTCTTAAGGCAAGCAAACCCGGAGAGTGTGAACTTCAACAAGACTCTTATGCCTGTGAAAGCCCCTTGTCTTCTATTTCAGAAGGCATCACTGAACTTCCTGTTGAAAGTACGGTCACAGATAAGTTTGAAACAGATAAATATTGCCCTTCAGCAGTCGACGCTTCATGCAATCAGACGCAGATGATCTGTACGGCGCCGGATGAAACGCGTGTTGTGGACGGAGTTGAAGTGACGCTTCCCTGCTGGGAGCGGGAATTCACGTACTCGTGCCTCATCAATCCCGAAAACCCCTCCTGCAGTTATCTGGAGACTGCCGGCTGTAAACCTTCACCCAAAAAGAGTCAAAGTGAAACACTGACTTTTGACTGTAAGGAAGATGCCGTCTTTACCCCGCATCAGGATATTCAATTCGTTGAAAAGGTTCCGGTTTTAGATGCCGTGAACGAGATTCAAAACACTTGCAAGAATTTGAGCTGTCCTGTCACAAGTTCTGCTTGCTTGTCTTATCACCCTATTTTTACCGACGTTTGTTTAATTGAAGAATCTCAATTGTTGTGCGAAACCGGTGAAAAGCAAACCTGCGATGCTCTGACTGAAAAAGGCTGCACGCTTAAAGAAACTGAAACTGAGACAAGCAGCATTTATTCCTGCAGCACCACCGTGTCTCCACTGCCCGACAACATTCAATGGACCGGCAGTGAAGAAGTCATTACCGGAATGACAGAGGACTCTAATTGCCCCTTCCCCGGTACCCTGTCCAAGCAATCCAAATCTTCCTGTGAAATTTCGGGCAAATCCTGTATTGAAGGTGCTGAAACTCGAATCATTAACGGTGTTCCGGTCTACAAAGACTGCTGGCGCTATGAAGTGCAATATCAGTGCGAAAGCAGTGATGAAATTAGTACCTGCAGTGACCTTTCTACAAACCCAAAATGCCGGTTAATAGACAAGAAGTGCATGGCGGGCAGTGATAACAACTGCTCCTACTGGACCTTTACCTATAAATGCCAAGAAACCGAAGATACCGTCATTGAAGAAGAACGCTGCACAGAAAGTATCTGTCAGCACGGACTTTGTACTCCGACAGATGACGCTCCCAATACGAATTTAGCCGATACGATCGCGAAACTTGAAGTCGTGCGCCAGGCCGCAGTCTACGGTGACTATAAGAACCTTCGGTTTTTCACGGGTGAAATGAATACCTGCAGAAATAAGCTTGGGGGTGTTTCCTGCTGTAAAGGTAAAGTAAAAGGTTCTCACAGCAATGCTTCGGGCCTGCCCGTATCCTTTATCTTTGCCGGAAAAATCGCCAAAGAAACTATTCACACGCTGGGCTCACCCTATGTGAACGACATCCTGATGAGTAATGACACGGTCGCTTCTGTCATGACCAAACTTTATGGAGAAGCCGCAGGCCAAGCCTACTCCCCTAACCTCTCTTATTACGGCCTGACTGTGAGCTATGTAGGAGGCTCCGTTCAATTCTCTTTTGACCCCTGGACTTTCTTTGCCATGGTTGCGCTTGAAGTCGCAACGGACTATCTCTCCTGCACGCCTGAAGAGCAAACATTGCAGCTTAAGCGTGGAGCAGATACCTGCCGCTACGTGGGAAGCGTTTGTACGGAATATAACCTTGGTCAGTGCATGATTAAGACCGAATCCTACTGCTGCTACAACTCCAAACTTGCTCTTTTAGTCCAAGAAGCCGCCCACGAACAGTTGGGTCTCGGTTGGAATATTGGCGATTCCCAAGTCTGCCAGGGATTAACTGCATACGAAATGAGCCGAGTCGATCTCGGAAAAATTGACCCCAATGAACTTGGAAAACTCATTGATACGTCAAAAGTGACGGTACCCGATCCCAAGAAAACAGAAATCCGAGCCCAGGCTCGTAAAGAAGAACTTGAGCAAAGCAATAAACCCTATGCCCCGATGCCGGGTAAAGAAGGGACCTGCTTTGGAACTGATTGTTAGAAAGACAATAAAAATGAAGAAAACCCTTCTCTCTCTTTTACTAGTGAGCTCCGTAGTCAATGCTTCGGAGAAAAACTTCTGGACCGAAGACGTCTGGGTAAGTCCAGACAGAGGCTTTTTGTTCTATCAGGAAAAGCTTTCTCCTGAAAAAGAAAAACCGTTGCCTGAATTTGAGACCGTTGAAGAATTAAAAGCAGAAGCTCAGCGTCGCTTAAATGTTGCAGTGATGGATCCGTCTGAGGCAAATCTCAAGGCTTATCTGGCAATCAACACCTTAATGCTTGAGAAGTCGAACCGCTTTGCAAAGCGCTGGCAGGAAACACTGTGGGCTAACCCCGCCTTTGACCATACAGTAGTACATCCTAATGCCAACTTTGCTCAAGTCGCTTTGAAAGATGAGGCTAAACAAAATAAAGAGGCTGCGATTAAACAGTTAGCTTCTCAAGCTGGTCTTGTTGTTTTGGTTCAATCCGGATGTTCTTTTTGCAGCATGATGTCGCCTGTCATTGAACGGTTATCTCAAGAATCAGGTTTTTCGATTCTTTCGATTTCTATAAAAGGGGATGTCACTTCTGAATGGCCCAATGCCAAGCCGGATAACGGGATCGTGAAGCGCCTGATGACCTTAAGTGGTTCCGTCCCCACTGTGACACCGGCTGTTTTTCTCGTAAGCCGTGATGGACAAAGTGCAGAACTTATCGCTTCAGGTGCCTTGTCACTTGAAGACTTAAAAGAACGCTTAGTCCAAGCTTCGGGGCTCGCTCAACCCTTGAATTCCACTATACAAACTCTCCCTCGACTCTAAGGATTTACGATGACATTACGCCATGCTATTGCCGTCGCCATTCTCTCGTTGACTCTTTCAACTGCCCAAGCTGGCTTTTTGGAAGATTTTTATGACTCATCATCCGGCGTTGCCCAGGGTAACGTCACGGCTGCCGGCATTTACGAATCCGCTCACCTTAATCTCGCTACAGGCGGCGGTTTCGTCTACCGCGCACCTCGAACGGACTTCACGCCTTTCCAATTCACACCGCCTAAGTTGTCAGCTGGCTGCGGTGGGATCGATATCTTTATGGGTGCCTTCAGTATCCCATCAAAGGAAGAGTTCTTAAATTACTTAAGAGCCATCGGCTCATCTTTACCCGGATTAGCTTTCCAGTTGGCTCTTCAGACCTTATCCCCTGACTTATCCGAACAAGTGACGAGTTTCCGTGATTTGATCAGAGAGTATTCCGGCCGCTTTCAGGATTCCTGTACTGCAGCGCAAACGCTCTTAGATATGACCGGCGCTCAGGGCTATATGCAGAAACTGCGTTACTCCGCGACAAACCATTTGCGTGATTCCGGTACGGCCTCAGACGCTTATGAAGCAGACACTATGACTCGCACAGATGGGGCAACCGTCTTTAAAAACACCCCTACCCGCACAGACTCCGGCGGCAACACGATTGAAGCAGGCGAAATTAACCTCACTTGGGCGCTTTTGGGTGGAGGCACCTTAACCTCTAAGTACCCCAAGGAACTCAAAGAGCTCATGATGACACTCGTGGGGACGACAATATATACGCAAGCAGGAGACGACTCCTCTGCCGTAGCCCGTTCCCGATACATCATGGGCGAAGACATTGCGAGCCTTCTCTTTGGCTCCGCTGAAAGTGTGTCGCTCAACAACGCCACACGCCTTTCCTGTCCTACTAAGGACACAAAGTGTCTTTATCCGGAACGGGTAGCGTTCGATGACATTAACCTCACACATAGGCTTTGGGAAGCTGCAACGAACTATCGCCGCTCGCTTTTAAGCCGAGATCCGTCCAGAGTGACTGAAGAAGATATTCTCCTTCTTGGGTCTGTCTCTTCTATTCCTCTAATCAAACTGATTAATACCGTCACGATTAACCGCTATGCAGGTTTTTCAGAAGATATCCTGCGAATTTACGTTGAAGCCGCTGCTTATGAAGCTATCGTCAGAGCTTTAGATCAATTAACCATAGATATTGAAAAGGTGATTACAAGTGCCAGCGGCGCTCAAGCTAACACGATCAATGCCGAGCACGTCAAACGGATATCTTCCCGCATTGCCGATGTCCGTCTTGATCTGGCCTCGCGTTCAGACAAGATCTATCAGCAGATGTCCAGAGCCCGAAGCTTTATGGAACAGATTGAACACATTGAAAGAAGCTTATTAGGCAACGCCGCTCAAAACCTTGCCTCCCGTTGGGTTGTACGTGAATAAGGATTGATCCATGACTTTTGAATTTTTTGCTTATTGGAACGGTGCCCAGATCCGAGACCTTTTTGAAGCCGTTGTCGCGATTACCGGGTCGGCAGACTATACGGGGTTACTGAAGACGCTCGTGTTATTCGGTTTCTTGTGTGTCATCACTATCTGTGCCCTGCGCTATAGAGGCCTTGAAGCCGGAAGCTTCATTTTTACCGTATTGATTTTCTACGGTGTCACGCTTGTCCCTAAAACCGATGTCATCATTAACGATGAACGTTCTGGTTCTGTTTATGTGGTTTCCAACGTTCCACTGGGGCTTGCTTTCATGGCGAGTACCACCTCTCATGTCGGGCATTGGCTAACCCAAATCTTTGAAGATACCTTTGCAGGGGTTGAAGCCGAAAGATTCTCACGCTTTGGGATGGTCTTTCCCGAACGTGCCGTTAATGCTGTCTTAGCCGCAGGACCTGTTACTCCCCAAGGCCGTCTTTTGATTTCTGACTTTAACCGCAATTGCGTCATGCCAGAATTGATCGACTATCCGCAAAAGATTGACGCATTGTCAACGAGCGGGAACCTCTGGCAGACGATTTCTCAAACCGGGTGGGTGAATCCTGCCCGCAAGACTCAGGACACAGCTGGTAATTGGCTCGGGTGTGATGAAGCCATTGCCTTTATCAATAACCATATGGCTGCAACCGAACTTCCAGCTATTCAAAAGCATCTCGCGATGAAGCTCTTATCGGATCAATTGGATGCGAGTACTTTGATTTTGAGAGTACTGCCTCAGGCGGAGAGTTTATTGCTGGGGGTGTCTCAGAGTTTAGCCAACTCGATTAAGCACTCAGTTTTCATGAATACGCTTCAAAGCGATATTCAAAATGTTGCAGCACTTGCCGGTCACCCTTTAGCTACTGCGACTGCTTTAGCCAAAGCTCAAGGCAATCTCTCTTCTGAAATCAACTATCGAACGATGGCTGAAATCGCCAAAGATGCTCTGCCTAAAGTCAGAAACTCTTTGGAATTTATCATCCTTGCCTCTTTCCCGCTGGTTTTCATCATGGTGTTAGCTGTGGGGCACATGGCAGGCACTATTCTCAGAAGCTATTTCACGCTTTTGATTTGGATTCAGCTGTGGGCTCCGATCTCAGCCGTGATGAATTATTTGATTATTCACACTGACAGTCACCCGATGAATCAAATCATTGCTGAGTACGGGGCTAACACTATCTATGCGGCAAACTTGATCCGCGAAGCAGGAGCCAGTTCTCAGGCTATTGCCGGATTTTTAACCATTCTGGCCCCGGTCATTGCTTTTGCGATTGCTAAGGGCAGTGACTTTGCTACGGCACAATTAGCCGCTAGCGTCATGGCTCCCGCTCAAAGTGCAGCTCAGTCTCAAGGAGCAAGTCTTACCTCAGGCAATATCTCTTTAGGGAACACGAGCTGGGGCAATGTCTCGACTAATAATGTCGGAGGCAATAAGAGTGACCGCTCAATGGGGTATACCGACTCTTCAATGATGCAGAGTACCTCGGCCTACGGCAGTGTGACGAGATCCGGCACCGGAACCGTGACCGGTATGTCGATGACGCCTGTTTCAATGGGGGTATCGTCCGCGGTCTCCATGGGTGAAGCTAATAGCCAAAGTGCAACGAGCAGTATGAGTAACAGTTTCGGGTACTCAGACTCTGTCCAGTCGCTTCGTTCCTACACCACTCAGACGGCTGATAAGTCAATGGCCGGATTTACTCGTTTACTGAATAACACTTTAAATCAACAGTCTTCTCTTCAATCAACGGAGAGCCATACCAACCAGGTATCAACCAGTATGTCAACCGGCACAGATCAAAGCCTCGGAAGCAATCTCAATAATGCGCAAAATGCATTAGTACAAACTTCGCTGAATTTATCTGGTCAACATGTCAGCAGACAAAATGGGATAAGCATTGATTAGGCAAAATTTCCTCATAATTTTTCTGAAAATTCTTCCTCTGCTCCAGAATCAGGATTTACATTTGATTCATACCAAAAGTCCGCAACGAGTTTTTCTAAACCAGAAGGAGCTGATTACGGCTTGTCTGGAGGTTTCAATGGACAAATCAACACTAGTCAACAGTTGATAGATACGGCTTCCTCTCAGAACACAACAGCCAATTCCAAACAGCGTCAGGAAGCCTATAAGTCTCTGCTTAATGCCACTCGTCAAATTGCAGAAAGTACAACTGATTCTGGAATCAGAAACGCTGCTCAAAACTTTGAAGCGCAGCTTACCCGTGCGTATCAATACGGCAATCGCTTAAGTTTTGAGCAAAACGCCAATCAAAGTGCCTCTAAAGAATTGGGCTACGTTTCTAATCAAGACATGAGAACCCTGATGGATAACTCACCTTTTGCTATGCAAAAAGCCATTGAAACTTTTGGATCTGCTGAAGCCGCTCAGAATGCGCTTTTCCATAGTCCCGCCGCCAGAAGCTATTTTGCCCAACAGCTTCATGCTGAAATGGGAGCTTCGGAATGGAACGAGGGACAACCTCAACCTCTTACAACCGTCGACATCGATACGATGGCTAGACCCCACCGTCAGTCTTTTGAGTCCGAGACGAGTGAGCGTTTTGACGATTCCGTCTCAGCTAACCGTCTGGACTTAGAAAATGCCAGAAACACTTATACCGAAGGAATGGATTTAACTGCCATGCCTTCTACTGATGTTGTTAAACAAGTTGTTAACCGGGAAAGGGAATCAATCCAACAAAACCAACAGCAAATGGAAAAAGAGTTACTTACTGAGCGGGGATCTGTTCTTTCCGCCAAACTTTTGTATGAAGACAAGCAAAGCGGTGTCAACACCGTCATCAGAAATGCGTTCATGGGAGGTGCACTTTACCGAAGCCCGCAAGAGTACAAGGAGCGCATTGATGAAATATCTTCTCAGTCCGAAGGGATGCGACAAGATCTTGCTGAAACGGGCACTAAAGGTAAAACCAACTTGGCTGATTTTGAACGAGCTGTTCAAAAGTAATTCCGCGGAATATGCCCCCAGCGCATAGCAGGAGGAATTCTTCTGAATTTCCGAGGCTTTAATTCAAATCGAGTATTTTCCAACAGCTTGATGAAATTACGGAGATACACAATGAATGGTATGACAAACAACCAAATCGTCTGGAGTACTTCTGAAGGAGAAATTTTTTGTTCTAAAACTGCTTTAGCGTATTCATTTTCAAGGACCGGAGGCTTAGTGAAAAAGTCTCTTAAATTCATCTTTATTACCCAAAATTGTTAGTTTAAACGCAAGTATTTAATCATGGGCAAAGATGCCTTGTCCAATTGATTTTTCCTATGAAAATCAATGATCTAATTGATTCAGACTATGATCTTTTAGTCAAAAAAGTTTAACATATTGTAAAAATGTAACATGGCCAAAATCTCCACTTTCGGCATGAATGCCGCATTCCAATTGGGTTTTGAAAGAATTGCTGACGTCAGAGGTGTTACATCTGTCGTGAGCCTCTTTAATAATTCGATGATCCTCTCAGGGGTGTACCTGCAAATCCGCCCCAATCAGGTTGCATACATCGGAAAAACCAACAATATGCCGGCGCGGTTTGATCAGCATTTAGCCCGCGGTGTGGTCATTGAAGAACTTGCCTTTATGCCGGTTTTAGCTAAATATGTTGACAACAAAGAAAAGCAATTGATTGCTTTGGCCGAAAAGAAAGGAATTCCCCTTGAAAATATTGCCCTAAGAGACAATCACATAACCAGAAACAAAACGCTTGAGACGATTTTCAGTCAGGAAGAAATGAATAACTGGCTGACACAGGAAGAAAAATCATCGCAGCCCAATCTCTGGCTATTAACCTATCAGGCGATGCACCCGGGCCTTAAACATCAATTTGATACGGCTAGAGCCCACCCGATCTGGCCTCAGATTTTTCCGATTGCCAAAACTTTCGTTCAGAAGGTCATTCCTAAACCTGAAGAAACTCGAGAGGATTTCTGGAGCGCTCAAGCCTACACACGTAATGCCGAGCAGGATTTCATTTCCATTATCCGAATCCATGCAGGAAGCCTCACACTTTTAAATCTCGGCAGCTACCGCATTGCACCTTTTGATGCCTGGGGGTGGCTTACGTGCAAAAAGTCTGACCTTATGCATTACGGTTACACCCTTTCCCGCCTAAAAACAGACTTTCCCTTTACGAATATCATTGAAAAAGAAGAGCTCATTCAAATTCAGACCTCTGCACGGCTGCTTATCATCGTGATTGAAAAACTTAAACCCGCACTCAGAAAGACAGCGTTCGAGGCCATGCAAAATGCTTTGCTTCAAAAAGGCAATCCTGCTTTGGAATGTCTTCTGGCTATTGAAAAAAAAGAAAGCTAAAGGACAAACTGCTTACCGAGATTTTTAATTAATTTAAATTAAGTTAATCGTGATTAACTTTTTCTAAAATAACTTATATAATTGCATTACTGAAAATTAAAAAAGGCAACCGACAATGTTTTTGGGACGTCAGCATGAATTATCCGAATTAAATCGTTTGCATCAGTCATCCCGCTTTGAATTTGTGGTCATGTACGGACGCAGACGCATCGGTAAAACAGCTCTAATCAATGAATTCCTAAAAGGAAAAAAGGGCATGTATTACGTTGGCATTGAAAGCAATGCCAAACAAAATTTGGAAAATTTCAGCCAATGCGTTCTAGCTGATGATCAATTTATCGAAGACTCTCCCTCTTTTAACTCTTTTCAGACCGCTCTGGAATATGTCTTAAAAAAATCCGAAAAAGAGCGTTTGATCCTTGCCATTGATGAATACCCCTATCTGGCTAAAAGCGATAAAAGCTTTGCCTCTACGCTGCAGGCCCTGATTGACAAGTACAAGTCTCACTCAAAATTAATGCTCATCCTCTGCGGTTCCTCCATGTCTTACATGCAAGATGAAGTGCTGGCGTACAAAGCCCCTCTTTACGGCAGAAGAACCGCACAAATGAAAATAGAACCATTCTCTTTTGAAGAGTCCTGTCTGTTTCTTGACGGATTCAACTCTGAAGACAAGGCACTTCTTTACGGCATGGTTGGCGGGACTCCGCAATACTTGCGACAAATTGATAAGACTCTCAGTGTCGAAGAAAACCTGAAATGCACATTTTTAAATCCCAGTTCTGCATTTTTTGAAGAGCCTGAGAATCTGCTCAAGCAAGAAATCCGGGAAGCTTCAACCTACAACGCTATTTTATTTGCAATTGCCGCCGGTGCTTCAAAACTCTCAGAGATTGCAAACAAAGTGGGTGAGCCGAATTCAACCTGTTCAAATTACTTAACCAATCTCATTCGGTTAGGTCTTGTTAAAAAAGAGATTCCTTACGGACAAAAAGAGTCGGGGAAAAAATCACTCTACAGCATACAAGATCCACTTTTCAGATTCTGGTTCCGTTTTGTTGCTCCTAACCGCTCTCTGATTGAAAAAGGAGCTAAAGAGATCGTCTTCAAACGTATCAAACCGCATTTAAGCGAATTTATGGGCGCTGTCTTTGAAGAAATCTGTAAACAATATCTCTGGAATCAAATGCTAAAAGGTAAATCTGCGGTCGAATTTAATGAACTTGGACGGTGGTGGGGAACTGACAACAACCGAAAAATCCAGACTGAAGTTGATATTGTAGGTTCTCAAAATCGAGACAAGGGGCTTTTGGCAGAATGCAAATGGCGAAATGATCCTGTTGATGTGACGACATTAAAGGAACTGCTTGAAAAAAGCCGACTTTTTGATTTCACGGAGGTTTATTTTTATTTATTTTCCAAAAATGGATTTACAAAAGCGTGCCTTGAAGAGGCAAAAAAAATCAAAAATATCCGACTGATCAGCTTCGGCGATATGAGGCACTAACACCATATCACTTAGACCTCTCTGCCTGAGCTCTCAAAGTACCTCAACCATAATTTTTAATTCTTTGAAATATATATCATACTATCTAATAACTTAATTTATTAATATGTTTGCATATTATAATAAACAAATATTAATCTATTAATGATTTTATCTATTATGCTAAGCAATATTATTTCCCGTTCGGATTATCTTAAAAAACTGACCGGATTCCAAAATAACGGTCTGATTAAAGTCATTATGGGGCCCAGACGATGTGGGAAATCCTTTTTGCTTAAACTTTTCCAAAAAGATCTTCTGGATAGAGGTGTTGAGCCCGATCATTTGATATCCGTTGACTTGGATGATTTGCTTCTCGATTCTCTTCGAGAGCCTAAAGCTCTGCACTCTTATGTTTTAGAGCGCACTAAGGACAAAAACACTTACTATGTATTCATTGACGAGGTGCAACTCTGCCCGAAGTTCGAGCAAGTGCTGGCGAGTCTGGCTAAACGAACCAACATTGATTTGTACGTTACAGGATCCAACGCCTATTTGTTGTCGGGAGAACTTGCAACCTTTTTAACAGGACGGTACACCAAAATAGAGATGTACCCACTCTCCTTTAAAGAGTTCCGCGCTGCAGTGATTGACGATGGACTCACAGCGCAGGAAGATTTTGAGCGCTACCTTCAGATCGGAAGCTTTCCTGCTTTAGTTCGTGATCGAAACGATCCCGAACATATCGCAATCTATTACAGCGACCTGATTCAATCCATCATTTTGAAAGACATTTCCTGGCGGCTGAAACTCAGAGACACCAAAACGTTATTCAAACTGTGTTGTTTTTTAGCCTCCAATATCGGAAGTGCATTTTCTTCGACCAATATTATTAATGTTCTTAAAACTCAAAAAGTTGAGATTTCCAGACTGACGCTCTCAACCTATTTAAATGCGCTGATTGACAGCTACTTTATTGAGCGCGTCCCCCGTTTTGACGTCCGCGGTAAAGCCACTTTAAGAACAGAAGAAAAATATTACCTCTCAGATACGGGTTTCAGACATCATCTGATCACCTCTGCGATTAAGGATTACGGTCACTTATTGGAAAACATTGTTTTTCTTGAATTGAGCCGACGCTTTAAGAACGTTCGTGTCGGCAAAAACTCACAAAAAGAAATTGATTTCGTCGTTCAAACCCATGATGGTTTTGCTTACTATCAGGTTGCTCAAACAGTCTTGGACCCCAACACTTTGGATCGAGAACTGAGCGCTTTTGCGGGCATAAAAGATGCCTACCCACGTTTTCTCCTGACGATGGATACGCTTGGCAAAGGCAGAAACTTTGACGGCGTCAAGCAACTCAATATCGTCGAGTGGTTACTCGAATAGCTTAAGCTTTTGCTCTTTGGCAGTCGGCTGTGCAACTGCACTAAATTTCCCAAATACTGTGCACAATCACATCTTCAGAAATTGCAAAAGGCTCTTCGACCGTTGAAATTACCGCCGACATACCGGTATTGATACCCCAACGTTTAAAATGTGAAATCCATTTCGCAGAACGGAAACTGGGATTAGCAGTCGTCTTACATTCAACAGCGTGGTATCGACCATTGTGGTGTATCAGCAAATCTATTTCCATGCCATTTTGCTCCCGCAGGAAGTAGAAATCCGGGGACAACCCGTTATGAACCCAGCTTTTATAGATTTCACTGATGACAAATGTTTCAAAAAAGCTGCCTGCATTGGGATGACGACTCATTTCAGAAGGTGATTGAATTCCTAATAAATAAGCAATGAGTCCGGTATCTATCATATAAATCTTAGGACTTTTGACCAATTGCTTATTGATATTGACTGAAAAAGCCGGCAAATAAAAAATAAGCCCCGTTGCCTGAGCAATTGACAACCAACGTTTAAGCGTTATCACAGAGATACCCACCTCTGTGGCTAAAGCGTTGAGTTTGAGTTCCTGCCCGCTTCGAATAGCCAGTGCTTGAAGAAACTTCTGAAACTCTATTGTTTTATCAACGCCGGCATAATCTTTCACATCTTTTGATAAGTACAATTCCACGAGCGTTTTAAAAAACCACAATCTGTATTGCTCACTGTCCCCAATGACATCAGGCCAAGCTCCCTGAAAAATGACTTCCCAAGTCTGTTCAACAGTACGATGAGTCAGCATTGGTTTCTGGAAAAGAATATTTTCACTTGGAATATAAGGCCTCTGATCAAGCCCTAAACCCTCTCTCTCATAAATAGAAAAAGGCAATAGCTCAAAAGGTAAGAGGCGTCCCGGCAAACAATCTGAAACACCTTTCATCAAGGCTAAGCGTTGAGAACCCGTTATCCAATATTGCCCTCTGTCATCACTTTTATCGACCGTCGCCTTCAATGCCGGGAAAAGCTCCGGCACCAATTGAATTTCATCAATTAACGCCGGAGATGAGTACCTTTTTAAAAACTCCATCGGACGGTTTTTTGCAAACAACAGGTTTTCAAAAACATCCACACTGACCGATGTCCGGTGATCGGATAGTTTCTGCAACAAAGTACTTTTCCCAACCTGCCTCATGCCGGAAACCATAACGACTTTAAAACGCTCAGAAGCTTTAAGAATGACGTTTTCCAATGTGCGATGTAAATAATCTGCCATATCAAGAATTTTCAGAAATACATAACTAGGCTTTATATTTTAAATAAAGCCAACTATCATTTTTATCTAAATATGTATCCATTTGTTACACATTGATCTGTTTGACAAGACTTTGTGACCTTGCCTGAAATTGGTTAACAGTTTTATAGACTATGACTGATTTAGTTGACAGGTTTTTGTTTTTACGCTCTTAGACGTTTATAGGAAGATCGGAACAACATTCTTCTCTCTGAAATACTTCCACAGCAATCGCCGTTGCCGGTATTGTCTTTGCCAATTCAAAAGCAGTTTTTGCGCCAACTTCTCATTTCCGGGGACAGACTTTAGGCGCAGATAGTCCTCGACCATCCGTTTATAGGCTCCATGATCTCCGGTCGGTGCCTTCCAACTATTAAGTGAACTACATCCGCCCTGAACGACGGAGCTTCGCGCGACCCGCTTGAGCCGTTAAGGCTCAAGCCTCTCGCCGAGGAA
>UQYP01000013.1 GCA_900545335.1 uncultured Sutterella sp. | reverse complement strand
TCAACAATCGGTGCTGTTCCGAAACACAGAAGAACAGTAGAAGCATTAGGCCTTAAGAAGGTTAATAAGACAGTTGTCCTTCCGGATAACGCTGCAACCAGAGGAATGGTTCAGCAGGTAAGACATCTGGTAAAAGTAGAAGAAGAAGCATAAATCTTAGATAGGAGGTGTCACAATGGACTTATCTAATTTAAGACCGGCTGACGGATCAAAACATAGCGATAATTTCAGAAGAGGTCGTGGACACGGCTCAGGAAATGGTAAGACTGCTGGTAAGGGACACAAAGGTCAGAAAGCTCGTTCTGGAGCTCCGAGACCAGGTTTCGAAGGTGGACAGATGCCATTATACAGACGTATTCCTAAGAGAGGTTTCACTTGCAGAAACTCTAAGGAAATCGTTGGAATCAATGTCAGTGCTCTTGAAGTATTTGACAACGATGCAGTAGTTTCTGTTGAAACTCTGATTGAAGCAGGAATCGTAAAACATGCCAGAGATGGTGTTAAAATTCTTGGAAATGGAGAGTTAACCAAAAAGCTTACTGTTCAGGCAAATGCATTCAGCGCAGGTGCTGTAGAAAAGATTGAAGCTGTTGGTGGAAAAGCAGAGGTGATCTAATGCTACAAACATTCCGTAAAGCATTTCAGATTGAAGACATACGGAGAAAAATATTGTATACCCTTGCAATGCTGTTTGTAGTAAGACTCGGATCTCAGCTTCCGACGCCGGGAGTTGATCCGACCTATATTCAGAATTTCTTTGCGAACCAGACCGGTGATTCGTTTAACTTTTTTAACGCTTTCACCGGCGGTTCGTTTGAGACGATGTCCATCTTTGCATTGAGTATTACCCCGTATATCACATCTTCCATTATCATCCAGCTTCTTACAATTGCAATTCCAAAGCTTGAGGAAATGCAGAAAGAAGGGGAAGATGGAAGAAAAAAGCTTACCGCATTAACTCGTTATGTGACAGTTGTGCTTGCTCTGATTGAATCTACAGCTATGGCTGTTGGATTTGGACGTCAGGGACTTTTGGAAAAGTTCAATTTTGTAAATGCTGCAATTGTAGTTCTTACATTAACTGCAGGATCTGCATTCCTTATGTGGATCGGGGAACGAATTACAGAAAAAGGAGTGGGAAATGGTATTTCTATTGTCCTGCTCATTAACATTTTATCACGCATTCCAAGTGATATGACCTCACTGTATGAGAAGTTCATCAGCGGCAAAGGTCTTGCCAGTGGAGGACTTGCAGCAATCATCATCATTGCAATCATTCTCGTACTTGTAGTATTTACGGTAATACTTCAGGATGCGGAGAGACGAATTCCGGTTCAGTATTCGCAGAAAGTACAGGGGAGAAAATCAGTAGGTGGACAGTCAACGAACATTCCGCTGAAGGTTAATACCGCCGGAGTAATTCCGGTTATTTTCGCTTCATCTATTATGCAGTTCCCGGTTGTAATTGCTTCATTTATGGGCAAGGGCAACGGAAAAGGCATCGGAAGTGAAATCCTCAGAGGCTTAAGTTCAGGAAACTGGTGTAATCCGAATAAGATTTACTATTCCTGGGGACTTATAGTATATATCGTACTTACGATTTTCTTTGCATATTTCTATACGAGCATTACTTTTAACCCGTTGGAAATTGCAAATAATATGAAAAAAAGCGGTGGATTTATCCCAGGTATCAGACCTGGAAAACCTACTGTGGACTACTTAAATAAGATATTAAATTATATTATCTTTATTGGTGCATGCGGACTTGTAATTGTACAGGTAATTCCGTTTGTGTTCAATGGTGTGTTTGGAGCGAATGTATCATTCGGGGGAACTTCTCTGATCATTATCATCGGTGTTGTTCTTGAGACACTCAAACAGATTGAGTCTCAGATGCTCGTTCGTAATTACACAGGATTTTTGAATGTCAAAGGAAAATCTATGAAAAATAGTTTTCTTGGATATTAAAACAATTGTAGCCCGTTGTCTTTTAGAGTATAATCAAAGACAACGGGCTCTTTTGCCATTATGACATTTGAAGGAGGAATAGTAAAATGAAAATCATTATGTTAGGTGCTCCTGGTGCCGGTAAAGGTACACAGGCTAAGAAGATTGCTGAGAAATATACAATTCCACATATTTCTACAGGAGACATTTTCAGAGCAAATATTAAGAACAACACAGAACTCGGACAGAAGGCAAAGACTTATATGGATAAGGGTGAGCTTGTACCGGATGAACTGGTTGTTGATTTAATTATGGACAGATTCAAAGAAGCAGACTGTGCAAACGGTTATGTATTAGATGGATTCCCACGTACAATTCCACAGGCAGAAGCACTCGATAAAGCCCTTGCCGCAAATGGTGAAAAAGTGGATTTCGCAATCAATGTTGAAGTTCCAGATGAAAACATTATCAACAGAATGTCAGGCAGACGTGCATGTGTAGGCTGCGGAGCAACTTACCACATTAAGTACAATCCGCCGAAGGTTGAAGGTAAGGATGACATTACGGGCGATCCCCTCATCCAACGTGATGACGACAAGGAAGAAGTTGTTCTGAAGCGTTTGAGCGTTTATCACTCTCAAACCGAAGCGCTTGTCAAGTTCTACGGTGACTTGGCTGCCTCTGGCGACGCCACTGCTCCTCAATATCGCAGCATCAGCGGTTTGGGCAGCATTGAAGAAATCAAGAATCGCGTGTTTGAAGCTTTGAAGTAATACGCACTTGGTTGGATTCATTCCGGGCGAATCACAAGATTCGCTCTTTTTTAATTAATCGGGTGGATAAAGCGCAGCGTCTCGACCATCGGACGCTTTTTCCACTCGGCGTCGGTCACCAAACAGTACCAGTCGTAAAGCGGCGAATTTTCTCGGGCAATGAGACTGTTGCTCGGATCGACCACAAGCGCATCAAAAGCGGCACTTAGTGTGGTAGTTTGAGGCGAGACGAGCAAACTCCAATGCTCATCATACTTGCGGTCATCTTTGAGTTTGCCGACATAACCCACTTCAGCCAAGCGCTCTAAAATCGCACCGGCGGCTTCCGGATAGGAGTCCACAGCTTTGCATAGAACGTGAATGGAAACAGAGGGTTCGCCTTTTTCCTGAGCGAGCATCAATTCATGCAAAAGAGCAACACCGGTAATAAAGTCATTGCCTGTCTTATTCATGTCGCTGTAGCGCCCGCTTGTGAGCATCGGAATCGTTGCTGCAATAGCTGCCCCCGAGAGCACCAACAGCCATGAAAGATAAATCCACAGCAATACAACAGGAATTAAAACAAAGGAACCATAGATCGTGGTAAGCGGTCCGGTACTCAAGTAGTAACTGAACGCCCATTTGATCGCCACCCCCACAACGGTTACCAAGAGCCCGCCGATAAAAGCATCAAACCACTTTACTTTGCAGTTGGGCACGTAAACATAAAGTGCGGCATACATCAGTGACTGAAAAAGCAGCTGAATGACCATAAGAAGCCAACCGGGCAGAAGCACTTCAACACCGACTTCAATTTGGGTAAGAATGTTTGTTAAAACCAAACTGAAACCGATTGCCATAGGCCCAAGCGTCAATAGCGCCCAGTAAATTAATACACGCTGCATGACAGGGCGCATCTGCCTCACGTGGAAAATGCGGTTAAGGGCCCCGTCAACAGTGTTAATCAACATAAGGGACGTAATGGTCAAACCTGCCAAACCGAAAATCGTAAGCCCCTGGGCATGTTCAGCAAAGGCTCTCACGTAACCGATAATCTGCTGGCTGTAAACCTCAGGCAAAAGGCTTGAAAAAAGCAGAGCTTCCATCTCAGCTCTTCTGGCTTCAAAGGCCGGAAAGACCGCAAAGCTCACCAAAATAACAGCTAAGAGCGGAACGAGCGAAAGCACGGTCGTCAATGTCAGAGAAGAAGCTACCTGATTGAGCTGCGTCTCCTGAATACGCACCCAAACAAATTCAGCCAATTCCCGAATAACTTCTTTTAACGGTCTGTGCTTGTAGTGACTGAGTTGTAAGTCCCAATCCATATTCTGTCGTTTATTGATTCAATCTGATAGATGAACTACCGCGCTCTGTCGAATGCGGTTTCATGGGAGCGTACCCCCATTTCTAGCAGTTGTCAGACACCTGCATGTGCATGTGATTCCGTGCAACCGCGGGCGTGTCCACTAAGACGCCCCCATCGAGTTCGAGCAACTTTTTGAGCTGTTCATTCCCGAATTCTTTTAGCCGGAGAAAGGTAGATTGTAAGGAGCCGGCACGCCTTACCAGGAGATTCTATCACGCGAACCTTACCGGTTCGCCCGCTATCCATCCCCGGGCTTTCGCACGGGGAATTCCGCGGCATCTGTTAAATGGTAGCAAAAATTCAGGCAAGGCCCACTCAAAAGCCTTGCCCGAAACTGAACAGAAAAATGAGCAGTTATTCTTCAGAAACCGTTTCTTCTGCAGCCTCTTCAGTCTTTTGAGGCTTGGGGCCCGGTTCCAGAACAGCCATGCTTTCCACATGAGCGGTATGCGGGAACATATTCATGACGCCTGCAGCACGAATATGCCAGCCGCCTTCATGCTGCAAAATGGCGCAATCACGAGCCAAGGTGGCAGGGTTGCAGGAAACGTAGACAACTCGCGGCGGACGCTTATCCGTAGCAGCAAGCGTGCGGGCAAGCTCCAATGCGCCTTCACGGGGCGGGTCAATTAAAACGCGGTCAATACCGCCCAATTGATTCCAGAGGCCATCCCAATCCTCTGTCGACCAGGTAAAGAGATTGCGGGCCACAAATTCGGTTTTATCCGCCAATCCGTTATCGGCCGCACCGGCACGGGCTCTTTGCACCAGCTGCTCGCTGCCTTCAATGCCCACAACCGTTTTAGCCCGAACAGCCAACGGTAAGGTGAAATTACCCAAACCACAGAAAAAGTCCGCCACATGATGCTCGGGTTTCACATCGAGTAGATTAATCGCACGGGAAACCATCGTTTCATTGAGTCTGTGGTTGACCTGCGTAAAGTCTGTGGGCTTAAAAGAAATGTGAACGCCAAACTCAGGCAATTCAAGTTTGAGCGCCGTGAGATCACTTTCATGCAACGGATAGCAAGAGTCGGGACCTTTGGGCTGCAGCCAGACGCTGACTCCATACTCAAGCGAGAAAGCCTCAAAAGCCGCCATATCGGCAGCACTGAGCTCTTCCAACACCCGAAATACCAGTGCAATGGCTCCATTTCCACCCATCGCCACTTCAATCTGTGGCAAACGCTGTCTGATAGAGAGACTTTCAACAAAGTGACGCAGAGGGATCAGCAGGTCGCTTACTGCCTGAGGCAAAATTTTGCACTCAGTCATATCGGCAACGTAGCTTGAGGAGCGCTCGTGAAAACCGACTAAGACTCCACCCTTTTTCTCTACATCGCGAACGGTCAGGCGGGCACGGTGACGATAGCCCCAAAACGGTCCGTAAATCGGCGGCAAAATGGTTTCCGGCTTTACTTTACCGATATGCCAGAGGGCATCGAGCAAAACACGCTGTTTAATAGCCACCTGAGCATTGGGCTCCAGATGCTGCATAGCGCACCCTCCGCAGCATCCGGGCTCTAACCCGAAGTGCTTACAGGCTGGCTTAACCCGAAGAGCAGACTCTTTTTCAATCGAGACCGCGCGGCCGCACTCGTAGCTGTTTTTGTTACGGAATCGCTCATAAGTGACGGTCTCACCGGGCAAGGCCCCTTCAACAAATACGACCTTGCCTTCTCGATGAGCAACACCTCGGCCGTCTTGATCAAGCGACTCAATATCGACCGTAAACTTTTCTAAAACTTTAGGGGCTCTTGCCATTGGAAATATCCCTCAAAATACGCGCCCAAGAGCCGACTGAGAACACCTCAGAGAAAGCAAAATCGGGCGCACCGACACACCGGAATCAGCAAAACGTTCCGGACAAAAAACTATTGCGGTAAATATTCGACCGGATTGACCGGACGGTCATTGTGACGCACTTCAAAGAGCAGGTTAACGCTGTCACTATCGCTGTCGCCCATCTTGGCAATGACCTGACCGTTGGTCACGTTGTCACCGCGCTTGACAAGCAACTCACTGTTGTGTCCGTAGACCGTTACCGCACCGGGTCCATGGGTAATAATGATGAGCTTACCATAGCCGCTCACATTTTCCCCGGTATAAAGCACCCGACCGGCAGCTGCGGCGCGGACGTCATCACCCATGTTGCCGGCAATTTCGATGCCTTTACTGTTTTCGTCACTGAATTGCTTGACAATCTGGTTGCGTGCCACAGGCCAAGAGAGCATCGTATTGCCCAAAGGCTTTTGAGCTGCTGCCGTAGCGGTGCCGTTATTTAATACCACGTTGCCGGAAGTCTGCTGCGAGACTGCGGGCTCTGTGCCGATTGTCACTTCAGTTGAAGGGGCCGGAGCCAAATCCACTGCAACGGAATCAACGGGCTGCGTGCGAGCCGAAGTCAAACGAAGAACGGTACCGGGCGACAAGAGCGTCGGATCCGTAATGCCGTTGGCACGAGCCAATTCTGTGGGATTGCAGCCGTGACGAGTGGCGATACTGTAGAGCGTATCGCCGGGCTGAACGGTATAGGTGTCTCCTGTCATAGAGACCGGAGCCGTTGTTGAAATGTCCCCAGTTCGGCTATAAATGGGAGCTCCGATTTCCTGCAAAGCACAGCCGGCAAGCATGCCGCCAGCCATCATAGTGACAACCAAAACACGCAATTTCATAGACAAAAACCTCAACAAAGTCGCATTGCTGCGTTAATCAACAGATTTTTTAAGCCCTGCGCTCAACCACTCACCGACAGAGCGCACAGCTGAATAGTTCGTTAAATCCACCTGCAAAGGGGTAACGGAGACAGCCTTGTGTTCAACAGCCCAAAAGTCCGTACCTTCTGCCCGATCTTTGGGCTGCCCGGCCGCCCCTACCCAATAGATAGGAAAGCCCCGGGGGCTCGTTTCCTTAATCACGCTCTCTGCGTGATGCCGTCGCCCGAGCCGCGTTGCAACAACACCCTGAATCTGAGACAGGGGCAAATTCGGGATGTTGACATTTAAAAGCTGAGGCTGAGCATCGGCTGCTTTATTTTCCAGAAAACGCTCAACGATGCCCTGGGCCAGGGTTGCCGCATCTTCAAGATAATTCCATCCGCGCTCAATTTGGGAAAAGGCAATGGAATCGATCCCGAATAGGTACCCCTCAATGGCTGCCGCCACCGTTCCGGAATACATCGTATCTTCGCCCATATTTTGTCCGCAATTAATACCGGAGACGACTAAATCGGGCAATTCATCGAGTAAACCCGTTAAAGCTAAGTGTACGCTGTCGCTTGGCGTTCCGTTCACAGTGAAAACGCCGGGCTCGACTTCCTGCACCTGCAGGGGACGGGTTAAAGTGAGGGCATTACTGGCTCCGCTTTGGTTAAATTCCGGGGCCACTACCGTCACGTAGCCGAAGCGCCTCATCGCTTTTGCAAGGGCCCGGATGCCGGGAGCAGCATAACCGTCATCGTTTGATATCAGAATTCTCATGAAATTCCCTACAGAAACTAATGTTTTTAATTAACTTTTTGAGGGGACAATAACTCACTGAATCATATCGCATCAGGGCGGTGATTGCGATTCGATATTGTTAGAAAAAATAAGAAAATCCAAAGGCCAGGGCTGTGTAGCGAAAGCCTTTACCCAAAAAGATCAGAAGAGAACTTTTTATCCAAGGGATTCTAAGCCACCCGGCTGCCAAAGGCAGAGCGTCGCCTACCACCGGAAGCCAGGCAAAAAAGAGTGCCCAGGATCCCCAACAGTTGATAGACTGCAAGGCCTGATCAGAAACTTTTTTCGGGAAAAACCGCCCGATAACGTAGCTTGTCATAGAGCCCAAAGTGTTGGCAACCGTAGCCACCACCAGAGCAAGCCAAATCGCTTCGGGCCAAGCAGAAATGAGCGCAAGCAAAACCGCTTCGCTTGCGCCCGGAAAAAGAGTGGCTGAGACAAAGGCCGAAGTAAAAAGACCGGCCAAAGCCTCATATAAAGTCAACTCAGGCATTAATCCTCTTCGGGAAGAATACCTTCAATGACAAGCGGCTCACCGATGGTGTAGAAGTGGCCGCCCGCCACATAGTGCAGCGTTTTCAGATCCGCAGGGGCTTTTTCAAAATGCCAGTGACCGTTTGAAAAGACGCGGGTATCTGACCAAGCCGCAACGCACTCGCCGATAAAGAGATCGTACCGGTCCTGATTGTGCGGTTCAGACAAAATTTTGAAAATCATCCAGGCCGCACATCCTTCAACCAAAGGCATATCAAAACCGGGCATCGTGAAAAGTTTGGCACCGCTTTTTTCAACCTTATCGGGCATATCGAATTTACTCACGGCTCCCAAACGCATGGTCTCTTTCACGATACCGGCAGTCGGAAGCTGCAGGGAAAAGTAGCCGCTTTTTTCCATCAAAGGACGCGTAAAGTGAGAACTGTCCACTACGACCGTAGCCTTTGTCGGCGCAAGGTCCAATGCACAGGCCCACGTCGCAGGCATAATGTCGGAGACGCCGTCGTAGGCTGCTGAAACAAGCGTTGTACCGCCGACATTTAGCAGGCGATAGGCTTTATTTAAATCTACTTCTGCCATAAAAGGAAGCATTTTTATTCTCCTTAAAACAGCTCTAAGTTTAACTTCGGCAAAAACCAAAAAACTTCTCTATTTTCAGCAATTTTTTGCCATTAAAATTCAAAAGAATACAAAACATCAAGCGCCTGATCGACGCCGGAAGCCGCTTCAATATATAACCGCGGAATCACACGATAACGCAGTGTCAGTGTAGCCAGTGAATCAAAAAGTCCAACGGCATATTTCACCTTAAGGCCCGGCAAAATATAACCGCTCACAGCCACCTTGGAGCCCTCCCCAACCCCCTCAGTGTCTACACCCAAACCACTGATGCCGACAGCATTGCCTAAACTTTCAATGGCACGGCTGCCCTGACTCAATCCCAAATTAATGAGTGCAGAAGTGATCATGCTGTTGTCATCTTCTCCGGCCGGATCAAGCCCTTCGCCTCGCATGAGATAACTTAACGATTCAGTCTGACTTTTTTCGGGTTCTGTAAAAATAGTGACTTCTGGCATATCAGCTTGCCCGGTTACCCGAATCCCTGCAATCACATCATCGGCTGTTTTATCCGGATTACGAATGGCTTCCAAGTTGATGAGCGGATTATCTGCGGCTCCGGCAAACATAAATTCACCGCGTCTGACAATCAAATCCTGACCATAGGCTTTAAATTGCCCGCGAGGAACATTGATTTGCCCGGTTAGCCCCAGTCTGCCGTTATTTTGGACAACGTGTAATTTTCCGGTCATGCGGGCTTTAAGTCCCATGGCATCGACCCGCACATCATCGCCTATATTGACAAAAAGATTACTTTCAATAGGAATCGCTTCAGAACGATCGGCTGATTTCGATCTCGGGCGATCCAGACGCACAGTATCGGCACTGACGTCCGTTGCACTGGCCGGCAGCTCATAAAGCTGAACCCGTGCCCAGGGCAGGTCAATTAAGCCGCTCAAAGAAATTTTTTCTGCGCTTGCCTCGCAGTGCACGTCTGTTGTCAAATCAAATTCAACGGCAGGCGGCATCGTCACGCGCATTTTCACGCCTTTGGCTGCAATTCTGGTGCTGCCCTGAGCCAATGTCTTCCAGTCGGCATCACCTTGCAGCGTCAGCCCGCCTTTTGGCGTTTTCAATTCTCCGGAAAGCGTGCTCTTATTACCGTTAAAGGCAAGTTCAAACGAGCTGGGAAGCATTTCAAAGGGCAGCTTCGTGCTGTCTACCCTCATTTGCTCAATACCGGCCTTACCGAATAGTTGAGGCTCAGAGAGTGTTCCGGCCAGTCTTAAATCTCCGTAAATAGTCCCTTCGGCTGTCTCCCCCGGAGAAAGCAGTGAGTTAAAAAGAGAAGCTGAGAGATTTTCAATCCTGACATTACCCGCCAATTGTCTCTTATTCATCGGATCAATAATGTCAACATCACCTGACAGTGCGCCGTTTTGTGTTAATTTCACTGTCCACTTCGAGTTAAGTTTTTCTCCGTCATTAGCAAACTCGGCTTGTATTGAGTCAAACCCCATCACAAAGTCACTTTGCTCGAGCTTATAATGGGTCGAAAGCGATTGACCGTTTATGCTTACCGATCCCGTCGGCAATGCCCCGTACCCCTGAGGAACTCTCAGCATGGCATCAGCCTTTATAATGCCTGTCGCTTCAAACTGCCCGGGGACATAACGCTTGAAAAAGTCCAGATCAAATTTTTCAAGTGCAACGCGAAGATCAAAAGCATTCTTATTGAGCAAATCAAGCTTTAAATCATTTCGCAGGCAAATCTGTGCGTGAGGATGAGTCAAACAGAAGTGCCCCACATCCAAAAGTACAGCGTTGGTATTAAATGCCAGGAGCATCTGATCACGAAGAATCACAGGACCGTAGTCAGTTGTCACTTTAAGACTTGTCAACGCCCCTTTCCAGGCGTCCATCGCATCGTTTAAAGCTCCGGCAAACGTTGCATTTAATTGAAACAACTGAGAGTCAGCTTCAACTTTTAATTCATGAGCACTCTGAGAACCTGATAGATCCGCATTAAAGCTCTCGAGCACAAGTCCGGGCAAACCGATGCCCTTGACTGCCAGACGGGCCCCGCCTGAAATATTTTCTTCAGCACTCATGGCACCGGTCAGACGAAGAGCGTTAACCGAGATCCCCTCAGCTGACAAATTGCGAATCGTCAAATCAGCATTAATCAGAGGCATCAACACGGGGCCTCTCACCTGCAGCCTGCCCTTAGCCTGTCCCTTGATATCTTTCAGTATTTCGGAAAAATCACTCGCATCAATCTGCATAGCCAAATCAAGGTTGGGCACTGCCGCATGGAATCGAACGTCTCCCTTAACTTCTATACGGTTATCTCCCAAATGCATGGCCACATCGGACAGATGAAGCAGTTTGCCGTCCTGTCTTGTACTCACAGCTCCTTTTAGAGTCAGCGGGTAATTTTGCCAAGTGCCGCTTAAATCAACGGTGGGAACATCAACTCCGTCATCGGTCCAATGAAAAGCCGATTGAAGTTTTTTAAGACTCAACACGTCAGAGTCGATCTCAACCGTAATGTCTTCAAAAGCAATCTTTTCAATGTGTACAGGCAGCGGTGCCTGAAGGTCGCTCTGAGAAGAAAAGTCAGCCGAGCCGCTTTGATTGACGTTGGAGGATTGCTTGGAAGTTAGTGCTGCGGTCTTGACCGAACTTCGTACATTTTTAACATAGAAATCGTTTAATACGAACTTACCGGAGAGCAGTTTATTGAAGTTCATGTGCCAACCGAAGTCACCGGAAAAACGCAATCCGGACTGCTCCCAGACGACTTCTTTTGCATCCAAACTTAAAACGCTGCCGTTAAAAGTGCCTTCAACGAGCTGCGGCAAATAACCTTTTGCCTGACTGACCAAAAAATGAAGACCGGGGGCGGTTGTGAGCAAAAATCCAACTGCTGCACATAAAAGGGCAATGATGCTTAAAAGGATCAGTGAAAAAATCTTAACCGCTCTCATAGCTCAGGCCCCAATCCGATATAAAACTGCAGAGCATGCTTATCCGGGTCTCCGACGGGCTTGGCAATATCCAGTTTGATAGGACCCAGGGGCGATTGCCAGCGAACGCCCACACCCACACCTTTTTCCCAATCCTGGTCGTTGAAATTATTGACTGCCTGACCGATGTCAAAAAACACCGCTCCCCACCAATTACCCTTTACCTTGTATTGGTATTCGACACTGGCAGTCACCATTTTTTCCGCACCGGTTAAGTCACCGTTGTCGTCCTCAGGAGAGATAGACTCATATTTGTAGCCTCTGACACTTCTGTCGCCGCCCGCGAAGAAACGTAAATCCGGAGGCACCTGATCAAAATCGTCCGTCTGAATCCAACCGACGTGAGAGCGCAAAACCAGGCGGTGTCGGTGAGCAATCGTTTTAATTAAAGCATGCTGCGCTTCCAAAACTACGAAATCAATATCAGAGCCCCAAGTCGTATCAGACCAATCCACTGTGTAGCGCTGAGACAAACCCCACCAGGGCATGAGACCTCCGATCGTAGTCGTTTTAGAAAAACTGACACCGGGATAAATCAGCATTGTGTGATCACTCGTTTTACCTTGATCGAAGTTATCGAGCGACCAGCGCAGGTGTACATCTCTTTGCCAACCTTCATAAGGCGCCCAATGCCGAGAAACCATTACGGAGGCTGAGTTGGATTTTGTGTCGTTTAAATCTTCTTTTTTCACACCGCCCTGAACGACCCAATAGTGCTCAAGCGCACTTTTTTCGAGCGGAATTTTGTAACTCACATCGAGCATTTGCTCTTTGGAAGAAAGCTCAGTGGAGGCTTCGAGACTATGACCTGAGTCGTTAAGCCACGGCTTGCGCCACGTCACCGATCCCCTGGGACCGACGTCGGTTGAGAAACCGAGCCCCGTTTCAACGGCATTTTCTTTTTTCGGGGTGACGTTGGCATAGACCGGCAAAGACTTATCGGAACTCGCACGGCCTGAAAAGATATCAGGCGAGACGACCACGGAATTAAACCACCCGGTGGCTGAGAGCCGCCTGTTAAGCTCAGAAATATCGTCCGAAGTGTAAGGATCGCCCTTTTCAAAGGGTAAGAGATTCACCAAAACAGGTTCTCGGATTTGACTGCCCAGAAAATGAATATCCCCAAAACGGTAACGGGTTTTAGCATCGTAATCAAACGTCCAGTAGGCCTTATTCTCAACGGCATCCACTCCCAGTTCACTCACTAAAAACTCACCGTCAAAATATCCGTTTCGCACAGCTGCGCGTTCTATTGACGACTTAAAGCTCTCGTACTCTCCGTGATTGAGCTGTCGCCCTTTTTTAGGAAGAACTTTTTTCAGTTTTTCAAAAGCCTCATCTGCGGCCCCTTCTCCCCTGACAGTCAAAGACGCCCCGGCTATCCGGGCGGGCTTACCCAAATGAATTTTGGCAATCAGTGTGGCCGGATTCTTTCCTTTTGCTTCCTGCCATGAATAATGAACAATGCTCTGATAGTAGCCGAGAGCCT
Organism: uncultured Sutterella sp.; assembly: GCA_900545335.1. Taxonomy (GTDB): domain Bacteria; phylum Pseudomonadota; class Gammaproteobacteria; order Burkholderiales; family Burkholderiaceae_F; genus Aphodousia. Next base: position 32,676 of record UQYP01000013.1, on the reverse strand, counting down.
GAAGCGCTCTGGTAATGGCCCGATCAACCTGAGCGCGGTAAGTTTGTCTGACCTCCGTGAAGCTATTTTCCCTCACGGGCTGCAAAAGCGCTTCAACGTTGGCACGTACGTCTCCACCCACTCCCTGGACTTTGACTTCAAAAGCCGAAGCCGTCAGAGGGAATGTGCTCAGAAGCAATAACCACACTGCCAGTCGTTTGAGACGCATATACAAACTATTTTCAAACAATCAACTTTTCCGATTTTAAACAATGTGTTGATCCTTTGAAAAACTCCGACAATTGTATTTCCTAAGATCTTTCAAATAGGCATACAATCACGCAGCAACAGATATTCCTCCCTGATTCGTATGGAAATTAAAACACTCAAAGGCGTCGCTCTTGCTTCCACTGCCGGCATCTGCTGGGGTTCAATGGGAGTGGCCGCTCAGTATTTGATGGCGCAGTGCCAATTCACCGTTTTGGATTTAACGTCCATTCGACTGCTGGGGGCCGGTCTGCTTTTGATTTTGCTTGATTTCTTTTGGAACCGCACCAAACACATCAAAGGTGTTTTTCAGAAAGACAATTTCAAAGATATCCTGATCTATGGTTTCGCGCTTCTTTGTTCTCAATCGACATTTTTCCTGTCGATTTCGAGTTCAAATGCAGCCACTGCGACCATCATGGTGCTCACTTCGCCGCTTTTTATTATTGCCTATCTTGCCATTGCCCATAACAGACGTATCAAAGTCCTTGAGATGATCTGCCTGGTGCTCGCTATGGTTGGTGTCTTGCTCATCATTACGAAGGGTAATTGGGACACGATGGAATTTTCTGTTGCAGGCGTTGCCTGGGGCTTGGCTTCAGCTATGATGGGAGCCATTGGTACGATTCAGCCCGGACGCGTTGTGAGAAAACTCTCTGTTTTCCCGGTTATCGGCTGGGCGATGACTTTCAGCGGGGCAGCAGCCTGTCTTTATAACAATCCCTTTGAAACCAATGTCATCTGGAATACGATGGGCATCATTTGCTACCTTCACATTGTGCTTTGCGGCACCATCGTCTCCTTTTGCTGCTTCTTAAAAAGCATGGAATTCATCGCGCCTCCGATTGCCTCCATGCTCACCTGCTTTGAGCCGCTTTCTGCGGTGGTGCTCTCTGTAGTACTTTTGGGGGCTACTTTCGGATTTACCGAGGCAATCGGGGCACTTTGTATTTTGGCTACTGTATTTTTGTTGGCGCGTTCAAAATCAGGTTAAAGAGGCTTCGCAAATTTCTTTAACAATGTTGACGTACATTTGAAAGCCGACATCAAGCGCTTGTTCGTTCACGTCAAATTCCGGTTGATGGTGACCGGCCAAGTGATCGGCACCCACAACAAAAAATGCTGCCAATCCGCCCTTGGACTGTACGTGGCGGGCTAAAATCGCCGCATCCTCGGAACCTCCGAAATCCGACTTTTCAAAAATCGTTTTAATTGCCGGTATTTTTTGAGCACAACGCCTCAGCAGATCAACTGATTGGCGGTCATTGACCAAATCACATACCGTCCCCTGATCAATGACTTCTAAGCCCACAGAGTAGCTTTTGGCACAACCGGCGAAAATATTTTGAGCCTCTTCACACATATAGTCATTAATCGCCATGGTTTCTCCGCGGATGTCTACCTCTATGGTCGCACGATCCGGAATAGCGTTGCGGGCTCGTCCGGCATGAAAAGTTCCGACATTGACGCGCGTCATTCCATCGCCGTGTCTGGCAATACCCAAAAGCTGCAGTGTAGCTGCACAGGCCGCAGCCATTGCGTTTCGGCCCTCATGAGGATCGGCCCCCAAATGCGCAGAACGCCCGATGAAAGTGACGTCATACTTTGAACCGCACAGAAAGCCATAAGGATCTATGATCACCTCACCGTATTTAGCCTGCATGCCGATGTGACTGGCAAAAAAGAAATCCGCATCGTCGATAATGCCCGAAGCTGCTACCGTTCTTGCTCCGCGAGAGCCTTCTTCAGCGGGCTGAAAAATGATTTTGATCTTCCCGCAAAGCTCATTTTTGTGTTCAGCAATCCAACGCGCAACCGTCAATCCGATCGATGTGTGACAATCATGTCCGCAGGCATGCATAATGCCTTCTCTTTTAGAGCGAAAACCTTCACGATTGGGGAAATGATTTTCGGCGTTTGTTTCCTGAACAGGCAAGGCATCGATATCGAATCGAAAGACTAAAACCGGGCCTTCTTTTTCAAAAACCATCTCTGCAACGCAACCGGTCAAACCAGCAGTCTTTTGCAGAAATTCTTCCGGCACACCGTGGGCGGCTGCCCTAGCCCGTGCCTCATTGACCAATTCAATATTTCGACCGCGAATAGACTTTTCGTCAATGACTTCTCGTCCAATATGAACGCAATAGCCCCAACTCTGCACTTTCTGAACAATGTACCAAGTGGTTTCAAACTCGGTCCAACCCACTTCGGGAAATTGGTGCAGGTATCTTCTCTGTTTAACGAGCTGTTCATGGAAAGACTCTGACATAGGATCTCCCTCTGTCTAAAAGAATAACGGGCTAGAGAGCCCGTTATTGCTGTTGTTATTTGTATTCTTTAATCACTTGTTCGATCCGTTCAAGGGCCGTTTTAATTGTTTGACGGTTAGGACCATAAGAGAAGCGTACCCAGTGACGATACGGTTCATTAGTCGGACGAACGCGGAAAGGACGCACATCGAAGAAGTGACCCGGCACTGTGATCACCTTCTTTTGCAGACAGGCATAGAAGAAGTGATCTGCATCAGAAAGCTTGCCGGGCAGATTTTCAATACTCGCCCAAATGTAAAAGGTTCCCAAAGGCTGATTGGTAGGGGTATGAATACCCAACTGAGCCAACCCTTCAATCATCATCTTGCGCTTGACGGCAAATTCCTTGCGTGTAGCAAGCAGTTCAGCTTCTGCGTGACCCGGTGCGAGCTCTTCAATGACTCCGCGCTGAACCATAGTAGACGGTCCTCCGTCAACGGCACTGGCTGCGCGGTTAATCATTTCAATGAGGTATTTCGGACCGATCGCCCAACCGGCGCGCCACCCCGGATAACGGAAGCCTTTTGTCAGTCCGTCAAAGACAATAACCGGATCACGGTTGACGTCCTTGACATAGGGCAAGGCAGAGACCGCACGATCAGCCGGCGTTCCGTCTTCGTTATAGGAGAAGGTAGCGTAGAATTCGTCAGCGCCCAAGAGACAATTTTCTTTTCTGGCTGCATCAATATAGCGATCCATCGCCTCGTCTTTAATCACCTGCCCGGTCGGGTTACAGGGATTGGAGAAGACAAAAGCATTCGGGCGCACATCATGCATAAAGTCTTCAAAACGCTCTACAGGAACGGTGAAACCATCCTTTTCTTCTGCTCGCAGCTCAATTAATTCACAATTGTGACGCAACGGATAGAGGTAATCTTCGTAGGCCGTGTAATCCGGATTTTTATAGGCAATGCGCGTTCCGTCCTTAAAGATGCTGTATAAACGCGTCAAAGCAAGTCGCCCGCCGCAGGCAAAGCTCACATTTTCTGCCGTATATTGGCTCATGCCTTTACGGTACGTACGGTTAACCCAGTCGGCAATTGCTTCTCTGACTTCAGGTGTGCCGCCCACAGGACCATAGGCCGCATCACTGGGCTCAAGTTTGAGGTTTTCAATTCGCTCGGGTGCCCCTTCAATCGTTCCCACTTCAGGCTGCCCCTGTCCCACATTGCACCAATCCGGATGACCGTTATAAAAGCCCAGTTTAGAGGCCTCATTAACAGTCCAAATCACCCCCATATACGGAACATATCGCACCATGGGGAAATCTGCACTACCGTATTCCTGCATCACATCTCTCCTTGAATATTGAGTTTTAACCATTGTAGGAAAGTACGAGCTAAAAGAGAATGACAGATCTTTAATCTATAATTGTTAAAAAGACAATTAATGTGAAAAATGAGAAAGACTGACAATCTTTTAGCTTGGAAGCTTTTACTCACCATCGGTCATCTGGGTTCATTGAAACTTGCCGCTGAGAAACTTTGGATTGACCCTCCGATTGCCTCTCGTATGCTGGCTGCTCTTGAGGACGAGTTGGGCATTTTTCTTCTTGACAGACGCTCTCGCCCTGCCGAACTGACAAATCAGGCGAAGGAACTTATTCCTCACATTCAGGAACTCGTTAAAGATCACGAAGCTCTTTTAGCATTGAGTCAAAGTATGAAAAAAGAGCAGGATCCGAAAATACGCCGCACATTACGGATATCGCTGCCCGTCAATATGGACCGGACACCTATTCTTTCTGCGCTTCTGGATTACGAATCTCTGCATCCCGGTGTTCACTTCGAGATTTTGGCCGACCGCGGACTTCAGGCTTTGCTTGATAGGCAAACAGACCTGTCTTTCTGCTTTTACTCCTCTGACCAACCGGGGCTCTACGAGACTTACGTCGATGACTTCTACACCTTCTTTTTAGTCAGTCAGAATTACTTAAAAAAGCACAATGCGCCTAAAACGATAGAAGAGCTGATTAAGTGCCCGATTTTGGTTCGCTATCCAAGCAGCCCATACTATGCTGACTACATCGAAAACGGTACGGAAGAATTCAAATTAAGAAATTTTGAAAAGCTAAATTACGGTGACGCCAAGAAATGCTTTTAGCCGGTGCCGGCATCGCTATTGATTTGAACCTGGGCACAGTTCGCGCTCAAATCAAAGACGGCTCCGTGACTGCGGTGATGCCTCAATGGCACCGTCCGGTTGCCCAAGCCCATGTGTACTGCCGATCGGAAAACAAAAGCAGTCCGCTCTATCAAGAGGTTTTAAAGATTATTGTGGAAAACGGGAACTCTGATTTAACGAGCCCCTGGCGGGAGTTTTCTCAAAAACTGGGATTAAAACGATAACAAAAAAGCAACCACAAATGGTTGCTCATTGAGAAGATGGCGTCCCCACGGGGATTCGAACCCCGGTACCGACCGTGAAAGGGTCGTGTCCTAGGCCTCTAGACGATGGAGACGCAATTCATTTTTTGGTGGAGGTAAGCGGATTCGAACCGCTGACCCCTTGCATGCCATGCAAGTGCTCTACCAACTGAGCTATACCCCCGAAAGAGTTTTGCATTTTATAGAGCCCTTAATAAAAAATCAAGGGCTCACGAAATTTTTTTTAAAGCGTCCCCATGTAAGTGATAATCACCGCATTGATTAAATCAATAAGGAAAGCTCCGACCAAGCTCACAATCAGCCAAGCTCGGGCATTGGAGCCGTACTTTTCCGATAAGGCCTGCATGACAGCCAAACCGTTTGCGGTAGAGCCCATCGAGAATCCGACTCCACCGACACTGAGCATCACGGTATCGTAATTCTTTCCAAAAATCAGAAAAATAAAGAACCACGAGAAGACTAATACCAGAACAGCCTGAGCGAGCAAAATTATCAACATCGGAATAGCAAGATTGACTAATTCAGCTAACTTCAAACTGTTAACCGCCATCGTCACAAAAAGTACCAGACTGATATCGGCTACTGCATTGAGTCCGACACCGTCGACTCTCAGACTTTTCGTACAATCCATCGCATTGCGTACAATCGCAGCCACGATCATCGAACCGATATAAGCGGGCAGCGTAATCAATTGCCCTAAAAAGTCAGAAACGATACTTCCCAATGCCATGCAGATTGCCACCACACCCCCGGCCTTCATCAGCTCATCCGTAAAAGACGGTTTTTGACCGGCTTCTTTGGCAACGATGTCAGCTTGCAAATCACTCGGAATATGCAGAGGCGGTTCGGGTTCAGCAACGGGCTGAGGCGTATGAATTTTGTAGCGTCTGATGAGCCATTCGCCAAAGGGTCCGCCCAAAATCAATGCAGCAGCCATACCGAAAGTGGCCGAAGTAATCGCAACGGCTGTTGCTCCGGTAATGCCATAGGTTTGTTCAAAATAGGGTCCAAATGCAGCCGACGTCCCGAGACCGCCCATCATAGAAACTGCTCCGGTTAAAATTCCGTAGTGTTTATCGAGCCCCATCAAAGCGGCTAAAGACATCCCCAGGACATTTTGCAAAACAGCCAAAACAGAGACTGCGGCTAAAAAGCCCACCAAAAGCTTTCCGCCTTGTTTAACAACTTTGATACTGGCCATCATGCCGATTGTGGTAAAAAAGGCAAGCATTAAAAGTGTCTGCAGGGTCGAGTCAAAGTGGACAATTAAAATATCCGCTCCCTGCAAAGTGGACAAAATGACGGCCAAAATCATGCCGCCCACTACGGGGCTTGGCATGGAAAGGCGCTCTAAAAGAGAAACCTTACTTTTCACCCAAACACCCAGGTAGTAGGTCACCACCGCCAAAGCCAGGCTTTGAATCATATTAATGTTGAGAATCCACAGACCATCCTTTAATTCAAAGTCCATTTTGGCCCCCATTGTTAACTCAAAAACAACCTATTGTTTAATGACAATAGCTCGACTTCAATCAATGAAAAAGTCAAGCTGTGGGAGAAAGTGCTTAGGATTGGAGGAATTCTTTAATTAAATTTTTGACTTATGAGTGAAATAACCTAGAGATCTAAGCAGAGAAACTTATTTTTGATGTCTATCAACGGCTCTCCGATCAAAAACAAATAATGATTATGACGTCAACTCATAATATTGGAACTTGAGTCTGTGTTTCGACACAATGCCTCAAGTGGATTAGTTGATCCATTTAAGCAATGGAAACCGCTCCCTCAGAACCTCTGATCTTTCCGACTGAGGTTCATTTTTTTTGCTCAGAACCAATCAGAAATGCAAGAAGCTGTATTGGAGGATACAGGCCAGCCTGCATCCTCCTGATAGTTTTAAAGGTTAGACCACAAAGCGGGGGGCCACCGGTTCACCGGGATCGACGACCAGCGTCTGGATGCCCTTGTCTTTGACGAACGCTTCGCCGTATTGTGTACAAATGACTGTTCCGTTTGTGCCGTAGACACGACCGTTCTTAAACACGGTCTTACCCTTGACAAAAGTAGCAACCGGTTTTTGCGTGTCGTAGTCATAAATCGTGATATCAGCATCTGCCCCCACCGTCAAATGGCCTTTATTCTTAAGGCGCAGCATACGGGCGGGATTTAATGACGTCTTAGCTGCAAACTCAGACAAAGTCAGAATGCCTAACTTCACAAGTGAAAGACCTTGTTCCAGGATCACATTGCGCGGGATGCAGCCGCCGTCGGTAGAAATTGCATCAACCACAAAACTGCCGTCCGGGCGCTTAGCCTCAGCCAGCCACACACGAGGCAGCGGCGGATTAACGTTAAAAGAGCCGCCCACATCGGTGTTGTTTTCCTTCCAAAGCTTGAGCCCCTCTTCACCCGTCACGAGGTCGGAGTAGCCGCCTGCATCGTAGACCGCCCAAACTTTATTAGCCTTGAAAGCCGCTTCAATGCCTTCACGGTCATCGGTAAAGCCAAAGCGCTTGAGGCAGTTGCCTGTCACCTTGGACTGTACCTTGCCGTTATCAAAACAAGTCAGGCGCGTGCCGTTGCGGGGCGAAATATAGCTTTCGCAGTGAATATGATCATTGGCTAAAAGAAGATCAATCGCTTCCTTGGTTTCTTCCAATTCCGGACGGATGGCACCACGGCAATAAGCATTGATATGAGCCAGATGCAGGAAGTTGCCTTGACTTAATTGAACGGCTTCGCGCATACCTTCAATGTTGGAGCCGTGCTCACTAGTGCCTGCGTGCCAGGCAATATAGGCACCGTGTTCCAGAGCGGTTTTAATCAGTAAAGAAGAAACCGCTGGCTTTAACGGATAGTGCCCGCCCAAAAGCTTCACACCCAGAGCACCTTCCTTCATGGACTGGTCAATGAGCGCATCCATTTCTGCTTTAGATGGTTCATTGGTCTTAAAGGTAAAGGGAGGCGAAGCAAACTGAAGAATGGCGCAGTTAATCCCGGCGCCATAGGTAGGAATGTTCTTTAAAACATTGTCTAAGGGGCCTGCCATATCCAAAGCGGTGGTGACACCGGCCATTGCTAGCATCTTAAAACCGAAGGGAGAGCCCCACATTTCACCCAAGTGCACGTGACTGTCCACAATACCGGGTTGAAGCACTTTGCCCGTATAGTCTTCAACTACTCTGGCGCAGCCCCCCGGAAGATCCACTCCCACTTCGGCAATCTGACCGTTTTCAATTGCCACATCTCTTACCGCCTCAATGCGGTTAAGCGGATCAACAACAGTGGCGCCTTTCAAAAGCAGATCCCACATAAAACTCTCCTTATTCAAGAAATCAAACAGCAGAACCGACTGCCATATTGTTTAAAGTCTAACGCTAAACGGATTAACAAAATCCCACCCAAATCAAAAACACAGAGAAAATGCTTTGTCAGAAGGAAAAATATTTGACGCTCTGTACGTTTAGAGCTATTTTTCAGGCATACTTTTCTCATCAAAAATAATCCTGCAGACAATTTCTGAACCCCTTGTCTGTTCTTTGCCTCTTTGAACTTTCTTTATTGAGGCCGTGAGAGTTTTGTTTTTTGTTTTTTTCCTTTTGATCTTTTTTGGAGTGTCTCATGAAATCTGATATCGAAATCGCCCAAGAGGCGAAATTGATTCGCATTGATGACTTGGCTCACAGTGCCGGCTTGTCCGACGATGAGTTTGAGCCCTATGGGCGTGACAAAGCCAAAGTATGTCTGCACAAAGACCGCAAACCTCACGGCAAGCTCATTTTGGTAACGGCCACTTCCGGCATGCCTGCCGGCTCCGGTAAAACAACCACTTCAATCGCTTTAACTCAAGGTTTGAAACGTTTGGGCGAAAAGGCCGTTGTTGCACTGCGTGAACCGTCGCTTGGCCCCTGCTTCGGCATGAAGGGCGGAGCCGCCGGCGGCGGATATTCTCAAGTCCTTCCGATGGAATCCATTAACCTGCATTTTACGGGCGACTTTCATGCCATCACGGCTGCCAACAACCTTTTGGCCGCGATGATTGACAATGCCCGCCATCAAAGACAGGTGGATTTAAAGACTGTTATCTGGCGCCGTGTGGTGGACGTCAATGACCGTATGCTTCGCAATATCATTACGGGTTTGGGAGGCCCTGCAAACGGCATTCCGACTGAGACCGGTTTTGATATCACCGTAGCAAGCGAACTGATGGCTGTGTTGTGCCTGGCAAACGACTTGGATGACCTGCGCGCCCGCATCGATCGCTTGGTCATCGGCATCAAGCGTGACGGATCGGCATACACTTGCAAAGAATTGGGTGCAACGGGTGCTTTAATGGCACTGCTTTTGGAAGCAATGAAACCCAATCTTGTTCAAACGCTCGAAGGCAATCTTGCTTTCGTACACGGCGGTCCCTTTGCCAACATTGCCCACGGTTGCAATTCTGTCGTAGCAACTAAAGCCGCCCTGACGCTGGGTGAGTGGGCCATTACAGAGGCCGGTTTCGGCAGTGATTTAGGCGCCGAGAAATTTATCAACATCAAGTGCCGTGCTGCAGGCCTTAATCCGTCAGCCATCGTTTTGGTGACATCCACCAAGGCCTTGAAGTGGCACGGTCTGGTGCCCCTTGCCGATATCGGCAAGCCTAATCCCGAAGCTCTGAAAAAAGGCTTATGCAATTTGGATGCTCATATCGAGAACCTGAAGCACTTCGGTCCTGAAATCGTGGTGAGCTTAAACCACTTTGCTTCCGACACTGAAGAAGAAATTGAAATTATCCGTGCCCGCTGTGCTGAACTTGGTGTTCGCTTTGCGGTTTGCGATGGCTTCAGCAAGGGCGGAGAAGGTGCCGTGGAACTGGCTCGTGCCGTGATGGATGCTGCTGGCGGTGAAGTCAAACCCCTGCACTTCTCCTACGAGCCCCACGACGATGTGCTCACCAAATTGGAAAAGCTGGCCGTCAATGTTTACGGTGCGAAAGATATCGAATTGTCTGCCGCTGCGAAAAAAGACTGGAAGCAAATCCAGGAACTGGGCTTTGATCGTTTGCCGGTTTGTGTGGCAAAAACGCCTTACTCTTTGTCGCATGAACCGACCTGGCTCGGTGCCCCCAAGGGCTTTACTGTGCCTGTCGAACGTCTGATTTTAAATGCCGGAGCTGGTTTTGTTGTGGCAACGACGGGCGCTATTATGCGTATGCCGGGCTTGCCCAAGCAGCCTGCAGCTCTTCACATTGATGTGGTTAACGGAAAAATTGTCGGACTTTCTTAAAGTCTGAATAGTTTTTCTGATTTTCAGAGGCTCTGCCGCTTCAGGCAGAGCCTTTTTTCGTGTTGTCTTCTCTCTTTTGCTAGACTTTCAGTTAACACGAATTTTTGATTGAAATATGTTTAAAAAGCTCGAGCATTGTACCGACGTTGATAACGGCGGCGTGCTCACGTACCCGTATCACTACAGCCCGCATCCGTCAGTCATTGAGGCCGCTAGCCTGGTCGGCAAGCATTTGGATGAATCTGCCCGCAATCAGGCCGGCCGTCTGGTTGCCGTTTTGGTGTGTCGGTTAGCAGACCAAAGCGTAGGCTTTATCACAGCCTGCGACCAATTTGATGCCGCCGACCCTTATTTTGAAAAAACATTTTGGCAGCTGCTGCCTGCCGAGGAACTTCAACCCCTCAATACCGACCGAATTGAAAAGGCTTTTGAGGAAAAACTTCAGGCTCAGGAAAAGTATCTGCGGTTTAAAGATGAAGCCCGAGCCCGCAAAGAGCACCGCCAGCAGCAGCGCGCAAGCGGAGTTTTTAACCGCCAGGCCCTGATTGCTTCGAGTCAATTTGACTCGGGCGAGCTTGAACGGCTGAAACTGAAATACATCCTGGCTCTTCAAGCCGAAGAAGCCGCAAGGTCTGATTTTCAGCACCGCACACACGTTGCTGTTGAAAGCGAATGGAAAAGACGTCTGGAAAGTATTCGGATTCAAAATAAAAATCATCGCTCTGCCTCGCTTCTTGATTTGCTCTCCGGCTGCCTTAATAAAGAAGATTTACTGAAGGCTATTTTGCGATCAGCGCTGCCCGCTTTACTCAATAAAGCTTACTGCGAAGGCGCGAGCCCTATTGCTATGGGACAATTTTGGTGGGGGCCGGTTGCTAGTTATGATGCACGGGGAGAAGGCACCTTTTATGCTTTCACACGCGAGCGTCATGAAAAGCTTTTGGAATTTTTCTTAGAAGGCGAGCGCCTGGAAAAAAATCAGCTGGCATTAAACAGCTTCAAAGACTGGGCTCCCGACATTGTTTATGAAGACAACGATCTCGTTGCTTTTAATAAGCCTGCCGGAATGCTTTCAGTACCGGGGAAACTTCCTGTAAACGACTTGTACTCCGTTGCCATGAAGCTATATCCGCAGGCGGGCGGCCCGATGCTGCTGCACCGGCTGGATATGGCCACCTCCGGTGTTTTGCTTTTTGCCAAAAATAAAGATGCACATAAAGCGCTTCAGGCAGCATTTGCCCACGGGAGTGTACGCAAACGCTATATTGCACTGCTTGAAAAAGTTCCTGAAAAAACTGAGGGAGAAATCAGCCTGCCCTTATGTCTGAATCCTTATGAACGCCCGAGACAGATGATCGAATACACCTACGGCAAACCTGCTCAAACGATCTTCAAAGTTCTTGGCGTCAATGATAAGGGGCAAGCTCGAGTCGCTTTTTATCCCAAAACGGGCCGCACTCACCAGTTAAGACTTCATGCGGCGCATGCTGAGGGGTTAGGCTGCGCCATTGCAGGTGATGATCTTTACGGACACCCTTCCGACAGGCTTTATCTGCATGCTGAAGCTATCCGTTTTATTCACCCCGCTACGGGGCAACTTTTAACGATTGAGGCTCCCTGCCCATTCTAGTGCTGCTATGCTCAACCTTTTTCTCTATCACCTTGAGCTTTGCCTCCCGCTTTTTCTGCTGGTGATTTTGGGTTGGGCACTGATTAAATGCAGGCTTTTTGAGCAAAAAATCGTTCATGCGCTCTCAGGTTTTACCTTTCGCTTTTTAATGCCTGCGATGCTTTTTTCACTGATGAGCGATCTCTCTAAAATGCCGCCTGTGGATTGGCGGGTGCTGATTGCTTTTTTCGGTTCGTGCATTTTCGTCTATTGCATGGGAAGAGGCTGCGGAAGATTTTTCAAGCTCGACAACACTGGGAAAACAATTTTCGGTATGGCGGCTATTTTCGGCAACAATGTTCAGTTGGGCGTCCCCATCGTACAGGTGAGTCTCGGTAACCAAGCGATGCCGACCATCAGTTTGCTGATCATATTCAGTGTCTTACTGCTTTGGACGACTGCAATTGCCAGTGTTGAGTTTGGTAAAAGCGGCAGCACAAAAGACTGGGGAAAAATTTTTCGGTCATTACTCAAAGTTTTCAAAAATCCGGTCGTGCTCGGTATCATCACCGGCAGCGCTTGGGGACTGACGGGCTGGCCGTTGCCTGATTTTGCGACTCGAACGCTTGACTATATCTCTTCTGCTACTACCCCTATTGCGTTAATTGTTGTCGGCATGGGCTTGGCTCAGCACAGCTTTTCAGCCGCACTGCCTAAAGGCTTGGCTATCTCAAGCCTAAAAATCATTGTCCATCCGATTCTTGTGTATATTTTTGCCCGTTTTATCGGTTTGGACGAAATGACCACGAACGCCTGCGTGCTCACCGCTGCATTGCCTGTAGCCATCAATGTTTATTTGATGGCTACGGAATTTCGAAGCGAAGAAGGCGCTGCCAGCAACGCTATTTTTGTTTCCACGATGCTCTCGGCGATTTTGATTCCGCTGACACTGACCGTTTTAGGTGTTCGCTTGTAAAATTCAGATGAGATATGACAAATTACAGCTCCAGCTCAAAGTTAATATTTAACTAAAATAGCAACGTCAAATATTGTTTGTTGGTAATAACTTATGTCTGACAATCTGCTAATTTCATTACAGAAGTATTCCTCACGACCCAATTACAATCCGCTTGAAAATTTCACTACCGAAGCATTTGCCTGGTTACTGAGAAATAATGAACACGCTCTTAAAGCTTTTTTGAATCTTCTCGATCAAAAATTGGGCAAAAATTGCGCTGATAACACAAAACTTTCTGACGCAGACCCGAAAACAGTACATTGCGAAACACAAGTTTATTTATCCGGTGCTGGCATTGCTGATTTTGTCTTATATCTCGGTTTTTTTACCATAGTGGTAGAAGTTAAACTCTGGGCGAGTGGCACCAACGATCAAGTCAAAAACTACAAGAAAAAACTAGCTGAAAACCACCCAAATGTAATCAGCGTTTTTCTAGCTCCCGGTCTTAGAGATCAAAGGGAAATCGCAGACATTGATATTCGTTGGGCAGAAGTCTACGAAGCAATTAAACCCTTTGAGTCTGAAGACCGTTGTGCAGAATTTTTAGGCTTTTTGGAATCTCAAGGTTTATCCCCTGGATTAGATCTTGACTGCGCTGCGATGATTTATGCGCCTGAGGTTTATCGCATATTTAGTTCATTACCACAGATCTGGAAAAGAATTGCAAATAATCTCAAAGCTGAAATTGCATCCCCGAATAACTCTTTCCCTGTTATTTTTTACCACAATTCCTGGGGAAGAATGGGGGTAATGCTTAAACGATCCGAGAGTAACGACAACGAATGGAATCCAGCCTTAACTATCGGTGTAATGTATGATCCTCAAGATCACGCTTTTGAACCCATTACAAAAGATTTCGGAGCGGTATTTCTATTAATTATTGATGTCGGCAGCAAATTCTGGAGCAAAATTGAATTAGGAGCAACAAAAACTCCTTGGACTGATTTTAAAACTGAATTAAAAATAGCTTGTGATCAAGGAAGTCTGCGCGGTTGGAACTTTTTTGATAGTTATGAGTACTACAGAAATAATCCCCACCAATGTAATAAATGGCACCCCATTGCCATCTTTAAACCGGTTTCAGAAATTCTAAAAAAACGAGCAGGGAAAGGCAGATGTTATAACACCGATGAATTAGAAGACGAGTTTGAAAAATTGACTAAGGAACTTCTCAACAAAGTCAACACAATGGAAACTTTTCCTAAATTACTTGACTATCTTGAGCAAAAATAAAAGCCGATAACTTACAGATATTTTCTCAAAAAGCTTTCATTTCAGACTGACGATTCTTTGTTAAACCGTCTGCCTAACCTCGGTACTGTCAACAAACCGTCAGGCATCAGAATAGTTGAGGGGTGCTCTCCAAGTTTTTGCCTGGCGATGGCAAGAGCCTCTTCAACGGTATCTGTCGCCGCTGCGAAATGCATTGTCCGGGCCAATGCTTTATCGAGCTTGGTCACCAAAATGAAATCCGCCTTAGCCTGAGGATGCGTAATGGCATAGGCTTTATTTGCCCCGATCTGAAAGTTTCTTTTCAATTCTTCACGAATGGCTTCTGCGGTTTTCAAGCGCTTAAATGTTTCTTCGAACTTTGTTGAGCCCGACCCTTCTATACACTCAGAGAGCAGAATCACCACACCGCCCTTGCGAACTGCACACGCGGCATTGTCCATCGTTTTTTGAGTCTGATAGACATTAATATCTTTGGGATAGCCTCCGCAGGAAGCAATCACTAAATCAGCCTCTTTGGGAATAACACAGCCGTAAACCTCATCAACGAACCGGCACGCCACTTTATGAGCCTCAACATAGTGGCCCGCAAATATTTTTAAGAACTCCCTTTTTGCGTTTAGCACTGCGTTAAAAAGGAAAAGAGAGCGACCTTTGGCAAACATCGACACTCCTTCTACCTGATCTTCATAGCAGGGATTGCCGTCCAATACACCCAGTTGCGCATGAGGATCCAGCATCCAACTGTGGTTTTTGCGAACAGTCTCCATCGCTGCGCACCCCGGCAAAATCGCTTTACGACCGCCGCCGTATCCTGAAAAATAGTGGTGAACTATTGTGCCCGTCATAATAATGTGATCAACGTCGCACAAAAGCTTATTAATCCAAACCGGTGTGCCGCGGCTCGTCTCTCCAAAGTATTGAAAGTCCTCATTGCGAGTTGCCACGCTGCAATACATCTTAATCCGTGATGCTGCTTCAGGACCCACCTGCTGCACCATCTCCTCGTGACTCATGAGGCGGTGTGTACCCAGTGAGAAAACAATTCTCATATTCTCATCGGGCACGCCTAAACGATTCATCTCACGAAGCAGCACCGGCATAAATTCGTAGCTATTGGCCACCCGAGTCGGGTCATTGCAAATAAAGGCGACTGTATCACCCGGCTTTATGATTTCAGAAAGCGGCGGCAGTTCGATCGGGTGTTCAATCGCAGACAGAATTTCTTTTTCAAGATTTTTAATCGGCGGAAAATCTTCAGTACGGACAATTTTTAAAATATCGTTTTCTTCGTAATTAAAAGTCAATGTTCCGTGACCGTAAGCGAAGCTAAACTGTTTGACTGCCATGACAAATCCTTTTTGCTATCAAATTGATTGTAGTCTTGGTTTGCTAGCCGCTTCTGTCTTTTTGTTAATGGTTTTAGGCAGTTATCTGTATATTTCAAAGAAAAACACAAATTGCTTTTTTTAAGCAAAAAGCCACGACTAACCGAAGTTCGTGGCTTTTGTAATTATCAGTTTCAGGCAATGATCGAAGGCCCGGTGTTGAGCGTTAATCTATGCGTGCATATGCGTATGCCTGTCGGCAAACTGAATCTTATAAAGATTGGCGTACACTCCGTTTTTATCGAGCAATTCTCGGTGGGTGCCGATCTCAACAATATGACCGTCCTTCATCACAACAATGCGGTCTGCGCCCTCAATCGTCGACAGACGGTGCGCAACCACAAAACTCGTACGTCCGACCATCAGTTCGTCGAGAGAAGCCTGAATATATTTTTCACTTTCGGTATCCAAAGCACTGGTTGCTTCATCCAAAAGCAAAATCGGAGCATTTTTCAATAGTGCTCGTGCAATGGAGATACGCTGACGCTGACCGCCTGAGAGTTTTGCACCGCCTTCACCAACCCGGGTATTGAATCCATCGGGCAGCGATTCGATAAAGGGGAGCAAATAGGCCGCTTCGGCAGCCTTACGGATATCCTCATCGGTTACCTTATCTCTGACACCGTAAGCAATGTTGGCTGCAATCGTATCGTCAAAGAGCACCACATCTTGGCTCACCAGAGAAATCTGAGCGCGCAGGCTCTTTAAGGTTAAATCCTTCTGACTGATGCCATCGAACAAAATGTCGCCCGAGCTCATCGTCCAGAACCGCGGAATTAAATTAATAAGCGTAGTTTTGCCTGAGCCCGAAGACCCCACAAGAGCGATCATTTCACCGGGCTTCACATCAAGCGTAAAGTCCTCAACTGCTGGCCGTGAGGCACCTTCATAGGTGTGCGTAACATTTCGGAAACTTACGGCACCGGTTGCACGTTCAAGCGTTTTAGTCCCCGTATCATCTTCGGCGGGTTCATCGACCATCTTGAAAACGCTTTCTGCCGCAGCCGACATACGGGCCACAGAACCGTTAAGACTTGAAAGGTGGCGAATAGCCGGCATCATCAAAAGCATGGCAGAGAGATAAGTCGTGAATTCGCCCATGGAAAGCTGCCCCATACGGGCCTGCGTCAAAGCAAACACCACAACAACTGAAACGCCTACCATGGTCACGAGCTGCGTCAAGGGCGTACCCAAAGACTTCACAGCCTGCATGCGCACGGCAAAAGACTTAAGCTTTTCATTGATGAGACCGAAGCGCTTTTTCTCGTACTCATAACCGTCGTAAATCTTAATGACGCGCTGTCCTTCATAGGCTTCCTGAATAGCCACACTCATTTCACCGAGCGTATTTTGCGAACCCATGGTCAGACGCTTGACGGTCTTACTCACCCACTTCAGCACAAGGGCAAGCAAAGGGGCTACTACCAGTGTGACCAACGTCAAAAGCCAGTTGTGGTAAATCAAAATACAGGCAAGAGAGATAATCTGCAGTGAGTCACGCACCAGGGTTGTCAGAATTTCGGCGGCCATCCCCAAAGCGCTGGAAGCTTCATTGACAAACTTGGAGACAATCTTGCCCGACATATAGTGCTGATACATCTGAGAGGACCACTGAATCATTCTCTCAAACATCAGGCGGCGAATGCGCACGAGAACCTGCTGGCTCACACGCTGCAGGAGATAGTTGGATAAAAATTGAGTGCCGCCGTGCAAAATCGTAATACCGATTAAGCCGATCGGAGTAAGCCAAACGATATTGGGATTGTGTTCATAAAAACCCAAATCCGTGAGCTTACCCAAAAGCAGGGCAATCAAAGAAGAACTCGCAGCCCCTAAAATCATGCAGACAATGGCCAGAGCAATTTCTTTCTTATGCTCCGGCAGATAAGACATCAGCCGTCTGACATAGGGATCGTTGAAAATCGGTACGCGATCGATAGTTTTTTTACTCATGAGTCTTTAATGCAAAAATGTCGTTCACATTTTAACGGCCGGTGCGCTTGCCTGCCCGAGCGGTTTTGTTAACGTTTATGACACGGCGGGCAGTACGCTTTTTCGATTCTGCCACACCTTCATATCCTTTTTCATAAACATCTTTTTTAGCGGCAAATTTTCGGCCGCCTTTATTAGCCCCGACTCCGGCCTTGGCAACACGGGTACCGGCTTTGGGTGTCTGTTCTTTGGTACTGCCGGGCACAACACCCGCACGGGCGCTCCCGCTCTTTAAGTCCTCAATCCAGCCCTTCACCCAGTCGTCAGAAAGCCTCATTTTTGCACCGCGAGGCAAATCCTTGGGCAACAATACAGCACCGAAGCGCACGCGGATCAAACGAGAAACCGTCAGTCCCACCGCTTCAAAAATGCGTCTGACTTCACGATTTCTGCCTTCGGCCAATGTCACTCGATACCAGTGGTTGGTTGACACTCCGCCGATATCTTCAATTCGGGAAAAAGAGGCCGGTCCGTCATCGAGCTTAATGCCTTTTAAAAGCTTCGCTTTATTTTCCTCGCTTAATTCGCCCTGAACACGCACCGCATATTCCCGTTCGATGCGATATCTCGGGTGCATCAGCATATTGGCCAGAGCGCCGCTTGTCGTAAAAAGCAAAACCCCTTCGGTATTAAAGTCAAGCCGCCCCACGGCAATCCAGCGCTCACCGTTGAGTTTCGGCAGGCGGTCAAAGACACTGGGCCTGCCCTGAGGATCATCCATGGAGACGATTTCTCCTGCGGGCTTATGGTACAAAAGTACTTTAGGGGCTTCACTCGTGGCCGCAGCACGTTTGACTAAACGCCCTTTAATGCGGATCTGGTCGTTGATTCGAACCCGATCGCCGACTTTTGCAACATCGCCGTTTACAGTCACAACCCCCGTAGCAATGAGCGCTTCCATTTCACGGCGCGATCCGATGCCCGCATCCGCTAAAACTTTCTGCAGTTTTTCGCTCGTCTCAGCTGCCTCAAAAGCCAAATCATGAGAGGGCTCCGGCGCGGTGGGTTTCTTTTGGACAACCGTGCGTTTTTGAGCGGCCGGTGCCCTAAAAGGAGTTCTTTTGGCTGTCGGTTTTCTATTCAGAGTCGTTTTTTTAATGACCATTGTTATCGTCTCCAAAATCTAACGGCTCAATTAAGCTTTCCAATCGGGCGTGCTCGGCATCCAAGCCTTTTAATTCATTGAGTTTGCCCGTTCTGGAGACTTTATTTTCGGTTTGAGTTTGCCCCTCAAACAACTCAAAAGCCTCCAACTCAGGCTCTTCATCCGGGCCGATACTGGGTAAATCCTGCAATGAATTTAAACCCAAGTCGACTAAAAATTGCCGTGTCGTTGCAAAGAGCTCCGGATGACCGATTGTCTCCCGGCGCCCGATCACCTCAATCCAATTACGGTCCAAAAGGGTTTTGATGGCGTTGGGATTGACACTGACACCACGGATTTTTTCAATATCACCGCGTGTGACGGGCTGCCGATAGGCAATCACGGCCAGCGTCTCCATAATCGTGCGCGTGTATTTCGGCGCCTCTTCCGGATGAAGTTTTCGGAGAATATCACGCATGGCCGCAACCGACTGAAAGCGCCACAGCCCTTCGCCCACTTCACGCAATTCCAAGGCACGGCCCTGCCAATCGGCCTGAAGTTCTCCCAAAAGCTGCAGCACCTGAGCCTTAGTAAAGCGCTTATCCAAACACTCTCTCAAAGCCGTGACCGACAGGGGCACATCACTTGTGAGAAGAGCACCCTCCAAAATCCATTTCGGGTTTTCCTGAAGCGTCATTGGCTCACATCCCCATCAACATAAAACCACTGTCCGTTTTGCCTCACAAAACGGCTTTTTTCAACCTGCCTGAAAGCTCTGCCATTGATTTTGCCCCGAGCGACAAAACTGACCGTAGCGTGATCCCCGGCAGTCTCACTTGAGACGATCTCAAGCCCCATCCATTTCACAGGCTCTGACAGATCCAACTCATGAGGACGTGTACTTTCATGCCACGTTTTCAGAAGATAATCTGCGCGGCCTTTGACAAAAGCACTGTAGCGGCTTTTCATCAGACTTAAGGCATCGGGGGCCGCGGCCCATTCATGAAAACGCCCGCAACAGTCCCCGTAGTCAAGGTGACTGCCGCAGGGACACAATGCGGGCACTTTCTTTTTCTTCATCTCAAGCAGACAGATTAACCGGCGTTTTGTTCACGTTCTGCACGAGCGTGACGGCGGCGGTCAATTTCAGTGAGGTAACGCTTTCTCAAGCGGATGGTATGAGGCGTAATTTCAACGAGTTCGTCATCGTTAATAAACTCAACCGCGCTTTCAAGCGTCAATTGCACGGGCGGCACCAGGCGAATGGCTTCATCGGTACCGGAAGCACGAATATTGGTGAGCTGCTTGCCGCGAATCGGATTCACAACGATGTCGTTGTCACGCGAGTGAATACCGATAATCATGCCTTCGTACAGTTTGTCGCCGGGCTTGACGAACATGCGGCCGCGATCCTGCAGCTTCCACAAAGCGTAAGCCACTGCTTCACCGTTGTCCTGACTGATCAGAACACCGTTTCTGCGTTCGCCGACATCGCCTTCTTTGATCGGACCGTAGTCATCAAAGACGTGGCTCATAATGCCCGTGCCGCGGCACATCGTCATAAATTCGCTCTGAAAACCGATCAGGCCGCGAGCCGGGATGCGGTATTCAAGACGAACACGTCCCTTGCCGTCAGGCTGCATATCCTGCAAATCACCTTTGCGGCGGCCCAACTCTTCCATAACAGCGCCCTGGTGCTCTTCTTCAACGTCAACGGTGAGCACTTCATAGGGTTCCATCTTCTGACCGTTAATTTCCTTAAGCAACACGCGCGGACGTGAAACAGCCAATTCATAGCCTTCACGGCGCATATTTTCAATCAAAATCGTCAGATGCAGTTCGCCGCGTCCGCAAACTTCAAACACCGTTTCGTCATCGGTGAGCTTCATGCGCATGGCGACGTTTGACTTCAGTTCGCGCTCCAGACGCTCACGAATCTGACGGCTCGTCACGTACTTACCTTCGCGGCCTGCCAGGGGGCTGGTATTGACCTGGAAGTTCATCGAAAGCGTCGGTTCGTCCACTTTCAAAAGCGGCAGTGCTTCGGGATGTTCAACATCGGTAATCGTCGTGCCGATGGAGAGCTCTTCAATACCGTTAATGAGCACAATGTCACCGGCTTCAGCCTGATCTACCAATTTACGATCCAAGCCTTCGAACATGAGAATTTGGTTGACTTTAACCTTCTTGGGGGTGTCTTCGGGGCCGTTCATCACGCAAACTTCTTCGCCGGCGTGAATGCGGCCGCGGTGCACACGGCCGATACCGATTTTGCCCACGTAGCTCGAGTAGTCCAAAGAGCAGATCTGCAGCTGCAGAGGACCATCCGGATCATCGTCACGTACCGGCACCTTTTCAATCACGGTATCAAAAATGGCGCGCATATTGCCGATCTTTTTAAGATCTTCAATATTGTCGCTGAAACCTGCTACGCCTTCCAAAGCCGAGCAGTAAATCACCGGGAAGTCCAACTGTTCTTCGGTTGCGCCCAATTTATCAAAAAGGTCAAACGTCTGGTTCAAAACCCAATCGGGGCGAGAACCCGGGCGGTCGATCTTATTGATGACCACAATCGGTTTCAATCCCAAAGCAAGTGCTTTGCGGGTCACAAAGCGCGTTTGAGGCATCGGGCCTTCAACTGCATCGACCAAAAGCAGCACACCGTCGACCATCGACAATACGCGTTCGACTTCACCGCCGAAGTCTGCGTGCCCCGGGGTGTCAATAATGTTAATGTGCGTGCCTTCATATTCGACGGCGCAGTTTTTAGCCAAAATCGTAATGCCGCGTTCGCGTTCCAAATCTCCGCTGTCCATCACACGTTCCTGGACTTCTTGATTGGCACGGAAAGTGCCCGCCGCACGCAGGAGTTTGTCAACCAGGGTCGTTTTGCCGTGGTCAACGTGCGCAATAATTGCGATATTGCGAATAGCACGAGTACTAGTCATTTGTTGCCTCAATATCTTTCTTGTTGGCAATTAATCTTTCGGGTTCGAGCACGCCGCGCTCATTGACGCGGGCCGTTCCCACCATGATGTTATCGGGTCCGTAAACCCTCACCCGCGGGCAGGCTTGCAAACCTAAGGCCAAACGCTGGCCATGGCAAAACCGCACGCGGTCATTTTCGCTTAAGTGAACCGCAGGAAACGTCTGCATGAGCGCATCGAGCGGTTTTAAAACTTTGCGGCGCTCAGAAAGCGTCATCGCTTCGAGCGCATCCAGAGTGATGCTGTTGTCAATTGACAGCTCACCCACTGCGATTCTTCTTAAACTCGCCAAATGGGCCCCGCAGCCAAGCGCCTCACCGATATCCTCAGCAAGCACTCGAATATAGGTGCCTTTAGAACAGGTGACTTCAACGGTCAGAAGTTCTGCGGCAAATTCAAGAATTTCTAATTTTTCAATTCGCACCGGGCGCGCTTCGCGCTCAATGCTCACCCCTTCACGAGCCAAATCGTAAAGGGTCTTTCCTCCACGTTTCAAGGCCGAAAACATGGGAGGAACCTGAAGGATTTCTCCGCGAAAGCGCTCTAAAACACTTTCAATCTCTTCTAGGTTGAGATTCACGGGACGAGTCTGGATAAATTCTCCTTCCAAGTCCCCTGTTGTAGTCTTTTGACCTAACTTGATGCCGGCCACATAAGTTTTATCGGCGTGCAGTAAATCGGCCGAAAACTTTGTTGCCTCACCGAAAGTGAGTGCCAAAAGGCCGCTTGCCAACGGATCGAGCGTCCCGGTGTGGCCTGCCTTTTGAGCGTTAAGCAAACGCCTGGCTGTCTGCAGCGCAGCGTTTGAAGTCATCTCGTAGGGCTTATCCAGTAAAAGCACCCCGTCGACGGCTTGACCTCTTCTTTTCATTACTCACCTTTGGTTTGCTGCATGGCCTGAGCAATCAAGCGGTCCATTTCAAAACCTTTGGCAACACTGCTGTCATGCTCAAAATGCAGTGTCGGCACGGTATGAATCGACAACAGTTTAAAAAGATGATTGCGAAGCATACCGGCCGCCGCATTTAAGCCCTGACGGGCCTGCTCGGGCTCAGCCCCAATCACCGTGAAGTACACTTTAGCATGCGCATAATCGGGTGTGATTTCGCAGCCGGTCAGAGTCACCAGACCGACTCGCGGATCACGAACTTCCTGAGGGATGAGACGAGCCAAATCCTTTTGGATTTGATCGGCTACCCGCTGAGCACGTCCCGGTTTTGCAGCTCTCATGTCTTTATCCTTTCTTCAGCAGCCGCCCGAGCCCCTGTGCGAGCCCAGGCGAACTATTTTTTATTACAACGTACGGGCGACTTCGGTCACTTCAAAGATTTCAAGCTGATCGCCTTCTTTGATATCGTCATAGCCCTTGAGCGACAGACCGCATTCCATGCCGGCCTTCACCTCACGGACATCGTCTTTGAAGTGGCGCAGAGAATTGAGCTCCCCGGTCCAGATCACGACGTTGTCACGCAACAGACGGGCAGAAGCCGTACGGCGCACCACACCTTCCAAAACCTTACAGCCGGCAATCATGCCAACCTTCGGCACGCGGATGCATTGACGGATTTCCACAAAGCCCAAAACCGTTTCGCGTTTTTCAGGCGCAAGCATACCGCTCATAGCCGCCTTCACATCATCGACAGCATCGTAAATGATGTTGTAGTAGCGGATATCGACACCGTTGGCTTCGGCAAGCTTGCGAGCCGGAGCATCCGCACGCACGTTAAAGCCGATGATGACCGCTTTGCTGGCTAAGGCCAAGTTGACGTCGGTTTCCGAGACGCCGCCCACTGCAGAGTGCACCACCTGCACCCGAACTTCGTCGGTAGAAAGCTTCGTTAAAGCATGAACAATTGCTTCGGTTGAACCCTGAACGTCAGCCTTCACAATCAAAGCCAAGGTCTTCGTTTCACCGTTGCCGGCATCGGCAAAGATGTTTTCAAGTTTAGCGGCCTGCTGCTTAGCCAACTTCACATCTCGGTATTTACCTTGACGGAAGAGAGCAATTTCACGCGCCTTACGTTCATCGGGCAAAACCATAATTTCGTCGCCCGCCTGAGGCACTCCGGATAAGCCCTGAATTTCCACAGGAATCGAGGGACCGGCTTCAGAGACAGCCTTACCGGTTTCATTAATCATGGCGCGGACACGGCCGAATTCGGCGCCTGCCAACACGATATCGCCCCGATGAAGCGTGCCGGACTGAACCAGAACAGAGGCCACGGGACCGCGTCCTTTATCCAAGCGCGATTCAATCACCAGGCCCTTAGCCATACCGTCTTTCGGAGCTTTCAATTCAAGCATTTCAGCCTGAAGCAAAACGTTTTCGAGCAACTCGTCAACACCCTGACCGGTCTTGGCCGACACCGGAATAAAGGGTACTTCGCCGCCCCAGTCTTCAGGCATCACATCGTTTTGAACCAATTCCTGCTTAACACGCTCGGGGTTGGCTTCGGGTTTATCAATCTTGTTGATAGCCACGACCATCGGCACACCAGCAGCCTTAGAGTGAGCAATAGCTTCTTTCGTTTGCGGCATCACACCGTCATCGGCTGCCACCACCAAAATCACGATATCGGTGGCTTGTGCACCGCGTGCACGCATGGCCGTAAAGGCTTCGTGCCCCGGGGTATCCAAGAAGGTCACAATGCCGCGCGGAGTCTTGACGTGGTAAGCACCGATGTGTTGGGTAATACCGCCTGCTTCACCGGCAGCCACTTTTGCACGACGGATATAGTCAAGCAAACTCGTCTTACCGTGGTCAACGTGGCCCATGATCGTAACAACCGGCGGACGCGGCAAGGCTTCAGCCGTATTTTCCTGAATCATGTCGCCTAAAATAGCTTCCGGATCATCGGGTTTTGCTGCAATTGCGTGGTGACCCATTTCTTCCACAACCAACATGGCCGTATCCTGGTCAAGCATTTGGTTGATGGTCACCATCTGGCCCATCTTCATGAGCGTCTTAATCACTTCGGTCGCTTTAACGGCCATCTTATGAGCAAGATCTGCCACGCTAATGGTCTCGGGCACACTCACATCGCGCACCACGGGTTCGGTATTTTGAACCTGTTGGGGCTTAGCCTGCTCGTGGCGGCGATTGTTGCGGTTTTTGCGGGAACCGCGCCATTGCTGTTCATTGCCGTCATCCTCTTCGTCGAGCACACGGACATTGCCTTTATTGCCGCCGCGATGCTTGGCGCCGTCATCCCACTTGCTGGCAACTCCGTGGTTGGCACCGGCATGCTTGCCGCCCTTTTTCTTGCCGCCCAAATCCTCATCACGATCTCGGTCATTGTTTTTATTGCCCTTTTTCTTATCCTGAGCTTTTTTAGCATCAGCGGGCTTGTCATTTTTTGCCTTCATGACCGAGGGCTTGGGCTTACTCATCATTTCGCGAATAGCACGAGCTTCTTCTTCGGCACGGCGCTTGGCTTCCTGACGGCGCTTGATCTCTTCTTCAGACAAAGCAGCAGGCTGCTGAGCCTTTTGTTCAGCAGGACGAACAGGCTTTTTACCGTTGGATTGGAATTTCGGCTTATTCTCATTTCGACGATTGTCGTCGGGCTTATGAGCAGCCTTATTGTCATTTCTTTGCTGCGGCTTTTGCTCTGCGCGGGGAGCCGGTTTTTGCTCTTTTTTCACTTCAGCAACTTCTGCTTTTTGAGCTTTAGGTTCCTGAGATTGCTGAGCCTCTTTTGCTTTTTGAGCATTGCGGGCAGCTTCAGCCTCGACCTCAGCCTTGCGGCGGGCTTCTTCTTCAGCACGAGCCTTTTCAAGGCGTTGCTGCTCGAGCTCACGCTCGCGCTGAGCCTGGGCTTCCTTCTGGCGCTTTTCTTCTTCAGCCTTTTGCTGCTGCGCCAATTGAGCCTTTGCTTCCTCAAGTGCTTTTGCGCGCTCGGCAGCCATCGCCTGCTCACGGCTTTGCTGACCGGCAGCAGTATTTTTCACTAACACACGCTTTCTGCGCACTTCAACCTTAACGGTGTGCTGACCGTCAGCCTGCTTCACCGTTGTGGTTTCTTTACGGGTGAGCGTGATCTTACGAGCCTTAGCCTGACGATCCTGACGCAAAAATTCCACGAGCTTGCGCTGATCAGCCGCAGTCACTGCATCCGTTTCACTGCTTTTTTCGATCCCCGCACTTTTCATTTGTCTGAGTAATTCAGCGGCGGTGACCTTCATTTCTTTTGCGAGCTCTAATACGGTCGAACTTGCCATATTCTCTCCTTTCGTACTTTATCGGTTAAAGCACGTTTTACTTGTTGAACCAGTGGGCGCGGGCGGCCAAAATCAATTTCGAAGCACGATCTGCATCGATACCGCTCATTTCCACCAATTCATCAACGGCTAATTCGGCCAAGTCATCACGGGTTTTGACTCCGTGGGCAACCAGTACGTTAACCAAATCATTATCCATTCCTTCAAGCGCAACCATTTCGGGTTCAGCCTGACGGAGATTTTCTTCACGTTCCAAATCCTGCATGAGGCACTTGTTGCGGGCGCGTTCGCGCAGCTCCTTCACCGTGTCTTCGTCAAAAGCTTCAATTTCAAGCAGTTCAGATTCAGGAACATAGGCCACTTCTTCAATGGAAGAGAAACCGTTTTCAATCAAGATGTCGGCAACATCTTCTCCGACACCCAATTTTTCAACAAATTCAGCACGAATCTTGCTGGTTTCTTCATCACGTTTGGCATTGGCTTCTTCATCGGTCATGATGTCGATCTTCCAGCCCGTTAATTCAGAAGCCAGGCGAACGTTTTGTCCTGCGCGACCGATTGCAATGGCCAAGTTTTCTTCATCGACCACCACTTCCATCGTGTGTGTATCTTCCAGCATGACAACGCCGGAAACTTTTGCCGGTTCAAGTGCGCTCACCACAAACTGAGCAGGTTCATCGTCCCAAACCACGATGTCGACACGTTCGCCGCCCAATTCGTTAGAGACAGCATTGACACGCGTGCCGCGTACACCGATGCAGGTGCCCACCGGATCCAGACGGGCATCCTTAGCCTGAACAGCAATCTTTGCACGGCTGCCCGGATCGCGAGCAGCGCTCTTGATTTCAAGCAAGCCTTCTTCAATCTCCGGAACCTGCAGAGCAAAAAGTTCCTTAATAAATTCGGGGCTTGTACGGGATAAGAAAACCTGTTGCCCCTTGCAGGTGCGATCGACACGAGCCACATAGGCGCGAACGCGGTCACCCGGACGGAAAGATTCCTTGGGCAGCATTTCAGAGCGAGGCAAACGAGCCTCAACCTTGCCGATTTCAACAATGGCATCGCCCTTGTCCATGCGCTTGACTAAGCCTGAGACAACCTTTTCGTCGCGAGCCAAAAATTCCACCAACATCTGTTCACGCTCGGCATCACGCAAGCGCTGCAAAATCACTTGTTTGGCATCCTGAGCGAAGCGGCGGCCGGAGCTGTTGATGTTTTGAACTTCCACGCGGATATAGTCGCCCACGTTCAATTCCGGATATTCGTCATGAATATCGGAGAACATTTCCTGACGGTCGGGCTCCTGCAGACCTTGATCATCGGCCACGATCAGCCAGCGGCGCCATGCTCTGTAGTCGCCGGTATCGCGATCAACATGCACTTCGACATCCGCATCTTCGCCGGCAAAGTTAGCCTTCTTCACTGCAGAGGCAAGAGCCGTTTCGAGCACTCCGAAGACGACCTCACGAGGCACGCTCTTCTCTTGTGCCAACACTTCAACCATTTCAAGCATTTCGCGGTTCATTTTTTTACTTTCCTTTGAAATTTAATTCTGCAACTAAATGGGCCCGATCAACCAAGTCAATCGGGAAGCTGACGGCAACGGGCTGCACGGCAGCCGCCTTTTTACCCCGCTTTTGAGCAATACGTTCGCGCGCTGCCTGAGCAGGCGTCTTCGCAGGTTTTTCGTCAGTAAATAAGAAATCAATCATCGTTTGAGAACCATCGACTCGTACGGCCTGGATACGGCCGTCCAATTTGCGGCGGCCCGCCTCCGGGAAACCCTCGGCCATTAAAGGTGAAAAAAGTTCGACGTGAACGAGTTTACCGATAAAACGTTCCCAATCCTTCACGCGCTTTAAAGGCCGCTCCACACCGGGAGAAGACACCTCCAAGCGCTCGTAGTCAATGTTTTCTACGGTAAACAAATAGGTGAGCTGATTGCTGACACGTTCGCAGTCATCCACTCCCACACCTTCCGGGCAGTCCATCGTGACACGGATCAAGCCACGGGGCAGGCGCTCCAAATCCACAAATTCAAAGCCCATCCCTTCAACGGTTTGCTCAACCAACGTCAGCAAATCTGTCGATGTTTCTGTCATTCGTTTTCGTTATCCTTGCGGGAAAATTCCAAAAAAAGATGGGCTCTAAGGCCCATCCATCCCCTCTGCTTCAGACATCCCGAAACAAAGGTTTTGCGCTGAGTAATCAGCACTCGACGACCGATAAATAATAAAGGCACTTTAAAAAGTGCCTTTATTGTTTTTATCTTGTACAGGATTATACAGACTGAGCATAAAAAATCAATTACTTAGAGCGGAAATTTAAAGTTCAGGGCAAATCAGCAAAAACATAGAAAATATATTTATATTGTTATTAGCCAGATGTAAAAAATGGCGGAGAGAGAGGGATTTGAACCCTCGATACGGACGAGCCGTATACCGGATTTCGAGTCCGGCGCATTCGACCACTCTGCCATCTCTCCGCACAATGGAGCTAGCGATTTTATCAGATGCCGGATTTTTTTGTCGATCAGGATTGTAAATTCCGGTGGATAACTCATAAATCACTTTGATTGACCGAGAGTTTCACTTGTTGTCCTAAAGCAACACTTCTTAAAAAGTTTGTGATTTTTTCGAGGGTAAATACTAAAAGTTAAAAAATTCTTTTGAGGTTACTCAAATTTTCTTTTAGTTTTGCAATAACATTACTATTAAAGGGCTATCCTGAATCTATGTGAATCACAAATTTCTGTAGGAGTTTTGTCAAAATGGATCTTAAAGAAATTCTCGAACGCAACAAGAAAGCACACCATCGCCTTGGCATGATCACCAAGGAATTGTATGACACCTTGAGTGACGGCCATCACAACAGTCTTCGCATGTCTCAAGTCAGCGAAATGATGAATGCCTCTTTCGAAATGCTGAAAGAGTCTGACGTTTTGCACTCCTATGCTGAAGAAGAATTGAAGGCTTCTGAACCCGTCGTCGAAAAGGCTCCCGCTAAGAAGGCTCCTGCCAAAAAGGCTGCTGCTAAAAAGACGGAAGTAAAGGCTGCCGCCAAGAAAACGGCTGCCAAACCGGCTGCGAAAAAAGCTCCGGCTAAGAAGGCCGTAGCCAAGAAGGCCGAAGAAAAGGCCCCTGCCAAAGCAACGGCCGCCAAGCCCGCTGCCAAGAAAGCAGAAGCCAAGGCTCCCGCCAAGAAGACCGCAACAAAGGCTGCTGCCAAGCCGGCTGCAAAGAAAGCCCCGGCCAAGAAGGCTGTAGCTAAGAAGGCAGAAGAAAAGGCTCCGGCTAAGAAAGCCCCTGCCAAGAAAGCTGCCGCTAAGAAAACGACTAAGAAATAATTTAGTCTGCTGAAAAAACAGGTGCTGATGAGATCGGTTGTGCCGATTGGGTCGGCACCTTTTTTCGTATTTAAAATACAGAAAGATGGCTCTTTTGAGAGCTTTTTCAGACACTGCAAAAGAAAAAGGACACAGAACCGGGCGCAAATCAGCCGGATCGTGTCCTTTTCTTTTATCTGAAATTCAGAAGTTAAGCCTTAAAATCACCCAGGGGTTGATTTTCCGGACGCAACACTTCAACGCCGCCCATGTAGGGACGCAACACTTCAGGAACAGTCACACTGCCGTCGGCATTTTGGTAGTTTTCAAGCACTGCCACCAAAGTGCGGCCCACAGCAAGGCCGGAACCGTTTAAGGTGTGTACATACTGAATCTTGCCGTCCTTACCCTTAACGCGAGCGCCCATGCGGCGAGCCTGGAAAGCTTCGCAGTTTGAGCAGGAAGAAATTTCACGATAGGTGTTTTGAGCCGGCAGCCACACTTCCAGGTCAAAGGTCTTGGCAGCACCGAATCCCATATCGCCCGTGCAAAGCGTAATAACACGATAGGGTAAACCTAAACGTTGGAGAATCGTTTCAGCGTTGTGAACCATTTCATCCAAGTGCTTGTAGCTGTCTTCCGGGCTTACGATGCGCACCATTTCGACCTTATCGAACTGGTGCTGACGGATCATGCCGCGGGTATCACGGCCGTAGGAACCGGCTTCTGAACGGAAGCACGGGGTATGGGCCGTAATCTTGATCGGCAATTGATCGGCACGCAGCAGCTTGCCGCTTACCATATTGGTTAACGACACTTCAGCGGTCGGAATCAGGTACATGCGTTCCCCTTCTCCCTCTTGACCGCCCTTCTTGGCTGCAAAAAGATCTTCTTCAAATTTCGGAAGCTGACCGGTACCGCGCATCGTTTCAGCGCTCACGACATACGGCGTATAGCATTCAACATAACCGTGTTCACGGGTATGGGTATCGAGCATGAATTGAGCCAAAGCGCGATGAAGACGGGCTACCTGTCCGCGCATAAAGCAGAAACGGGCACCGGATTCTTTAGCGGCCGTTTCAAAGTCCATTCCCAAAGGAACGCCGACATCAACGTGATCCTTGATCGGGAAATCAAACGTACGGGGCGTTCCCCAACGGCGCACTTCGGGATTATCACGTTCGTCACGACCGACCGGTACAGATTCGTGAGGCAAATTCGGGACACTCATTAAGAGTTCGTTCAAATCGGTACGGATCTGAGAAAGTCTGTCTTCGAGTTCTGACAATTTTTCAGGAATAGCTGCTGCTTCAGCCATTAAATCAGCAGCGTCGCCTCCGGCTTTACGGGCTGCACCGATTTGCTTAGACAAGCTATTGCGCAAAGCCTGAAGTTCTTCGGTCTGCTTTTGCACAGCCTTGCGGTCATTTTCCAAAGCGTTGAATTCTTTGACCGGGAATTCAAACGGACGCGTTGCCAAACGAGCAACGACATCATCGAGTTGCTTACGCAATAAATTGATATCAAGCATTCTTAATTCCTAATAACCAGAGCGAACTCTGAAAAAACACATTCGGTAATTTTCACCCGTTTAAGCCATGATTGCAAGAGCAATATGTCGTATGTTGCTATTTTTCTTTCTCAAAACGTTTTCGCCCCTGACCTTTTGCCCATGCCTGACGGTTAAGCGCTTTGAGGCGCTCAAGTTTCTCGGCAATTTTTATCTCAAGCCCTCTTGGACGCGGGCTATACCAACGCATGTTTTCAATGCCCTCAGGCAAATACACTTCTCCTGCTGCAAAAGCATCGGGTTCATCATGAGCATAGCGGTACCCGTGAGAGTAGCCCAATTCACTCATCAATTTTGTCGGTGCATTGCGCAAATAAAGCGGAACCGGACGGGAGGCATCTTTTTTCACAAAGGCTTTGACAGCGTTATAGGCCACCTCAATTGAATTACTCTTGGGTGCAACAGCGCAATAAACCACAGCATTGGCAATTGCGAGCTCACCTTCAGGTGATCCCAGGCGCTCATAAGCTTGAGCTGCATTGAGAGCAATTTCCAATGCTCTGGGATCGGCCAATCCGATATCCTCCGTGGCCATACGGATGACTCTGCGGCAAATGTAAAGAGGATCACAGCCGCCGACCAGCATCCGGGTCATCCAATATAAAGCGGCATCCGGATCACTGCCCCGAACTGATTTATGTAAAGCAGAAATCAGATCGTAAAAATTTTCTCCCCCTTTATCAAAACGCCTGAGCGTAGCGGGCAAACTCTGCCTTAACAATTCGGGACCCACCTCTTTAATACCCTTATCAGTTGCAAGGTGACAGGCTAATTCAACGGCATTGAGAAAGCGTCTGGCGTCGCCGTCGGCCAAATTAAAGAGAATCTCTTTTGCTTCGTCGGAAAATGTGAGGCCGGGCGCTTCAGCCAAGACCGCACGAGGCATAAGTTTTTCAAAATCTTCCTTTTTCAAGCTTTCGAGCACGTAGGTTGCCGATCGCGACAACAGAGCGCTGTTGACCTCAAAACTGGGATTTTCTGTCGTAGCGCCGATAAAAACAAAAAGACCGCTTTCAACATGAGGTAAAAAAGCATCTTGCTGAGATTTGGAGAAACGGTGAACTTCATCAACAAATACTAAAGTCGGTTCCCCTGTTTGATCCATATGGTGCTGAGCCTGATCAACCGCTTCACGAATTTCTTTCACTCCGCTCAAAACCGCAGAAATTGCGATGAAGGGCAAATTAAAAGCTTTAGCCATCAGGCGGGCCAGGGTAGTTTTCCCGACACCGGGCGGTCCCCAAAGGATCATTGAGTGGGGACGACCTTCTTCAAAAGCCACCCGCAAGGGCTTGCCCGGTCCTAAAAGATGCTGCTGACCGACCACTTCATCTAATGTTTTAGGGCGTAATCTCTCTGCCAAAGGCTGCATGCGTGAATTAATCGTGTGACGCTCACGAGACGGCGAGCGTTTAAAAGACTCGGCAGGGATAAGGTCAGCAAATAAATTTTCGTTCATAAAAAGACAATAAAAGCGGTATATTGATACGAGGCATTATAGATAGTCCCGACTGCGAAAATGTATTTAAGACGCTACAAAAAAGAAGATCTGAATGTTTTAATCACGCTGTTCAAAGAAACTGTTCTGACAGTCAATGCAAAAGATTATTCTCGCGAAGAACTTTTTGCCTGGACGCATTCAGAGACTGGCTTTCTCGAGTGGGAGCAGTCGTTATCTGAAAATTACTGCTTAGTGGCTGTGGAAAATGAACAAATCGTTGGCTTTGGCGACATCAGCCGGGAAGGTTATCTGAACAGGCTTTTTGTGCATAAAAATTTTCAGAATAAAGGAGTAGGGACTGCGCTTTGCGATCAATTAGAAAAGCAGGCCAAAGGTCCTATACTGACTCATGCTTCTGTCACTGCAAAAGGATTTTTTAAACAACGCGGTTATGAAGTTATCAAGGAACAAAAAGTGTTGCGTAACAGTGTTTTTTTGAAGAACTTCGTTATGCAAAAAGGCAAATAAAAAGCCTCGAGATCAAGAGATCCGAGGCTTTTTAAATGGGGAGCCGGGCAATGTCCTACTTTCACTGGAAATA
>UQYP01000012.1 GCA_900545335.1 uncultured Sutterella sp. | reverse complement strand
GAGCGCAACCTTGCCAAGGTTGAGGTCGCGAGTTCGAGACTCGTTTCCCGCTCCAGATTCACAAAAGTAAGCCGACCTTGTGTTGGCTTATTTTTCACCGGTTTGGCGGGCCGAGTGACGGAATTGGTAGACGTAGCGGACTTAAAATCCGCCGCCAATTAAAACGGCGTACGGGTTCGATTCCCGTCTCGGCCACCAAAATAAAGCCTGAGAGCCTCAATGGTTCTCAGGCTTTCTCTTTAGCCTTCAACGGAATTTCCGAAGTGACCGACTTTTAACTTGATTGAATATTTTCAAAACTTAGGCTTGGCTAAGTTTCCCCTATTTGTACTCTAAGTTTTCTCTTCTAAACTACGAA
Source organism: uncultured Sutterella sp. (assembly GCA_900545335.1). Taxonomy (GTDB): domain Bacteria; phylum Pseudomonadota; class Gammaproteobacteria; order Burkholderiales; family Burkholderiaceae_F; genus Aphodousia. The sequence goes on along the minus strand of UQYP01000012.1, from coordinate 63,352 downwards.
TCAACTAAGAAAGAATGTCAAAAAAAGGAGATTCGATATGTTGAAGAAAATCACGTTAGCTTCTGCTCTTTGTGCTCTGGCTATTCCGTTTACAACATTGGCTGCCGGCCCCACCGGTTTTTCCGGTCAGGAACGCCCCGGTGCTCCTCAGGGCTTTACGCATGAAAAAATGGCCTCCATCGCTCAGTTAAAAGACAAAGCCAAGGATGATCAAATTGTTGTGCTTGAAGGCCGTTTCACCAAGCAATTGGAAAAAGATAAGTACGAATTCACCGATGCCAAGGGCGATACGATTGTTGTTGACTTAGACGATGACATGAACTGGTCACACGTCAAAAAAGACGCCTTGATGGAATTGACGGCTGAAGTGGATAAGGATTTCACGTCCACCAAGCTCGATGCACTTGAAGCCAAGTTACTGAAATAGTTAACTTCATCATCACGCAAAAAGGAGGCTTGCGCCTCCTTTTTGATTCTCAGTGGTATCTGTAATTAAGCGGGCTGAGTTGTGCGTTTATTGCCCATCAGATGCAAGACGACAACTAAGCCGATCAGTACAGCGAAAGACACCAATAAGCTGATATAAACATTGGCGTTTGTAAAACCCGCAGCGACATAGCCCGCAAAGCTGGCAATCGCAGCAACCCAAGCGTAAGGCAATTGAGTCGCAACGTGCTCGATATGCGAGCAGCCTGCCCCTGCAGAAGACAGAATCGTTGTATCGGAAATCGGCGAGCAGTGGTCACCGAAAACGGAACCGGCCAGCGTTGCAGCAAGCGAGACGACCACGAGGTTCGGATCCAGGGCTTGAGCCACCGGCACGATAATCGGAATCAAAATACCGAAGGTGCCCCAGGCCGTACCGGTCGAGAAAGACAGAAATGCAGCTAAAGCAAACACGGCAGCCGGCAGCCACATGGCAGAAAAGCCGCCTGAGGTCACAAGCGATTCCACAAAAAGCGGGGTTTGAAGCAAGTCGCGGCACACGCCCGAAATCGTCCAGGCCAACACCAAAATGATGTTTGCGGGAAGCATCATCTTCATGCCTTCAACCGAGCCGTCCATGAAGTCACGGAAAGAGACCACCTGGCGCGGAATAAAGAGCCCGAAAGCCACAACCAAAGCACCGAACGAAGCCCAAACCAAAGCTTCTGAAGCCGTACTGTTGCCTAAGGAAGAAGCAAAGCTGTGGTAGGCCGGGTCATCACCCCAATAGCCGCCCGAATACATGAGGCTTAAAACTGCAAAAACAATCAGGGCGCCGATCGGTACCACCATATCCCAAATCGTTCCCTTTTCGCTCACGCGCATCTGATCGGTGGCTGTTTCAGTGCTACCGACATCACCCAGCTCGGCTCGCTCTTCTGCGCGCCTCATCGGTCCGAAATCCAGACGGAATAGGCACAGAATAAAAACAAGACCTATACAGGTAAGTGCGTAGAAGTTATATGGAATAGTTGAAACAAAAGCCGCAAAGTCACTTTCAAAGGCACCGGTAGACTTTAAGCTACTGCCCACGGCTGCAGCCCAAGACGAAATCGGGGCAATAATACAAACCGGAGCGGCCATCGAGTCAATAATGTAGGCAAGTTTTGCACGGGAGACACGATAGGTATCGGTGACTGGACGCATCACAGTGCCCACAGTGAGGCAATTAAAATAGTCATCGATGAAAATAAAGGCACCCAGGCCGCCCGAAGCTAAAAGCGAAGCACGGCGGCTACGGATTTTGCGAATAGCCCAATCACCGTAGGCACGACTGCCGCCAGCCATACTGATGACATAGACCAAAGCCCCTAACATGGTACAGAACATCAAGATGTTGAAATCCACCTTGGTGCTCATTAACTTAAAAGTTGTCTGAACCGTTCCCATCACAAGATTAGAGTGGTCCATGCCAACCGAATAAATCAAAGTACCGGACAAAATGCCGATTAAAAGCGATGAAATCACCTCTTTGGTACACAATGCCAGCACAATGGCAATGACCGGAGGCAAAATCGAAAGCCAGCCTGCGTTAAACGGATCCATCGTTCGGAGTCCTCAAATGTCAAAGATAGAATTAAATATTGTAACAAATGATAACTAATTTGGAACGCTTAACTTGTTGAAATTCTCAAGAAAAATCTGAATTCAGTGTGCAAAAACGTCTTGCACAAACAAAAAACTCGGCGCTAACCGAGTTTTTTGACCTTTTTAAGAACTTAACGTTCTAAGAAATTATCTGTCCTGTTTCGTAGTTGGTTCAGAACTTAAGTAAGGACCAGCAGCTCTTAGATAAACGACCATGGAGTAGATCGTCAAAATTGCTGCGATATAAATCAAGATAGTGCCGAGCCAAGCCATAGAGATGCCGAAAACCGCTTCATGGAATAAGAGCATAGGAATAGCCACCATCTGAGCGATTGCCTTAATTTTCCCATACCAATTGACTTTCACGCGCGCTGCGGCTCCCACTTTAGCCATCCATTCACGCAAAGCGGTCACCGTGATTTCTCGACCAATGATAATGAGGGCCACAAGCATATCCACTCGATGAAAATCCAGTAAAACGATAAGCGCTGCGCAAACCATGAGTTTATCGGCTGAAGTATCCAAAAAAGCACCGATTGCGCTTTCCATGTTGTAGCGTCTGGCGAAGTAGCCGTCAAAAGCATCAGTTAAAGCCGCAATGATAAAAATCACTGTTGCCCAAACGTTTTGCATGAAGGGCGAAAGAATTTGATCCGGAATATAGAAAACCCCGATGATTAAGGGAATCAGCGCAATACGCGCCCACGTTAAAATCATCGGAACATTGACCGGTAATGGTTTACGACTCATTTGTGTTTTGTAAAGCTTTAGGTGCCTGCCCGTGTAACTGAAGATAGATTCGCTCGGCAAGCTTGCGCGAAATCCCTTCGATTGTAGCAATATCTTCGATACTTGCGTTCTTTAATCCACGCATTCCACCGAAGCGGCTCAATAATTTTTGTCGTCTTTTGGGGCCAATCCCCTCAAAATCTTCCAATCGGGAAGTGTTGCGGGTCTTTGCCCGCTTGGCGCGCATCCCGGTAATGGCAAAGCGGTGCGCTTCATCGCGAATCTCAGCTACAAGCATCAGAGCCTGAGATTCTCGTCCAAGGACCAAGGGCTCACGGGTTTCATCGGCAAAAATAAGCGTCTCAAGCCCCACTTTGCGCCCTTCGCCTTTAGCCACACCGACAATGACCGAGGTATCTAAGCCAAGCTCCGTGAAAACGTCTTTGGCCATCTTCACCTGGCCCTTGCCGCCGTCAATAAGAACGACTGTCGGAAGTTCGGCTTCTCCGCGGCTCACCGGCAAATAGCGTCTTTCAATCACCTGACGCATGGCCGCGTAGTCATCCCCCGGCTCAATACCCGTAATATTAAAGCGGCGGTAGAGATTGTGCGCCATGCCGGCTCCCTCATAGACAACGCAGGAAGCTTGAGTGGCTTCGCCCGAAGTGTGACTGATATCAAAGCACTCAAGCCGCACTTTCATCCAGTCATCATTGGGAACATTGATTTCAAGGACTTCACAAAGCTCTTTTAAGCGTGAAAGCTGCGAGCCTTCGAGAGCCAAGTGGCGGGCAAGCGCAATATCGGCGTTCGTTTTACACATATTGAGCCACTCGCGCCTTACTCCCACCGGAGAGTGCACAACCGTAATTCTTCGCTCGGAGAGCTCTGAGAGGACACTTTCCAAGTCTTCTTTTTCTGCCGGAACATCGGTAATAATGAGCGTAGGCACAGGCATGGTTTCGTAGTGCTGACTCACAAAGGCTTCGAACACTTCGACTTTGTCTGCGCTCTGCCCTTTTGGAACGCTTGGGAAATAGGCTCTGTCACCCAAGTGGCGAGAGCCTCTGACCATAGCAAGGTTTACACAGACCTGACTGCCCTGTGCAGCTACCGTGATGATGTCGGCATCGACGTCCGCCCCCGTTGTTTCCACCGTTTGTTTATGAAGGACGTTTGAGAGTGCTGCAATCTGATCGCGCACGGCAGCGGCTTTTTCAAATTGAAGTGCGTCCGAATATCGCATCATGCGCGCCTGAAGCTCTCCCATCAGATCTTCTGACTTTCCGTCCAAAAACTGTTCTGCTCGCGCTACATCACGCGCATAATCCTCGCGGCTGATTGCTCCCACGCAAGGTCCCGAGCAGCGCCCGATCTGAGCAAGCAGACACACGCGCGAGCGGTTTTTAAATACCGGCGCTTCACAGGTTCTGAGCCTAAAGACTTTCTGCAGAATCTGAATGGCTTCTTTGACGCTTTGCGAGTTGGGATAGGGCCCATAGAAACGACTTTTCTTATCGACTCCTCCCCGATAGTAGGAAACTCTCGGAAAGTCTTCCCCGCTGATTTTCAAATAGGGGTAGCTTTTGTCGTCCCGAAACAAAATGTTGTACTTAGGCGAAAGCGTTTTGATGAGATTATTTTCGAGTAGCAGCGCTTCAGCTTCAGAGCGCGTGACGGTCGTTTCCATCCGTGCGATTTGAGAGACCATGATCGCAATGCGGGGACTTAAATCATTTTTCTGAAAGTAACTCGAAACTCTGCGCTTTAAGTCACGGGCTTTGCCGACATACAGGCAATTGCCCGCCTCATCAAAATAGCGGTACACACCGGGCAGGCCCGGCAAATTCTGCAGGATCGGTTTGGCATCAAACGCCATTTTGTTCTCGCTTCGCTTAAACTCTCGTTTTAATTCTGAACATTTTAATTGTTTATGTCCGAGTCGCAATCACCCTCTATCGATATCTTTTGCCGCGTTATTGACAATTTCGGTGACGCAGGCGTTATGTGGCGTCTGGCACGCGCCATGCGGGCGCTCGGCTACCGCATCCGACTCATTATTGATGATCCCCAGACGCTCACTTTCTTAGCAGGCGTCAACCACCTGAGTCCGGTTGAAAAAATCGGCGAAAAAGAAGGTATTGATGTTCTTTGTTGGGAAAAAGCCTGGGACAACGGCCCCTGCCCCCTTACCCCTGCCGATGTCGTCATCGAAGGCTTTGCCTGCAGACTGCCCGCAGACTATGAGAATCGTATGCAAAAAAGGCCTCCCAAGTGGTTTAACATCGATTACTTCAGTGCCGAAGACTGGATTGAAGAGTGCCACCTTGTTCCTTCCATCGATCCTGCCTCGGGGCTCGTGAAAATCAATTATTTCCCGGGCATCACCTCTCGCTCCGGAAGCCTGGTTATTGAGAAAAACTACGAAGACAAACAAAGGTCTTTTCTTGACTTGCATCCCAAGAAGGCTTCACCTTTGAGCATTTTCTTTTTCGGTTATCCGTACGGGCCGATTAATGAAATCGCTTCGGCCTTTAAAGCTCTGGGCAGTCCCCTTGAGCTTCACCTGAGCCAATGCGAGGCCTCACACCTTTTGGGTGAATCCGAAGCAATTAAAACCGCGCCTTGGATCAGCGTAAAAAATCTGCCTTTTACCGCTCAAAAAGACTTTGATGAACTCCTTTGGGGAAGTGACATCGCTTTTGTGCGCGGAGAAGACAGCGCAGCCCGAGCCATGATCGCCGGCATTCCTTTTATCTGGCACATCTATCATCAGGACGATGACGTTCATATGGTAAAACTTAAAGCACTCGAAGCGCGTTTAAAACCGTATTTTGAAGAAGAGTCGGTGTACGGTCTGTGGTGCTTGCTTCAGGAAAGCTATAACGAAGGACATTTTGATCGGGAACTTTTTAAAGCGTTGGTTGTGCATTTACCTCAATGGAAAAAAGCAAGTGAATCTTTTGCCCGCGATCTCAGGTCTTTGGGCTCACTGTCTGACAAACTTTCCGAATTAATTAAAAACGGCTAAAATAACGCGTTTTCGCATTTAGGCGAAAAGAGAAACGTTTCTTTTGGGGATTGTCCCCCATATATCAATTTTTTGTGAATTCACAAAACCAATGATCGCCCGGGTCGCTCCCGAGTGTGAAGACGGGCTTGAGAATTCGAAGAGGAAGAAAATAACATGAAAATCGCACAAGAACTGCGCGCCGGCAACGTAGTGATGATCGGCAAGGATCCGATGGTTGTGTTGAAGGCTGAATACTCCAAGAGCGGCCGTAACGCCTCCGTGATGAAGATGAAGTTGAAGAACTTGCTCACCGGTGCCGGCACTGAAACGGTTTATCGTGCTGACGACAAGTTTGAAGACCTCATTCTTGACCGCAAGGAAGTGACCTACAGCTACTTCGCCGATCCGCACTATGTTTGGATGGACGCCGACTACAACCAATACGAAGTAGAAGCCGACGTGATGGAAGACGCTTTGAAGTACCTCGAAGACGGTATGCCCGCTGAAGTCGTGTTCTACGAAGGCCGTGCCATCAGCATCGAATTGCCCACGATCCTCGTGCGCGAAGTCGAATACACGGAACCGGCCGTCAAGGGTGATACCTCCGGCAAGGTGATGAAGCCTGCTCGTCTGACGACGGGTTACGTGCTTCAAGTCCCCGCTTTCGTTGAAACGGGCGACAAGATCGAAGTGGATACCCGCACGGGCGAATACCGCTCCCGCGTAAAGTAATTCACAAAGAAATCTAAAGGATTTCAACCCTCGGAAAACGCTCTTTCCGAGGGTTTATTTTTGTACACAAAAAATCTCCGAAAGGACTGAAAATCCCGCCAATGCTTTCGCTACAATTGCTTTCGTTATTGACTACAGAAGTTGTGCGAACACAGTATGCGGCTACTTAATTTCGGCTCCATCAATATCGACTACGTCTATCGGGTAGATCATTTTCTTCAAGGCGGAGAGACCCTTGAAGCTTGCGACAGAACCATTTTTATGGGCGGCAAAGGTCTCAATCAATCCGTCGCTGCTGTCAGAAGCGGAGTCTCTATAGCGCATTGCGGCGTTTTAGGCGCTGACGGACAGTTTCTCTATGACTTTATGAAAGAAGCGGGCATTGATGTTCGCTTTCTTAAGGTGGATGAAAACGCCTCGACAGGTCACACAGTGATACAGGTCACGCCCGAAGCAGAAAATGCCATTCTTTATTTTGCGGGCACCAACCACGCCCTCACCCGTGAACATATCAATGAAGCATTAGAATCGCTCGATGAAGGCGATATGGTTCTCATGCAAAATGAAGTAAACGGGATCGATGAGATTTTGCGGGAAGCTAAAAAGAGAAATCTTTACACGGTCTTTAATCCTGCCCCCTACTCTCCGGCTGTCTTAGATTATCCTCTGGAGTGTGTTGATGCATTGATTGTCAATGAAACGGAGGCTCAGGGTATTTTGGGAGAAAAGGAAACCGATCCTGAGCGTCTGCTCTCAGGTCTTTGCAAGCGTTTTAACAAAGCTTTGGTCTTTTTAACATTGGGGCGCGCCGGAATGATCTGCTCATTGCCCCATAGCCCTCAAAGCTTCCACTACTTTAAGGCCTATTCGGTGAACGCCGTGGATACGACCGGCGCGGGCGACACCTTTGTGGGCTACGCCCTAAAAGCCATCATGGATTACTTTACCCGAGAGGATATCGGCTCTTTTACCCGATTAATCGATGAAGCGATGCTGGCAGCTGCCGTGAGTGTCACGCGGCGCGGGGCTGTAGCTTCCATTCCGACTCTAAAAGAGTTGTCCGAATTTAACTTAAAGAAAACTCACTGATATGGAAAAGAAAAAAATCATCATTGACTGTGACCCGGGCTACGATGATGCCGTCGCGCTTTTACTCGCAGCCGGCCATCTCGACATCGAAGTCTTGGGCATTACAACCGTTGCAGGCAACCAGACACTTGAAAAGGTCACCCGCAATGCTTTAAGAATTGCCAAGCTTGTGCACCTGGATCATGTTCCTGTGGCAGCCGGTGCCGAGCGTCCGCTCTTAAGAGAAAAAATTGTGCCTGCGGCCTACATTCACGGAGAATCAGGCCTTGACGGAACAACCCTGCCTGAGGCTGATTTCAAAGTCGATCACCGTCACGCCGCTCAGTTTATCGTGGACACCATTATGCGTGAGCCCGAAAAAACCGTAACGCTTGTCCCCATCGGACCGCTCACGAATATTGCCTTGGCGGCAAGGCTAGAACCCCGAATCGTTGATCGCGTAAAAGAAGTCGTTTTGATGGGCGGCGGCGCTCATATCGGTAACGTCAAGCCCATGGCTGAATTTAATATCGAAAATGACCCCGAAGCCGCTCACATTGTATTTGAAGAAAAGTGGCCTATCGTCATGATCGGACTTGATCTGACCTATCAGGCACTGGCCACAACAGCGGTTAAGGAAAAAGTCGCTGCTATGCAAACGCCTGCCGCTTACTTTTTAAATCAGGTTCTGACACGCTTTTCAGAAAATTACAAACGATCAAAAGGCTTTGATGAGCCGCCCGTGCACGACCCCTGTGCAGTTGCCTACGTCATCGATCCTTCGATCATGCAAACGAGAACTGCTCCCGTTCACGTGGAATACCGCGGTCTTTACACAAGCGGCATGACCGTAGCAGACTTCAGGCGCAAAGCACCGGAAGACTGCCACACCAAAGTGGCTCTCAAACTTGATCAGGATCGCTTTTGGAATTTGATTTTTGAGGCTCTGCAGCATCTCTGAGGCGACTATGGATGTGGTTAAACCCAAAGTACACCCCGAAAGGCTTCAAAGCGGAGCTTTAAAAAGAGAGGCTCAGTTGCTCAGCGCCATGGTGCGTGACTACTGCAGGCGTCATCATGGTCACGAGACGCTTTGTGAAGACTGCCGAACCTTCCTCACTTATGCCTTAACGCGGCTTGCCTGCTGCCCATTCGGGCAGAAAAAGCCCACGTGCCTGAAATGCAAAATTCATTGTTATCGGGCCCAAGAAAAGGAAACAGCTCGCGTTATCATGCGTGAGGAAGGCCCGAGGATGCTCTTGAAGCACCCGATTCTCACAGTTGAGCATCTCATTAAAAATACCAGGGAAGCACCGGATAAACCCCGAAATCCGCGTGCTAAAAAAGTGGGGACTTAAAGTTAAGAAAGGAATAAAACATGCCTGTGAAAGCAAAGTTAAAAAATTCCTTAGAAACCCTCAGAAATGAGCTCAAAGAAAAACACGAAAAGCTCAGTAAAGACTGGGAAGTCACCAAGCGCGAGCTCATGGCCCGACAAAAACTTTTCAGCCGGGAAATTAAAGCCAAGCAGGATGAATTTTTAATTGAATGGGACGAGGTCCAGGACCGCTATAAAGATAAGCTTGATCAGTGGCTCGATCGCTTTGATATCGATGAGCTGCAGACGATGATCGACCGCTACAAAGAAGAAAATGAACCGGTTGAACCCATCGGAGAAAACGATGTTTTAAGAATCCTGCCCGTTCCCAAGAAATTAGACATGACGCTTCAGGAGGCGCTTGAGAAAAGGTGCACAAACAGAGACTTTTCAGGTGAACCCATCGCTGAAGATAAAGTCTCAGCGCTATTGTGGGCCGCAAGCGGCATCAATCGCCGTAAAAAACTCAAGCGCACCACGCCTTCGGCCTTTAACTGGCAGGATGTGAGTATTTATGTCGTTCAGGGTAACGGCATATGGAAGTACCTTCCCAAACGTCATGCGCTCTTATTTATTGAAGGCAAGGATCAGAGAGAAAATTTCGGTGAAATTAAAACCTGGATGAAGCTTGCAAGTCAACACTTGGTCTTTGTCTCTGACGGGCGCAAGACCGATACGCTTTCGGCCAAATTTGTGGAAAAGACTTTTAAAATTGACTTCTCTCAGGGAGAACTCAACGACCGTGCCCGCACGATTAACGCCGGCGTCATGGTGCAGTCGGTTTACCTAGCAGCCGCTGCGCTGGGGCTAGGCTGCACGTGCCGCATCATTGTTAATGATCAAAATGCCAGAGAATTATTAAAACTCACTCCGGAAGAAAGAATCATTGCGGTGTGCTCAGTCGGTGAACACCCTGCATCGATTTTTGATCACGTGATTTGACAAAGTCCTCCAAGGTGCGTAATATTACGACCCTACGCGCCGGTAGCTCAGTTGGATAGAGTACCTGGCTACGAACCAGGGGGTCGCGGGTTCGAATCCTACCCGGCGCACCAAATTCTTGAGGGGAAGCCAAAGCTTCCCCTCTTTTCGTTTGAGTTCTCTTCAAGTTCCTCCCCTATCGGACCACTGCTTTCTGTTTTCATCTTAAATCTGTTTGCCCATTTGATCTTAAAATCCTAAAATAATATTAAGTTGATCAAGGCAACTATATTGATTGACATTGACAATTATTCTGAGGTGATTCAATGAGCTGCGACAAAGAACTGACACAAAAGATCAGACTTTTCAATAGAACCTATACCAATGTACTGGGTCTGTTGGATCATCACTTATTGGGTGGCGAATACTCTTTGGCCGAGGTTCGGATCCTTTTTGAAATCAATCACAGTCAAGGCTGTTCTGCAAGCGATCTCATTAAGCGCCTTTCGATAGATAAAGGATATCTCAGCCGAATTCTCTCGAAATTTGAAAAAGAAGGGATGATTGTCAAAATGCCTTCGGCGCACGATAAACGCATACAGCAATTGCAATTGACACAAAAAGGTTCTGCTTATATTGCTGAAATGGACAACCGTTCCAACGAACAGATACTGAACCTTACAAAACCTTTGAGCGATGAGAGTAAAGAAAAACTACTCAAAGGCATTACTGTCCTGCAGCGCATCATAACAAACGAGTCTTTAAGCAAAGAAAAGATCACCGTCAGGCACGACATTCGCCCCGGCGATATGGGAAGAATCATCAGCATGCACGGCAGGCTTTATGCCAAAGAATTCGGCTACGGATTATCTTTTGAAGGCTACGTTGCCAAAACCTTTTTCGAATTCATCAGCCACTACAATCCGACAACTGATCGTATTTGGATTGCCGAATACGAAGGAGAGCTCATCGGCACCATTGCAGCGGTCGGAAAAGGAGATACAGCTCTTTTGCGTTGGTTCTTGCTTGATCCCGCCTTCAGAGGCTTGGGGCTCGGGAAAAAACTTCTCAATGATGCCATTGACTATTGCAAAGAAAAGGGCTTTAAATCCATTGAATTAGGGACAGCAGGTGACCTAACAACCGCATTGGCCATGTACAAAAAGTTAGGCTTTGAGATTGTTGCCCAGAATGAAAATCATGAATGGAGAAACAATGTCGTTGAAATTGAAATGCGAATGTCGATTAGTCGTTAACACTATTTAATTGAATCTTTTTATTAATTAAGAGGCAAAAACTTTTTTAGAATTTTGCAGCCTAATACCGTACAGCCTATAATCGCGCTCTCTCTAATATGATTTAGAAAAGGACTTTCCCCCATGTTGTCGCATTTGCCGGTTCCGGTTGTCACCATCGGGCTTTTGCTGTGCTCCAACCTTTTTATGACTTTTGCCTGGTATGGGCATTTAAAGTTTCCTAAAGTCACGCTCTGGCACATTGTCATCATCAGCTGGCTGATTGCTTTCTTTGAATACTGCTTTCAGGTTCCGGCCAACCGCTACGGCTACGGCTACTTCAGTGCCGCTGAATTAAAAACGATCCAGGAAGTTATTTCACTCTCAATATTTATGGGCTTTTCTGTGATCTATCTGGGTGAACCCCTGAAATGGAACTATGTAGTGGGGTTCATCATGATCATGGCAGCGGCTTTTATTATTTTCCACGATTGGAATTAAGAGTTTTTCTTTGATTTCGATGAGCGGTCATCTAAGTATTTACGCTTAGGGCCGCTCTTTTTTTACCCCTGCCTTGCTAATATTGCTCAGTTCTTTTTTGCCCGTTTTCCAAACGGGTTTTCCATTCTTTTGTACACCAGAAAGGAGAATCATCCATGTGTACCACAGTTATCGTCGGTAAGGCCGTCTCCAAAACGGGCCGAGTCATCGTCGGCCACAATGAGGACTCGGGCGGACGCGTTTTCCACCAACAATTTTATGTGCCGGGCGGCAAACATGCCGCAGGCGACGTGCTCGTTGCTGAACCCGGTCGCGCACAGGTTCCCGAAGCCCCTGAAACGCTTGCCACATACTGGTCAAACATGATCCAGATCGACGGTTCTTCTTTCGACCAAGGTTATGCCAATGAAGCCGGTCTTGTGATCTGCTCCAATGGCGGCGGTTCCTCCTTTGACGGCGATGATCCCGATGAAGCCTCTTTGGGTTTGAAAGAAGGCGGCGTGGGCTTTTTGCTTCGCCGCATCATGGCAGAACGTGCCCACACGGCTCGTGAAGCCATGGAAATTGCCGCTAAGCTTTTGGACGAATACGGCTACTTCGGCTCTGCCCGCAACTACACCGTGGCTGATAAAAACGAAGCCTGGTGCTTAAACGTTGTAAAGGGCCATCACTATGTTGCCAAGCGCATCCCCGATGACAAGGTGATGCTCATTTCCAACATGCTCGCCATCCGTCACGTGGACATCAATGACCACGAAAACGTGATCGCTCCGGCTGATTTGATTGAATACGCCATCAAGAAAGGCCGCTACACGCCTAAAGTTCCGGGCGACTACAGCGACTTTGACTTCGCCATGGCTTACCAAAGTGACGAAAACCGTCACGCACCGACGAAATCGCGCCGTATGCGCCTCGGTTGGTGGGCCATTACGGGCGACTACTACAAGGATGAACTGCACTATCCGGAATTGCTCGCTCCGGCCAACCCCATGGGCTGGGAAGAAGTCCGTGACGTGCTGCGTCTGACCTGCTACGAATCCTACGCTACGCGCGGCGACGGCCGTGAAGATGCCTTCCACGTATCTGCCCGTGACATTTCCCGCTCTCAAACGCGTGAATCCTGGGTGATGGACTTGGCTGAAGATCCGATCTACAACACGATGTGGCGCTGCACGAGCTATCAGGACACAGGTATTTACCTGCCCTGGTTCCCGATGTCTCGCGTGATTCCCGAAGGCTATCAATGGATGACAATAGATGAAGCCCGAAAGAACCACTTCCATCTCGAGCCTCACTACCTCGACTACGATTTGGATAAGAGCTACTTCATCTATGCCACGGTGGGCGAACTCACAAACTTTAACCGTGGACTTTTGCCCGGCATTTTGCGCACGCAAAAGAAGTTTGAAGCCAAACTCAATGCCGACTACGCTCAAGCGCTTGAACACGCGAAGACCCTTGAGCGCGACGCTGCCCGTCAGTATCTCGGTGAATTCACCGCCCGTGAGTGCGCCGAAGCTGACGAAACGTGGGAAAAGATGCTCAAGCAAATCAGCCTTCACACAATGAGTGTGGAAGCAGAAGAGTTGTCCGTTACCAAGGACGCTCAGGTTGAAGTGGTGCTTTACGGCAGCGCCGACTTTGACGTGACAGGCCTTGACATGGAAACGGTCTACTGGAGTCTGGGCTTTACCGGTAAGAAAGAATCCGTAAACGCCCCGGCTCACCCCGTTGCTCACCGTTTTGAAGACGTTGACAATGACGGCATCATGGACTGCGTGCTCACCTTCAATGCCCACGATGTCGCTCAGTTCGGCATCGCAGGCGCAGAAATTGACACCTACCTGCGCGGCATCTGCAACTGCATCCGCTTTGTCGCGATGGACACGGTGAAGTTTGTAGCTTAAGAGTCTCAGACTTAACTCGTAGAGCTTCGGATCCCGTCTCGGGAATCGAAGCTTTTTTGTTGAGATTTTTAACGAGAAAGAAAACGCCCGACTCTTGTGGGGAGACCGGGCGGATTCATCGAGCAAGTGTGCCCGAGGGGACGGGCACGTTTGTTCTTAGTTTTAGCTGATGAAGTACAGGAAGACCATCACAGCCGCGTTCACCGGAAGCGAACGTTTAATCACTTCAATCGGCGAAACGTTGGCAATACCTGCAATAATGATCACACCTGCAGCGATCGGAGAAGACACACGACCCAAGGTAGCAGACACAATGGCCAGGTAACCCAAGTCAGGAATCGTCATGCCGAATTCAGGAGCATGGGGCGTCACGGCTTCATTAAATGCAAAGCCTGCGGCGTCACCGGAACCGGTCATAATACCCAAGGCCATCGGACCGATAGCGGCACCGAGCTTGGCCACTTCGGAGGAGTTCTTCAAGTATTCAACGAAGACGTCAATCACACCGCACGTACGCAGACCTGCAGCAAACACACCGGCAGCAATGATCAAACCGATGATGCTGCCGTAACCGTGGCCCATACCGTCGAAGAACTTCTTCACCAATTCGGCGGGGTTGGAACGCGTCACGATCAGGGTGTAGATGAAGCCGAACAACATGGCCGTAGCCACGCTCATCTTAATGTGCGGGAACCAGAAGGCGATCACGAAAAGGAGCACCACCGGGAGCAACGGGGCAAAGGCCCAGAGCACGTTCGGGTTTTCAGGCAATTCGACATTGCTCTTATGAACGCCGTCGTTTTCAAAACCACCCTTCTTGAAGTCACCGAAGATGATGCAGGCAACCATCAGGAAGACGATACAAACGATGGAGATCAAGAGCGTGCGGAAACCCGTGTAGGTCACAAAGTCCATCACCGGCCATTCGGCAAGCTTTGCCACAAAGCCGTTGTGAGAAGAGCCCGGAGACCAGAAAGAAGGCAGCGTCGAGCAGATCACCGTGGCAGCGGCCATAGCCGGGCGGAAACCGGCGCGGATCATCAAAGCAACGATCGTCGGACCGATGGCGGCGCACATGCCGGAGAGCGAAGAAATAGCCAAAGAAGTAATACCGGTCACAATCATGCAGCACGGCAGGAGCAAGAGCCCCAACTTATTCAAAGGCTTCGTCAAGAGAGAAACCAAGTGCAAGTCGCATTTGGTCAGGTTCATCGTCGCGGCAAAACCCATCGACGAGCAGATCACGATGATCAGCGAGTTGTTGGTCATCGACTTGTCAAACTGCGCAAAAGCAGCCATCGGGTCTAAGGACAGGATGGTCATGATCAAGCCGGATGTCAAGAGCACCAAACGCGTTTCATAGCGCTTGATAAGAGCCCAGACCGTGCCCACAACCACGATCAAAGCAGCCCACATAGTCCAAGTCATGTTGTTCTCCGAATTGGATGATAATGAGATCGACCGCACCCATTGCGGCCGACAACCTGTTTTGACAAAAAGTCTTGGCGATTATAGGCAAAAGTAACTAGCTGTAAAAATAGGTTAAAACCCCTAAGCACTGTTAAATTTCATAAGTATTTGAGCTTAAGCAAATCAACCTATTTTCTGTACTTAACAAATAGTACAGATCAGTAGAATCATCGAAGTTTTGTTGCGCCGATGTCTGACGCATTTCTTTTATATAGAGGTGAACTCCCATGTTAAAGCATGACTACTACGGCAATTACACGGCCGAAAGCTTTGCCAAGCTCCCCCTGGTTTTGCAACGCTTCCTGTCCTATACCCAATACAACACGACCTCTGACCCCAACAGCACGACCGCTCCCTCGACCGAGGCTCAGGTAGCCTATGCTCAGCTTTTGAAGGCTGAATTCGAAAGTGTTGGCCTCAAAGACGTGCGAGTCACCGACAAAGGCATTGTGCTTGCTTATCTGCCTGCTACGGCCGGCCTCGAAAGCGCTCCTGCCATGGGCATGATTGCTCACATGGATACTTCGCCCGAAGCCTCTGGCGACCCCGCCAAGTGGCAGGTGGTCGACTACAAGGGCGGCGACATTGTTTTAAATAAAGAAAAGAACATCGTTCTCACGATGGAACGCTTCCCCGGCGTCGGCAAGTATGCCGGTGAACAGTTGGTCGTCACCGACGGCACCACGCTTTTGGGTGCTGACGACAAGGCCGGTATCGCCATTATCGTTGAAACGGCCCGCTACTTTGTTGAACATCCCGAAGTGCCCCACACCAAGCTCTGCTTTGCCATTACGCCTGACGAAGAAGTGGGCCGCGGCACGGAAAACTTTGACATCGCCGCATTCGGTGCTCAATACGCCTACACCTTTGACGGTGATGAATTGGGCGGCTTTGAAACGGAAACCTTTAACGCCGCTATGGTGAAGGTTCACTTTGAAGGTCTGAACACGCACCCTGGTTCTGCCAAGAATAAGATGGTCAACGCCATCCGCATGGCTATGGACTTTATCTCCCGTCTGCCCGCAGAATCTACGCCTGAAAAGACCGAAGGTCACGAAGGCTTCTTCCACCCGATGGGCATTTCCGGTGCCGTGCGCGGTGTGGATCTGAAGATGCTCATTCGCGATCACAACAACTTCCGTTTTGAAGAACGCATGACCTACGTTCGCAAGATGGTTGAAGAAATGAACAAGGTGTGGGATAACCGTGTTACGGCTGACATCAAGGTTCAATACCACAACCTCAAGAACTATTTGGATAAGGCTCCTGCCGTTTGCGATTTGGCTCGTGAAGCTTATCGCCGCATCGGTGTGGAAATTCATGAAAAACCCGTGCGCGGCGGCACAGACGGTGCCCGTCTTTCTGCCCGCGGCCTGCCCACCCCGAACCTTTTCACGGGCGGCATGAACTACCACGGCATTTTTGAGTGCCTCTCTGTCACGGGCATCCAACGTGCTTTGGACCTGGGCATTATGCTCGGCAAGATGTCTGCTGAAGTGAAAAAGCTCGACTAATCTGAAAGATTCATTCTGAGCTTAACGCCGCCTGTGAGTTTTATCTCTCAGGCGGTTTTTTCTGCGCTTCGGTTAAAATGTTGCCATTGTATTTTTGATTGATGCCATCATCGATGTCCCTTTTTTCCTGCCCCTGCATTGAAGCAAAAACCGACAGTATTACGCTCACTAAGCCCTGCTTTATTTCCGATCTGCACTTAAATACAGAGGTGGCGGGGCAAGCCGCTTTTTTCAAACGATTTTTAGAAGAAGTGGCCATCCAATACGAAGAACTTTTAATATTGGGCGACTTTTTTGACTATTGGGTGGGAGACGATGCGTGGGACAGTGCCGCTGCAATCCTCGAGCCCCTTAAAGCGTTCGGTAAAGACAAAAGAATCTTTCTCATGCACGGCAACCGTGACTTTATGATGGGAAAAACGCTTGCCCGAAAGCTTAACGCTACCCTTTTAAGTGATCCGACGGTAGCAGAAATCGGCACGCAAAAGCTGCTTTTGTCTCACGGCGATCTCTGGTGCATTAATGATGAGGATTATCAGACAGTGCGCCGAAAGGTCAGAAGCTTTTGGTGGCAGTGGATGGTGCTGCGTCTGCCACTTAGAAAGCGCCTCACAATTGCTCACAATGCCAGAGCACGGTCTAAAGAGAGCAAAATCAAAAAAGAGGCACTTTTAATGGATGTGGACAACAAAACGGTTTTAGACGAAGCGCTTCACTTAGAGTGCCAAGCAGTGATTCACGGTCATACCCATAGACCCGGCACCTACCGCCTTAACGATTCTCTTAACCGATTTGTCCTGCCTGACTGGGATTTCAGAGCGAGTAACGCCTATCGGGGCGGCTATCTCACCGTTTCTGAAGAACAAATTGAAACGCATTCTTTTGGTTGAAAAAGAAGTCATTGTCTAAAATGGGTTTAGGAATGCTTCAGATTGGAAACGAGCCATGATTAGAAAAATTTTTAAATTGGCTGTGATCACTGCCGCTTTTATAGCGGTAACGGGGTGCGCTTCACCCACCGTTCAGACTCAGGTCAGTATTGCATCGAAACTCTCGATGACACCGGATCTCAATCCCGGCCTTTATGCGATGCCCGATTGGGGAGATAAAGTAGCTATTGTCCCCGCCCGCTCAGGCAAAAAAGATGACCCGACTTTTCAAGCGATTAAAGGGAGCCTTGAGAACGTTTTAGCGGCAGCGCACCTTGAAAGTGTCTCTGCCGGCAGCGGTGAAAAGTACCGCATGAGCGTGGACTGGTCCGTGAAACCCTCTCGGATTATCCGGCGCACCGAGCAGGTTCCGGTCACCGTCATGGGAGGAGGCTTCGGCTGGGGACACTTTCATCACGGCTGGCACGGCGGTCCCTACTTCGGTCCCCAAATGGCTTTTGTCTCGCGCGTTTATACCGAACAGCTTTATATGCGTGAACTGAATCTGAAACTCCTGCAGACAAAAGGCAAGACTCGAACGACTGTGTTTAATGCTGTCGTACACAATGAAGCGCCCTGCAACCGTATTGACGACATTTTGCCCTATATGGTTCAATCGGCTATTGACAATCTTTATGCTCAAGACGGTACGGTTAAAGTCGTGAACCTGCCGCAGGTCTCTGAGGTATGTCGCTGACAATCGAAACGGATGCGCCGTGGGCACTCATCACGGGAGCCACGGGCGGCTTAGGGTTGGAATTTTGCAAACTGCTCGCAGCCAAGGGTTACCGTTTGGTTGTGACAGGTCGCGATGCATCTAAATTAGCGCTCATTCGAGAAGAAATTCCCCAGGCTGAAGTGGCATTAGCGGGTGATTTGACGGATCCCGTTTGCCTCAAAAATCTGATTGCTCATTTAAAGCGCGACGGCATTACGCCTGAAGTTCTTATCAACAATGCCGGATTCGGTCTTTATGGCGAAGCGCTTGAGGCACAAACACCTGAGTCCCTCAAAATAGTGGAACTCAATATCAAAGTGCTCACAACGCTCACTTTGCATTATGCAAAAGCGATGCGGGAAAACCGACGCGGCTACATTTTAAATGTTGCTTCCATTGCGGCTTTTATGCCTTGCCCCAAACTCGGTATCTACGGGGCAACGAAATCCTATGTTTTAAGCTTCAGTGAATCTCTGCATGAAGAATTAAAAAAAGACGGCGTGCATGTCACCGCTTTGTGCCCTGGACCGGTGATGACTAACTTTTGGTCAAGAGCCGGTATTAACGACTGTCAGTCCTATCGCTTTGCCTTTACCGATGCACGTGATGTCGTTCAAAAGGGACTCAACGGTCTTTATGCCAACCGCACTGTCGTGGTTTACGGATGTCTGAACAAAGCCTTAGTATTTTTAGCGCAAATCGCTCCCCGATTTTTAGTCAGAATGATTGCTGCAAAGGTTTTAGGCAGTATTCAAAAAAGATAAGAAACGTTCACACTTCCTAAAAAGGCTCCCTGCCAAATGAAACTGACAGGGAGTTTTTTCGTCGACTAGTTTAAAAAGGTTTAAAAAAACAAAAAGCCTACCAAGTTTGAAAAAGTTCAAAATATTTTTCTAAAAACCTATTGCATCTTGAATTAAAAACGTGCATAATTCCACTCCACGCGCCGGTAGCTCAGTTGGATAGAGTACCTGGCTACGAACCAGGGGGTCGCGGGTTCGAATCCTACCCGGCGCACCATATTCCAAGGGGAAGTCACTCGACTTCCCCTTTCTCATTTCTAGTCCATATTACTTATTGTTTTTCTCGGCCTCTTTTCTTAAATTAAGCTCTGTTATCAACTTGATCAGGAGAGGCTCATGGCCCAGGAACTCGATGTCGTTGAACTCTATAACGACCTGCATAAAACCCCGGAGTTGGGATTTCAAGAATTTAAAACCAGCGCCTACATTGCCGAAAAACTCAAAGAAATGGGCTATGAAGTCACCACCGGTGTCGGTAAAACCGGTGTTGTCGCCGTAGAAAAAGGCACAGAGCCCGGTCCCTGCGTCATGCTTCGTGCCGATATGGATGCGCTTCCCTTTAAGATTAACGGCGAGGATAAAGTGATTCACGCCTGCGGGCACGATTCTCACTGCGCAATGCTTCTAGCCATTGCCTCTCGCCTTCAGGGCCATATCAAACGCGGTAAATTAAAACTTTTGTTCCAACCTGGCGAAGAAACGCTCAAGGGTGCATTAAGCGTCATTGAAGACGGTGTGTTGGATGACGTGGATATCGCTTTGGGTCTTCACATTCGTCCCGCAACGGACATTCCTGACGGCACGGTCGCTGCTGCCTTGCTGCACTCTGCCAGCATCTTCGTACGCATCGATGTTGAGGGCTTTCCCTCTCACGCTTCGCGCCCGCACCTCGGTGTGAACTGTGCTGAAATGCTCGCAGCCATTGTTCAAAATGCAGGACTTTTGAAGTTTGCTCCGACCCTTACCTGGTCGATGAAGTGCACCAAGATCGAAGTGGGCGGAGCCGCTGTCAACGTCATTCCCGATAAGGGCTACTGCCTCTACGACGTGCGTGCTGAAACCAATCCTCTGATGAAGGAAATGCTTGAGAAGCTTGAACGCTCTGCTCAAAACACGGCTCAGGCCTTTGGCGGCAAAGCCGTGATGAAACTCATGGGCGACGTGATTCCTGCCTGCGAATACGACGATGAACTCGTTAAAGAAATGGGCGAATGCATTGCCGAAACCCTGGGCGCCGACAAAATGCGTGCCACAAGCATCGGCGGCGGTGAAGACTTCCACTTCTTTAAGATCAAGAAGCCCTCACTTCGTACAGCCTATATCGCAGTGGGCGCAGGCGCCACGCCCGGCCTTCACCACCCTGATATGAAGCTCAACCCTGAGTCGCTCATTAACGGCGTGAAGGTCATGACGGCCTTTACTCTGAAGTATCTCGGCTAAAAGCACCTTTACGAAAAAGCCCGGGCAGAGATTTTTTCCGCTCGGGCTTTTTTTGAACTTAAAACTATTGACCCATCAACGTTAAAAGCGTGGCATCGGCCTTAAATTCAATCCGATAGCGCTTAACCGTTTCATCCTCGGTTTCGTAGCGAACGTCCATTCCAAGCCCTGCGGCAAAGATCAAATCCTCTGCGCTCCAAAGAAGGGGCAGCTTGGTGCGGTCAAATTCGGCAATCCCCGCTTTTTGATAGAGGTCCTTTAGGTGTTTGCGCGGGCGGTTGCGGTAGAGCTTTAACTTTTCTCCGCCCTGACGGGGTCTTACCTGAAGGGGGGCTTCTGTGAAATAAGACTCCGCCACACCGGCTTCTCCCGGACCGACTTCAGAAATAATGAGCTCTCCGCCCCAACCGGGCAGTGAATAATGGCCGGGCCCCTTCCAAGTGAGCGTTTCAAAACGCGTCATGTCTTTTTTCTGACCGGCCGTTTCAAACATCACAAGAAGGTCGCTGTAGCGGCGAATCTGCTTATTGTTGCCGACTCGGACAGTAAGCCTAGTGTCGTGGCCGGTCGAGTGAACCTGTTTGAGCAAATCATCAAGCTTGGCTTTAGAGGGCGCCTGAAGTCCGAAACCTTCAATCCAACGTCTTACAACGAGCGCCTGACGGGGCTCAGAAAGTTTCAAAAGACCTGAGATCGCGATGCAGTACTCATTGGTTTTAATACGTTCAAGATCTTCTTGGGCTACTTCTTTTAAGATAAGAGCTGACTGGCGCACAAGCTCCACTGAACGTGCCGCCGCTTCCTTAAAGCCCGGACGGATCGTTTCCATAACCGGGAGCACTTCATGACGAATGGCATTGCGAAGATAGGCCGTATCGGCATTACTTTCGTCTTCAACCCAGTCTAATTCATAAAGTTCAAGGTAGCGCTCAAGAATCTCTCGGGGCAGCGTCATCAAAGGACGCACAAGTTTCACAGAGCCCACGCTTCTGGCAACCGGAAAAGTCGCCAGTCCATCGGGCCCGGCTCCCCTCATCCATTGAATCAAAAATGTCTCCAGACGATCGTCTCTATGGTGAGCGGTCATCACCATGTCGGCTTCAACGGCTTGAGCAGCTTTAAAAAGTGCGTCGTAGCGGGCCTGTCTCGCAGCCGCTTCCACACCCTCACCCTTGCTTTTTACGCGCACGTAGGCAACTTTAAAGTCAACGTCGAGGTCTTCTGCCATCGCACGGCAAAAGCGTGCCCACTTATTGGCATTAGGACTTAATGCATGGTGAACGTGTACAGCCAGAATTTCAGCAATGGGACTGTTTCTTTTGGCCCGCAGCACGCAAAGCGACTTCAAAAGGGCGACAGAGTCTCGGCCTCCTGAAAAGCCCACCACAATCCGAGCTTTTTGAGAATGGTGATCTGCGGCAAAAAGACTTGCCTGAGAGTGTTCAGAGAAAGCCTCGCTGATCGCTTCACGCAAAGCGTCAAGAATTTTTCCTTCAACTGTGCGAAGCGAAAGTGTGGAGGCTGAACGTTTATTGTGCGTTCTGTTCTTCAGTCTTCTTGTCGGCATTGTGGGCTTTACGGGTTACACGCTTTTTGGTTGTCTTAGTCGGTTGCTCTTCGGCAATTGATTCGTGCTCAGCGATCGGTTCAAGGACCTTTTCGAGCTCTTTTTCTTCAAACTTGCCGTACTGAAGCAAACGTTCAAGACGACGGGCCACTAATTCATCAACCGGCATGGGCAAAAATTGACGCATCTGGTCGGTGAGCGTTTTCTTTAAGCTTGCGCCCATTAACTGCGGATCACGGTGAGCGCCGCCCAGGGGTTCAGAGAGCACGCGGTCGACCAAACCCAATTCACGCAGACGGTCAGCGGTTAAACCCAAGGCTTGAGCTGCGTCAGGCGCGCGCGAAGCATCCTTCCAAAGAATGGAGGCGCAGCCTTCGGGGCTAATCACAGAATAAATGGAGTACTGCAGGATATTGACCACATCGGCTACAGCAATGGCCAATGCGCCGCCCGAGCCGCCTTCTCCAATCACCGTGGCAATGATGGGCGTCTTTAAATGGCTCATTTCATAGAGATTGCGGCCGATTGCTTCAGACTGACCGCGCTCTTCAGCTCCGATTCCGGGATAGGCCCCCGGCGTATCAATAAAGGTGAAAATCGGAAGCGAGAATTTTTCAGCTAACTTCATCAGGCGCAGCGCTTTACGGTAGCCCTCAGGCCGGCTCATACCGAAATTGCGCATCATGCGCTCTTTCGTATCACGCCCCTTTTGGTGGCCGATGACGACTACGGGCTGTCCGCCCAAACGAGCCAAACCGCCCACAATGGAGGTGTCATCTGCAAAGGCTCGATCGCCGTGCAATTCATGAAAATCGGTAAAAACCATGCGCACGTAGTCAAGCATATAGGGGCGCTGGGGATGGCGCGCCACAAGCGACGTCTGCCACGGCGTTAATTCTGCATAGGTTTCTTTAAGAAGTTCTTCGGTCTTGAGCTTGAGCTGTTCAATTTCAGACGTGAGGTCAATCTTTTTGCCTTCGTCTTTTTCCTGCATTTCATTTAATTCATCAATCTTGCCCTGAAGCTCTTCGATTTGTTTTTCAAATTCTAAAAAAACTTGTTTTGCCATTATTCACTCTCTTTTTCGAGGGGCGTGTTTTCCAATGAACGCCACAAAAACCAAGTGGCGACGCTACGATACGGCGCCCAGACATTAGCGATTAATTCTACACGGCTTTGTAACGGACTGCGGATAACAGTGTTGACATTTTCAGTCGGAAAATAAAGATTGACGAGCGCCTGTCTGACACCGAAATCGGAAAGCGGAAAAACGTCCGGGCGCTTGAGTCCGAAAATGAGTACGCTCATTGCGCTCCAGGGGCCCAGCCCTTTGATACTTTCGATTTCCTCAATCACTTCAGTATCTGAAAGTGCTGCAAAAAACGCTTCACTCCACTTTCCGCTCACCCAGCGCCAGGCAACTTCCTTCATTGCAGTAATTTTCCTGGGATTTAAGCCCATGCTTCGAAAATCTGAAGCAGGAGTCTGAAGAATAAAAGATTCCCAAAGACCGGTTTTACTGCCTTCAAGTCGAGCCCAAAGCGTTGCTGCCGCTTTATTGGAAATTTGCTGACCGACAATTGCCCGCAATATGGACGTTAAAACACTCTCATGAGCCTTAAACGGAATATGGCGATAGCGGTCAATCAGATCACTCATCACCGAGTCTTTGGTATTTAAATAGACAAGCGCCTTGTCCCAATACTCGGGAAAGGCGCTTTTTGAGTGCGAAAACTCAGACATGCCTAGCGGGCTTTTTCAACCAACACACGCTGCCAGGTCGTGCCCTGCGGCGTATCGGTAAGCATCACGCCCTGTTCGGCCAAGTGTTTGCGAATGGCATCGGCCTTGGCATAGTCTTTGGCTTTCTTAGCAGCGGCGCGTGCAGCGATGGCTTCTTCAATTGCCGCTTCATCAAGCCCTGCGGTTGAACCCTTTAAGAACACTTCGGGGTCACCCTGCAAAATATTGAGAATAGCACCTAATTTTTTAAGCTGACGGCTCATTGCAGGACTCTTTTGAGCTTGAGCACGGTTAGCCAATTCAAAGAGCTGAGCCACTGCAACCGGAACATTGAAGTCGTCATTCATCGCTTCGGCAAAGCGCTTGGCGCATTCTTCGTTCCAATCAAGAGGCTCGTCATCAGCGGGCACATCCTTTAAGGCCGTATAGAGGCGCTTTAAGCTTTGGTAAGCGTCCACAATCAAGTCCGGTCCAAACAGAATCGGACTTCTGTAGTGAGTGCGCATTAAGAAAAAGCGCAGCACCTGAGCCCCGTTGCCTTTGCCGAACTTATCATCGGTTTCGGCAATGGCATCACGCACGGTCCAGAAGTTGCCGAGCGATTTGCTCATCTTCTCTTCTTTGCCCTCTTTATTCATCACGCGCAAGGGACCGGTGTGCATCCAGTAGTTGGCAAAGCGCTTGCCGTTAGCGCCTTCGCTTTGCGCAATTTCATTTTCATGGTGCGGGAAAATCAGATCGGGACCGCCGCCGTGAATATCAAAGGTCTCTCCCAAATAGTGGCAGCTCATCGCCGAGCATTCAATGTGCCAGCCGGGGCGCCCCTTACCCCAGGGGCTGTCCCATTGAGGTTCACCGGGTTTTGCGCTCTTCCAGAGCACAAAGTCAAGCGGGTCACGTTTGGTTTCGTCGGCTGCGACTCGCTCGCCGCTGATTAAGTCATCAATGGACTTGCCGGAGAGCTTGCCGTAGTCCTTAAACTGACGGACGGCATAAGCCACATCACCGCTTTTTGTCTGATAAGCCAGACCTTTTTTCTCAAGCTTATCGATGATATTGAGCATCTGAGGAATAAAGTGCGTGGCGCGCGGCTCGACGCTCGGCGCCAAGCACCCCAAAGCCAGCATATCCTCCTGCATAGCCCGTGCAAATTCATCGGTGAGCGCGTCGCACGTCACATGACGCTCGGCAGCGCGACGGATGATTTTGTCATCCACGTCAGTGATATTGCGCACAAAAGTGACTTTGTAGCCTGAAGCTTCGAGCCAGCGGCGGATAATGTCAAAAGAAATAAACGTGCGGCCGTGGCCGATGTGCGTGTAGTCATAGACTGTCACGCCGCAAACGTACATCTTCACCTCACCCGGGGTTAACGGTTCAAAAGCCTGTTTACGGCGACTCAGTGTGGAATAAAGTTCTAAAGCCATGGAAGTACCGAATATGCAAAAAAATTAACTTTGACAGTATATATTAAGGCACAAGGCATGTGCACCGAAACGTTTTGTTTCTCTTCAACACCAAAAGCTTTATCCTGCAGCCGATATAATGCCTCTTAACGCAAAATGGTGTTATTCACATGCTTAAATCCAAAAAACTTTTATCCTACGGGCTCGCAGCCGTTCTGTTTACTTCTGCAGCAAACTTCAGTTTAGCGGCACCTTTTGAATTTGATGAGCCGAGAAATGAAACCGAGCGCCTGCAGCTCGTTGACCGCCTCATTGTTGAAAAGCAATGGGACGATGCCCTAAAACAGATGGATCTCGCATTAAAAGCCAATCCTAAAAATGTTCAGATTCAGTTCAAACGCGCCATTGTCTACACCCGTATGGGTCAGCGCGGTAAAGCTAAGCAGGCTTTAACCGAGCTCATCGACCGCTATCCTGAAATTGTTGAACCGTACAACAATCTTGCCGCAATCTACGCCTCAGAAGGCAACTACACGAAGGCTACGGCACTGCTCACACAGGCCGTGACCCTAAACCCCAACTTTGCGATGGGCTATGAAAATTTAGGGGATCTCGCGCTTGAAGGACGGCACGCCGATCCTCAAAAAGCACTTCAATACTATGAAAAGGCTTTAAGCATCACGCCAAACGATAAGCCGCTCGCAAGAAAAACCAAAGCGCTTAAAGCCGAACTAGAAGAAAAATAAAGGAACATCACGATGACTATCACCCGACGCATGATGGTGGCTGCAGCGCTTGCCGCTGCATTTGCACCGACTGTTTTCGCTCAAACGCTTCCTCAAGTGAAAGTGCAGACCAATATGGGCGACTTTGTGCTTGAACTCAATCCCAAGGCTGCTCCAAAAACCGTTGAAAACTTTCTCACGTATGTGAAGAGCGGCTTTTATAAAAACACCCTCTTTCACCGCGTGATCCCTAATTTCATGATTCAGGGCGGAGGCTTTGTGAGCGGCATGGAAGAAAAAGACACCCGCAAAGCGATTGCTTTAGAATCTCGAAACGGTTTATCAAACCTTCGCGGCACAATTGCGATGGCCAGAACCTCTGACCCGAATTCGGCAACAAGCCAATTTTTCATTAACGTCAGAGACAATCACTTCCTCGATGCTGACCAGGCTCAGGATGGTTACGGTTATGCAGTGTTCGGACGAGTGATCTCCGGCATGCAGACCGTTGATGCCATTGCCCGCGTTAAAACTCACTCCGTGGGTTACTACGACGATGTGCCGATTCGTGATGTGATTATCAAAAACATGACTGTTACCAAAGGAAAGTAAGCATGATTCGTTTGACGACCAACAAAGGCGTGATCGATATCGAACTCGATTATGAACACGCTCCTGCCACGAGCAAAAATTTCGAACAATACGTTCGTGACGGTTTTTATAACAACACGATTTTCCATCGTGTGATCCCGGGCTTTATGATTCAGGGCGGAGGCTTTGAACCGGGCATGAAGCAAAAGCAAACCCGTGAACCGATTGAAAACGAAGCCGCCAACGGCCTTCGCAATGACAAGTACACGATCGCTATGGCCCGCACGAGCGATCCGCACTCGGCTACGGCTCAGTTTTTCATTAACGTCGTGGATAATGACTTCTTAAACCACACGGCTCCCACCCCGCAGGGCTGGGGCTATGCTGTTTTCGGTAAGGTCGTTGCCGGCGAAAAAGTGGTCGACGACATTGCCCGCGTGAAGACCACTCGCTGGGGTTTTTATGATGATGTGCCGAAAGAAAATGTCATCATCGAAAAAGCTGAAGTGATTGAAGACTAATCCGTCATCGACAACTTCAATAGAGCAATCCCGAAGGAGCCATCTTTCGGGATTTTCTTTTTTTCTTCAATAATCCCGTGCAGTTCAAATCAAAGCGTTTGAAATCGGCAGTTCTTTAACACATTGACCATTTTTTAGGCAATCCAAGCCGACTTAACTTCGATAGAATTTAAGGCATAAAAAGAAGCTCTTGCCCTTGTCCGAAGGGCTTTTGTAGGTCTTTCGGTCAGAGCTTTGTATTAGATTTTTTTCGTTGTTGATTTATGCAGTCTGAAAACGCCTGTTTGTCCTTAGGCATTGATATCGGTTCGACAACCGTTAAGTATGCGCTGGTTGACGAGAATAAAAAGATTATTGCCTCGCGCTATGAACGTCATAAAAGTGCCGTCGTCAAGACTCTCAAAATCCTTTTAGCCGATCTCTCTCAAAAAGTCCCCTGCGGGCACGCCCGTCTGCGTTTAGCGGGTTCGGGCGCTCTTGGTTTATCAAAAAAGACCTCTGTCGGCTTTGTGCAGGAAGTGGTGGCGGCAGGAAGTTTTTTAAGAGCCAACGATCCCCTTTTAGACGTAGCCGTTGAGTTGGGTGGAGAAGATGCCAAAATCATCTACCTTACTCAAGGCGTTGAACTCAGAATGAATGAGGCCTGTGCAGGTGGCACCGGTGCCTTTATTGACCAGATGGCCTCTTTATTAAAAACCGATCCGATCGGTTTGGACCAATTGGCTCAAAATGCCCGCCGCTCTCACCCCATTGCCTCGCGCTGCGGCGTTTTTGCGAAAACCGACGTGGTGGCCCTTTTAAATAGCGGCGTGCCGCGTGAAGAAATTGCCAGAAGTATTTTTGAAGCCGTGGCTGACCAGGCTATCAGCGGCTTGGCCTGCGGCAGACCCATTGCGGGGCGCGTGGCCTTTTTAGGGGGACCCCTGCACTTTTTGCCGCAATTGGCGCTTGCCTTTGAACGAAAACTCAAAGCGCCCGGGACAGAATTTGAGCATTTTGAAAACGCTCAGTACGCAGTGGCCTACGGGGCAGCATTGGATGCGCTCGACAATTCTCAAGAAAGCGAAACAACGCTTAAAGACTTTCTTCAGGTACTGGCAGGCATCGATACGATTGAAGGCGAAGCCGACCGTTTAGCGCCCTTTTTTGAAAGTGAAAAAGAACTTGAAGATTTCAGAAAGCGTCATGCTTCGCATCGGGCCAAGCGAGCTAATCTTGATGAAGCCAAAGGCGATCTCTTTTTAGGGATTGACTTGGGCAGCACTACGGTCAAGCTTGCCTTAATTGATGAAAACGGTGCTATTCTCAAGGACTGGTACGATCACAACGAGGGCGATCCGCTGCCCAAACTTATTCCTAAAGTTTTAGAGCTCAAAGCTCAGATTCCGGCAGGCGCTCAAATCCGCTCAATCTGCACCACAGGATACGGCGCAAGTCTTGCGCAGGCCGCACTGGGCACTCAATTTAACGAAGTCGAAACTCTTGCGCATCAACGCGCAGCCGTCGCCTTTGATCCGCTGACAAGTTATGTGATCGATATCGGCGGACAGGACATGAAGTGCCTGAAAGTCACAGGCGGCGCTATTTCGGACGTCAAACTGAACGAAGCGTGCTCCTCAGGCTGCGGCTCTTTTATTGAAACGTACGCCAAGCAATTGGGGTTGAAGTTATCGGACTTCGTACAAAAAGCGCTTCACGCCAAGCATCCCTGTGACTTGGGCACGCGCTGCACGGTTTTCATGAATTCCAAAGTCAAGCAGGCACAAAGTGCGGGCGCGAGCGTCGAAGACATCACGGCCGGTCTTTGCCACTCGATCGTATTAAATGCCCTGCATAAAGTGCTGCGCATTGCCGATACGAAACAGTTGGGAGACCATGTACTCGTTCAGGGAGGCACGTTCTTAAACGATGCGATTTTAAGAGCCTTTGAACTTTATATCGGTAAAGAAGTGATTCGCCCTGATATCGCAGGGCTAATGGGTGCGTACGGGGCTGCGCTCATTGCCAAAGAGCGCACCACGGCCGATACTGCCCTTTTGGATTTAAGTGAAAAAGCGCTTGATCTGTCCAACGTCAAAACCACGGAATTTCGCTGCAAGAGCTGCAACAATCACTGTCTTTTGACCCTGCATCGTTTTGCAAGCGGTCAAAAGCACGTAAGCGGCAACCGCTGTGATTTTGCTCTCAAGGGGGCAGAAGAAAAGGTCGGAGAGCATTTCATCGATAAAAAATGCGCACTCTTATTTAACCGTACGCCCCTAGAGGCTGATTCGGCTCCCCGCGGCACGATCGGCATTCCCCGAGTTCTTAACATCTATGAGCACTACCCGTACTGGTTTGAGCTTTTCACGAAACTTAACTTTCACGTAGAGCTCTCGCCCTATTCAGATCACTACATTGCAGGGCTTGGGATCGAAAGCATCCCCTCGCAAAGCCTTTGCCTGCCCGCAAAGCTTGCCCACGGGCATGTCACGTGGCTAGCTAAAAAAGGTGTTAAAGAAATCTGGCTGCCGTGCGTGCCAAAAGAAAGAACAAATTTTGCCAATGTCCCCGGACGCTTCTCGTGCCCCGTCGTAGGCGGCTACCCCGAAGCGCTGAAACTTAATTTCGAGTGTACGCATCCGGAAAGTAAGCTCCTGACGCCTTTTGTCGATCTCAACGAAGCGCAGACTGTGATTAAGGCCGTTCATGAGGCTTTCCCCGAGATTGCTGTCGCAGAAATTAAAGAAGCGGTTAAAAGCGCAGAAAACGCACAGCAAACCTATCAGCGCCAAATCCGACAGATGGGTGAAAAATGCTTTAGAGACCATGAAATTTCAAAGGCACCGCTTGTTGTGATTGCCTCTCACCCCTATCACATGGATCCCTTTGTCAATCACGGGATCTGCACGCTTATTGCCTCGATGGGGGTTGATATTGTCACCGAGGACTCGATTGCGCACCTGGCAGCCGATACTGCCTCGCTTGATGTCATTGACCAGTGGACGTTCCACAGCCGTCTTTACCGTGCGGCCGAAATGGTGCGAGACAAACCCTGGGCGGAACTCGTGCAGTTGGTAAGTTTCGGCTGCGGGCTTGATGCCATCACCTCCGAGCAGGTCAGAAGAATCATGGAACCTGCGGGCAAGCTCTACACAATGCTTAAAATCGACGAAGGCGATACGCTGGGTGCTGCGCGCATTCGGCTGCGCTCGCTTTTTGCCGCAGTCAAAGACCGTAAACAAATAAAAAGTGAAATAAGCGAAGCGCCTGTCCGGTGGTATAAAAAGGCTGAAACAAAATCAGTTAATGCCAAAGCGGTAAAAACCATTTATGTGCCCCAGATGGCTCCGATTCATTTCCCGATATTGGAAAGTGCCTTAAAGAGCCTGGGCTACCGCGTGAAGCTTTTGCCAAAGGTGAGCCATGAGGCCATTCAATTGGGGCTTCGTTATGTCAATAACGATGCGTGTTACCCGGCGATCGTCGTCATCGGTCAGCTTTTGGATACGGTTCTTTCAAAAGACTTTGACCGTAAAACAAGTGCGCTACTTTTAGCGCAAACCTGCGGGCCGTGCCGAGCAACGAATTACTCAACGCTTTTAAAGTGGGCGCTCCGAGACCTTGACATGGATGATTTGCCCGTAATCACGATCTCGACTCATAAAATCACCGGCACTGAACATCTGCCCTTGGGCTTTAAAGGCATCAACCGCATCGCCTTAGGGGTGCTCTACGGCGATCTTCTGCAAAAGCTTTACCTTAAAGTGAGAGCCTATGAAAAAATCCCCGGCAGCGCTCAAAAACTTTTACAGAAGTGGCAGGCGGCAGCCATACGTGATATCGATCAGGGTAAGCGCGCACTGCGCGCTAACGTGCAGCGAATCGTGAGTGACTTTGCCGCGGTTGAAACGCTTGATGTGAAAAAGCCTCAGGTAGGCATTGTCGGGGAAATTCTTCTTAAATATCACCCACAGGCTAACTTGGACATTTTGGAGGCGCTTTTTGCCGAAGGAGCGGAACCGCGTCTCGGCGATATCTCAAGCTTTTTACTCTACTGCCTCTACGATCCGGTTTTTCAGGCCAAGGCACTTAAAGGCCCAAAACTGCAGGCTTTTGCTTCAAGCTTTTTACTTGACTACTTTGAGTCCCTGCGCAAGATTGCCAATGATGCACTGGCTCGTGCCGGTTTTTCCACTATGCCAACCCTAAAAGAGCATTTGGCAAGACTCAAAAGCCTGATGTCGCCCGCGCAGCAGGCGGGCGAAGGGTGGCTTTTGACTGCGGAAATGGTGGAATTTTTAGAAACGGGAGCCGAAAATGTACTCTGTCTGCAGCCCTTTGCCTGTTTGCCCAACCACATTACGGGCAAAGGCGTGATGCGGGTTTTAAGACAAATGTACCCTGAGGCCAATCTCTGCGCGATTGACTTTGAGGCGGGCACTTCGCACGCAAACTTCACCAATCGATTAAAGCTTTTCATGGCTCAGGCTAAAGACAATCTAAAAGCCAAAGAAGGAAAAGCGGCATGACAGAGACTCAAACGCTTCCCACAAAGGGCCTGCTCATCATCACGCTGCCGGATCAGGGAGCGGTGGGAGCGCTTTCCTCTCACTATTTTGACCCCAGAGCCAAGCAGGGAAAAATCCGCGATGCACTCGTGAGATGGTTTACTCTTTGGGGCATTCCCCTTTCGCGCTCTACTGCCAACCCTACGTGGCTTGAAGCCCATACGGCTGAAGTCGTCTGGTGTGATGCGGCACCCTCCCATCTGCACGGCCCCCAAACGGTCAGATACTATGCCGAAACGGGCGACAGGGTCGTAAACGCTATTAAAGCGGCTCAGCCCAAAGTCATTTTGGTGCTAAGCGCCTATCTGTATGAAGCGATGGCAAGCGACACACTTGCCCCTCGGATTACAGAAGTGATCGGCAAAGCCAAAAGCGCTCCGCGAAGAATAACCACGATGAGGCTCAAAGCCATGGAGCAAACCTTTGAGCACGCCCGGATGCTCATTTTGCCCACGCCCTCTAAAAACACGACTGACAGCTATATTCAGAGTCTCACTGCAGCGGTGAGAGAAAATTTTGAAGCCGCGGGCTTTGATTTAAGTGACAGAGGGGATGCGCTCATCTCGGCTGCGCGTGACTTACTTGTTTTGGATGAAGCCCGTACGCTTTTAACGCTTCAAAACCGCCTCAGAATAGATGAAGTTCGGGCGAAAAAACTGCTTGATGCGCTTGAAGAAGAAGGTGTGATCGGCCGAGCCGATGAGAGCGGCAGGCGGTTTTTAAAAGGCAAAAATTAATCCCGCACAGCTTAACGCAGCCATACGGGATTATCAGACTGTCAGAACACAGTCATTAGGCTTCTGCGATCTTCAGTCCGCTTTCGATATTAGCCAATACCGTATCCTTTCCGAAAAGTTCGAGCGTCTTATCAAAGACGGGCGACACCTTTTCACCGAAAACGAGTACGCGGATAGGCACTGCCACCACGGGCATCTTAATAGCCATTTCATCCATGATGCTCTTTAAGACGCCGTAGATATTTTCAGCGGTCCAATCCTCAACTGCGCGGGCGCGTTCAAGGAAAAGCTTCACGGCTTTAAGGCTTTGTTCGTTAGCAAGCACTTCACGGACAAGCGACTCATCGCGCTGCAAAGGACGATAGAAAATCATGCAGTTATCGGCAAGCGCTTCGAGCGTTTCGGGGCGCTGCTTGGTGATTTCCATCACGCGAGCCAAATCGGCATGACCGTCAATCACGCCGCCCCGGGCTTCAATGCGCGGACGCACAAGACGGGCCAAGCGGTCATTATCAGCCTCAGCAATATAGAGGTGATTTAAGTGATTGAGCTTCTTGGGATCCAAACACGCAGGAGACTTTGAGCAGTGGCGAAGGTCAAACCACTCGGCCAATTGTGCCTTCGTGAATTTTTCATCATTGCCGTGACCCCAGCCTAAGCGTGCAAGGTAGTTGACGAGCGCTTCAGGCAGATAACCCTTCTTTTCGTAGTCCATGACGCTTGCGTCGCCGTTTCGCTTACTTAACTTACGGTTATCCGGTCCGTTAATTAAAGGCAAGTGAGCAAATTCAGGCACTTCGTAGCCCAAGGCACGATAGAGGTTAATCTGACGCGGGGTATTGTTGATATGGTCGGCACCGCGCACAACGTGGCTCACCTTCATATCAATATCATCCACAACCACGGCAAAGTTATAGGTCGGGATACCGTCACCGCGCATGATGACTAAGTCATCCAATTCGGTGTTTTCAAAGGCAATGTGGCCGTAGACCATATCGTCCCAGCTTACCGTGCCCGTATCGGGGTTGCGGAAACGGATCACGGGCGTCACGCCTTCAGGGATGGGTTTACCGACACAGTTTTCCGGACGCCAGCGGCCGTCGTAGCGCGGCTTAATTTTCTTAGCCATCTGTTCTTCGCGCAGCGCTTCAAGTTCTTCCTTAGTGGCGTAGCACTTATAGGCCAAGCCCTTTTCGAGCATCATGTCGACCACTTCTTTGTAGCGGGCCAAACGATCCATCTGATAGATCGGACCTTCGTCATAGTCGAGCTCAAGCCACTTCATCCCGTTGATGATCACATCAACGGCTTCCTGAGTCGAGCGCTCCTGGTCGGTATCTTCAATACGAAGCAGGAACTTGCCGCCTACGAAGTGACGGGCATAAGCCCAACAGTAAATAGCCGTGCGGGCGGTGCCCAAGTGCATCATCCCCGTGGGTGACGGTGCAATACGCGTACGAATTTCTTTCATTTTGTGTGTTTTTAACAGGAAAACTAAATTTTTTGATTGTAAGACATCACCTCTCATTCGTCTAGTTTTAAGCCGATTGCTGTTACGCCGAAGCGATTATGTCACGTTGCCCACAGCGAATTTGTCACCTCTGACAAAGCGACTTTGTCATAGGGGTTGACACAGCGACAGGATGCTCCTCGACAAATAAGCAGATTTCTTACAAAGTATCTGTCATGGAATCCTTGAAAGAAATATTTGTACTGGTGTAAACAATCATCACTACCTCGACGAGACCTCAATTCATGGTCAGCAATAATTATGGGTCAAAATAAATGTAAAACTCAGAATGGCAGCATCGATACTCAAATTGACTTTAGTGATAGTCCTTCATTACATCTACTTTAAACATGAATAATGCGCTTGTCAGACGGCTCAATTAGTCGCTTGTTCTCCTCTCACAGGAAGTTAACAACACAATAAGTCCTCATATTTTTTTAATTCATTTCGAAGCTGTCAAAGCAACCGCAATACATCAAGGAATATTTACCTGTAATGCTGAATATTACTTCTTACAGCGTACCAAAAGTAAAATAGCTCCTCTAATATAAATTGAGTGATCCAATATCTTTACAATGATTTCATGGATTTTATTTTTTCGAAAAGAAATTTCTTTCTTTGATAAAAATAGGATTTAACGGTAGATCGTTGCAATTGTTTAGTTCTATCAATAATTTGTTTGCAGCTAAATATGACCTAGATATCACTTCACTTGTTTTAATGACTTTTTCATTGATATCCTCTAAATTCATAATCTCTTCACGGACTGCATTCTTTATCTCATCATAAAAATACGTTACCCAATAATAGACATAATTCTCACCATAGCGCTCAAACCCCTCTTTTGATGAAGGAACATACTCAATAATTAGCTGAACAAGTTTAGAATCCTTCCTTAAAATTTTTTTTCTATCCTTAATGTCAAGAGAGAGAAGATTCATTGTGATATATGCCTGAAGAACTATAAGTTCATATATTTCAAAAGCCTTCAATGATTTAACACCTAAAAATAGCTCAGATTTAGTTTTATCAACTTTAAACCCGTCCAGCTTTCCAACGAACGGTTTCATTAATTCTTTGAAGAGTGAAACCGTCTTTACATCGTTTGTTGATAGGATTCTTGGGATATCAAAAACCTGCATGTATAGGGCTAACACCTGATACTGTGCTAGAGATTGTCTAGCTTTCAATAAATCTTCAGCTGCTTCAATTTTTTTTGAAAATAGCTGAGCATTTTGACTACTGTAAAGATCGGACACTTGTTGACTTAAATCTCGTCTAGCATTTTCCTCTACTCGAATACTAGATTTGAATTTTTCAATCTCTTTTGAATTGACTTTAGAAATTTTTGTTGCGATATAACCAATAATTGATTCTCTAAAAATAATTCCAAGTCCTAAAAAAATTACATCCAGATGATCAATGAAAAATGAAAAGAACTGCACTAGCAATAAATTATCCATCATTGAAAAACCTCAAAATCTCGTTTGCGTGTTGATAATACTTTAGAACAAATCAAAGGGGTTAAAAAATTTATGTTTTAAACCGTTTACTGTTAAATGGTGTAACAGGCAGTTGATTTTAAGTTCCAAAAAGAGAAGACTTCTACCAATCATTTTCCTGAAAGTGGAAACTTCCGTTTTTCCACAATTTTTGTGGAGAAGGCTGTGGACAACTTTGGGAAATCTTGGGGAAAAAGAGTGAATATCGGTTAAAAAATAAATGTATTAGAGAAAAAAATTAGGATACTGATGAAAAAAAGAGCTGTCAGCTCTAGTGGGCTGCAGCTCCTTTTTTTGTTATTCGTTTCAGAACGAATTAGAGGCTTTTCACCTTTTCCACGAGGCTGGCGAAACCTGCCTTGTCAAAGATAGCCATATCGGACAGAACCTTGCGGTCCAAAGCGATGTTGGCCTTCTTCAAGCCGTTCATGAACACGCTGTAGGTCATGCCGTTGGCGCGGGCGCCGGCATTGATACGAGCGATCCACAAGCGACGGAAAACGCGCTTCTTGTTGCGGCGGTCACGATAAGCGTATTGACCGGCCTTCATCACCGCTTGCTTGGCAACGCGGAAAACATTATTGCGACGAAGGATGAAACCCTTGGAGAGTTTCATAATCTTCTTATGACGAGCGCGAGCGGTAACACCACGTTTTACTCTGGGCATCTTTCTCTCCTCTTAATTAAGCGTAGGGCAACATACGATGGATGGACTTGCTGTCAGAGTCGTGAATGGTGACCATTCCGCGCAGATGACGCTTGTTCTTCGTCGTACGATGGGAAAGAATGTGACGCTTGGTGGCGTGAGCACGTTTGATGGAGCCGCCGGAACGCACCTTAAAGCGCTTGGAGGCAGCCTTTTTCGTTTTCATCTTCGGCATTTGACCGATTTCCTTTTGTTATTAGATGATCACCGGCGCTTTTGCACCCTGCAAAAGACTTGTCGGCCGGATCTCACTTGTTATAAGATCGAGCCCCTTTTTTCTCTTGTCGCGATGCACAAAATGAACCGCGAGGAATTCTCAAAAAGAATGGCTCGACTTCAAAAACGCGAATGATATTACTTTTTACGCTTGGGCGCAAGTACCATGATCATCTGGCGGCCTTCCAACTTCGGGAATTGCTCCACTTGAGCAATTTCAGCCAGATCTTCGCGGATACGCGTGAGCACATCCTGGCCTAAATCCTGGTGGGCCATTTCGCGACCGCGGTAACGAAGCGTCACTTTGGCTTTGTTGCCGTCGCCTAAGAAGCGAATAAGGGCACGAAGCTTCGTTTGATAATCATTTTCGTCGGTGGCAGGACGGAATTTCACTTCCTTTACCTGAATGACCTTTTGCTTAGCCTTCATTTCCTGCTGGCGCTTTTGTTCCTGATAGCGGAACTTACCATAGTCCATCAAACGGCAAACAGGAGGATTGGCCTTAGCTGCCACTTCCACTAAATCCACACCCGCTTCTTCGGCCATAGCCAAAGCTTCAGAGGTGCGCACAATACCGATTTGGGTGCCGTCGACACCCGTCAGACGAATTTCAGGCACGCGAATCTCACGATTGATTCGGTGCGTACGTTCTTGAGCGATGATCGTTCTCCTAAAAACTCAAAACTCTTTTGCTTTTCACGCCACGCGGCGCGAAGCGCTCACTTTAACACTTTTTATTGCAATTTTGTGCATTCCGATCACAAAAAAACAACATTAAGAGGTCTCTGCAAAAAATTCACTTCAAAAAAAAGCCCGGCCCTAAGAAAAACACCTTAAGAGTCGGGCTTTTTGAGTCAAATTACTGATCTTTAGTGATTGACTTTTTTATCGGCTTCATCAACGACCTTGGCGATGAAGTCTTCAAGCTTCATCACACCCAAGTCCTTACCGCCGCGGGCACGAACGGCCACGGTGCCGGCTTCGCGTTCCTTATCACCCACCACCACAATGTAGGGCAGTTTTTGCAGGCTCAATTCGCGGATCTTATAGTTGATCTTTTCATTGCGAACGTCTTTTTGAACGCGCAGACCCGCTGCCTTCATCTTCGCAGCGATCTCTTCGACGTAGTCGGTTTGATGTTCGGTGATGCTTGCAACAGCCACCTGAACCGGAGCCAACCACACGGGCATGGCGCCTGCGTAGTGTTCGATCAACATACCGATCCAGCGTTCAAGCGAGCCGATAATGGCGCGGTGAAGCATCACGGGGACCTTGCGGGAATTGTCTTCTGCGACGTATTCGGCTCCCAAACGGCCCGGCATCTGGAAGTCAACCTGGATCGTGCCGCACTGCCAGGAGCGCCCCAGGCAGTCTTTTAAGTGGTACTCAATCTTCGGACCATAGAAAGCACCTTCGCCGGGCAGAATGTCATACTTCAAGCCCAGATCGTCCAAGCTCTTCATCAAAGCGGCTTCGGCCTTATCCCAAGCGGAGTCTTCGCCGATTCGCATTTCAGGGCGCGTGGCAACCTTAAAGGCGATATCTTCAAAGCCAAAGGTGTGGTAGACCTCACGCACAAGTTTCGTATAGGCTTCGCATTCGGACAAAATCTGATCTTCGGTGCAGAAAATGTGACCGTCGTCCTGCGTGAAGCCTCTCACACGCATTAAACCGTGCAAAGAACCCGAGGGTTCATTGCGGTGGCATTGACCGAATTCACCCAAACGCATCGGCAGATCGCGGTAGCTTCTGAGCGCAGAATTAAAGATCTGGATGTGGCCCGGGCAGTTCATGGGCTTTAAGGCGTAGTAGCGGTTTTCGGACTCGGTCGTGAACATGTTTTCACGATACTTTGCCCAGTGGCCGGACCGTTCCCACAAAGAGCGGTCAAGCACCTGAGGAGCCTTCACTTCATCGTAGCCGTTATCCTGATAGATCGTACGCATGTACTTTTCAACCTGCTGCCAAAGCGCCCAGCCCTTGGCGTGCCAGAAAATCATGCCGGGAGCTTCTTCCTGCAGGTGGAAAAGGTCAAGCTCTTTACCCAAGCGGCGATGGTCACGCTTTTCAGCTTCTTCGAGCATCGTAAGATAGGCTTTGAGATCATCTTTCTTAAGCCACGCCGTACCGTAGATGCGCTGCAGCATTTCGTTTTTGGAGTCACCTCTCCAGTAGGCACCCGCGACCTTCATGAGCTTATGCACTTTGAGTTTTCCGGTGGAGGGCACGTGAGGTCCGCGGCAAAGGTCAATGAAGTCACCCTGTTCGTAGAGCGAAATCACTTCGCCTTCAGGAATGGCTTCAATCAATTCGGCCTTGTACTTTTCACCCAAGGAAAGGAAGAACTTGATAGCGTCTTCGCGCTTCATTTCCTTGCGCACGATCGGGATGTTCTTCGCGGCCAATTCATCCATGCGCTTTTCGATAGCCGTCAGATCTTCGGGCGTAAAGGGGCGCTTGTAAGAAAAGTCATAGTAAAAGCCGTTTTCAATGGCCGGGCCAATGGTGACTTGAGCATCCGGATAGAGTTCTTTTACAGCCTGAGCCATCAGGTGAGCCGTCGAGTGGCGGACGATTTCGAGCGCTTCAGGGTCCTTGTCGGTGATGATGGAAAGCGTTGCATCCTGATCGATCACGTGTGTGGTATCAACCAATTTGCCGTCAACACGGGCGGCAATGGCTGCTTTGCCAAGGCTTGTACTGATGCTCTTGGCAACGTCGGCTACAGAGACTGCGCAGTCAAACTCGCGCTTGGAACCGTCTGGAAGCGTTACGGATAGCATTTTTCTATTCCTTTTCTTTCGATATATATGAGTAATAAAAAAAGTGCGGCTTTTCAATAAGCCACACTTTTTAATTTTGAATTCTTTCAAGCAACACAAGCGGGCTCGTTAGCAAATTGTTAACGAGTTGTTGTAGTTCGAAGCGTCATGCAACTTAAAATCACTTGAAAGTTCCTAATAAACTGTTGCCGCCTATTTTAGACCCGTGCTTTATGCTTTGTAAAGCAGGCGTCTTAGCAATAGTGCCTAAAAAACACTCCTATAGATGGCAAGAACGTCGTCAGCGGTGAGTTTTTTAAACTGACCGATGGTCCCGGTTCTTGCGCACGCGCTCTTAGCGCAGGCAACGAGTGCCTCATCGGTTAGACCGAATTCGGAAAGCTTTGCGGGCATTTTCATCGTGCGATAGAAGCCTTCAAGCTTTTCAATCCCCTCTTCAACGCTCTGCGCTCCCATAATCTTTTGGGCAAAAGTGAGCATCCGAGCGGGATTGACTTCGGCCACATAACGAAGCCAGGCAGGCGTAATCACGGCAAGGCCCGCTCCGTGCGTAATCATCGGATCAAAGGCTGAAAGTTCGTGCTCCATGGCGTGGCAGGCCCAGTCTTCAACCTGACCCAGCCCGTAGTAGCCGTTATGAGCCCAGCTGCCCACCATTGCAATTTGGCACCAGGCATCGTAGTCCTTGTGGTTTTCAAGCAGTTTCGGTCCCATTTCAAGAGCCGTGCGAATGGCGGCCTCGGCCTGCGCGCTTACAAACTCAACGTGCTCGGTGTTGGTGAAGTAGCGCTCAAAGATGTGGCTGATCATATCCACGACGCCGGCTGCAATCTGATTTTCAGGCAGCGTGAAAAAGAGTTCGGGATTCACAACAGAGATCATCGGGCGGATTTTTTCGCTCGCAGTCCCCAACTTCAGACCGTTGTGATTGATCACCATACGGATCGACTGTTCGCTGCCCGCAGCAGGAATTGTTAAAACACAGGCAATGGGTAGAGCATCGGTAATCGCTGCGCCTTTGGTAAAGAAGTCCCAGGCGTCGCCCTCGTATTTAGCCCAGGCAGCGGCAACTTTGCAGGTATCAATGACGCTGCCCCCTCCGATTGCCAAAAGCGCATCGACTTCAGAGTCCACGGCAATCTTTTTCACTTTAGAGGCAAATTCAAGCGTAGGATTGGCACGCACCCCACCCATCGTGAAGTATTCGATTCCGACCGCTTCAAGCGAAGACTGAACGGCAGAAACCGTGCCGTTTTTAAGGGCGCTTCCGCCGCCGTAAACGATCAGCACCTTGCCGATGTTTTCTTTTTTGAGCGCTTCACCCAATTTTTTGTGTTCATCACGACCAAAAAGGATTCTTGTCGGATTGCAGTAATTAAAGTTCAGCATGAGATTTTCCCTGTTTTAGTTTTATTCAAACTCTAGCACGAAGAATTATTTCTTTTAATCTTTCTTAGTTAAAAACTCAACAAGTTGGGCTAAATCAAAAGCATTTCGTTCTGGCAACTGATTACTTCTCTGGTTAGCTGCTTGAATGGCCCGACATACATTCTCTCTTCCACAACCGGACATTTTCGGAAGTTTTTGCCGTTTGTATCCAGGCTGGATGGTTTCCATGGCGGCATCAATTGCCTCAGGTGTATTCAAACCATCGACAGCCCTGAAATGCATTAACAAAAAAATTTCAAATTTCGGAATACTGATTGCCACTCTTGTTTGATCCGAATGCCGAGATTGCCAAATTCTCAAAGCTTCAAGCGTCTCTGAAGAATTGCTGTCTTTGTCCAACACCACACAAATAAGCGCTCCGGGATTGTTTTTTCTAATTCTCTCAGCACGAGCGAGCAAATTTTTTGCTGAAGTGGCCCCGGTTGACTTCTCAATTTTCAAATTAAGATCATCCCGAAGCAAACCTATTTTTTTTAACCAATCAAAGTATGCCGGTTCAGTATTTTTTCCTTCGACGATTAAAATCACCGGTTTTCTAGCCTGCCTAATACGCTGAGAAGAAAATCTTGACAATCCTTTTCGAGATTGAATCATTGAGCGCTCCTTTCAGCATCCATCAGCTCGAAAAGGTTCACAAAAGGCAACTGCGGAACACCGCCAAAATCCCCCCTCAGATAGCGTTTGTGAATCAGTGAGTCAAAGCGCACAGTATTTCCCTTCTCATCACGGAAGTCCGACAATTTACTCAGAACACAATCCCCGGTTTCTTCCCGTTCCAAAAAGAGAATTTCATCTCTTCTCAAAATGTCCTGATCAATCAGTTCAGCGTTATGGGTTGTGAAAATCAGTTGAGTAGCAAAGTCTCTATCTAGAGTCGACAGATAATCGCTCAGCACTCGCTTCAGCAGCAAGGGATGCAAACTGCGGTCAATTTCATCGACAAAGCAGATACCTGATTGTTTATTTTGGTTAGACCCATGCAAAGCTAAGAACATGGGCAAAAGATCCATTAATCTGCGAGTTCCGTCCGATTCAGTACTGACATTAAAATCTATTTCTGAACCATCGGTTGCCTTATGTACTGTATTAATTTGATAAAGACGAACTTTCTGTTTTTCGCTATCCCAACGAGCAACATACAAGTCACCCATCGTCGTACGTATTGGTATGGGTGCCGACGGATTTGATTGAAGTTGTTTTTTCATTGCTTCGGGAATCGGGAAGGGCTCAGATACAATCTCTTTTTCGCTAAAACCGCATATCCCCGTGTTCAAATGATTGAAAAACGCTGACCCTGTTTGAGACAACAGACTTTGTTTTTGTGAATACTGGGCAAACCCTCCGAACACTTGATTCGGAGTCAAAATCTGGATATTTGCAAACCATTGATATACGAAGCTTAAAGCCTGGTTACCCTGACTCATCAAATTCGTGATATACAACTTATTGGGTGCACAACCGTCAATATAAGCTTGAGCATACTGACTGTCTTTCAAAGGGTTACCTAAAATTTCACCATTTTGACCCTCACGGTTGAAAATCACTTTCTCAGTGTTTACAGAGATTCGCTTTAAGCTTTCGGAAACAACTTCGATGTCATTGACCGCAAAACTATATTCGTAGACGGATTCATCAACCGCAAAGATGAAACTGAATCTTGAGGGTTGATCTTTATAAGCTTTATCTAACCTGTAGTATTGCCGAGCTATCCTATCATTTCGATCACGAGGACCCACTAAAACAAAATCTTTGGCAAACTGAATCGCTTCAATAACGGTTGTCTTACCACTTGCATTCGGCCCATAGATTGCCGCAACGGGTAATACCCTTTTTTTGAACTTCAAAAGAGGGTGTAAACGGTCCTCATGAGCCTGTTCTCTTTGAGCAATCATGGATAGGTTCAGTTCATCTCTAACCATTCCCCAGTTAGCCAAGGAAAAATACAATAGCATTTCATTCTCCTTAATCCTTAACCATAATATTACATTAGATGTGATTTTTTCTCATCTTTTTCTTATTTTTAGAGAAAGATCTGCGATTTTAGAAATTTCCTTTAAGCGTTTTTGCAAAAAATCACTCAGCGTTTTTCAAAATACAAGATCAAAAGCACTGAGAGAAGAAAAAATCAAACTGACAGACTCTTCTTTAAAAACTATTCAATGCGCAAAAGTACTGACGAAAATAAAAGTGTTAAGAACGATCCGGCGCTAAAATAAGTAAGATTTAACCCTACTAATGCTTAAAGGAAATACCCATGAGCACAGAAAAGAAAAATCTTGAACCGGGCTTACCGCCCCTTCTTCCTGAAACCAAGGAAGTGATGGACACGCTGATGGCAGCTGACCTCATTAAGAAGGCTTTGCAATTGGCAGTCGATCAGGATCAACAATGCCTCGAAGAACAAATTGCCATCACCGAAACCCCCTCCTCTCCCTTCGGTGAAGAATTGCGAGGCCAAGATTTCATTGAACGCTTCACGAAGCTCGGTCTTCAGGACGTTCACATGGATGAAGTGGGTAACGTCCTGGGCCTGCGCCCCGGCGTCGGTCCCGAACCCCGTACGAAACTCATTATTTCTGCTCACTTGGACACGGTCTTTGCTAAAGACACGAACTTTAAGGTCCGTCAGGAAGGCAATATGTTCTATGCGCCTTCTATCGGTGACGACTCCCGCGGCTTGGCAGGTCTTTTGCAAGTCATCCGCATGTTCCAGGAATTGAACATCCAAACCGAAGGCGACATCCTCTTTGTCGCGACGGTGGGTGAAGAAGGCGAAGGCGACCTTCGCGGTGTGAAGCACCTTTTCCGCGATCCCAATGTGGATGTGGACGCTTTCATGTCTCTGGACTGGTGCGACCCGAGCGACGCCATCGTGGGCGCTACGGGCAGCCTGCGCTATCGCGTAAGTTTTGACGGCCCCGGCGGACACAGCTACCTGGGCTTCGGTCAACCCTCTGCCATTCACGCCATGATGCGCTCAGGTAAAGTGCTCTGCGACCTCGAAGTGCCCAAGGAACCGAAGACCACCTACACGGTGGGTGTGGTTAAGGGCGGCACGACGGTCAATTCCATCGCTGCTCACTGCTCAATCGATATCGATATGCGCAGCACGGAAAATGCCTCACTCCTGGCTTTGCGTGACAAGATTCTTCCGGCCTTTGAACAGGCTGTCGAAGAAGAAAACGCCCACTGGGGTATTACTGATGATGCCAATAAGGTGAAAGTGACGATTACGCCGATCGGCAATCGTCCCGCCGGCCAACAGCCCTATGAAAGCCCGGTTTGCCAAGCCATCCGCGCAGGGCTCCTCGCTTTGGGTCTGCCTCTTCACATGTATGCTTCCACCTCCGGCGACCACAACGTGTCCTTGAGCTTGGGGATCCCGAGTCTTGCGATGGGCGCGGGCGGCCGCAACTGGAAGATGCACACCTTGGAAGAAGTCTATGAACACAAAGACGCTTATCAAGGTCCGCAATTGGCATTCCTTATGGCCTGCGCCATGAGCGGTGTGGAAGGTGTCACAAAGGGTTTCTTGAAAAAACGTGCCCGCTGATAAACACCTGACACTTCTTTGAGAAGTCAGCCTGCCGGAGAAAATTCGGCAGGCTTTTTTGTTATTCGGTTTTAAGAGCCTGAAGTTTTTTGTGCGTTTTCCAATGGAAATAACTTTGCAGCATCACCGACACACAGATTAAGACGAGTCCGATATAAAACGAGAAATTCAGGTCACGGGCTTCGTTAAAAATAATCATTGCCAAAATAATGCTGTAGACGGGCTCAAGGTTGTAGCTTAAATTAACCGTAAAGGCCGAAAGGCGCTTAAGAGCCTCAAGCTGCAGAGAAAACATTCCGACCGTACAAAATGACGAGAGAACCAAAAGGTATATGAAATCCGAAGTTGAAGGAATTATCGTTTCAACCGGGAAAAACGAAAGATAAATTGGAAGTACCGCACTCATGATGATGAAACTAGCGGCAATTTCATAGAAGAGAAAAGTCATCAGCGGATAGTCTGAACCCACCCGGCGGTTTTCAATCGTGAGAAACGCTGCAGCAATCGCAGACAATATGCCCAAAATGATGCCTACCTGATAACGGGTATCGAAATGGAAAATGAGCGCAATCCCGAAAATTGTGAGGAGGCTAAAAGCAATTTCCCTTAGGGAAAAAGCACGTTTACTCCAGAAGGGATCAATGATGGCCGTGAAAAAACCGACAGAAGCAAAACAGACGACACCGATTGAAACATTGGAATATTTGATGGATCCATAGAAAAGAAGCCAGTGGATACACAAAAGCAGTCCCACCCAGGCAATTCTCAGGATGTCTTTAATAGGCAA
This sequence comes from uncultured Sutterella sp., assembly GCA_900545335.1. GTDB lineage: Bacteria > Pseudomonadota > Gammaproteobacteria > Burkholderiales > Burkholderiaceae_F > Aphodousia. The sequence goes on along the minus strand of UQYP01000012.1, from coordinate 18,575 downwards.
ACAGATGCGGCCTTTTTTGACCACCAGATACAAAAGAAAAAAGACGCTTGCCATCATCACGCGATACCAGACCAAAAGCCCCTCGTTTAAAGTAATGAGGCGCCCCAGCACACCGGTAAATCCTGCGAAGATAATGGAGACGTGCAAAACAATGAAGGCGTATGAGAGCATCAGGCGGTCTTTCTTAAAAAACAAAATTGCGCGAAATTGTAGCGCAAAGAAAACGCACACCCTATCGGAAGTCCGAGACTTTCTTAACCTCTCAAACTCTTGTGTGATATAGTCAAAGAGTTGGATTTTCCTAGCAAAGGAAATTGGTAATGAAAAAATCCCAAAACAAAAATGTAGAGAGCGGCACTCAGTGGTCTGCGATGTTTGATGACATCTTCGGCATGAAAGCCTGGGCAGACAAAAAAGGCCGTCGAGACAAAAAGCGCATCCCCTGGCAGTGGGCCTTGTGGGGAGCGCTTCTTTTTTTCATGGTGGGCTATCTTCTGCCCACAGACTCCATTTGGATTTTGTTGGTTGCGGTCGCCGCAGCGGTTATTTTCTATTTTGCTAAAAGCACGGAAACCGTTGAAGAGCAGGTCCTTTTGTTAACGGACAATCGAACGCCTGCCCAAAAAGAAGCGCACCGCAGACGCGAAGCAGCAAGAAGCCAAAAGGCCGCTTCTGCTAAAGGAGCACGAGGCAAGCAAAGCGCACAAGCCTCTCGTACGGCTAAGGCAGTCAAAAAGGAAGAACCTGCTGTCGCCCAAGATGCTGCCCCTGCCTCCGCTTCAACTAAAGTGCAGCCCAAACGTAAGCCTCGCCGCAAGGCACAGGTTTTGACGACAAAACCACAAACGGCGCCCGCTGAAACTTCTGTGAAAGAGACTAAAGAAAACACTGAAGCCGCAGTGGCTGCTGCCCCTGCATCTGTCACAACAGTAAAGAGCGCAGACGAACAAAGTCAGGCAAAACCCGCCGCCAAACCCGCTGCTAAAACGACAGCCAATCGCAAACCTCGGGCTCCCCGTAAAAATGCTCAAGGGGCCTCGAAAGCTAAACGAAGCACTGCCGGTAAAAGCGCTCCGAGAAAACCCAGGCAAACTAAGAAGCCGGCGGAAAAGCCTGCTGAACCGGCAACTTCTTCAACAGCCGCAGAAAATAAATAGCTGCAACTTCACGAGCCCGAATTTCGGGCTCTTTTCTTTTGCAAAATACTTTCAATTTCAGCTCATTTTGCCCCGAGAATTGCCGAACCTTACTCAGCCGAAGAAGGCATGGCCATTGTCATGCTGATCGGTGCAGTTCTGATGCTGCCGTTTTTTGTCATCTTCCCCACCGACTAGATGATGACACCCAAGGGTCTGCTTTGCGTTGGTATGCTGGGCGTTGTGAACTCGGCTTTGGCCTTCACGCTTGAATTGATCGGCTTTAAACATACGCCGACTCTGATTGCCTCTACGCTCACACTGGGAGAACCCATGGGAGCCGCTGTGATCGGTATTTTTGTTTTGAACGAACCCAGTACCGTTGCCTCCGTCACGGGCATTTTGCTTTTGTTTGTTTCAATTTTGATTTTGGTGATCGGGCCCGAGTTAAAATCCAAATTGAAACGCAACCCTTCACTTGCTAAAGCGCAAGCATAAAAAGGGGCATTTTTATGACCAAACGGCTTTCTTCAAAAATCCTCTGCTCAATTGCTGCTTTGGGAAGCGTCGCCCTTTTTGCGCTCTCAGGCTGCACCCCGATGCAGGAAAAGCCCTCTTTAAACCAAACGGCAAAAAGTGCTCAGAAAGAAATTGTAGCTATTGAGAATAAACACCGTGTTGCCGTGGGCTTATCCCTGCGTGACGAAAAAGCGAATGTACTTCTGGAGTGGCGCTCCCGCGAGCGCTTTCCGCTCACCAGTACCGTTAAGGCACTGCAGTGCGCCCGAGTCTATGATTTGGGCCTTGAAAAAGTTCAGGCACGCATTGATACCGTGAAAGCGGTTTCTCACTCGCCGGTCTTTGGCAGCCTTGCCCCCGAGACTGAGGTGACTTTAAAGGACGCCTGTCGGGCGGCATTATCAAAAAGCGACAACCGGGCTGCCAATTTTATCTTCGCGCATACGGGCGGCCCTAAGGCTCTCACTGTATGGCTGCGGCAAAAAGGTGATGCCACGACAAGGAGCGACCGGACAGAACCCGATCTGAACACATTTACTCCCAACGAATACCGCGATACCACAACGCCAAGCAACGCTTCGCTCACTTGGCAAAGGCTTGACGCCGCCATGCCTCAATCGGCCAGGAATCAGTGGTTGGAGGACCTTGCGAGTAACGTTGGTTCCTCAAATTTACTGCGCGCTCAATTGCCCGAAGGCTGGCGCCTATATGACCGCACCGGTGCCGGTTCTGACGCTTTTGGCGCCACTCGCGCTATCCATGCGATTTTGGTTTCTGATGAGAGCAACCGCTATTACGCAGCAATCCACTTGAAAGCCCCGGCTCAGACACCGCTTTCTCAAAGAGACGCCGTCATGCAGGAAGTCATTGACGTTCTCTATCGCGTTCTTGAATAGCTTTCTAAGCTTTCCGAGCGTTTCAATTTTCTGAGACCTGTCCAACCTCTTAAAAAGGAGGTTGGATTTCCTTTTCCTCTCTTCTCGTATACCCCTAGACGAATTGCCTTATGTCTAGGAAAAGTGCTTATTTCTTTCAAGCGTAACCCTCGTTACGATGGGTGAAATACGGGGTTTGTCCCTTTATTTCATTTACCAACAAACCAAGAAAGGAATTTCCCATGTTTGAGGGCATGCTTTTTTACATCTTTGTCTGCCTGGCATTTTTTGCGATCGGCGACTTCTTAGGCGTGGCCACCAAAGCGAAGCTGTCTTCGGTTTTCGTGAGCCTTCTGTTATTCCTCGTTTTCTTCATGGCCGACTGGATTCCGGACGATGTGATCAATCAGGCCGGTCTCACACAAATCGGCAAATGGGCCGTAGGCTTTGTGGTCTTCGGGATGGGTACCACGATTAATATGCGTGAACTCATAGCCGAGTGGCGCACAGTGGCCACTGCCTGCTTATCCATGGCTGTGATCTGGCTCGGCATGGTGGTGCTTGTGCCTTTGATCGGTTACAACGAAAGTATCGTTGCCATTCCGATTATTAACGGCGGTATCGTCGCCACTCAGATTATGACATCTGCCGCTATGGAAAACGGTCTTGAGATGGCTGCTGCCTTGGGTACGATTTTGTACGCCGTGCAAAAATTCTTCGGCACCCCCTTTGCCTCCTACTTCGGTTTGCGTGAAGCCCGCGAAGTGCTGGCTGTCTACCGTCAAACGGGTGTGAACCCCAATAAGCCCGTAGCCAAACCGGGGGAAGAACCGAAGCTCACTTTTGCTGAAAAGAACAAAAAGTATTACGGTCAGTTTGTCTGCCTAGGGATCATGGCCCTTTTCTCCTGGGTCGCCTCCATCATCGGTCAGATGACGGGCTTGAGCTACACCATTTGGTGCCTCATTTTGGGCGCCATCATGGCTACAACCGGTTACGTGCCCAAAAACATCATGGCGCAAGCCAAGTCGGGCGGCATCTTTAACGTCGCGGTGTTTGCCTCCATTATCCCGAGCTTAGCCAAGATCGATTTCCACGAATTACTCGTTTTGGGTTACAGCACCGTGATTGTGTTCGTGGTGGTCTTCGTTTTGCTTTACGTCTGCTTTGCCATTTTGCCTTTGTGGAAAGTACAGGGTCACAAAAACGTCGCATTGGGCGTAGCTGCCGCTCAGCTCTTAGGGTTCCCGGCAACCTACCTTATTGCCAATGAAGTCGCAACGGCCGCTGCGGGAAATGAAGAAGAAAAACAAGTGGTGCTTGATGCCATTATGTCGAAGTACCTCGTCGCAGGCTTTACCACTGTGACCTCGGTTTCCGTCATCATTGCCGGCATCTTCGAAACATTCCTTGTTCCGTAGAGCGACCGTAAAACGAAACGATTGATTTAAATGACACTTTTTTGAAAGGGTAAACATCATGTTTAAGTTTGACGCTCAAGACTATCCCTACGCCTCCAAGCGACATGTGGTCTACGCCAAAAACGGGATGTCCTGCGTGGGCAACCCCTCAGGCGCTGCCGCCGGTCTCAAAGTTCTGCTTAAGGGCGGCAATGCCATTGATGCAGCAGTAGCTGTAGCCTGTGCACAGCCTGTCGTCGAACCCACGGGTAACGGTTTGGGTGCCGACTGCTTTGCGCTCATTTGGTACAAGGGAAAGCTTTACGGCATTAATGGCTCAGGCCCCTTACCCAAAGCTGCCTCCATTGCCAAACTCAAAGAAAGAGGCTTTGACAGCATTCCGCCCTATGGCGTAGAACCCATCGATGTGCCGGGTGCCGTAGGCGGCTGGATGGCCATGCATGAGCGTTTCGGCCGTCTGCCTCTTGAAGATGTGATGGCCCCTGCAATCGACTACGCAGAAAACGGTTATCCTGTTTCGCCCAATATCAGCCGCTTGTGGGAAGAAGCCTATAAGAACTACAGCAAATACCGCGATCGTCCGGAATTTAAGGGCTGGTTTGACACCTTTGCACCGAACGATACGTGGCTCAAACCGGGTGACGTCTTTAAGAGCCACGATATGGCTGAAACGCTTCGCGAAATTGCCCGCACCAAGGGCGAATCTTTCTATCGCGGAGCTTTGGCTCAAAAGATCGATGCTTTCATGAAGGAACACAACGGGTTCCTGTCTGCTGAAGACTTGGCTGCTTACCACCCCGAATGGGTGCAGCCCTTAAAGACCGACTACCGGGGTTATGACGTTTGGGAAATTCCGCCCAACAGCCACGGCATTACGGTTTTGATGGCTTTAAACATCTTAAAGGGCTTTACGTTCGGTGAACGTGACACAATCGATACGCTTCATAAGCAAATCGAAGCGATGAAGCTGGCCTTTGTCGATACGATGGAATATGTGGCAGAGCCCTCACACATGATTGTGACCTCGGAACAGCTTTTAAGCCAAAAGTATGCCGATGACCGCAGAAAGCTCATTAAGCCTGATTCAGCCTTAATGCCTGAAGTGGGTGATCCGCGCTACAGCTCCACCGTTTACTTTGCAACAGCTGATGCTGAAGGCAACATGGTGAGCATGATTCAAAGTAACTTCAGAGGTTTTGGCTCAGGTATTGTGATTCCGGGCACGGGTATTTCGCTTAATGACCGTGCGCAAAACTTCCGCTTCGATGAAAAGCACCCCAATGCTTACGAAGGCGGCAAGCGCCCGTATCACACGATTATTCCGGCCTTTATCTCTAAGGGCGATCAACCGATCTCGGCTATGGGCATCATGGGCGGCTGGATGCAGCCTCAGGCTCACCTGCAGGTGATCATGAACATGATTGACTTCCACTTAAATCCCCAACAGGCCCTGGACGCTCCTCGTTGGCAGTGGATCGGCGGCAAGAAGGTTGAAGTGGAGCAAGACATGCCCAATCACTTGATTCGTCTGTTGCAGCGCATGGGCCACGACATTGTTGTGCAGCCTGATCCCTATCACATGGGACGCGGCCAAGTGATTCTGCGTGATGAAAAGACGGGCATCCTCTGCGCCGGTACGGAAAAACGCACCGACGGTCAGATTGCCTCCTTCTAAGCGTTTTTTAAGTCGCTGAGAGACTCAAACGGCGGGGAAAGCCCCGCCGTTTTTCTTTGAAGTTCAAGCGCTCAAAATACTTAAATGAGACTTTTTCAGTCAACAGGAGGAAGTTCTGCTCCCATCATATAAAGCGAGGCTTCCACTTTGCGTATGGGGTAAGGGTCGCTTACCCAACTGCTCCCCTTTTCATCCAAAGCTTTTGCCTTGCGGATCGCTTCCATCACGAGCCAGGAAGCCAGATAGTTGCTGTGCGCAAAAGTTCTTTCGCGCATGGGGCGCTTTTTGATGGTATCTAAAGAGGTGAAATCATTTTCGCCCCAGGAAGCATTGCGCGAGACGTTTTTCTTGTCTTTGCCCCAACCGTGAACGCTTCCTAACTTAAGCGTCTCAGGCAGCGTAATGTTGCTTTCAATGCAGTAGAGCCTGATCAGGTAACACAGAGCGCCTGAAATGCGGCTGTCGTAGGTTAAAAAATCAGGAATAAGCGTTGCGTAAATGCGGGAGAAAAAGCCTGACATTCGGGGACCGTAAAAGCGTCCGAAGGCATCCTCATCGGGCGAGTCGCTTGAAAACTGCCTCACGGCAAAAACGACAGACTCACAAATATCCTTCATCGCAAAAAGGGTCTTTTGGTTTGAGCGAAATAAAAGACTCGACTCACCGCCGAACATGCTTTTAATCACTTCGATAAAGGCTATGTCATCACGCTTATCAAGAGCCTCTTTAAGAGGCGCTTCATACTCAATCAAGCGCTTTTGAAAGCTTTTATTGGGCTCTTCCTGAATGTATTGATCCCAGGCATCCTCCAAGCTCGTAAAACAATACTGCACTTTGGGATGGCGGGTTTGAGTGAGGTACGGAGGATCGAAGACGCGGCCTGCGATAAATTGAGCCAAGAAATCCGTAAAACCTTTTACTTCAGGCAGACCCAGATAGTGTTCACGGGCAGAAATCAAAGAATCATACTCCCACATAGGCAATTCACTTAAAAAAATAAAAACGACATTCCATTCTATCGAACTAAGGAAAACTCCAGAGATTTTTTCAATGCTCAAAAGGGCAGCTTGAGCACTTAATAATTAATCCAAATATTCTTTGAAATTTTGAGTTACCCTGCCGATAATGAGGCCATTGTCATTTAAATCAGTAGCGATGCATTCGGCAATTTTCAAAGGTTTTCTTCTTGCGCTCACAGCAGGCTGCTCCTGGGGCTCAATGGCTGTGGCAGCTCAATATCTGATGACGCACTACGGCTTTTCAGCTGAAAACCTCACCGCGCTCAGAGTTTTTGGAGCAGGGGTCGCTCTCGCGATGATTGACTGGCTGCTCTCTCCCAAAAATCATCTCAAAACCGTTTTTAAGTGCGAAAACATTCGTGACATTGCCGTCTACGGCTTGGGAGTCTTAGGTATTCAATGGGCGTTTTTCTTATCGATTGAACACGCCAATGCGGCTACAGCAGGTATTTTGGTTTTAACCGGTCCCCTTTTTGTGATCAGCTTTTTAGCGCTCGTTGATCATCGCAAAGTGCAGCCGGTGGAATTGGGTGCGATTGCGCTCTCAGCCGTGGGTGTCATATGCCTTATCACAAAGGGCGACTTCAGCCACCTTAATTTCTCAGGCACCGGTGTCTTTTGGGGACTGATCTCGGCCATCTGCGGAGCGTTTTGCACGATTCAGCCGAGAAACCTTATTAAACGAGTGTCGGTGACGACTGTTGTGGGCTGGGGGATGCTCATCGGTGGCGCCGTGGGCTGTCTTGTCATTAACCCCTTTGATATGGCGGTTGACTGGACTATCGAATGTATTGCACTCTACGGCTATATCGTGCTTTTTGGCACCATCATTGCTTTTTGGTGTTACTTAAAGAGCCTTGAATTTGTCCCGCCTTCGATTACGTCGATTCTCAATTGCTTTGAACCGCTCTCGGCCGTCGTGCTTTCCGTCATCATTTTGGGCACGACTTTTCATACGATCGAAGTCGTTGGGGCAGTGCTGATTTTTTCAACGGTCTTTTTGCTCACGAAAGCCAAGCTTTAATTGAAGTCTTTAACTTAAGCTTCAAAGTCATCGTACTTGCCGCGAAGAGCCAAAATGAAGTCTCTGAGGGCGTAGCACGACATAAAAAAGGCACTCACGGGAATGGCAGCATAGGCGACTTTTACCTGCATCCAGGGAATGGACTGCATGTAGGCGTGCGCCCGCATCACCCACACAAAGCCGTAGTAGCAGATGAGCACATAAGTGAGAAGTTCAATGGCGCAGACAATCGCCCGGCAAACTTTTGCGCTCTTTCCTTGAAGGCGCTCAGTCATCACTTCAACCACAAAGTGGTTTCTCGTGCGCACGAGCTCCTGAGCCCCCAAAAAGATCATCCAAATAAGGCAAATCTGAATCCAGTCATCCGTTTGCGTGAAGTTATAAATGGGGACAAAGCGCACGAACACGTTTGCCAAAAACATAATGACAATGGCGCCGAGTGCCAGCACACAAATCAAACGCGTGATGCGGCTTACCCAATGATCAACGGTTTTAAGAAGCTTAATCATCCCCACTACCCCACAATACCGGCTAAGCCCAAAGAAAGACCCGGAATAAACGCCACGGCAATTGCAACCAAAATCATAATCAGCACATAACCCAGGGCGTGCTTGGCAATAGCCATCACTTTTTCTCCGGTAATGGAGGCCATCACATAAAGATTTAGCCCCACGGGAGGTGTGAGGACGCCTACAGCCAATGCAATACACATCACAATGCCCAACTGAATGAGGTCATAGTTAAAGCTTTTTGCAATGGGGACAAAAATAGGCACCGTGATCAGCAAGATAGCAGTGCCTTCCATAAAGCACCCCATAATCACCAAAATCGCAATGATGATTAAAAGCACGACGGCAACCGACGAGAAGGTGCTTGAGACAAAAGCAATCGTTTGCTGCGGAATGCGCGTATACAAAAGCACGTATTGGAAAAAGCCTGCGGTGGCAATCACAAACATCACTTTTGCGGTTTGCTCAACGGTATTCCAAAGAATGGACGGGATGTCTTTGAGTTTAAGGGTCTTGAAGACAAAAAGCCCCAGAATAAAAACGTAAAAGGAAGCTACTCCTGCCGCTTCTGTTGCCGTAAAAAGCCCTGCAAACATGCCCCCGATCACAATGACAGGCGTCAGAAGTGACCAGAAAGCGTCTTTAAAGCCCGCCCAGCGCTCAGCCCACGATGCCTTAGGCGTCACGGTATAGCCTTCTTTTTTACACACGTAAGAAGACCAAAGCATAAACGCCAGGCCTAATAAAAGGCCCGGCACGGTGCCTGCGGCAAAAAGAGCATTGACGCTCGTTTGAGTAAGACCCGCAAACAAAATAAGCGTGATTGAAGGCGGAATGATGGGACCCAGGGCACCGCCTGCGGCAATAGTCGCACAGCTGAAAGCCCGGTCATAGCCCGATTTGGTCATCTCGGCAATTGCGATCATGCCGATGCCTGCAGCGCACGCTGCAGCAGAACCCGACATTGCAGCCATCACGATACAGGCGACGATCGCAGCATTGGATAGGCCACCGGCTCTGTGACCCAAACAGACTCTGCCGAAACCGAATAAGCTCTGGGAGATTCCTCCCACGCTCATCAAGTTTCCCATCAGTAAGAAGAAAGGAATGGACATCAGAGTGATGCCTGAGACTTGCGAGAACATGCGCTGAGGCACAAGGAAAAGGCGTGCCATATCGCCTCCTGCCATCAAAAAGGTGGCAATGGAGGCAAAGCCCATTGTGACAGCCGTTGTCACTCCCAGAAGTAGGAGGAGCAACACGCCCGCAAAAATCGCAAACATCACCATAAAAGAGGCTTCCTATTGATTGGCTTTGACGGCGTGAAGCACCTCATCCATGGCGTCTTTGCCCGCGAGTTCTGCCACCTTGGCATAAGCCGGTGCCATCTTCTTCACAAAAGACTCACGGTCAGGATAGGTAACATTCATACCCTTTTTCTTCAGTTCCTCAACCACAGCACTTTCGCCTTCACTGATCATCTTGCGGGTGAGGTTTTGAGCATTAACCGCCTCTTCTTTCAGAATCTTTTGCTGCTCTTTGGGTAACCCTTCATAAAGGGTTTTATTCATCAAAAGCACCTGGCAGTCAAAGTAGTGATTGGTCATTGCCAACTGATTCTGCGTCTCATAGAGGCTGTCGGCCAAAATCGTAAAGACCGGGTTTTCTTCACCGACCACAACGCCTTGCTTTAAAGACGTATAAAGTTCGGAATAGGCAATGCTTTGGGTATTGGCGCCTATCGCATCAAAAGCGGCTAAAAGACCCGTGGCAGGGGGCACTCGGATCTTGACGCCCTTTAAATCATCAGCTGAGTTCACGACTACGCCTTGCGTCGTTGTCTGGCGGAACCCGTAGTCAAACATGGATAAGCCCACAGCATCGTATTGGGCAAGCCCTTCATTCATCCAGGGCATCACAAAGCTGTCAATGACTTTATGGGCTTCGTCGTAGCTCTTAAAAAGAAACGGAGCCGTCATGGCATTAAGTTTCTTAGAGTACATCGCCATGTTGCCTAAAGAAACAACGGCCATATCAAGAGCGCTCATCGTCACCTGTTCGGCCAATGCAGGCTGATCGCCCAATTCCCCTGAAGGATAAACCTCAACTTTGAGTTCCCCTTTTGTACGAGCCTCAACGTTTTTAGCAAATTGAAGCGCTGCAGCATGGTGGGCGTGGCTCGTGGCTGCAGTGTGCGCAAGGCGAATAGTTTGCGCAGCTTGAGCTGAAAAACTGGCTGCAACCAGACAAGCCCCTGCAACAAACATGGCTTTAAGGGCGGTTTGCATAGTGTGTGTCCTCCGGGGATTTCAATAGATGACGATATTAAACTCTAAGTATAACGAGCTCAGCCTTCTTTTAAAGGTTTTCTTCGGAGAAATCCCGACAAAGCCTTAGGCTGCAAGGCTAAATTTCTTTGATTAAGGGGGACGGTTTCACTCTCATTGAGTTCTCCTTGTCGCTCTATGTCTTTGTTTGGGCTGCGGTTTAAACAGATCGATCTTAGGCTCTGTCAAGAAAAGGTTGTCAAAATCCTGAGCGCGGTTAAGCGCTATGGCTAAAAGAACCAAGCTTTTAAGCGAAATTTCGCCTTCGGATTCAAAGCGACGCAAAGAGCCCAACGATACCCCGGAGCGCTCAGCCAACTGCGCCTGAGAAATATTGCGATCGAGTCTCACGCGTTTGAAGCGTTCGGCAATATCCAAGCGAATGTCTTTTGGGGGCAATAAATTATTAACTACGCTCATTTGAGATATTAATGACGTTTTTAATTGTTTATCGCTAATATTTTAACATTTAAATTCATTGAAATTGGACGTCATTGATTCATTTCTTCGAGTAGTTCGTCAGAAGAATTCAAGACGCCGGCAAAAATTCTGTCGGCAACTCTTTTTGAGAAGCCTTCCGGCAAGGTATGAGAAAGCGCTTCGCACGCTGAAGGGACTTTTTTCAGAAATTCTTCTATCAAGTCGTAGACGTGCCGCTCACTCAGACCTGCTAAAGCTGCGGTTCGGATAAAGTTGTGTACTCTGACTCTTTCCATACGGTAATGCCTACGCTTACCTTCAAGGGCCATTGCAAATTTCAGCTGCTGGGGCTTTAATTGATGCGGACCGTTACCGACTGCCGGCCAAGTGGAAACGATATCGTAGAGCTTCGCCAAACGGTACCTGTTTTGCGACAAAAGCATAATGCTGTAATTTTTGGCATGACCGTCAGTGGCACGCAAAAGCCAGAAATACACCAAAGAAAGCAAAAAGGTTTCTAAGTCCTTTCGTGGCTGCAAGGACTGTCTGAGAATAGCCATTACATCTGAAGCACCCGGACCTCCATCGGACTCATATTTCATGGAAGGCGGTAACCCCAATGCCTGACAAAAATCTTCCTGAGGCAAACGCAGAATTCTTTTGCGATCGGCACTCAAACGTCTGTCAAAACGCTCAACGACTAAAACACGTTGATCCTCAAATTTTTCAATTGTTGCATTTGCGCAATCCAATCCGAGCGCATTACCAAGTTTCAGACACAACCATTCGTTATCAACAGAATCTGAAAAATCCGCCTGTATCGGACCGATTCGTCCCATCGGCATTTTCAGGATGTGTGTTGTCGGTGTCGTCCCTCTGGGAGCAAACCACTTACCGTCATGTTTTAAGAGCGCAATCTTAGACTGAACTCCGGCAAGAGAAATTCTGAAATCCTCATCATTGAATTCATCTAATGCACCATAAGGATTAACGCTCCCCCTTAACCGCTCTGCAATTTCGTGTTCAGTTAACTCCTTTGAGTCAAAGCCATCAATAGAGGCAGGCGTTTCTGTCGGCGATAAAATCTGAATAGCGCCGATACAGTCTCTGCCAATTGCGCTCAAAAGCGAAAAAGCATCATCGGCGCGAACATTAAACCGGCGTGCGAGATGTTGCCTCAAACTTTCGTTTTCAGGAAGCAAATTCTCAAAGAAACTCTTTACTGCCTCCGACCGAATTGCGGAACGATCCATCGAAATCGGCAATGACAAAGAAATCGGTCTCACATTTGGAGAATCAACCCACTGACGGTCGTACGTAAACTCCTCTTCATTGTCTGAGAGGCGTCTCCACGTGCCGACCCGTTCCCCATTCATCCAAATAATCAATAAAGTTTGTCGCATAATCACCACTCCGTTTCAGGTGGATTATCGTTTTTGATAGCGAGTTTAATCTCAAGCCCCAGCACAGACACCCACCGCATCAATTGCTCAAAACTCATCGCTTCGGGATGATTTTCCAGATAGGAGACCCTCGACTGGCAAAGCCCCACTCTTTGCGCAAATTCTTTTTGCGGGATTTTCTTGAATTTCCGATAGCTTCTGAGCAACGTGCCCAACTGCTGAGTGATTCTGATGGTGGTTTCATTCATAAAATTATCTCCATTAGAGATATATTGATAATATCTCTAAAAAAGATAATTTTCAATTATCTTTTATTGCGATATTTTTAACTTTGTTTCTGAGCCGATTGCAGGCGGATACGGTTATCAAGTTCTTTTCTGAAATGCCAAAGGAAATAACCGCAAACAAAAAATGCACCGACTTCTGCCAAAGGCTGTGCACACTGAACACCTAATAGACCGATTTGAGAAGGCAAAAAGAAAATGAGTGGCAGAAAAAAGAGCCCCTGACGGGTGGAAGCCAAAAATGTACCGATTGCAGCGCGCCCCAGAACCTGATAGGACATGTTGCCGATGACATTGACGGGAATAATCAGAGCAGCTAAAGAGTGAAGCTTTAAAGCCAAAACGCCGATTGCCAGCACTTCAGGATCATTGGTTTCAAAAAAGGCAATAATTTCTTCTGCAAAGAAAAAAACTGCCGTACCCAGACTAATCATCATTAAAGTGCCGATTGCAATCGTTGCATCGAGTGCTGCCTTGGCACGCTCAAAATATTTGGCGCCCCAGTTGTAGCCCAAAACTGGCTGAAATCCCTGACCGAGGCCTACTAAAAAAGCATCGGTGATCATCATTACCCGCCCGACAATACTCATGGCGGCGACCCCTGCATCTCCGTACTGCCCCGCCATAAGATTTAAAGCAGAGGCAGCAACCGCTCCCAAACCGTTTCGGGTTAAAGAAGGCATGCCGTTTTTAAAGATCGAGGCAGATAAGGCAGGACTTTTAGAAATAAAACTCCAATGTATCTGCAGCGTCCCCCTGCCTCTGAGGTAATGCAGAAGCAAAATCGCAAAAGAAATTGCCTGACAAAGCGCTGTTGCCCAGGCAGCACCGGCAATACCCCAATCAAAAACAAAAATAAAAATTGGGCAAACGGCGATATTAAGCACTCCTCCAACACCCAACCCCACCATGCCGACCAGCGCGAGGCCTTCTGAGCGCAAAAGATTATTCAAAGTAAAGGAGGCCGCCATAAAAGGCGCCGCCAACAAAATCACTTCGCCATAGGTGATGGCATAGGGCAAAATGGTTTCGGTTGCACCCATGGCAAACATAAAAGGTTCAATAAAAAGGAAACCGATCAGAGAAAAAACCAGAGCAAAAACTAAACTTAAAAAAAGCCCGGAAGAAGCCAATGCGTTTGCCGTCACGTAGTTTTGTGCGCCGAGGAGCCGTGACGTTTGAGAAGCGCAGCCTTGTCCGATCATAATGCCGATCGCCTGAATAATCGTCTGAAGGGCAAAGACCACACCCATGGCACCCACGGCCGATGTACCGAGGTAGGAGACGTAATAAGTGGAAGCAGTGTTGTAAAGCGCTGTCACGAGCATAGAGAGCATCGTGGGAATGCCTAACTCAATCACCAATCGGGCGACCGGCTCTTCGGTCATTTTGCGGTAGGTGCGATTGAGCGGTACGGTTGACTGCGCTTTACTGACCATAACGAATTGAAATTTGATGTGCCGGATGATTCTTTTAAAATCCTAACACTTCAACGAACTCTCTACTCTTCAAAAAGAGTGGGGTCTATCTCGCATTGGGTGAGCGTCTCAAAGCCCAAAAGACCGTTTGGCTTTTGAACGCAAACGAGCATATTTTCAATGCGAATCCCCCATTTGCCGGGTCGATAGATACCTGGCTCATCGCTTACAACCATCCCGGGCTCAAAAGCCGTGAGTGTTCCTTCACGCTTTCTGGGAGAGATGCTGGGCGGAGTCTCATGAACGTTTAACGTAAGCCCAATGCCGTGCCCTGTGCCGTGACCGAAATCTGCCCCTATCGCATGAATGGGACCTCGGGCGATTTTATCGAGTTCAAAACCCGTGGTACCGGGAGCAAAGGTTGCTTCTGCAAGGGTCTTCATCGCTTTAAAAACCGCAGTGTAATCGCGCTTTAAAGCCTTTAGCTCATCTTTCGGATAATCTTCGGGGTTACCTAAAAACCAGACGCGCGTCGTATCCGTGGTGCCCCTGTCATAGTGAGCACCGGAGTCAACCAACAAAATGCAGGGAGGGGCAATCACAGCGCCCTTACCAACTTCCGGCTCATAGTGAGGCAAGGCAGCGTTTGCATCAACGGCAGCAATGGTGCCGAAGCTCTCACCGATGAATCCGGGAATGGCTGAGCGCTTTTGATGAAGAATGTCGACGGCATCGTTTTCAGTGAGGACTTCTCCACGGGCAAGCCTGACTTTGATTTCTTCGATAAAGTCCTCTAAAGCCCTGCCGTCAGCTTTCATCACTTCTTTTAAACCTTTGATTTCTTCTTGGGTTTTAATCGATTTCCAAAGAGCGACCGGGTGTTTAAAGTCTTTAAACGATTCTTTAATTTCTATGAAAAGTTTGGCATTAAGATCGCTTTCCCGGGCCAAAATAGAAATGCTCTGACTGATGAGGTCATTGAGCTTCTCGTGAAGCGCCGAGTACTCGCATATGGTCCAACCGGAAGACCTTAAGTGTGAAATTGTGTCAGGGCTCAACGCTTTCTGATGCACAAAAAGAAGAGCCTTTTCACGAGTAATCAGTGCCCAACTTAAAAAGACGGGATTAAATGCAATATCCGATCCTCTTAAGTTTGTAAGCCACGCAATATCGTCAAGCCTCGTTAAAAGAAGAGCGCTTTCTGGCTCTTTACTTTTTAAAAGATAATCTTTAAGGCGCAAAAGTTTTTCTTTAGCGCTCACGGAGCTTGCCCGATGGATATAAAGGGGATGCACGGTGCGAGCGGGTCTTTGAGGCCAAAGGGCATTGATCCCACCATCATCAAAATCAATGACTTTTGAAACGCTCTCAGTCAAACGGTTAAACCTCACCAAAGAAAGTGTTTCCAAGGGCGCTGCGAGAATAAAAGACCTCTCAGAGTTATGTTCAGTAAGCCACTGATGAACTTCAGGTACCCCCTCTTCACCTTCTCGCATTAAAACGATCCCCGTGCCTGCCAATTCTTTTTGAGCCTGCTCCCAATAGCGGGAATCGGTCCAAAGGAGGGCGTCATTTTCTGTAATGAGAACTTCAGCGTTTGAGCCCGTAAAACCGGTTAAATAACTTAAGTATTGGTCGGCCTCCTGGATATATTCCGATAAATGAGCATCCGACAAAGTGCAGTAAAAAGCATTTGCGCCAAGGCGACGCATCGCTTGGCGCAAAGAATCAATTCGGTTTTGAATGTCAGTCATATCAGTATGCCTTTCTGACCGTAATAGAGACTTCAGAGGCTAAGGTGCCGTTTACTTCCACGTCTTCTCCCATGTGCACGGTCTCTAAGCGCCAGCCGGCATCGCGCAGTTCATTGAGCGTTGTGGAAATTTCAAGATCGGGGCAATTAAAGGGGACAACACTTAATGTGTCATTGCCCTCCACGGGATTAACGGCCGTGCAGACCGTACGTTCGCCCAAGGGGGCATCAAACAAAGGATCTGACGGTCCGTTCGTACAGCCTGCCATGAGTAGAGCAGAAAGCCCTGCCAAACCCAAAAGTCCGATTTTTTGCATGTAATTTTTTTCTTTCATGGTGGGTATTGTATTGATTTCTCTCGGCTTAAAAATCAGGCAAGATGTAATCAAAAGAATCTAATCCTGTAGAGCGTTTTTCTTTTGGCGCTCTTTTTTCGCCTAATGACGCTTTCTGCCCCTTTTTATCGGCTCTGAGTTTTGAGTTAAATGACTTGGCTCTGGAGTCCTTTGCGGCGGATTTTTTCTTTGTTTTGTTTTGAAGCGCTTCTTTTTCAAAGTACGCTTGATAAAGTTCCGGTGTTTGAACGTTAAGCTTTCTTTTAATCAAAGCCTCAATGGCCTGAAGTTTATAATCATCCTTTTCACTTACAAGAGAATATGCCAGACCTTTTTCTCCCGCGCGCCCCGTACGTCCGATTCGGTGAATATAGTCATGCGGATCCTGAGGCAATTCGTAATTGATGACCACAGGCAATTCTTTAATATCAATTCCGCGGGAAGCTAAGTCCGTTGCAACGAGAATTCTTAATTCATAGTTTTTAAAGCTTTCCAGAATTTTGGTGCGTCTGGCCTGTGTTTTGTCACCGTGAAGGGCCTCTACAGTAAAGCCGTCTTCTTTTAATTGACTGGCCAATTTTGCGGCGCTTTCTTTTTGGCGTGTAAAAACCAACACTTGATCCAAACCGTTATCCACGATTAAGTCACGCAGAAAAAGGGGCTTCTCCGATTCTGGAATGCGAAAGACTTTCTGCTCAATGCTTCCTGCATCACGGTTGGCATTGACTTCAATCAGAATCGGACGCTTTAAAGGCTTTTGCGCCAAAAGATGAATGTCATCTGAAAGCGTCGCTGAAAATAAAAGCGATTGCCTGGACTCGGGGCAGCAAGCGAGAATTTTCTTTAAATCCGGCAAAAAGCCCATATCGAGCATCCGGTCGGCTTCATCCAGCACTAAGTAACGGATAGCGGATAAATCCACGTGCTTTTGACGAATATGGTCAAGGAGTCTACCGGGCGTTGCAACGACAATATCAGGCCCCTGGCTTAAAGCTTCTTTTTGTGTGAGAACACTTAAACCGCCAACCAAAAGGCAGGCCTCTTTGTGAAGCGTTTCAGCAAAGATTTGAGCGTTCTGATGAAGCTGAATCGCCAATTCTCGGGTGGGTGCCAAAATTAACACAGAAGGTTTTTTTGTCTGATGAGACTTCTCTTCAGAGAGGCTTTGCAAAATGGGGAGCAAAAAAGCCCCTGTTTTACCGCTTCCTGTCTCGGCAATCGCCATCACATCGCGTCCATCCAAAATCACAGGGATTGCTTTTTCCTGAATGGCGCTTGGCGTTTCCCATCCCAGCTCCTGAGTCTTTTTAAGAAGGGCTGATCCAATTCCCAGCTTTAAAAATCCGCTCATGCGTCTTTCCCCTCTTTTTGCAAATGGCGATAACGCAACTGTCCGCACCCGCCTTCAACGTCCTGGGCAGCTGAGTGGCGAAATTTCGCCAAAATGCGAGACGCTTTTAAGACTTTTGCCATTTCCTGACACCGTGACCACTCGGGTCTCTTATAAGGACTATTGTCTACGGCATTGACAGGAATAAAGTTCATGAGTGCGTATTTGCCGGTTAAAAGTTTCGCGATATTAGCTAACTCATCATCTCCGTCGTTAATCCCATCCATCAATGTCCACTGATACTGAATCGGATAACCCGTTTCTCGGGCGTAGCTTTCTGCCTGATCAACGATCGATTCAATGGAGATTTTGCCGGCTCTCGGTAAAAGCCTTTCTCGCTTTTCTTTAATCGTCGTATGAAGTGAAATGGCTAACGCAGGCTTCACCATGGAGGCATTTAAAGCATCAAAAACCCGTTGATCACCCACGGTTGAGAGCACCAGATTCTTGTGGGGAATCTGACTGTAGGTGCCCAAAAACTCTATGGCAGACATCACGTTTTTTAAGTTGTGCGAGGGCTCACCCATCCCCATAAAGACAACTTTGCGTGTCTGGGGTCTGAGCCTCTTAGCCTCAATCACCTGAGCCACAATTTCTAAGTCAGCCAGCTGCCGAATAAGACCGGATTGCCCTGTCATGCAAAAAACGCACCCTACGGCGCAGCCCACTTGAGAAGAAACGCAGACGCCTTCTCTGGGAAGGAGCACGCTTTCAATCGTGTGACCGTCTTGTAATTCAAATAAAAGCTTTAAGGAGTCTTCCTCTTCACCCTGATGCTGATCGACAACCTTAAGCACCTCTTCAATGTCTGTCCTGATTTCAGGCAATGCGTCACGCAAAGCCTTTGGAAACTTGGGATTATCAGTATCGGGCCAAGGCACGATACCGAAAAGCGCCCGATAAAGATAGGCGTAGTGGACAGGCTTTGCGCCTGAGGCTAAGAGTCTTTGGTGAAGAGTTTCAAGCGTCATTGATAGCGTTAATAAAAAATGGGCGATGAATTTTTTCTTTTTGGATTGGAACCCAGGAGGCAGGACAGCCTCTGTGACTTAGGATAGGCCTCCCAG
>UQYP01000011.1 GCA_900545335.1 uncultured Sutterella sp. | reverse complement strand
TTTCAGGATCTTTTTTCCAATCAGGCAATAAAGCAGAAAGATTTTTGTAGGAGGGGTGTTGGCCGGTTTTCTTTTCATGTTGTTCTTTTGCCCAACTTAACCCCTTGTTATATACAAAGCGGCAGCAGCCGGCAAAGCGCGACATCAGGCGTGCTTGACGGCCGTTGGGTTTAAGCTTAAAGAGAAAACCTTGGCGGAACAACATAGGCTGATATTTTACAAAGTTTTAGAGTCGATCTTGATTAGAACAATAGCCAATTATCATTGGCGTTCCTTATATCCCCGGCATTTAATGCCGAGGCTTTACGGAACTTGCGGTAACCGTCTGTTTCGTAACCAACGTTACGATAGAGCAATGGATATCTCAAACTACTGCAACGATTGTCAAAAAATTTGAGGATTTTTCGTATTTTTTCTACCCTTCGGTACAATCGTCCACCTATAATCAAAATAGAAACTGGAAACATCACAGTTGAGCAAAAATTATGAAAAAGACTCTTTTAATAACAGCCCTGACCGGATTATTTTTAGGCGCTGCTATAGCTCCCTGCACAGCAGCTCCCATCAGTGCTCCGCCCCAAATCAGTGAAGCAGACGCTCAAAGTGCTCAAGGCAATGTGAATTCAGACCGTCGTTCGGGTTCTTATGAAAAGTTTTCCGAAAAAGCCCGTCAGTACGAAGTCAATCCCGATT
Organism: uncultured Sutterella sp.; assembly: GCA_900545335.1. Classification (GTDB taxonomy): domain Bacteria; phylum Pseudomonadota; class Gammaproteobacteria; order Burkholderiales; family Burkholderiaceae_F; genus Aphodousia. The sequence goes on along the minus strand of UQYP01000011.1, from coordinate 73,464 downwards.
TGGCTCCCACTGACGCTGACTATGCCAAGGCACGTAAAGACCGTGAAGAGGGCCGCGTAGCCAAGCGCTCTCAACGCACGGAAATTGAAACCATCCGGGATCAGAATAACCGTATTACGGAATATGTTGTGACGCCTGGCAGCACGAAGATTCCTTACTCAATCGAAAACCGCTCCGACCGTCCCAACACCAACCCCGGTCACAGTAAAGATACGCTCGGAACACCTAAATTCATCAATTTCGGGTTCTAGAGCATGCAGGGTCACATCGCGAGTTTTTCTTCACCCGTCAAGTGGCTCCGTGAGGGCTTGAGCGCTATCCGCCAAGCCCCTTTCGGTATGGTGAGTGTCTGTATTTTTTACGTCTTCACCATGACTGCTTTGGGAGCGCTCCCCCTCTTTGGCCTTGTTCTGGCGGCTTTTTTCATGCCTTTCGGCACAATGCTTATTATTCAAGGCACTAAGGACGCTCACGAAGGACGTCAACCGCTTTACGGCATCCTCATTGATTTATTTAAAGACAAACTTAAACGTTTTCTTTTAATGCGTATTGGCGTTATTTACGCGGTCTTTATTTTGATTGCGAATTACGCCTATGTCTTTTTGGCTGTCGATGATGTCAGCCAGTGGAAAGTCGTTGACGGGCGCCTTGACTGGGCATCAGTTTATGCGAACTTCCCCTGGACCGCAGCTATTGTTACAGTGATTTTTTACGCTTTGGGACAAATGGCTACCTGGTTTGCGCCGGCACTGATCACCTGGAAAAACATGACAGTCGGTAAAGCCATTTTCTACTCCTTTTTCGGCTGCTTGAGAAATTGGCTGGCGATTATTGTGCTGCTTGTCATGATTTTCGGTTTGACGCTTATCTGTGCCCTCGCAGTCATTATCCTTATGGATACTCTGGGAATCGGGGACTTTTCCCTTTTCATCCTGACGCCAATCGGCTTTTTTATTACTACTTGGGCCTACAGCACGATGTGGCCGATGTGGGTAGACATCTTCGGTGATGTGAGCGCTGATTAATTCAGAAACTGTATGAAATTCAGAAACTGTATGAAAAAAACTCGATAAGAAGCATCCTTCGCATCGAGTTTTTTCTTTTAGCCAGCAGTCAGCTACTTGTGCTCAATGTAGTGCTGCCACTCCTCGCCCACTTTTTCCTGGGCGAGGATCTTGTGACCGGTTTGAGCTGCAAACTGAGCAAGATCAGCCACACTGGCTGGATCGGTTGCGAGCACTAAAAGCACGTCACCCGTCTGCATCTTGGCCAATGCCTTTTTCGTTTTTAACACCGGCATGGGGCACTTCGTGCCCCGGGTGTCTATCTGCTCATCAAAGTGCATGATTTACTTGCTCTGAAGGAAAGCTTCAACGCCGGCCAATGCTTCAGCCAAGCCTTCAGCCTTCGGAGCACCGGCCATGGCCAAATCAGGCTTACCGCCGCCTTTGCCGCCCATCTTGGAAGCAACAAATCCGGCCAACTCACCGGCCTTCACGCGACCGATCAGCGACTTGGAGACGCCTGCCACGATCTGCACCTTGCCGTCATTGACGCTGGCCAAAACCACAATGGCTTCGCCCAGTTGATCACGCAAGCCTTCGGCCATTGAGCGAAGGGCTTTGGCTTCAATGCCTTCAACCTTTGTCACCAAAAGTTTGTAGCCGTTAAAGTCCTTGGCACCGGACACCAAAGTGGCTGCCGTCATTTGCGCAATCTTTTCTTTTAAGCGCAAAACTTCTTTTTCAAGGCTCTTAACCGTATCAAATACCGTGTGGGCCTTTTCGGTCACCACATCAACTGGCGACTTCAAAGCAGCGCACACTTCGCGAATTGTTTCCTCTTCCTTACGGGTAAAGGCAACAACATTCATGCCGGTGGTCACTTCCACGCGGCGGATGCCTGCGGCAATAGCCGATTCACTCAAAACCTTAAAGGAGCCGATATCGCCCGTGCGATCCACGTGGGTGCCGCCGCACAATTCGCAGGAGGGGCCAATCTTCACCACACGCACGACAGAACCGTACTTTTCACCGAAAAGCATCAAAGCGCCGGTCTTCTTGGCTTCATCAATCGGCATTTCCTGCACAGTGACTTCGGCATTAGCCAAAATTTCACGATTGACAATATCCTCAACTTCGTGGATTTGATCAACGGTCATCGCTTCAGTGTGCGTAAAGTCAAAGCGGGTCACATCGGGGCCTACCCAAGAGCCGCGTTGCTGCACGTGATCACCCAGAACCTGACGCAAAGCGTATTGCAGCAAGTGAGCAACCGAGTGATTGCGGCGAATGCTGTCACGGCGTTCGGCATCAACCGTCACATCAAAAACATCACCTACCTTTACGTGACCTTCTTCAACGTGAGCGTGTTGGCCCGTGACCTTTGCTTTAATCTTTTGTGTATCGATCACGCGGACAATCGAGGTGTCATTTTTCATCACACCGGTGTCGCCCACCTGACCGCCGCTTTCTCCGTAAAAGGGCGTCACATCGAGCACCACCACGCAGTCTTCGCCTGCGGGCACTTCCTGCACTTCTTCGCCGTCCAGATAAAGCGCAATCACCTTAGAGCCCTTGTGTTCGGTTTCGGTGTAACCCGTAAAGGTCGTATCGGCACCGTTATATTCAAGGCCTGCTGCCATCTTAAATTTGGCGCTTGCACGAGCCTTATCACGCTGCTCCTGCATAGCGGCATCAAAACCGTCCATATCAACCGTCAGGTTGCGTTCACGGCAAACGTCAGCCGTCAAGTCAACGGGGAAACCGTAGGTATCGTGAAGCTTAAAGGCCACCTTACCGTCAAGTACACCATCCTTCGTTTCGGCAATGGCTTCATCCAACATTTGCATGCCTTGAGCCAGAGTCTGAGCAAAGCGCTCTTCTTCCTTAGCCAAAACAGTCTTAATCTTAGGATTCTTGATTTCAGGATAGGCTGCACCCATTTCAGCTACGACTGCGTCGACCAAACCGGCAAAGAAGGGTTTGCGGGCACCGAGCTTATAGCCGTGGCGAATGGCACGGCGGCAGATGCGGCGAAGCACATAGGCACGACCTTCGTTGCCCGGCAAAATACCGTCAGCCACTGAGAACGTGCAGGCGCGAATGTGGTCTGCGATCACCTTTAAAGAGGGGCTGTTGGGATCCACATCGGTTGCACCTGCTTCTTCAACAGCTTTGCGCACTGCAGCCAAAAGATTTTTGAAAAGGTCGATATCGTAGTTGCTGTGCACGTGCTGCAAAACAGCTGAGATACGTTCCAAACCCATACCCGTATCAACGGAGGGTTTCGGGAGCTTGTGCATCACACCGTTTTCATCGCGGTTAAACTGCATGAACACAAGGTTCCAAATTTCGATGTAACGGTCACCGTCTTCATCCGGGCTTCCCGGAGGGCCGCCTTGGACTTCTTCACCGTGGTCGTAGAAAATTTCTGAGCAAGGACCGCAGGGACCGGTATCGCCCATCATCCAGAAGTTATCGGACATGTAACGGGCGCCCTTATTGTCACCGATACGAACAATGCGTTCGGCAGGAATACCCACTTCTTTATTCCAAATATCGTAAGCTTCGTCATCTTCGGCGTAGACCGTCACCCACAGTTTTTCAGGGGGAAGATGAAAGTGTTGGGTCAGAAGTTCCCAGGCATTTTTGATGGCATCACGCTTGAAATAGTCACCGAAGCTGAAGTTACCCAACATTTCAAAGAATGTGTGGTGACGGGCGGTGTAACCGACGTTATCCAAGTCATTGTGCTTGCCGCCTGCGCGGATGCACTTCTGTGCAGTCGTTGCACGGGTGTAAGGACGCTTATCAAACCCTAAGAAAACATCTTTAAATTGGTTCATGCCCGCATTTGTGAACAAAAGCGTCGGATCGTTACCCGGCACAACGGGGCTGGAATGCACAATCGTATGACCTTTACTTTCGAAAAACTTCAAAAAGGTCTCGCGAATTTGCGAAGTTTTCATAATTTTTCTCTTTTTATATAAAAAATAGATTTCTTCAGTTTTACCCAAACTAAAGAGTGAATTTGCTAATTCTAGTCGCTTTTGTCTGTGATGGGACAAAAATTGAGTCCTTTCGACACCTTCTGCCTGACAATGCTCTGCTCCTATTGGACTTCTTTTAAAAGTCATTAACAAAAATTAATCATTCAAATCCAATAACACGTTTATGATAAAGCTTAGGAATTCCATTCACACGGGAGGTCGTCATGAGTCTTTCTAGAAGATTATTTATCGCCTCGCTAGTGGGTTTAGCCACTTTAGGCCGCAGCGCTGCGGCTCAAGAGAAAGGCCCTTTAGCTGAACTGCTTTCCAATGTTTCAGACCGCTCATTGCGTGACTTCATGGAAAAGCACGATAGGGACGGCCGTTGGGACGGTCGCTACTACTATGACCGGCAAAACGACAAACGCTATACGAGAGATGAGTGGCGCAAAGAGCTTGAATGGCGCTACAGACAGGAAAAAGAAGGGCGTGATTGGCGACGCGAACGTTACGGCAAAGATTTCAAGGATCGGCGCGATCGTGATGATGATCAGGACCGCAAGCGCTTTAAAGATGATCGCAAACCGCCCAAAGACAGAAAACCCGATAAACGCAAACCGCCTCGTTCTCCAAAAGATAAAAAGCTCGAGCATCGTAAACCGCCGCGCCCACCCAAAGACAGGAAAGACAGGCGTCCTGGCAAACGAGATGATCCGAGAAGAGATAATTAGCGCATTGTTTGGGAATTAATTCCGCTCTTACGGTGCGGAGTTAATTCCTTTTTTTAATACCTGCTACATTCATAAATGGTTCATCTTTAGGAAAGGAAAGTAGTATGCGTGAGGAAACTTTGTTGGTTCATGCCGGCCGCCATATTTCTGACGACTATGATTTTGTTAATCCCCCGGTCATTCGTGCTTCTACGGTTTTGCACCAATCTGCCAAAGATATGATGGATCGCGCCATGCACGAGCGCGACATGATTGAAGACAAGATTCCTTACGGAACCTACGGCTCTCCCACGCATCATGCTTTCTACAAAGCTCTCTGCGCCTTGGAAGGTCCAAAAGCCAAAGGAGCCTGGGCCTTTCCCTCAGGATTGGCAGCCTGCACAATTCCTCTCTTAGCGTTTTTAAAAGCGGGCGACCATGCTCTGTTTGTCGATACGATCTACGGACCGACTCGGGAATTTGCTGAAGAAATCTTAAGACGGATGGGCATCGAGGTGGAATTTTTCCCGCCTTCAGTCGGCAAGGACATTGTTTCTTACTTTAAACCTAATACGACTTTGCTGATGCTCGAAACTCCGGGCTCTCACACTTTTGAAATGCCCGATGTTCCGGCTATCGCCAAAGCCTGTCAGGAACACAATATCATCAGCGTCATCGATAACACTTGGGCTACTCCCCTATATTTCGAACCGCTTGAAGTGGGCATTGATGTGGTCGTTCATGCTGCGACCAAATACATAGGCGGGCATTCTGATCTCACCATGGGCGTTGTGATCTGTAACGAAAAGACCTGGCCCAAGGCTTATCGAACAATTGTTCAAACCGGACAGACCACAAGCTGCGATGACATCTATCTTGCCTACCGAGGTTTGCACTCTATGGCAGTGCGTGTTCAAGCGGCCACTGAAGGTGCAAGAAAAATCATTGACTGGCTTTTGACCCGAGAAGAGGTTGAACGGGTTTTGTGGCCGGCTCTTCCCACCGATCCTTCTTATTCGATCTGGAAGCGGGACTTTAAAGGTGCAACCTCTCTGTTTGGTGTGGTCTTTAAAGAAAAATACGCCAATCAACTCGCCCCCATGATTGATGCCTTAAAGATTTTCGGTCGAGGCTACTCCTGGGGTGGTTTTGAAAGTCTTTTAATTCAAAGCTATGGCACAAGAACAAAAACACCCATGCCTTTTGAAAGGATGATCCGAATTGCTGTTGGCCTGGAAAATCCTGATGATCTCATTGAGGACCTAAAACAGGCTTTTGAAAAATTGCCTCACTGAAAACTTAAACACTCTGTTTCAACGAAATACCTTTGTGGCAAGAGGGTGTATAACATTTCAAATATATTAATAAGAAATTTCCATAATATATCATGGAAATTTAGCCAAAATTCCATAATACAATATGGAATTTTCCGATCCTCTAAAAAAAATCGAGGCAGGTAGTCTCAGGAACCTGCCTCTATTTTTAAGTTTGTTTTCGATTTTCGAACTAGGCGATCTTAGAGTACCCACCTGCCCGATCGGATTCTCTTAAATACCGATCAAACTGCATGGCAACCGCTCGGACAAAAATCTTACCCTTCGGGCTCACCACAATTTCTTCCGGCGCTAATTCAACAAAACCTACCTTCTGATAGTTCTGAAGTTTTCTGAGCTCATAAGCAAAGGTTTCATCAAAGTTGATTCCAAAGCGCTCTTCAATTTCAGCTTTAACCACTCGGAACTGACACATAATGGTCATAATCACAGCGTGACGCAACTGATCTTCTTCGCTGAGTTTATAGCCGCGGTTAGTTGCTAAGCGTCCAGCCCGAATCGCTTCATAGTAGGCTTGCAATTCACGGGGATTGCAGGCATAGCAGTGATGAACGTTACTGATTGCTGAGACACCTAAGGCCACCATGTCACAGTCAGGACGGGTGGAGTAGCCTTGGAAATTACGCTGCAGTTTTCCTTGCTGCTGCGCAACCGCCAATTCATCGATAACTTTCGCAAAATGATCCATCCCGATATAGCGATAACCGTTTTGTGTTAAACGCGTAATCGCATCCATCATGATATGAACCTTTTCAACCGTGCTCGGCAAATCCGCATCCAAGATACGGCGCTGAGGCGGGAAGTGATGCGGCAAGTGCGCATAGTGATAAAGCGCGATGCGATCGGGCGAGAGTTCGAGTACCTGATCGAGCGTTTTTTCAAAGCTCTTTCGGGTTTGCTTGGGCAAGCCGTAAATCAAGTCCATATTAATAGAATGGAAACCCGCTTCACGAGCGGCAAGCATCGTCTCACGCGTCATTTCAAAAGGCTGAATGCGGTTGACTGCCTTTTGAACTTCCGGATTAAAGTCCTGCACACCGCAGCTCATGCGATTTAAACCTACCTTAGCAAGCGTTTGCACCTTATCGGGCGGACAGGTTCTGGGATCGACCTCAATAGAAAATTCACCCCCGGCCTGAAGCGGGAAGCGGCTCGTGATGAGATCCATCACGCGCTCAATTTCTTCATTATTTAAAAAGGTCGGTGAGCCGCCCCCAAAGTGCAGCTGACTGACGGTGGTTTCACCTGTTATTCTTTCTTTAACCAAACCGATTTCCTGATCCAGGACATCAAGGTACTCCGCACTTTTACTGTGATCGCGCGTAACCTGTTTATTGCAGCCGCAGTAAAAGCAGATGTCGTTACAGAAAGGAATATGCACATAAAGACTCAAAGGCTTGCCCAGCTCTCTGGTTTTTAAAGCCTCTTCATAGTCGGCTGCCGTAAAGTTCTTATTAAAACGGTCAGCCGTCGGATAAGACGTATAACGCGGGGCAGGAACATCAAATTTTTGCAGCAGTTCTATAGAAGGCAACTCAACGCCGGTCAGATTCGGATCAGTCAACATGGGAAAATCCTAAAATTCACCAATTTGATTTAAGTTAAACTTCTGATATCATTTCACAATCAAACTTTGACGAAAGTCAAAAGCAAAATAATATCGGTGACAACGGTCACATTGTGCACGGGAATTATTACCGCAAACTGAAAGGGATTCCCGCCCGCTGCCACCCAATATGTCTGAAACATTTTTTTGATGGCATTCCATGTCGACTTTGTCTCCGAATCTGTCTGCCGTACCTTCTTTGAGGATCAGTTGCTCACATTGCAATCTTCGTGAGCATTGTGTCCCTCTCGGATTATCTTTACGCGATATTGACCGTCTGGAAGACTTAATTGCTTCTCGAAAACGTATTCACCGCGGTGAACCCCTTTTCAGAGCCGGAGATCGTTTCGAAGCAATCTACGCTATTCGATTGGGCTTTTTGAAAAGCTCCGTGATGAGCAGTGACGGACGCGAGCAGGTGACGAATTTTCATATGTCCGGAGAACTGATCGGACTCGACGGCATTGCCAACGAAGTGCACTCCTGCGACGTGATTGCCCTTGAAGACACTGAAGTGTGCGTTATTCCCTACGAACGGATCCTCGCCGCCTGCAGTGAAATTGAAGGCTACAATCTGCACTTTCAAAAAGTACTCTCCCGTGAGATCGTGCGTCAGCACGGTCTCATGCTTTTATTGGGCTCAATGCACGCCGAAGAGCGTCTTGCGGCCTTCCTTTTAAACCTCTCTCAACGCTTTGAATCCCGAGGCTACTCCAGAACGGAGTTCGTTTTACGGATGACTCGGGCAGAAATCGGATCCTATCTGGGACTTAAACTTGAAACGGTAAGCCGCGTCTTATCGCGCTTCTCGCACGACAACTTAATCGCCGTCAATCAAAAGCACGTGCATATTGTTGACGCCGAAGGACTGCGGGCGATTGTCTCCGGACAAAATTCCGAAGAAGTCCCTGAAGAGCAATAAGAGGTTTTTCTTGAACGCTTTCAAACAGCTCGCCATTGTTGTGGCCGGACTCGGATGGTCTCTGAGCGCCGCAGCTTCAGAGTTTGTCGATTTGCTTGCCGACATTCCGGTGGGTGAAAACGAATTGGCAAAATCGGTTGAGCTGCGAGAAGCTCAGCGCAGCCGCATTAATCCTGATGACACCATTTGGGTCACTATCAGACGAGGCTTCGGATTATCTGACTTACCTGAAGCAGTCGTTGACCGGGAATTAAACCGCTACACCAAAGCACTCCCCTACACCGAACAGATGGCTTTCCGAGCGAGAATGTATCTTTATTTCATCGTCTCGGAAACTCAAAAACGCGGGATGCCCTCTGAGTTGGCTCTTCTGCCCTTTGTAGAAAGTGCTTTTCAGCCCGAAGCGCTTTCCCGATCCAAAGCAGCCGGTCTTTGGCAATTTCTGCCCTCTACGGGCGACATTTTCGATTTAAGGCAGTCGAGCTGGCGCGATGACAGGCTCGATGTCATCGAAAGCACCCGCGCTGCGCTTGATTATCTGCAGTATCTGCACAATCAGTTTGAGGATTGGCACCTGGCGCTTGCGGCTTACAACTGGGGAGAAGGCAGCATCAGGCGGGCGATTGCCGCCAACGCCGCCCGAGGCAAACCCACGGACTACATGAGTCTGCCCCTGCCGCGCGAGACCGCACGATACGTGCCCAAACTTTTAGCCATTAAAAAACTCATTGAAGACCCGGACCGCTACGGATTAAAGCTGCCTGCGATTGCCAATGAACCGTACTTTGTTCGCGTGAACAAAAACCGGGATCTGGATTTGGAAACAGCGGCTCAATTGGCTGAAACGGATCTGCAGGAATTCAGGCTCCTTAACCCGAGCTTTAACCGCCCCGTTGTGGTCGCGGCCCACCAGGGCTCTATTTTGATTCCGGCAGCCAAAGCCGATGCTTTTGTCTCTAATCTCATCAATTGGCAGGCAACCGGCAAACCGCTATCCAATTGGTCCACATACACGGTCAAAAAAGGCGAGTCTCTTAAAGCCATTGCCAAACGCTTCGGCATGACTGAAGAGGAATTGCGTGCGGCCAATAAGATTCCTAAAAATCGCCGAGTGCAAACCGGCAGCACCCTATTGGTTAAGGACGCTCTAGCCAAAAGTGACATCAAGGTGGCTGAGGCTGACTCTGCCTTAAAGCTTGTCCCCTTGCCGACCACTCGCCGTATTACCTACCGTGTTCGAAGCGGCGATACGCTCTCGGGTATTGCGGCTCGTTTCGGAGTCAAAACGGCCGATATCCGAAAACAAAATAAGCTCAAAACGAACACTATCAGAGTGGGGCAGCGTCTGCGGCTTACAGTCCGAGAAGTTCAGAGAACGGGGCTTCGCAAGAGTGCCTATCGGGTCAAAAGAGGCGACACACTCTATACGATTGCTCAGCGTCACAGAACCAGTGTGAGCGCAATCATGGATGAAAATAAGCTTCAAACCAAAGATTTAAGACCGGGACAGCGTTTGGTGATTCCGCACTGACAAAGTCTTCGCATTTGTCTGTTCTCTTCAAACTTTTAACCTCTTTAGTTAAAATCAACCCGTTATCACACATCATTTAAAGTGAGGATGAAATGGGTTTTCTTCAAGGTAAAAAGATTCTGATCACCGGGATCGTCTCCAACCGCTCCATTGCTTACGGTATCGCCAAATGCTGTCATCGCGAAGGCGCCGAACTGGCTTTCTCCTATGCCAACGAACGCTTTAAAGACCGCGTTGCGGGTTTTGCCGCTGATTTCGGCAGTGATTTTGTACTTCAGATGGATGTCTCCAACGACGAACAAATCAATAATACTTTTGCTCAGATTAAAGAGCGCTGGGGTGCCTTGGACGGTCTCGTTCACTCGATCGGTTTTGCTCCGCGTGAAGCGATCGCAGGTGACTTCCTTGAAGGCTGCACGCGCGATGCTTTCAAGATCGCCATGGACATTTCAGCTTACTCGTTCCCGGCTGTTGCACGCGCTGCGCTTCCCCTTATGGAAGGCCGCGCAGGCTCCCTTTTAACGCTTACCTATCTGGGCGGCGAACGTGTTGTCCCCAACTACAACACAATGGGTCTTTGCAAAGCTGCTCTTGAAGCTAGCACCCGGTACATTGCAAGCTCTGTCGGTCCCAAGGGAATCCGTGCCAATGCGATTTCTGCCGGCCCCATCAAAACTTTAGCGGCCTCGGGCATTCAGGGCTTTTCCAAGATGCTTCATCACATGGAAGCCAATGCGCCCCTTCGCCGCACGGTGACCATTGAAGAAGTCGGTAACGTCGCTGCGTTCCTGCTTTCTGACTTAGCAAGCGCCGTCACCGGAGAAATCGTGCATGTGGATGCCGGTTTCCACAGTGTGGCTATCGGTTCAGATATCGAGCAATAGTTGATTACAGAACCTTTGCATGACCGAAAAAGTTCGCTTTTTCGGTCAAGTCTGCTTTTAGAGAACAAAAAGTGAAAGCCTTTAAAACCGCTGCTGTTTTTGCCAAACGTACCGAACCCATGGGAGAGGCTCTTCAGAAGCTTCTGAGCATTTTGCACGCTGAAAAAATGGATTACCTGCTCGAAGAGAGCACAGCAGCACATTTGCCGGGCTCAAAAGGGGTCAGTTTGGAAGAACTCGGAGAAAAAGCTGACGTCATCATTATGCTCGGAGGTGACGGCACAACGCTTGGCATCGCCCGCAGAATGGCACGCTTTAAGCTCCCTATTATTGCTATTAATGCCGGACGCCTGGGCTTTATCACGGATTTCTCTTTGCAGGAAATGGATAAGGACCTTCCACCTTTACTTCGGGGTGAGTACGAGGTCGACACCCGATCCATGCTTTCCGTGCGTGTGTACCGTGCAGGCAAAAATGTTTTCACTGCCACTGCCGTCAACGACGCAGGCATCACCCACGGCCGAGCGGGCTCAATGGTGGAATTTAACGTTTGGGTAGACGGTCACCCCATGGCTACTCAGCGCGCCGACGGCGTCATTGTCTCTTCGGCAACGGGCTCCACGGCTTATGCGATGGCCGCCGGCGGCCCTATTCTGCACCCGGCACTAAACGCCATGGTGCTTGTGCCGGTTGCGCCCCATGCGCTCACCAACCGACCGATTGTTCTGCCGGGCTCAAGCACCGTTGACATCAGTTTAATTGAAGCAAGAGAAGCTTCTGCCTACTGCGACATGCAGGACTTTTTCCCGATGCAAAAGGGCGACATCCTGCGAGTGAGGACTTTGCCCGAAAGTTTTACGATTCTGCATCCGATCGGACACAATCACTACGACACCCTGCGCCGAAAGCTCTACTGGAATCTCATGCCTTCGGACAACGCCTCGCTTCCTATTAAAGACTAGAGTTTGATTATGCTCACGCACCTTTCGCTCAAAGACTTTGTCATTGTTAAGGAACTGAATCTGGATCTTGCATCCGGACTGACGGTTTTAACCGGCGAAACGGGCGCGGGTAAATCCATCTTAATTGATGCCATACAGCAGATTTTAGGGGCTCGATCCGATACGGGGCTGATCCGTGAAGGAGCAAAGCAAACGGATCTCACTGCCATTTTTGACATCAATGACGAAGTCCTTCAGATTCTTCGTGACGATGCCCTCATCGCAGAAGACGATCTTTTGGAAAAAACCGCCATTATTCGCCGTGTGATTGATCGAAGCGGAAGATCGCGCTCCTGGATCAACGGTATTGCCGTAACAGCTTCGCAAGTTAAAGAGTTAGCCGTAAAACTTTTGGATATCCATGGGCAAAACGCACAACAGTCGCTTCTCAAACCCAACGGTCAATTAAACCTTTTGGATGCTTTCGGGGGTTACACCGATGAATTGACCGCCACGCGGAAAGCTTTTTTGCTCTGGCAGGAAAGCCGAAAGCGTCTTTCTGAAGCAAAAGAGGATGCCAAAAAGTTAGCCGATGAAGCTGAGCGGCTTGCTTGGGTGCACGATGAGTTATCCCAAATTCATCCGGTTAAGGGCGAATGGGAAGAACTCAACGCCGAGCATCGCAGACTCGGCAATGCGCATGACATATTGGATGCACTTCAAAGTGCCGCTGACGACCTCTCGGACAAAGATGAAAGTGCATTAAGTCTACTGGGACGCAATACCGAAAGACTGCAGGGGTTGGCTCAGTACGATGAAAAACTGGGCGACATTGCCAATCAGCTCAATGACGCTTTAGCGATTGTTGAAGATGCCGTTCGGGAACTGGAGCGCTATCGCGACAGAACCGATCTGGATGAAGGTCGGTTTGAAGAGGTCGATGCCCGCGTATCACTTTACTTTAATGCTGCCCGAAAGTTTCATACACTGCCCGAGGATCTTTTTGAAAAGTTTGAAGAAACGACTCAAAAACTTCAGGCACTGCAGCAAAACCTGGACTTAGAAGCGCTTGAAAAAGAAGAAGAGACTGCTCGCAATGCGTACATGTCTTTAGCCAGAACTCTTTCGAAAAAAAGACACCTGGCTGCCAAAACGCTTTCCCAGCAGGTAACTGAAGCCATGCAGATGCTCTCCATGACCGGGGGACGTTTTGAGGCAACGCTCAATACGGCAGAACCCGGAGCTTGCGGGCTTGAGCGCTGTGAATTTTTAGTAGCCGGCCACGCAGGCGTTCCTGCACGAGCTCTCTCTAAAGTTGCCTCCGGCGGTGAACTTTCCCGCATCAGTCTAGCGATCTCCGTGATCACCTCCAAACAGACTCCGGTCGATACGCTCATTTTTGATGAAGTCGACGCAGGGATCGGCGGCGCAGTGGCCGATGTTGTCGGTAAGCTTCTTAAAAAACTCTCTTTTGAACGCCAGGTCATGTGTGTGACGCACTTACCGCAAGTAGCCTCTTACGGTCACACTCACCTGAGAGTACAAAAGTCTCAGGAAAACGGTCAGACGGTAAGCAGACTGCAGCTTTTAAGTGATTCTGAGCGTATTGAAGAATTGGCACGGATGCTCGCAGGGGCAGACGTAACAAAGAAGGCAAGAGACAATGCCTCTGAACTCATAGAAAACGCCCGAGCCTATCAAGGCTAGAGCGTTTCAAAAAAGACTTCTTTAAAAGCGTGAGCTTATTTTTTAGCTGCGTTTTTCTCCTGGCACTCTTTACAAATTCCGTAGAGGCAGAGCGTGTGGTGATCTAGCGTGTAGCCGAAACGAGTGGCAATTTCCTGCTGTTTTCTTTCAATATCAATATCGACAAACTCTTCGATCTTGCCGCACTGCAGGCACACCAAGTGATCATGATGCTCGGGTTCGCCCAATTCATAGGAGGCGCTTTCACTATCGAAATGATGGCGGCGCAAAAGACCCGCCACTTCAAATTGAGTGAGCACACGATAAACAGTCGCCAAACCGACGTCCTCTCCCTCATCTTTGAGTTGAGAGAAAACTTCATCGGCCGTTAAGTGACGCTTATTGGTTAAAGCTGCCTTTTGAAAGAGCGACAAAATACGAAGGCGCGGTGCCGTCGCTTTCAATCCCAAATTTTTTAAATCACTCGGATCGTATTTCAATTGTTTTTCCTCTAACACTGCAAATAAGCAACAACTCCGCTGCTTTGTTTTCGGCTAATCATATCATGCTGATACCTAAAAAGTTAGAGCCTTCAATGCGTTAACAATTTCTTTCAGAATCAATGCGTCACTGACTGAAAACCTGTCCTTAAATTAAATTCTATGAGCCCACTTGCGGCAATGTTACCGCTCATAATTACATTTTTGTTTTTTCTACAGCAGCCCCTTAAAAAATTCTTCGCAATCATAGGCGTTAGAAGGCGCATTAGTTTATCATTCAGGGATCAGAAGACTAACGCATTGCGAAAACGTGTCACCTATGTACAAGAAATGTATGCTGACGGGCGCCCTTGCGGCCACGCTCGTATTGTCCGGTTGCGCCCAAGTGCAGTCCCAGTGGGATGCCTTCAACGAATGGTTCCAACCGTCCGAAGCGATTACCTCTGTTATTAAACCGTATCGTCCTGATACTCATCAGGGCAACTTGATCACCAAAGAAATGGTCGATCAGCTTCACCTCGGTATGACGCAGCTTCAGGTGCAATTCCTGTTAGGTGTACCGCTTTTGCGTGACATGTTCCATCAAAACCGTTGGGATTATCTCTACTACGTTAATCCCCGCTTCGGTGATCCGCAGATGAGACGTCTCACTGTTTACTTTGATGACTCCGGTCGTCTCACCCGTTACGAATTCACTCCGATGCCTGAAGAAACTCAAGCCGACCAAATGATTTTGGGCGACGATGAAGCCTTCATGCCTGAAAATCAGGATCTGACTGTTATTGACCAAGCTCAAAAAGCCCAGGAAGATGTGGAGCAGAATGCCCACTAATCCCTTAGCCAAAGGATAAAAAGAAGATGCAAGAAAAACTTGAACTTTTAGCCGATCGTGTTCGTGCCCTTATTCAGGAAGTCAATGATTTGCGTGCTCAAAACGAACAATTGCAAGCCCTCCTGACACAAAAGGAAAATGAAGCCGGTTTGACCAAGGCTGAAACGCAGGAAGCCATCGAGCGTCTTGACGCTTTGATCCGCTCCATTGAAAAAGCTCAGCAAACCGTGAGCAACGATCAACCCATGAATTTCTAACTGAATACTTTCGATAATGATGACTGCGCGTAAAACCTTGACATTGACCATCATGGGACGAGACTATCGTCTGGCGGTGGCCCCCGAAGAGGAAGCGAATTTGCGCGCCTGCGCCGAGCTCGTGCAAAGCAAAATGCAGGAAATTCACCAACCGGGCAAAGTTTTTTCGCCCGATTCGGTTGCAGTGCTCGCCGCGTTGCGCATCGCTTACGAAAACTTGCTTCAGCGCCAAGCTGTTGAAGAAATGAATAAAGCCGTCGAAGATATGAATCGCTCCAAAGGCCAAATTGATTCTTTGATCGCTTTGTGTGACAGTACATTGTCCGACAAACCGACCGATAGCGGCGCTCAATAATCGGATTTTTTATCCATTACTTAAACGCCGCTCATTATTGCGGCGTTTTTTGCAGGTACACCACATGAACGAAAATTATCATCCTCTTACCGACGAAGATATCAATCAGCTCGACGAACTCTTAGCAACAAGCAGCTGTGCTGATGACACTTTTGATGTGAGCATGCTCGACGGCTTTCTGTCAGCCATTGCACTTTTAAATCCTCCGGTTAAAGAAGAGTCTGAATGGTACCCCTACATCTTTAACGAAGAAGGAAGCCCCTGCGAGGTGGATGAACCGGAAACCGTTCGCACCCTCATTCATCAGCGCCTGCAGGAAATCCGGGCTTTTCAGGCTCAGCGCCACTTCTATAACCCCATTATCTTCCCCTTGGAAGATGAAGAAGGTAACCCTGTGACGGGTCCCGAGGGACTCTCTGCACTGGAACCCTGGGCTATGGGTTTTTATAACGCTTTGGCTCAATACAGTGATCGCGTAGATGTCACTGACGCTATTGAAGCTCAGCTTTGCCGCATTCACCGCTTTTTAGAGCTCGATGAAGAGGATCCCGATTATCAGCAAAATCTTGCCATTCGCCGAGCGGTTGAAAAAGAGCATCCCGTGCGCAATCTTGAAGAAGGAATGGTTGAGATGATGGCGGGTGTCATTGAAATTGCAAAACTCAATTTACCCAATAAGCCTGTGAGCCGCGCAACGCCTAAAATCGGGCGCAACGATCCCTGCCCTTGCGGATCAGGCAAAAAGTACAAAAACTGCTGCGGCAAAAATGCCTGAGCGTTAACTGATTAAATGGTTTTTCCATTGGCGCCTGAGATGTCTTGAAGGCGCCAATGTTTTTATGAGTCGCGGCTCGGCAGGCACCGGTCCCCCAAGCATAAGGCTCGTAAGTATTTCCGAGCAAAGTGTTGCCATTGAGAGCCCTCTGGATCCGAGGCCCGTGAAAACCCAAAGCCCTTCAATCTCACCAAAACCTTTTTTCTCTAAAAGTCTCGGATCATTTTGAAGTGCGTCAATGACGGCCGCCTCATCTACCGCAGCTCCGACAACTGGCAGCCTTCCGGGGCCCGCAGCTCTCACACCGCAATAAGCCCCCGTGACAACAACGTCGAGCGCTTTATCCAATAGAGAATCTAACTTTTCGAGGTTAGCCAAATGCGCGGACTCTTCGCTCCAGGGACCGTTTCGTTTTAATTCATAAGTGGCCCCTACTGCGCAATAACCGTCGGGTAAATGAGCAATGTAGCCTTCACCGCTCACGGGACACTTCAAGTCCGTTAAATCCGTATCTCGCAAAAGGGTGATTCGCCCGGGCAATGCCTCTAGCCCCAAGTAAGAGGCCTTTAACAGGCGGGAAGAATCCATGGCAGCAGAAACCACTACGTCGGAGGCCTCATCAATCACTTCACCGAATGGACCGATTAACTGCCACAAATCCCCGTTTCTTACCAAAGAGGAAACAGTCGTATTGCCCCGATATGGGACTCGGCTTGCCTCAATTAACGCTCTACAGAAAGCCCCTGCCCGAGCCATACCTGCTAAAGGAAAGAACCACCCGCCTCGCTTAAGAGAAAGACCGCTTGCCTCAAACGCTTCTTTTTGATTTAAAAGTTTTGCGTAGTCGTCAGGGAGTTTAAAAGGCAATTCCTTAGTCTTTGCGTCAAGCCATTCCTCGTAAATTTCATCACAATGGGCCATTTGCAGGCAGCCTGCCTGATGAAAAAGAGTATCACCGATTTTTGCTTCCAGTTCTTTTAAGCGGTTTCGTGTCAAAAGGAAACCTTCCCGTGAGAGCACCGCCAGGGGGCTGTCATCGCGAGTGAAATGAGGATGCAGAATACCCCAAGAAAGAGCGCTTGCTGCTGATCCCGGCACCGGTCCTTCATCAATGAGTCGAACTTTAATACCTTGCCTTGAGAGACTGTAGGCTAAATTGGCACCGGCCAATCCCGCTCCGATAATAACGACATCGCGAACGCAACGCCTGTAATGCTTTGAGCGACGGGCACGCATTACTCCAAAAAGCCGCTCTCTTTTTTTCCCGAAACCTTCTTTTTTCTGAAGCGCAAAACCCGCTCTTTCAAGCGCTCTTCTCACCGAGCCGCTCGTGCACCAAGTGGTCACTGTTGCCCCTTCTTTTGCATAACGGGACAAATTTCTCAAGAGTTCCGGGTCCCACATTCTGGGGTTTTTGCCGGGCGCAAATCCATCTAAAAAGAGAGCGTCATAACTTAACTGAAGTGTTTTTGAAAGTACCGGAGAGTCGCCGAAAATCAGAATGAGCCGCACTCTGCCGCCATCGAATTCAAGTGTGTGATATCCGGGAATACAGACAGGCCACTTCTGGGCTAATTCACCAGCTTCAGAAGCAACTTCCGGTGCGCAAAACTTTTTAATTTCTTCTGTACTTACCGGGAAGCACTCTAAGCTCACGTAGTCCAAACGATCGCTTCGATTGGGATCATCACGCCAGGCTTTTAAAGTGGCCAAAAAGTTTGTTCCCAACCCAAAGCCGTTTTCTAGAATCGTAAAAGATTTCTGATGGGCCCAATGACAGGCAATGTCTCCACCGGACAAAAACACCGCACAAGCCTGCCCGTACGCACCGCTGCGCGTCGCGTAGATATCTCCGAATTCGGGTGAATAAGCTTTTCCGTCATTGAGTTCTAGAAGAGCAGGTTTAACTTTGAGCTGACACATAAAAATAGCGCCGGAATTTGTCAATTGATTTATTTCAAGAGTTGTATTTTAACGAAGGCAGCTTAATCATTAACGGTATTTTCTCCTGTCGCTCAACTGGAATTAGAGAGTTAGTTTATTAAAATTGAACTTTATCTATTTGTTTTATATAATTTTTTAAAAATTTAAAGTTAAAAATTAAATTTTTAATATGATTGAAAGAACCATTCGCTCAAAACTTATTTCCCTAAGTAAACAGTATCCGGTCATCACCCTGACCGGGCCGAGACAATCCGGGAAATCAACTTTGCTGAAAAACACTTTTCAGGATTACCAATATGTCTCGCTGGAAGATCCTGATTTGCGAGCTTTTGCACAAAACGATCCGAGAGGTTTTTTAAAGACATATTCAAACCGTAGTATTTTTGACGAAATTCAACGGGTACCATCTCTCTTTTCCTATTTGCAGACGCATGTTGATGAAGTCAACGACAGCGGCATGTATCTTTTAGCCGGCTCACAGAATTTCCTTTTAATGCAAAGTATCACCCAGTCTTTGGCCGGTAGGGCTGCGATTTTGAAATTATTACCGTTTTCTCATCGGGAACTTTTAGCTGCAGGAAAATTACCGCAAACTTTGAATGAAGAAATTTTCACCGGGATGTATCCTCGAATTTATGACAAAGCGCTTGATGTGAATGAGTATTATCGGTTTTATACCGAAACCTACGTACAGCGTGACGTAAGACTCTTAAAAAATATTGGCGACTTGGATACCTTTATTCGATTTTTAAAACTGTGCGCCGGGCGGATCGGACAACTGCTCAATCTGTCTTCGTTAGCGAATGACTGCGGCGTCTCTGTTACGACGGTAAAAAGTTGGCTCTCTATACTCGAGGCGAGTTACGTCGCCTACGTTTTAAACCCTTATCACCAAAAGTTTTCAAAGCGGCTTGTCAGGACACCCAAACTTTATTTTTATGACACCGGTTTAGCCTGTTCACTTTTAGGCATTCGATCTCATGAAGACTTAGAAAGTCATTTTCTGCGAGGCGGTCTTTTTGAGAACTTAATCATCAACGAATTCATCAAAAATGCGTTTAATCAGGCTAAAGAACCGAATCTGAGTTTTTGGCGGGATCAACAGGGTCGCGAAGTTGATCTTATTGATGAGGACTCGTGGTGCGGATTTGAAATGAAATCCGGTCAGACGTTTTCGAGTGATTTTTTCAAAAATCTCACTTATTGGGGACAACTGCAAAATGTCCCGCTAACCAAGCGAATTTGTCTTTACGCGGGCGCTCGATCAATGACTACAAAAGACGGAGAACTCATTGATTGGAAAACATTTTTAGAAAGCAGACTTTTAAACAATTAAATAAAAAATCCCCCGAATATGACCGAAGTCTCGGGGGAAAAGCCACTTGAAATGATTGGCGAGGGAGGCGAGCCTCCCTCTTTATTTTTGGCTTTATGCGATTAGAAGTTAATACGCAAGTTAGCGCCGACACCGTGAGAGGTGATGTCACCATCAAACGCACCGGTGTAGGACAAACCAAAGGTCGTATCCTTCGTGAGCTGGGCTTCAACGCCTAAACCAACCGTTGCCATATTGTCGAGTTTTTCACCCTTGATCTTGGCAAAGCCGGCGTCGCCTACGCGCATCTTACCTTCAGCTTCGTTATCACCGAAGAAGTGATTCCAAGCCAGATCACCCTTAACTTGCATACCGACGGAACCAACCGTAAACGGAACGGCACCGCGGACACCCAACGTCGTGACTGCTAAGTTAGCATTGTCGACATCCGTATCAAAGCTCATACCACCAACACTTTGATCGATGCTATCGGTCTTAATGTGCATGTAGCTTAAGCCAAAGTACGGTTCAACAGCATACTTATCGGTGTTAAAGCCAGTGTAAGCAGCTTCAGCGAACACTTGCGTGATATCAGCATCTGCGCTGGTATCAGCACCACCGATTTGGCCCATCACGTTAATCGTGCGGCTCACATCGCGGTCTTGGTTAGTATGAACGATACCGTAGGTCACGTTAGCCAATTCGAAAGCGGTTTCACCGTAGAGACCGAAGTGGATATCATCGCTTTCAATCTTGCCGTAGTGGCTGGCATCAAAGTCCGTAGAACCGTAACCGAAGAACACACCAACCTTGGTGCTATCGGTGACATCTACTTCACCGCCCACGAAACCTGCATAGGTGTCAACATCCATGCTGGAACCGTAGTCCACATCACTCCAAGAACCGATACCGGTTGCCCACAAGCGAGCAGTGCCGTCCTTCATTTCAACATGACGGCCTTCACCGATACCAATTGCCTGATCCTTAACAGCGCGGGCAACGCTCAAGGAGTTGACGATCGAGGCATTTTGAGCAGAGAGATAAATATCGCTACCCAAGCTGTCCATCGTGCTGCGAACTTGATCCTTCGTACCGCCAACCATGGAGGCAAAGATTGCGCTGTCGGTTGCACCGTTAATGACTTGACCAACGGCTTCACCAACATCGCTATTAGCGTAAGAGGCAACAGACACATCCTTATCACGTGTAATCGTTGCACTCAACTTATTGCCTTCATGCTTGATGTCAGTCTTGAAGAATGCATAGTCGGGGTTAGCAACAGCGAGATCTGCACCTTCGAGTTTTTCAGCAGTCACAGTACCTGTTTGAGCTTTGCCGTTATAGGCTTGAGTCAATACATCGGTGTCGGTAGAAACAACCGTCACACCGGCGCCTTCCTTGAAGCTCAAAGTACCGACTTCAACATCTTGACCGGCCACGACACCATAAGTACCACCAGCATTGATTGTAACGTCAACAGAGTGACCAGCTTCGGCATTGGAAGTCAATTCGCCTCTCATTGTGAAGGTGTCGTTGTACTTATTCATCACGCCAAAGATACCGCCGTTCACGGTAACTTTACCGTTGGCCGTTGCACTTGCGTCTTCTCCGGTCACACCGAAGGATTCAGCAAAGCCAAGCAATGTACCTTCTTCAACGGTCGTACCGCCACGATAGGTATTGTTACCCGTCATAACTAAGGTACCGGTACCGCGTTTAGTCAAAGAACCGTTATAACCATTGTTTGCCAACTTATCTCGAATAGCTTCAGCACGCTTGTCAAAGTATTCTTGGCGCCATTTTTCAGCATCAGCTTGATCGATAGAACTGTCTTCGATACCTGCGATACTGTTTTCGCCATTTTCAAGCTTATAGTCTCCGCCTTTAGATGCCAGTACTTTCCCATCAACTGTCCCATCATCAGTTACAGACTTCAGCCATTCAACATCTTCTCTATGGCGCTGATCAAGTGCAACTTGTGAAATATCGTTTGACCACACATCTAAGGGATTGGTTGCCAAGTTATAGTCAAAGTGAGTAAATAACTGCCCTAAACCATACATTCCCTTTTCGAGATCAGGTACACCCCAACCCATACGGTCAGAAACTTCACCTTCTGCCGGAGTACTTCCATCAACATTATTCCATCCCTCAATGACATTACCTTCAGCATCTGTATGGCTTGCCGTGGTTAATAACACTTGACGAACTTGCGTTGCACTCATATCGGTATAACGCGAGGCCAAAACAGCAAAAGCCCCTGTTACGTATGGTGCAGCCATTGAAGTACCGCTGAATGATTTATAACCTTCAGCATATTCATAACCGTTATAATAGTTTGAACTCGGTCCAATTGGCTTACCTGTTTCATCATCAACACCAGTGGCATAACCATTCTGACCAGGACCTGTTAGTGTCCAATACTTAGCCTCGCCGGCTTCATTGAAGTTAGTTTCAATTTGATAATTAGTATCTTGGGAACCTGCCTGATTATCATCCTGACGCAACCCCGCAATTGCAATCCATTGATTTTCAGCTTCGGGATTGAAATAAGGATATAACGCACGATGGTAGGGATTTTCACGTTGGTTGTTACCGTTAGTGAATACCTGAATTACATCTTTACCTTTGATGGCGTCCCAAGCTGCATCAACAAAAGATTTACCTGCGTGATCAGTCCCTGCATAGGAGTTTTCATACATCTGTTTAAACAGATAGTACTCATATTCAAAGTCTGTGACATTTTTCAGTTCAACACCAGAAGTGTAATAGTCTTCCGGAGTACCATCTGGATGAATTTGTTTTAAGTTTGTACCAAAGGAGTTATTAATAATCTTGACGCCACTATTAACTAAAGCACTATATCCTGCGTAGAAGTAGTCATAATCCAGGAAAGGACCGTAGTTTGTATTATCTGTCCCTCCGGTGTTACCAGAATAGACATCAGCTCCCCAAGCTACACCATGCATACCGTTACCATCACGATTTGCACCAATTGAACCAACAACGCTGGTACCGTGAGAGTCATTCACGCCTAAAGTAAACTGACCGGTTACGTCAAACTTTTCACCTTTGTGATAAACGCCTGTGTCAGCTTCAGGATCGTAGCCAGAACTAGAATATGCTTGTTGAGGATAACGTTGACCATCTTGACCAAAAGTACCGGATGCTGTTACTGCATGGAAACGATCACCTGCCAGATCGCTATGGACTTGCAATAAGGCACCTGAATCCATCACACCAACTTTTACGCCTTGGCCATGGTAACCCAATGCATAAGCAACATTGGCACGTAATGCAGTTAAACCCCAATTCTTAGTATATTCATCTGTTTTCCAGGATTCTTTGGCTGCGTTCATCTCTTCAGCAGAGCTTGCAACATATCCAGGGTCACCTTTGTAAGAGTCACTCAATGGAGTTGTGTAGGCTGCATTAGCAACACCTGAAAATAAAACTGCCGTAGCAGCAACAGCTAATGCAACGGCAGATTTAGAAGGTTTCCCATGAGATTTCTGGGCTTCGTTTGTGACGATATAGCAACGACGTACATCGTTCCAAATTGTTTTAAAGGTCTTATTCATAACAGCATTTCCTTTTTCGAAAAAAGAAAGTGAGCTGCCCTGATTATTAAAAATTAGGAGGCCAGCTCAATTCCTGAGCGTATCCCCCCCCCAATTTTTTGTATTGATATACGTCAATCTACCTAGTTTTCTATGAGTTTTTACTTAGATTTGGTTATGCTTATATTGACATTAAAGATGCTTATTCTTTCTCAATTTTGCTCAATTTACACTTAATTTGATTTTCCTTCTTTAATGACTCTAAACGGCACCTATTTGAGGTGCCGCTTTCTGAGTCAAAGACTAGTGTTTCAATGGTTTAAAGCGCAGACGATGAGGTCTTGCAGCTTCTTCTCCCAAGCGTTTACGCTTATCGGCTTCATACTCAGTGTAGTTGCCGTCAAAAAACACCACTTTAGAATCACCTTCAAAGGCAAGAATATGTGTAGCAATACGGTCGAGGAACCAACGGTCGTGAGAAGTGACCATGGCGCAGCCGGCAAATTCCAAGAGAGCATCTTCAAGCGCACGGAGCGTTTCAACGTCCAGGTCGTTTGACGGTTCGTCAAGCAGCAGCACATTGCCGCCTGCCAAAAGCGTCTTTGCCAAGTGCAGACGACCGCGCTCACCGCCGGATAATGCACCCACTAATTTTTGTTGGTCTCCGCCCTTAAAGTTAAAGCGTCCGAGGTAGGCTCTGGAAGGCATTTGGAATTTTCCGACCTGCAGGATATCCTGTCCGTCGCTTACTGCTTCCCAAGCGGTCTTATCGTTAGGCAAAGAATCACGCATTTGATCAACCGCACTGATTTTTACGGTTTGACCGATCTCGATTTCACCATTATCAGGCTTTTCTTTACCCAAAATCATCTTGAAAAGCGTGGACTTACCGGCACCGTTCGGACCAATAACGCCCACAATGGCTCCGGGCGGAATTTTGAAACTTAAGTCATCAATTAAGAGGCGGTCGCCGAAACCTTTGCTGACGTGCTTAAATTCAATCACGTTATTGCCCAAGCGCTCAGCAACCGGAATGAAAATTTCATTGGTTTCGTTACGGGCCTGATACTCGTAGCTGCTCATTTCTTCAAAGCGGGCCAAACGGGCCTTGCTCTTTGCCTGGCGACCCTTAGCATTTTGACGCACCCATTCAAGTTCGTGCTTAATCGCCTTCATGCGGGCATCTTCCTGGCGCTTTTCAATTTCAAGACGCTTTTCTTTTTGATCAAGCCAGGAGGAGTAATTACCCTTCCAGGGGATACCTTCACCGCGGTCCAATTCCAAAATCCACTCGGCAGCGTTATCGAGGAAGTAACGGTCGTGGGTCACTGCCACCACGGTTCCCGGGAAACGATGCAGGAATTGCTCGAGCCACTCCACGCTTTCGGCGTCCAAGTGGTTCGTAGGTTCGTCTAAAAGAAGCATATCGGGCTGAGACAAAAGCAACCGGCAAAGTGCAACACGGCGCTTTTCACCGCCCGAGAGGTGCTCGATTTTGGCATCCCATGGCGGCAGACGCAAAGCATCGGCCGCAATTTCCATCTGCGTTTCCGCATTGGTGCCCGCTGCATTGATAATGGCTTCAAGTTTTGCCTGTTCTGCGGCCAGTGCGTCAAAATCAGCATCGGGTTCAGCGTAAGCGGCATAAACCTCATCGAGCCGCTTTTGGGCATTGAGCACTTCGCTCAAACCTTCTTCAACTGCCTGGCGAACTGTATGGTTGGGATCAAGCTGAGGTTCTTGGGGCAGGTAACCGATTTTGATACCCGGCATCGGCAAGGCTTCGCCTTCGATATCGGTATCAACGCCGGCCATGATTTTCAGCAGGGTTGATTTTCCCGCACCGTTTAAACCCAAAACGCCGATCTTGGCGCCCGGGAAAAAGGACAGGGAAATGTCTTTCAAAATCTGACGCTTCGGCGGAACGATTTTGCCGACGCGGTTCATCGTAAATACGTACTGTGCCATAACGGTACCGATACCTATAAAAAGTTGAAAATAGGCAGCCGAAAAAAGGTTGCCTACAAAAAATTAATAAGAACGTTTCTTCTTGGCGTGACGGCGTTTCCTTTTGCCGAAGTAGCCTTCAAAGACCCATTTGCGTCGCCAACGAAGCGCTTCTTCATAAAGGGCCTCGCGCTCGGCTCCCATGGTCTCTGGCTGCCACTGCTTCCACTTTTTGTAGACGCCGCTCATGTCCACAAGTTCAATGATCCGACGCCAGGAAGCAGGCATCCAACCGGTGGTGAGTGCCGCCTGAAAGTCAATTAAAAGCGGAGTCCCTTCGGGCGAAACCAACCAATTGCCGGTTCCGCGGGTATCCAGATGTACAACCCCTTTGTCATGCACGCGCTGCATGAGCGACTCCATCTGGGTCAAAAACTCTTCTGTGACCTCTGATGGATCTTTCTTACCTAAGGGAGTTCCCGGCAAAAAGGCAATGGCAATAGCATGGCGGTCAATGACAAAAGAGTCACTAGCCACCCCTTCCACACCCTCTAATTTTTGAAGGATTTTATATTCATGGCCTAAAAGAAAAGGTGCTAAAAAGGTTCTCACCCACCAGTTGCGAGGGGAGAAATCTTTGACTGTCCACTCCCGGCCCTGCCAGGTTACACACGTCACCCGAGCATTCGCCGCGCGCCCGTCACGCAAAAGGCGTGTCGGCAGATCGGCCATCTCTTTTCGGCTAAATCCCTGAATCGTCATGCGAAATGATTGCTTGGTTAAGGCATTTGAATTTTACTGGCTGCGGCAGCAAAACCGGCATCACCCGGGGTGACGATTTTGCTAGCGGCTTCCCGACGCATTTGTTCAAGCTTGGCAATCGTTTCCTGAACACCGGCCTTGGCAGCTTCACCGTATCCCTTAACCGCTTCTTCAAGGTTAGCGGCCTTGATTTCAAACGAAATCGGCAAAGCTCCCATTTGGGTCATGATCTGTGTTTCACCCATATAGACCACTTCACGGGTCAGATCGCGAACGCCTTCCAGAGTAATCGGGGTTAAAACACGAATCGTCCCGATTTTACGGTCCGTAATCACTTCTTCACGAACCAGGGCGTTGACATCCATTTCAACTTTCATTTGATCCAGATCGGGCATTTTGAGTCCTTTTAAAAACAAACCCCGTGCCACCTGTTATCGACAGGTAATGCACGAGGTTATTTCACCAGAAATAACGGTACCTAATTGTACCGATTTTGTCTGATTAATCCGATTAACGGTATACCATCACCGGCACTTTGGTGTGGGTGAGCACTTTCTGCGTTTCACTGCCCAAAAGCACCGCTGCCAAACCTTTACGACCATGGCTAGCCATGAAAATCAGATCGCACCCTAATTCATCACAAACATCCATAATCGCTTCGGAAGGCGAAAAGCTCTTCTTGGAGCAGATAGCGACCTTGACGCCCAGCTTGTCAAAATACTCACGAGCTTTTTCAAGACGCTCTTTGGCCTGATCTTTGACGCGCTGGTCATACTGTTCAATACTTTCAGGGCGATATTCACTCAGATTCGTATAAGAGTAAGGTTCAATCACCGTGAGAACGTAGACTTCGGCTCCAAGCTTGTGAGCAAAAGAAGCGGCACCGGCAACAGCCATGTAAGACAGTTCGCTGCCATCAATCGGAACAAGAATCTTTTTATACATACAGTCTCCAGGTACATCCAGGTGTACTCTTCTACTCTCAGTGTAGGCGTTTTTTATCTAAAAAAGTTTGCGCTTTGTCAGCTCGTTATGCATTGAATGACCGTTCAGTCCCATTTGATTTCAGAAGTGTTCTTTTTCAAGCAAATGCCTTACGCACTCCTGAACCAATCGCATCGCAAAGGTCACTGTCACCGGTGCAAAAACTCCGAAACCGTCACCTGCGTCTTGGCTCACTCTCACCGTTTCATCACTATAGACGGCACCGATTCCAAAACTTTGCGGCTTAACCTCGGCTTTTACTTTGGGAAAGCCGTATTCTTTTCTCAATTTTGACCGCATGGCAGCAATGAGAGAATCGCCTTTGGCCAAACTCACATCGGCAAATGCCACACGCGAAGCATCAACTTTGCCACCTGCTCCGCCGCTCGTCAGGATAAAAAGCCCTTGTTTACGGGCCTCGGCCACTAAAAACGTTTTCGCTGACAGTGAGTCGATGCAGTCAATGACCGCATCACACGGTGCAATCAAAGCGTCAAAATTCTCTGTCGTTAAAAAGTCATCAATCGCATGAATCTCGACTTCAGGATTAATGGCTTTAAGGCGCTGGGCCAAAACCTCAACTTTTTTCTTACCGTAATTGCCCTCCAGTGCCGGCAGCTGCCGATTAGTATTACTCTCTTCAACCGTATCGCCGTCAATGATGGTGATTTCGCCTACAGCCGTGCGGGTCAGGGCTTCAGCAACCCAACTGCCGACACCTCCTACTCCTACCACGGTTACATGAGATTTTTGCAAACGCTCAAAACCCTCTGAGCCGAATAAACGACTGATGCCGCCAAAGCGTCTTTTATCTGCAGTATTCATTGTTTTTTCGTTGATTAAAAGCACAACATAGCCTCTGAGGGGTAGCGCTTCACCCCAAATGGCGCTAAAGTGATTGTAAGGAGATCGGAAGAATTTTTCGTTATGCGATTGTTAGGTTCCCCCACTCCTGAAAAAGATTGCTCGCAAGCCTTATGGGCTTGGGCTGAGGTGTTCGGCATTGTACCTGTCTTCGTGCGTGACCGGACGGCTGTTTTTCCATTCATATAAAAGGATGTTTTATGAAAATCCTTATTCCCGTAGACGGTAGTGTTTACAGTGACAACGCGGTAGCCTTCGTAGCAAGCCGTACGACGTTGATCGGTCATGAACCGCAAATTGTTTTGCTCAATGTTCAGGCTCCTCTGCCCGCCCGTGCAAGCCGCCTCGTAAGCCGCGAAGCTCTTGATGACTACTACAAAGACGAAAGTGAAAAGGCCTTCAAACCCGCTCGCAAAATTCTCAAGAAAGCCAAGATGGCTGCCGAAGAAATTGCCAAGGTAGGTACGCCGGCAGAAGAAATCGCCAAGGTTGCCGAGGAAATGAAGGTTGACCTTTTGATCATGGGCTCACACGGCCGCTCTGCTTTGAAGGGCTTGCTCTTCGGTTCTGTGACCAATGCTGTTCTTGCTTTAACCAAGGTACCGCTTTTGATGCTGCGCGATAAGTCTGCTCCCGAAACCGATGCATTAAGTGTCGGTATCGCAGTCGACGGCTCTAAGTTCGGTACAGCTGCCGTGAAGTATGCAATCAAGCAGCTTGACCTTTTTGGCGGTCCCGCTGCCAAGATTCATTTGATCAATACGGTGAGCGACTACGCCGGTGCCGTGATGCCGGATATGACCGGTATGGCCCTGCCCGCTTTGTCTGAAGACGAAGTGGTAGAACTTCAAAAGAGCGAATTTGCCGAAGCCATTGACCCGGTGCTGCCGCTCTTTGAAAAGGCCGGTGTTAAGCCTAAAGAAGTTTGCCTCGTCGGTAACCCCGGCGATGAAATTGCCGCTTACTGCAAGAAGCGTCATCTCGATATCCTGGTGATGGGCTCTCACGGCTATGGCCGCTTCAAGGCCGCTGTGATGGGTTCAACCGCCACGCGTATTGCCTCTATTGCTGATGTGCCGTTGTTGATTATCCGTAAATAGGAATTCTCTGTTAATCATCAATAGCGATTAATCTCAGCAATTGCGAAGCCACAGTGGCGAAAACCGCTGTGGCTTTGTTGTTTGACGGGTAAAGCTTTTATGTCTGCCACCATCATTAAAGTCATCCTGCTGACAGTAGTCGTTCAGATCGGCTGCGTAGCCAACCGCGTAAGCTGCTCGCTCGATGGCTTGTATGAAAATGCCACTGCGCTTGAGGTGGGCATTATGATGGCGCTTTTTGCTTTCGTGCCGGCCCTTTTTGCCATACGATCGGGGCAGTGGATTGACTCGGTGGGACCCAAAAAACCGGTTCTCACCGGTATCTGCATAATGACCGTGGCAGCAGCGCTGCCTTTGCTTTTTGAAGTCAAAACGTTCGGACTTTGGCCGCTTTACGCCGCCTGCACCATTAACGGCCTGGGCTTTATGCTCGTTCAAATGACCAATCAGCAGTTGGTCGGGCACCTCTCTAAAGTTGAAAACCGCACGAACAATTTTGCGTTCCTTGCGATGGGCTATTCCACAGCCAATCTCAGTGCTCCGATTGCAAGCGGCTATCTGATTGATCACATGGGCTTTCAAAGCGCCTACGGCATGGCCCTGTCTTCTGTCGTTTTAGGACTTGCCGTATTTCTTCTTCTGATATGGCCTAAGCTTCCCGCTTCATGGAACCGTCCCAAAGTCGTCAAACGCAAAGGCAGTTTTGAATTAATGGGAATTCCCCACGTCAGAAATGTTCTCATTGCGAGCTCCTTCATGTCGATGGCCTGGGATTTGCAAAGCTTCATGATTCCGGTCTACGGCACCGAAATCGGTTTAAGCGCCAGCGAAGTCGGTTGGATTTTAGGGGTCTTTGCCTCAGCGACTTTCTTTGTGCGCCTCTTTATGCCGATTATTGCCAGACACCTCACTGAATGGCAGACCATCACCTGTGCTTTCGCCTTGGGGGCTCTTTCTTACGCACTCTTTCCGATGTTCGAGAGCTTTTATCTGCTTTGCGCGGTCGCCTTTTTACTGGGTATGGCTTTAGGCTCTTCTCAGCCCAATGTAATGAGCCTGATTCACTCCGAGTCGCCCCCGGGCAGAACCGGTGAAGCGTTGGGTCTTCGCACAATGCTGATTAATCTCTGTCACACAACGCTTCCGATCATTTTCGGCGGTGCGGGCAGTGTTGTCGGTGCGGGGGCCGTTTTCTATATTGTGGCAAGCCTGATGGGCGGCGTCTCGGTTTTCACTTCACGCTGCCAGAAACAATCCCAGAGCCGCTCGGTTGAACGAGTGGTTAAGGAGTTGGGACAAGAACGAGAAAAAGAAGAAGCAAAAGAAGAGATAAAAAATTAAAGGAGCGAGTCTCCCCGCTCCCTGCCTCATAAGTATTAAAGTCCGATAATTTCAACTTCCCGGTCTTCGATATGAAAGCGAATGTCAATCGCCTCACCCAGAACTCTCTTCGTGTGCTTGCGGATTTTATCGACCGATGCCTCTTCAAGCGGAGCCGGAGCCACGAGCGTCACATCGAGACTCAGCGCCTCACCTTTTTTCTCAAGCGTTAAACTGCTCACCATCGAGCGGTGCGTACGATCTAAATTTTCAGCCATAAAAAGCGAAAGCGCAGCCCATTTCTCAGCATCCGTTACAGTGGGACCGGCCAAAAAGGCGGGTAGTTCTCCGCTCGGTCTGGAGTGCCAGAAAACCAACCTCGCCATTGTCAGAACTTCCTGCTCAGTAAAACCTAACAAAGGACTGTGACGGACCAAATAAGCTCCGTGCATATAGTGCTTGTCGTACGAGATGGCAATACCGATATCGTGCAAACGGGCACTGTAGCCGATTAATTCTTCCAACCCGGGCTGATCGACAAAAAGCTTGAGTTTTCTTGCCTGTTCATAAAAGCTCAGAGCAAGCGAACCCATGTGTTTGGCGTGGTTCTTCTCACAGTGATATTGCTTAGAGAGCGTTCTGACACTTTTTCTGCGCCAGGCATTTTCTTTCTTACCGTCACGCTCAAAATGTCTTTCAAGATAGTCAACCACCTGACCGTCCTGAAGGTTATTGGGCGTAATGTAAACGCAAGGCAAATCGAGCGTTTGCAAAATCGTGAGCAAAATCGCCGCACCTCCCACAATCACCTGGGCACGGGCGGGACTTAACCCCGGCAATCGCTCTCTTTCTCGGGCAGTCATCTGAGAAAGCGACTTCGCAAGCGAAGCGATTTGAGAACGCTTTAACTCAATGCCTTCCGGATACTGAACAAAGCCGCCGTTTTCTCCGAATTTAGCCTGAGCCAAAGTCAAAAGCGCCTGAGCGGTACCGGAGCTTGCAATCGCAGCTTTGTAGTGACTTTTTTCAATCTTTTTGAGAATATGCTGAATTTTTTCTTGAGCACGCTGTTGCATCTTCGAGAAAACACCCGAAGATATTTTGCCCTGAGCATTACCCTTAAAGGCATCGGTCATCATCACGCAGCCGATATTGAGCGACTCTAGAAATGAAATCTTTTCTCGAGAGGAAACTGAAATTTCCGTGCTGCCGCCGCCGATATCGATAAACAAAAAGGCGTCTTTCGTTTTGGGCAGCGAATCCCAAATCCCAACACGAATGAGTCTGGCTTCTTCTTCCCCGGAAATCACCTGAAGGTCAAAACCGGTTTTTTGCTTAACCTGACTGACAAAATCCATGCTGTTGGCGGCTACGCGCAGCGCCGCAGTTCCGACTGCCACCACTTCGGTGACACCATACGAGCGGCAGACTTCCGCAAAGTCCTTCAGGCACGACAAAGCCCGCTGCATTGCCTGAGGCTGAAGTTCTTTGGTTTCAAAAGCACCTTCGCCCAGGCGAACCATGCTCTTGACACGGTTTAAAACCGTGACGCGCCCGCGACGGTCAAATTCCACTACCGTTAAACGTGACGAGTTACTGCCAAGATCGATAAAGCCCACACGGGTTACTGTCGGATTCGGGCGAACAAAGGCAGAAGTTTCCGACTTGGCCGACTCCTCGGCCAAGTTCGAGTATTGATGATTCACAGTCGACATTTTTAGTACAGACTCTTTAAATGATTCTGAGCGTTCTGTGCGTCTACTTTCTTAACCCCTTTGGCGCGAACATAGCGCTTGTAGGCCCCGGTGGGTTCCATAATCCAGGACTGTTCGGTGTCGGACAATTGCAGACGCAAAATATTCGTCATGATATTACGGCGAATCTTTTCATTGTCAATCGGGGTGAGCACTTCAATGCGGCCGTTCAAATTACGGTTCATCATATCGGCGCTGCCGATATACATCTTTTCATCACCGTTGTGGTTAAACCAGTACACGCGGGCGTGTTCCAGATAACGGCCGACAATGGATTTGACCGAGATGTTTTCAGAAAGCCCGGGAATGCCCGGACGCAGACAGCAAATGCCGCGCACCACGCATTCAACTTTAACGCCTGCGATGCTTGCCTTATAAAGTTCGGCAATGATGTCACCGTCAACGAGCTGATTGCACTTGATAATGATGTGACCGTTGCCGTTTTGACGATGAAGCTCAACTTCTTCTCGAATGAGCTTGGTAATCGATGGGCGAAGGCTCTTAGGCGAAACAAAGAGCTTGCGATAGTTTGTGATATCACCGCACCCGGTCATGACATTAAATAAGTCTGTGACATCGGCGCAGATTTCATCATCGGCTGTAATCAGGCCCAAATCCGTATAAATCTTGGCCGAGGATGCGTTGTAGTTGCCGGTGCCGATATGCACATAGCGCTTGATGCCGCCCGCTTCGCGTCTGACGACCAAACAAAGCTTAGCGTGAATTTTCAAGCCGACAAACCCGTAAACGACATTAACGCCTGCGCGCTCGAGTTCTTCGGCCCAGTTGATATTGCGCTCTTCGTCAAAGCGGGCCTTTAATTCAACGACAGCTGTCACTTGCTTGCCGCGGCGGCGGGCTTCCAAAAGACTTCGGATCACGGGCGAGTCGCTTCCGCAGCGATAAAGCGTTTGCTTAATAGCCACCACCTTCGGATCACGCGCAGCCTGATCGATGAAATTCAATACCGCCTGGAAGCGATCATAGGGATGATACAAAACGATATCGCGCTTTTTGATGGCTTCAAAACAGTCTTTTTCCCCATCGAGCTCTTTAGCAAGCTTGGTCGGATCGGGTCTGTACTGAAGCTTCGGCCGATCAATGCAGCCCAAACTCATAAATTCAGAGAACGCAAGCGGAATCTTTTGTTTGTAGATTTGATGGGGTTTGACTTC
Organism: uncultured Sutterella sp.; assembly: GCA_900545335.1. Taxonomy (GTDB): domain Bacteria; phylum Pseudomonadota; class Gammaproteobacteria; order Burkholderiales; family Burkholderiaceae_F; genus Aphodousia. Next base: position 40,415 of record UQYP01000011.1, on the reverse strand, counting down.
CAGGTGCTCAATCAAAAGATCGGCCAGACGCACGGGCATGCCGCGTCCCATTTCTACGCGCACGATGTCTCCAAACCGTCTTTGATCAACATAGTCACGCACGGCCGCAAGCAAGTCATCGGCCTCATCTTCTTCGATCTCACCGTCGGTGTTGCGCGTGATACGGAATTGTCCGGCTGCATTGACTTTATAGCCCGGAAAGAGTCTTTCCATACACTCTTCAATCAGGTCTTCAACCAAGACGACATTGAGTTCGCTGTAGTTGGAATCAAACACCAACTTGGGATTGATTTCTTCTTTGCCTTTGGGCAGATAAAGGAAACGCGGCACATTATTGGGGCACTTAAGCCGTGCATAGCGCACATCACCTTTATCTTTTTCATTGACCAATTCAATGATGAAATTGATACTCGTATTGGAAACCAACGGGAAGGGGTGCCCTGAGTCAATCGCCTGAGGGGTCAGAATCGGGAAAATTTCGTTATCAAAATAATTGCTTAATATTTCGCGCTTTTTCTGAGGCAGATCGGCATAGTCCACAATGCGGATGGACTGCTTTTCCAATTCAGGCAAAAGGTTCTTTTTCCAGAGCTCTTCGGCGACTTCAGTCAGTGCACGGACACGGCGGCCGATTTCGGCAAGCTGGCGTCTCGGAGGCAGCTTATCGGCACCCGTTGCCTCTGCCCCGCTTTGGACCTGCTTCCAAACATTGGCCACACGAACCATGAAGAATTCATCCAAATTGTTAAAGAAAATGGATAAAAACTTCAGGCGTTCCAAAAGCGGTACTGAAGTGTCAGCGGCCTGCTCCAACACCTTTCGGTCAAAATCAATCCAATTGATTTCGCGGTTGAGATAAAACTCCGGATTAGTCACATCCACGGGTTTGCCGCTTTGAATTTTCGGAACGGGCATCACTTGTTTCTGAGGCGCACGGCGAACGCGTTTCGAGGCCGTTGCGGTTTTCTTGGCAGGCACCTTCTTGGCACCTTCATTGTTGTTGATTTCGGTCTTAGTTTCCACTCTTTCACCTGTACGATCAAAGGCAGAAACGTCCCCCTGACCTTCTGCCTCAGTCATTACCGAATCATTTGCCTTGCCCATGATTGTCTCCAAAATTAAGCACTCGGACTAAATGTCTTATTTTGGCGAAAAAATATGACAAGACCATGAAGATAGTCTTAATGTAGCACCATTAGTGTCAAAATCGTTATGATTTTTGTTTCAAGAAAAAATAAACCCGTTGCGGGCCAACCGAAAGCGTGCGCAACGGGTTTTGTTTTCTCAGCAGTAATCAGAAAAGATCAGCTGAAAATCATTTGATCATAATTTGTTTTTGAACAGGTACTTCAGGAGCCTTCTTCGGAACACTGATCTGAAGGATACCGTTTTCAAACTTCGCTTCAATATCTTCTTCGCGGACTTGATCGCCTACGTAAAAGCTTCTTGAGCAGGAACCGCTGTAACGTTCACGACGGATGTAGCGACCGGTCTTTTCTTCTTTTTCGTTATGTTCAACGCCCTTTTGAGCTGTAATCGTTAAATAACCGTCCTTCAACTGCGCCTGAATATCTTCTTTTTTAAAGCCCGGCAGATCCACGTCCAACTCGTAGCTTGTTTCCGTCTCACGAATATCGGTCTTCATAATGCGTGAAGCGTTCTTACCGAAAAGCGGATCGTTTCTGCGCTGACCTTCAAAGGAGGTCAAACCGAACATGTTGTCTAAGTCATCAAAAAGGTTTTCACCGTACACAGTAGGAAATAGCATCTCAAACTCCTCAATTTCAATCATCGAGGGCAAAGCTCTAATGGTTTCTGGGGGCTTCGGCCTCGAGCATTCTTTGCGATCTGAGCCGGTGTCCTCGGGACACTTCCCATCGCTCTCTACTGATGTATGTGAGTCTTTTTTTTCGTCTTTTAAAGATCCAAGGTGTATCAAGTTGTAACGCACTTACAAAAAATAGCTATTTGTCTCTACTGACGGCTTATTTTTAAACAACAACACTTGTATTATTAAGAGCTGGCAAAATCAATTGCTTACAATATCCGAACGTATATAAGTATGCGTGAGGTAATGATAAGAACAAGCGGAGAAAAATTATGGTTACAACTTTTGATAAGGAAAAAACCCGTCAATTGCTCGCCTATCGTATGGAGCAGGGTTTGACCCAAATGGAAGTAGCAAAACGGATGGGAACGGTGCAGCCTGCTGTTGCCCGCCTCGAAGGCAAATTAAGCCGAGGCATTTATCCGTCTGTGACTACTTTGCAAAAATACGCCCAGGCTTTGGGCAAAAACGTCGTCCTGACATTTGAATAGTCAGAAGTGACTTCTCCGGCAACTGTCCGACTCCAAGAAAGCCGATGCCCGATCATCTTGGTTTGAGTGAGTGGACAGTTTGACGGCCGGTCTTCGAAAGCACCCCTGAACCTACCTCTGATAAAATCCCCTCCGACTCAATATTGTTGCGATAGATTCCCGTTTTTCAATTTTTATGGCAGAACATCAAATTAAAGTCATTCTGGTTGAAAATGACGCAGAGGTGCGGTTGCGCCTGCAGCGTACTCTGGAGGGCTTAGCTGACATTCATCTGATCGGTACTGCGACCACAAAACGAGAAGCCGATTTACTGATCGCTCAGTTTCCGTTTCAGATGCTTATTGCCGATCTGGACTTGCCTGACGGCTTTGGGCTCGACTTAATTCGTAAAACTGCAGCCGAGCACCCGCAAGTTGACATCATGGTTTTAGCCGACAGCAATGACGATCCTCATGTTGTGAGCGCCATCGAGTCGGGTGCAACGGGCTATGTACTCAAAGATAAAATTGAAACGAACCTCGTTTCAGCCATTCGGCTTTTAGCCGCAGGCGGCTCGCCCGTCAGCCCTTCGGTAGCCAAAAGTGTGCTCAGAGCACTGCGCACCTATACCAATCACTCAATCGAAAAAAACGTCACCAGTTTGCAGCCCAATCCCCTTTCGGAACGCGAAACTGAAATTTTGCAGCTTCTTGCCAAAGGCATGAGTTTCAGTGAAATCGGAGAAATTCTCACGATATCTCCTCATACTGTTACGGCTCATATCAAAAAAATTTATCGTAAGCTGCAGGTTCACTCTCGCGGTGAAGCGGTGTATGAAGCCGCTCAAATGGGGCTGATTCCTTAACCTATGACAACGCCCTTACTCTTGAGACTTTTGGGACTATCAGGCCTTGTGATCGCTTTTTGCCTCATGACGGTATTGGCGCATCGCACTAAGGTCCATGCTCACGTGACACGAATGCTCGGACTGGGCATGGCCTGTGCGCTCATCAGCTGTACCTGGTGGATTAATACGCCGACTTTTCAGACATTAAGTGTCGGTGCTCAAAGTTTTTCGAGTCTGCTTTTTTTCGCAATCGGCATCGCCTACTCCGGTGCCGTCATGCACTCCCGATCGGTTCTGAGATGGGCCGGGGCTTTTGCAGCTTGCCTTTTAGTGATTGTCGGATTTATTTTGGATGCGCTCTACCACTCCCAGACAACCGATGTCGCCATTGCTTTTGCCATTGATCTTTTAAGCGTGAATTTCCTGGGACATCTTTTGCGCGCACGAGTTAATCAAGCGCTGCTGCGCTCTCCGCGAAAAATGGCTGACGACGCTTCTTTTGAGTCCTTCGCACAATTAATAAAAAAGTTTCCCGAGCTCAGTCACGATGAGAACTTCACTCTTTGTTTGAAGCCCATCGGTTTTTCAGCCACTCAAACCGAAAAGCTTTTAAAGGATGTTTTGGCGCTAAAGGACTGCAAAGTTGAAGTGAGTTTTGAAAATCCAATCCCCGCTGCTTCGCTCTTACATCTTTGCTCACTTTATAAAGAGGTTAGTCACAAAGTCGAGGCGGTTATTCATACACTTTCACTGACGCAAAACCAAAGCGGTCTGCATTTAACACTCACCGCCTCGAATACGATTGGCCTTACTCAGGAAAGCCTCAAAGCACTTTTTCAATTGCAGGTTGACTCTGTTCAAACACACGCAGACGAAAACGAAATCCGTATTCTTTTGGGCATACGCCTTTAATTGTTTTTTATGAAAAGACTTCTGATTTTTTCTCTAGCCCTTTCTTTATCCGTGCCGCTATATGCCGGGGACATTGCCTGGCCGGGGAATAAACCCTTAAAACTCATCGTGCCCTTTCCTGCCGGAGGCGGCGCTGACATCATTGCCAGAACCGTAAGCGAAGAGCTTTCGAAAAATATCGGTCAGAAAATTATCGTAGAAAACCGAGCAGGTGCCGGCGGCTCTTTGGGTACTCAATGGGCACTAAGAGAGAAAAATGACGGGAATACTTTAATCTACGTCACTAACGGCACCCTGTGCACTAATCCCACACTTTATCCCAAAGTGGGCTACGACGTTAATCACGACATTGAACCGGTTGCCCGCCTCACCGACATCACACTTGTCATGGCGGTCAATCCGAAACGTGTAGCGGTCAAAAGTTTTTCAGAGTTTCTGGATCAGGCCGCTAAGAGCACTGAACGCTTCACTTTTTCTTCTGCCGGAAACGGCACAACAAGCCATTTAGCCGGCGTGCTTTTAGGACAACAGACAGGGATAGCATTTGAACACATTCCCTATCGGGGCGGAGCGGCTTCGATGACAGATCTCTTAGCCGGCCGAATTGATTTCACGATTGACGTGGCTCCCAACGTGCTGCCTCATGTTGAAGCTTCCCGGCTTCTTGCTTTAGGTTCAGGCTCAAAAAGCATCAAAGGGGCCGAACTCACGATTGAACCCCTCAAAAAGCAGGGGCTCAAAGACTATGAACTTTTTGCCTGGGACGGTATCGCTGTGAAAAAGGGCACCCCGAAAGTGATTGTGAAAAAACTTTCTGAGGCTATTGAAAAAACTCTCGCCAATGAGCGAGTCCGTCAGTCATTATTGGCCCGAGGCGCAGAACCCGTAAAAAGCTCGCCCGAAGAATTTGCCCGTTTTCTTCAATCCGAGCAAAAAAAGTGGGCCGAGCTTGTTAAAAACTCTCAAACATCTTTAGACTGATAGCGTTTTAACTTTAGGAAAAATCGAATCATGGAAAACGAACGCGAAATTAAAAAAGCACTTAATTGGCAGTCTGCCGGTGAATTTTCAGACATCTTGTACGACAAGGCCGAAGGCATTGCCAAACTGACGATTAACCGTCCTCGGGTCAGAAACGCTTTTCGACCTGAAACCGTGCAGCAGCTCTGCCAGGCATTCTGCGATGCCAGAGAAGATCCCGAAATCGGCGTAATCATCTTAACGGGTGCCGGTCCCCTTGCTTTCTGCTCCGGAGGAGACCAAAAAGTGCGCGGCAACGGCGGCTACGTGGGCGGCGACGGTGTGCCTCGTTTAAATGTGCTCGATTTTCAACGTATGATCCGCACCTGTCCCAAACCCGTCATCGCTATGGTTGCGGGCTACGCCATCGGCGGCGGACATGTTCTTCACATGCTCTGTGACCTTACCATTGCCGCTGATAACGCTCGCTTTGGTCAAACGGGTCCTCGCGTCGGCAGCTTCGACGGCGGCTGGGGAGCTTCTTACATGGCTCGACTCATCGGTCAGAAGCGTGCTCGCGAAATGTGGTTCCTGTGCCGTCAGTATGATGCTCAGCAGGCTCTGCAGTTGGGCTTGGTAAACACGGTTGTGCCCTTGGAAGAGCTTGAAATTGAAACGGTGAAATGGTGTAAGGAAATTCTTGCCAACAGCCCCATTGCGATTCGCTGCCTCAAAGCCGCGCTTAATGCTGACTGCGACGGTCAGGCAGGCATTCAGGAATTGGCCGGCAACGCCACGCTTCTTTACTACATGACTGAAGAAGGTAAGGAAGGCAAAAACGCATTCCTTGAAAAGCGTCGTCCCGACTTCAGCAAATTCCCGCGCTTACCCTAAAGCACAAAATGCAGGACGCATTCAGCATTTTTGAAGCCGCCCGCGACTGTCCCGATCAAATCGGGCTTCGCCGAGCCGGTGAAGACTACACCTTTTCCCGCTTGGCAACGCTCACCCGCAACACGATTGAGCGGCTCAAAAAAGAAAAGGCGCTGCCCGAACCCGGTCGCCCCATGATCATTGAGGGCACAAATACCGTTGAGACCATCGTCTATTTGTATGCTCTTTTGGCTTTAAAGATCCCTGCATTGATGCTGCACCCAAAACTCACGGCAGCTGAGCGCTACGTGCTCTTGCAAAGTATCAGAAGCATCACTGATCCACTTCCTGAAGATACCGCCGCTATTCTTTTCACATCGGGGACTACGGGACTGCCGAAGCCAGCCATTATCACCCGCAAAATGCTCAGAGAGTCGGCCCGGGCAAGTGAGAATAATCTCGGTTGGCTTGCCGATGACTGCTGGCAGCTTTGTATGTCCATTACCCGTATCGGCGGGCTCTCAATTCTCACGCGCTGCCTGGCAGCTCGTAAAACTTTAGCGATTTCTCCGTTATTTAACCCGAAGTCTTTTACTGAGGCACTGGTCAATGACCGAGTGACCATCACAAGCATTGTGCCCACAATGCTTGCCAAAGTATTTGAAGAGTACCCTGACTGGAAAGCTCCCGAACACCTGCGGGTCATTCTTTTGGGCGGTTCTTCGGCTAACGATAAACTGCTTGAAAAAGCCCACGCTCAGGGGCTGCCCATTGTAACGACCTACGGAATGACAGAGACGTGCTCACACGTTGTAATGACCCCCTATGAAGAGCGTTACGATTTGGTTAAAGGCAGCGGCAAGGTCATCCCGGGCGCTCAGGTTCGAATTCAAAACGGACAAATCGAAGTGAAAAGTCCGATGAATACTCCGGGTTATTGGGGGCGCGAGCCGCTCAACAATGACTGGTTTGAGACGGGAGACTTGGGAGCGTTTGATGAAGACGGTGTTTTACATGTCTACGCCAGACGTCACGATTTGATTTTAAGCGCAGGTGAAAATGTTTATCCCCTTGAAGTGGAAAATATGCTCACCCGTTCGCCCTTTATCAAAGAAGCGCTCGTGGTGGGTGAACCTGATGAAACCTGGGGCGCTATTGTCTGCGCTTTGATTGTTCCGGAAAAGGGCACCCATCCGAAGCCCGAAGACGTGAGACGCTTTTGCAAAGAAACGCTTTCGGCTTATAAGTGCCCGAGAAAAATTGCATTCATTGACGCAATTCCTCTCAATAGTGCTGATAAACCCGATAGGCGTCCTCAAGTGCTTGAGCGCTATACGCTCACAACCCTACACTACAAGCATTAAATCATCACAATCGCGGTGCCTCAAAAGCACCGTGATTGCTTGAAAATTGTTTTGACTTGCAACAGAGCTTCTCAAAGGGGTAAGTGCCTCGCTAAGATTAGCCCTGATGAGTTTTCCCGAATAAAAACCGTGTTTGCCAAACGTCTTCTTATTTCTGCGATCTGTACCAGTCTGGCTCTGACGCCTTCGGTGGGTGTCTGGGCGGCCAGGGATTTGGCCACGGAGTCTCTGAACCTCAATTTGCCCAGTATGGGAGCTGTTGCCGGCACTGAACTGTCTCCGGCAGAAGAGCAGGCGCTTGGCGAAGAAATGATGCGGCAAATCCGAGGCGACTCGAGCTACTTAAACGACTCTGAAACGCTCGAATATTTAAACCGTCTGGGCTATAAACTCGTCAGTGTTTCCAATACCCATACCTACAACTTTTTCTTCTACCCTTTAATTGACCGCTCCTTAAACGCTTTTGCCATTCCGGGCGGCTTTATTGCCGTGCATACCGGTCTGATTATTGCAGCCCAAAATGAAAGTGAATTGGCTGGCGTTATCGCTCACGAAGTCGGACACGTGAGCCAACGTCATATTGCGCGCATGATCGATGCGCAAAAAGGCAATGCCGCAATCACGATCGGCTCCTTTTTGTTGGCGCTTCTTGCTGCGCGAGCAGGCAGCGGTCAGGCGGCATCGGCTTTAGCCGTTGGCGGTCAGGCCGCTTTAATACAAAGTCAGTTAAGTTACTCCCGCGGCGCCGAACGTGAAGCCGACCGTGTTGGCTTAAGCTCTTTAGTGCGTGCCGGTTTTGATCCCAAAGGTATGGAAAACTTTTTCATGCGTCTACAGCAAAATAACCGCTACTACGAAGCAGCGGCCCCGGCTTACCTGCTCACCCACCCGCTTACGGTCGAGCGTATCAGCGATATGGAAAATCGTACGCGCCGCCTGGGCTCACACACCCACCGCGATTCGCTTGATTTTGTATTGATTCAGCAGCGTGCCCGCGTATTGCAGGAAACGAAGTACGACGGCTGGCTCAATGTTTCAAAAGAAATGAAGCAGGAGTTAGCCGGAGCAAAAGACAGCCGAAAGAAAATCGCTCTCACCTACGGTTTATCAGTTGTAAGCCGCAAACTCAATCAAAAAGCCGATGCTATCCGTTACGCCAATCAGGCAGTAAGTCTTGGCGGCAGCAATGCCATTTTGCTTAAAAACCAATCGGAAGTTTTGTTTCTCTTCGGTAATGCCTCAGATAAAAACCGAGCGCTGCAAATGGCTAAACGCCTCGTTGCCAACAATCCTTTATCGGAAATGGCGGTCAAACTTTACGCAAGCGAACTCTATGATTTAAAGCGCTACAACGAAACGCTGCGCTTTATGCGCTCGCAGCAGGCGATGACGCAAACCAATCCTTCCTATCACGCCATCAACGCCCGCTGCTACAGAGCTTTAAAACAAATGAGCAGACACTATATGGCTGTAGGCGACATGTACCTTGCTCAAGGCGATAAACGGGCTGCAGAATATCAATTCAATCTTGCTCAACAGGCTAACGACGGCGACTACTACACCATGAGCCAGGTTGACGGGAAACTGCGTACGGTGCGAGCTGATATTTTGGCTGAAGAAAAAGCCAAAGAGAATTCCTAGAAAAAGTGCCGCCAATCCCCTGGGGACAAAAGCGGCACTTATCGCTTTTTTTATTTAAGCAGCGGCTTGAGAGTCTTTAATTTGTCCGATCCAGATAACAATGAGCTTTTTGCATTCCGATAAGCTTAATTGCTCCTCAGTGATCGTCTTACCGTTTGCTTTAAAACTCATGCGGTGCTTCTTGCCGTGAAGGTAAACACGGCCAACAAGTTTTTTCCTGTATTTGACCACCACACTCATCGTGGCAGACAAACTGAAAGTAAATTTATTTTCAATACCGGCTTCAGCAGCTTTGGTCAGAAGTTCCTTAACGAAAGACACCTCAAGTTTGCTCGCTTCAACCGGCTGATTGTCGGAGGTTAAAAAGTAGAAGGGTTCGGGCAAAGGTTGGACCTGAAGAGGTTTTTCTGCTTTGATCTTTCGCCACACATATTGAGCGCGCAACGCTTCAAGCGAGGCTGAATATTCTTTCTTCGGATGAACTTTAGCCACTACCTCAACCGTGGTCAGCTTCTTTGCATCAACGGTCTTTGAAGCCGACTTTGGTTCCTCTTGAGTTATCTCAATGACCTGATCGGGAGACACTTCAGTTTGTTTTTCGATTTTCACCGGAATGTCGTGACGAATCGGCACCTCTTTTAGGTCTGACTTGAACTCGGACTCTGTACGACCGAATTTACTGAGATCCAACGGCTCACCGGAAGCCGGTTTTGTTCCTAACGACTTAAAGAAATTGACAATTTTGTCCAATATGTTTTGCTCGAGCATTTCTCTCTCCTTTTGCTCTGTCTCTATGGTAGAGCAAAATTGAACTTCACACTTTGATTTATTCGATATTTATGGGAATTTTTTCTACCGAGAGTGTCAGCATAGGCATTTCGGTTACAAAAACGGACCGCATCGTCAAGAAAATGTTTCGTATAATTTTGCCGTTCTATCCAATTGAGAATCATTATGGCTATTGAAGATTATCTGACCATTGCTGCCAAAACCGATGAAATCATTGAAACGGATGCAGTGATTGTGGGGGCCGGTCCTGTCGGCTTATTCCAGGTTTTTGAATTAGGGCTTTTGGAAATCAAAGCTCATGTTGTGGACTCGCTTAAGATGGTGGGCGGCCAATGCATGGAGCTCTATGAACATAAACCCATTTATGACATTCCGGCTCTGCCTGTCTGCACGTCTCGTGAACTCACCGAGAATTTGCTCAAGCAAATCCACCCCTTCGGACCGCAGTTTCACTTAGGCGAAGAAGTGACCGTCGTTCGTAAGGAAGAAGACGGCCGCTTTTACGTAGAAACGGATAAAGGTACCCGTTTCATGACTAAGACTGTCTTTATTGCTGCAGGTGTCGGCAGCTTCCAACCCAAGCGCCTTTCTGTGCCCGGCATTGAAAAGTTTGAGGGCACTCAGCTGCACTATCAGGTCAAAGACCCCTCACTTTTTTACGGCAAGAATATCGTGATCTGTGGGGGCGGCGATTCCGCTTTGGACTGGACACTCAATTTAGTCGGCAAAGCTGAAAGCGTCATTTTGCTTCACCGTCGTGATGGCTTCAGAGCTCAGTCTGCTTCTGTTGCCAAGATGCGTGAACTGTGTGAAAACTGGGAAATGCAGTTTGAAGTCGGTCAAATTTCTGGCTTTGAAGAAAAAGACGGCAAATTAACTGAAATCCGAGTCACGGGAGATGACGGTGTTGTGCGCCGCATGCCGCTTGATCATCTGCTCGTTTTCTTCGGTTTGACTCCCAAACTCGGACCAATCGCCAACTGGGGACTTGAAATTTACCGCAAGCAGATTGTCGTTGATACGGAAAAATTCCAGACTTCTATCCCCGGCATTTTTGCGGTCGGCGACATCAATACTTATCCAGGCAAAAAGAAGCTCATCCTCTGCGGTTTCCATGAATGTGCTTTGGCTGCCTTTGCCGCTGCCGATATCGTTCATCCGGAAAAGAAAACGCTGCTTCAGTACACCACTACTTCGCCCAAGCTCCATAAGGTGCTTGGTGTTGAGACGCCGACTCTGGATTAATGAATCGGCTGATGCTCCTCAAGGTTTTGCGGCCTTGAGGAGTTTTTTTATTTTCTTTGCGGTCCGTAAGAGCCAAAAACACTCTTCCAGAGTTCCAATACGGCATCAATATTATCCTGCTGCGCGGCTCGCTCTACCCGCACGGCACCGGAGCCGAATTCCAGGCGGTGCTTTCTTTGAATAAATCGGTAATTACGATAAATCGCCACGCACTTCTGAGCAAGATCTTCCGCTATGAGCCCTGCTCGGGCAGCCATTTCCAAAAGCAAAATATTGCCGAAATTATTCACAAGTTCCGGATGCTTATGAGAGTAGGCAAGAACCATGGCCTGAACCGCAAATTCCACATCTACCATGCCGCCCCTGTCGTGCTTCACATCAAAAAGGTCAGTCGGATTGGGGTGGCCCTCGAGCATGCGCTCACGCATGTCGCTTACGTCTTTAAAGACCTGTTCTTTATCTCTGGGCAGACGCAAGATCGCTTCACGCTCTTTTTCAAAAGCCATGCCGATTTCGCGGTCTCCTGCACAGAAACGAGCCCTGGTGAGCGCCTGATGCTCCCAAGGCCAGGCGCCCGTGCCGTCTTCATTTCTTTGGTAGCGCTTAAACATTTCCAAAGAGGAAACCACCAAACCGTTTTCCCCGTTGGGTCTTAAACGAAGATCCACATCAAATAAAATGCCTGACGACGTCTGCACGGTAAGCCAGCTCATCATGCGCCGAACTAAACGGGTGTAATTTTTACTCGCCTCAGCACTCGGATCATCGTAGAGATAGATCAGATCCAAGTCCGAGGCGTAACTGAGCTCTTTTCCGCCTAATTTTCCGTAAGCAATCACGGCAAATTTCGGGACATCGCAGTGACGCGAAGCAATGGTCTGCCAGGCAAGCGTAATCACCACTTCAAGCACGGCATCAGCCAGTGCTGAGAGCTGATCAGCCAGACGCTCCACAGTGAAGCGCCCTTCCAAGTCTGCCATGAGTAACTTAAAGACCGCTCCGTGATGGGCATCGCGCAATAGGTTCATCTGCGTTTCCTGATCGCCTTCTGCCTCACGCAGCTTCACCCACAGATCATCCTGCCAACCGCTCCAGTCAACCGGAGAGAAATTATCCAATTCAGAAATTCGTTCATCGAGCAATTCATCGAGCACAATGGGATGCATTGTCAGATAGTCTGCCGCCCAAGCGCTGGTTTTTAAAACTACTGCCACTTTTTCACACACTTGCGGATACTGAACCAGAAGTGAAACGTAAGTGCTACGGCCGGCAATGACTTCCAAAAGTGCGATAAAGCGAGTAAAGATTACGTCGGCAGCGACACTTTTATCATCCGCGGCAAGTTTAAGACTTAACTGACAGACTCTTTTGACTAATTGCGCCATACGGGCTCTGGCCGCTTCGGTCTGAACAGTCAGAAATTTTGAACCCATCAGGCCCAAAACCCGCTCGGCGCAATGGGCCCCGTTCTCGTAGCCCAACTGTGATAGCTGCGCGGCCAATGCATCATGCGCCTGGGCAAATCCGATCGTCCACCCTTGGGGCCAATCATCATCTTCCTCTGTTTTTTCTTCTACCTGGAAAATACCGTTAAAAACCGAAGCCACGTACTCACGAATCAGCATGAGCCGCTCGATCATCTCCTCACGTTTTAAGCCGAGCATAGCCGCAATTCGATCCTGCCCCTCTTTGTCAGAGGGCAGACGATGCGTTTGCTGATCATCCTCATACTGAATCGCATGCTCAAGGTTGCGCAAAAAGATATAGGCCTCTTTAAGATGAGTGACCTGCTCGGTTTTCAGTACCCCTAATTTTTCCAAAATAGGCAGCGCTTCAAGAGTACCTCTGACTCTTAACTGCGGCTCGCGTCCTGCACGGATAATCTGAAAAGTTTGAGTAATAAATTCGATTTCCCGAATGCCGCCACGACCCAATTTCACATCGATCCCGAGATCTTTGCCGGCCTCGCGCCGCTGAGTTTCCGCTCGAATGAGCTTATGAAGGTTCGATAAGGCACTGATCGCATTGAAGTCGACGTAGCGCCTGAAAACAAAGGGTCGGACAACATCGTAAAGATTTTTAACCTGCAGATCAAAAGTCTGCCGATCGGTAAACACCGGCTCATTGACTACTCGGCCTTTAAGCCATGCAAAGCGCTCCCACTCTCTGCCCTGAACGTAAAGATATTCCTCAAGCATATCGCTGCTGACAACGATGGGACCCGAGTCACCGTTAGGGCGAAGCCGCATATCCACGCGAAAAACGAATCCTGCGCCTGAAATATCTGAAAGCGCAGTAATGACTTTTTTGGAAAGCCGTTCAAAAAATTCAGCATTGGATAGTTCGCGTCTGGGATTAGGGCAACGCTCGCTCGGTCTGCATCGCCCCTGCTCGTCATAGACAAATACCAAGTCAATGTCAGAGCTCACATTGAGTTCTTTGCCTCCAAGCTTACCCATGCCAACAACCAGAAAGTCCTGCGGCACTCCGCTATCGGAAGTCGGTATGCCGAAACGCTCTGACAAAGCCAATGCATGGGCACGAACCGTTTGACTGACGGCCAATTGGGCCAAATCAGTCATCGTGCTAACCACTTCTTCATATTGAGCCAAACCTGTAACATCCCGTGCCACAAGCGTTAGCAGCACTTCACGGCGCAAAACTCTGAGACGCTCGGCAAGCGTTTCTGTGTCATCAATTCCCTGCAGATAACCCTTCATTTTCTCGAGCGTGTAGGGTTCGGCTGCCAGCTCTGCGAGCCATTGAAGGCGTTCTTCTTCGCTTGCCATCGGTTTGGCAGACATCAAAGCGCGTTTGACAAAAAAAGAATACTGAGGCAGTTTTTGAATGGATAAATGGGACATTTTTTATCGATAGAAAAAGAGCTTTGAAAAAGAGCTTTTTCAAAGTTTAGCTAAGCGCCAAAATTTTTCTAAAAGTTTCAGTCGAAAAATTTTTGAAATTTGCCCACCGCTCATAGCCAAACCGCTACAATTCAGGGTGTTTGATTAATTTTACGACTGCAATAAACGGATTCGGCCTCTCATTTGACACCCACACGCTCAACCCTTAAAAAAAATGGTAACGGACTGCTGTGTGCGACTCGCCCGAGTAAGTGGCGAGTGCTTTTACGCACGGCAGGGTGGGTCGTATTGTTTTTGTATCTCTTTTTAGCGGCAACTTTACTGGCGCTAAGGCTTTGGATCGTTCCCAATATCGAAACGTTTTATCCCAAGCTGGAAACTTATATCGAAGAGCGAACCGGAACGCTCATTGAGGCTCGTGATATCCACGTAGACTGGGAGCGTCTTCGCCCCCGTATTACTCTCACTGACGTCACTTTTGCCCGCCCCGGGCACCGCGTCTCTTTGAGTCTTCCGAAAGTTCAGGCTACCTTTTCTTTGAGTTCGATCTATACCCTGCAGCCAACCTTTTCCAGACTGGTGATTTTCAACCCAAGGCTTCATGTTGAGCGGTTAAGCGATACGCTTTTTAATATCGCCGGTTTTGAGATTGACACCTCCGGCTCTGACAACGCCCTTAAATCCAACCGTGATCGGGCTGCAGCCGGAAGAAAGTTCCTCGATTGGGTTTTGTCTCAAGAGCATCTTGAAATCATTGACGGGGACTTTAACTACATTGACTTTACAAATGACCATCCCCGTCCTGTCCTTTTGCACGATACCAATGCGGTTTTGCACCGCTACATGATTGCCTGGAAGTTCGGCCTGCAGTCTACGGCTATCCGTGAAAACGAAACACCCATTGATATCCGAGCAACATTTCGGGAAAGATGGGCCGGATCAGACAATCGCCTTGCACGACTGCACGGCACGATTTACGCTTCGATTCCTTCAATTGATTTCGGTCGGATTGCCAAACGCGTCAACTTGGATCATTTCTTAGAGGACGGCACCGGCCAGGCTGATATCTGGCTTGATTTTGATAATCTCAGACCGATTGAACTTACGGCTGACGTTTCACTGCACGATGTGAGCCTTCGTTGGCGGCCTGACGACGATCCGATCCGAGTTGATGTGCTTCAGGGCCGAATTCTAGAAAGTTTGGACGGCAACCATCTCGTTTTCAGCACTCAGGACCTGATGGTCAAACCCATCGGTCAGGCTCCGTATTACTTAGGCAACGTAAAGCTTGAGAGCGTGTTGCGTGACAGAAACCTTTATGACGGCACGCTCAGCATTGATTCTTTCGATCTGCGCGCGCTCACAACAATCGGCCTGCAGCTGCCGATTCCCGATCAGATTCTCAACACCATTCGCGACATGCAGGCAAGCGGCTCAATCGTAGGCTTTAAAAGCCAGTGGCAAGGGCCCATCAGTGCACCGACCGATTATGCTTTCCGCTCGGAATTTAAAAACGTCTCTGTACAGGACCATGTTGCCGAAGGCGCAGGCGACAGTAACCGCTTCGGCTTTTCCAATCTTTCCGGCACTGTCTCAGCAAGTGAAGAGGGCGGAGAAATCACCCTGGATGCGCCAAACAGTACTTTGAGTTTCCCGGGTATTTTCTTTGAAAAAGACTTCCAGCTCGACACGCTTCAAATGCAGGCGAGTTGGACAATTCAACCGAAACTGGAATTCAAAGTTGAAAATCTGCTGATTTCCAATCGTGACGCTTCAGCACAGGTGCACGGCGGATGGTATGACACGGGCGAGCTCGGAACGCTTGAAGTGCGCGGAGACCTTCATTATTTAAGAGCCTCTGCCGCACACCGCTTTATTCCGATTGTGGCGGGCGGAAAGCCGACTAACGATTGGCTTAAAGCTGCCTTACAGGACGGTATTGCCCGAGACGGTAAAGTCGATCTCTACGGACCTTTGACCGAATTCCCGTACGTCAATCAAAAGGACAAAGGTTACGTTTTCCGTATTTCGGGCGTAGCAGAAAACGTCAAGCTTGATTATGTGCCCACCCACAAAAAAGATAAAAACGGTCACTGGATTGCAAGCGAGTGGCCTGTCTTTGAAAAAATCAACGGTGAATTGGTTTTTGAAGGGATGTCGATGTGGGTTCATGCTCAAAGCGGCGTCTCAATGGGAGCAACCGTCACTGACGTAACTGCAGAAATCCCCAGCTATAGCGCAAAAGGTTTGCCCTTAATCATTAAGGGCAGAAGTCAGACTTCTCTTCAAAATATGGCTCAATGGGTCAACCAGAGCCCCGTCTCAGCCATGATCGGTGACCCTTTCGTTGGGACTGAAGCCACGGGAGAGGCCTCTCTTGAGCTCTTTTTAAATATCCCCATAACGGATCTTAAAAATACCGAAGTCTCCGGCACTGTCCATTTAAACGACAACACGATTGCCATGCGAAACGTGCCTGAAATGACTCAGGCTAAGGGCTCAGTGACTTTCACGGAAAAAGGTCTTTGGGCGTCGGATTTAACCGCTCTAATTTACGGCAGTCCTGCAAGCGGAGAAATCTCAACCGATGAAAAAGGCAAAATCCGCATAACAGCTCAGGCCGATGCAACGCCTGAGGCTGCCGGAAAAATCATTGATTCTCCGGGCATCGCTTCTCTTTTAACTCACTTTGAAGGGACCACTCCGGTTAAAACTGTGGTCGAGATCGATCACGGGGTTGAAATTCATGTCACAAGCGACCTTCTCGGCATTAAGGGTAACGCCCCTGCTCCGTTTAATAAAAAGCCCGAGAACGCATGGCCGCTTCGGTTTGATTTTGAAAATTGTGCAAAAAATGAGCGCTGTGCATCAAAAATGAAGCTTGCTTTAGCCGATCGTTTAGGGATGGAGCTTCACTACACCTCAACTAAACAAGGCTTAAAGACCCAAAGAGGCGTTTTATCGGTCGGTAAACGTTTAGCGCTTTCTCCGACAAGCGACGGGTTGGCTCTTTACATTCAGGCTCCAAACTTTAAGTGGGAAGATTGGGAAAACATTCTGACTCAATCAAACGAAGTGCTTATGGCTGATCCGAAGCGTGAAATGAAGGCGCTCGACTTAAACCGCGCCAATATCCAAATCGATCGTTTGGGTTATAAAGGTCTGAATTTTGACGCCGTTAAAGTCGATGCCAAGGCTTACCCTTCAGGCGCCTGGAGCGGCTCCATTGCGAGCACCCTTGCCAAGGCACAATTTAACTTCACCCCTCGCACAAGCCACTCCCATCCGCTTGTGACAGCTAATTTTGACTATTTACATATTCCGCGACCTGAAATTGTTGATGAGGCTATGAAAGCGGCTCCCAAAGAAACACAATCGCTGCCCTCTGTGGCACTTACCATTAAAGATTTGCGTTTTGAGGACTATGAATTAGGCGAACTCAAGCTCTGGGCTGAAAACGAAGGCAAGGGACCCAGTACGCTTTGGAACCTGAAGGAATTTTCGCTCACTAATAACGATGCAAAGCTGACGGCAAGCGGCAGCTGGAATGCCGGTCAAAGAAAGAACTCTCAGACCTCACTTGAAGCCACACTGGACGTTACGGATTTGGGTGAATTGCTCGAGCGCTTTAAGCTTGCTCACGTTATCAATGACGGCAGCGGTCAGCTGCACACCAATCTCTCTTGGAACGGAGCACCTGTTGACTTTAATACAGAGACGCTCAACGGTTCGATTTCTACGGCTCTGGTCTCGGGGCAAATTCTTCAGGTTGAACCGGGCGCCGGACGACTGATGTCTTTACTGTCTCTGCAAACGCTTTTGCGTCGTCTGACACTTGACTTCAGGGATGTTGTCGGACAAGGTTTTGTCTTTGACCGCGTGATCGCGAACAATACCATCACAAACGGGGTGATGAAATCGAATAACTTCCGCATCATCGGTCCTCAGGCAACCATTTTGGCAGAAGGTACAATGGACCTGAATAAGATGACGCAAAACACTAAAGTGACGGTTTTGCCTGACATCAGTTTGGGTGGGGCAAGTCTGGCTCTGGGTATAGCCAACCCGATTTTAGGAGTCGGAAGTTTTATTGCTCAGCTTGCACTTCAGGCGCCGCTCTCTGAATTCTTAAGTACTGAATACGAAATCACCGGTTCTCTGGAAGATCCGGTTATCACAAAGGTGGGCGAAAAAGGCACTGCCGGTTCACCTGCCGTCGCTCCCTAAAAGAAAGGAAAATTTATGCGAATTGCTGCCTGTCAAATGGTTTCCGGCACAAATATTGAAGCCAACATACATACTGCCAGAGCACTGATAGATTCAGCGGCCCAAAGCGGCGCGGAATTAATTGTGCTGCCGGAATACTTTTCATTGATGCCCAATAATCCCCAAGAACTCCTGGCGGCAGCAGAGGAGTACGGCAACGGTCCTGTACAAAAAGCGATGAGTGAGGCCGCAAAAGATAACCAAACGTGGCTTGTGGCCGGAACCATTCCTTTAAAAGCAGACGATGATCAGCACTTTATTGATGCCTGCATTGTTTACAACCCCAACGGTGAGGTAGAGGCCCGATACGACAAAATTCATCTTTTCCAATTTGAGCGGGGTGATGAGAGCTATCATGAAGGCCAAATCACACAAGCCGGCAAAGAAGTGAAATCGGTTGACATTGAAACCTGGGAAGGTGCTTGGAAGGTGGGACTCTCAGTCTGCTTTGACCTGCGTTTTCCGGAACTCTTCCGACAATTAGGCACGCCCGATATCATCACTTTGCCCGCAGCTTTCACGACCTTTACCGGACGAGCCCACTGGGACACGCTTTTGCGCGCCCGCGCCATTGAAAATCAATGTTATGTTTTAGCCTGTGCACAAGGTGGCCTTCATGAAAGCGGACGCCAGACCTGGGGACACAGCATTTTGATTGATCCTTGGGGCGTAACGGTTGCCGAACTCACCCAAGGTGAGGGAGTATTGCTGGCAGAAGTCTATGAAAACCGAATTAAGCAAGCCCGCGACATTTTGCCGGCACTTAAAAGTCGAGCAATTTAGAGACAGTTCGAGGCAAAAACGAACCTATTGCATTACGAACGGATCTAATTTGCATTATTATCTGTACTTGTAGCGATTTTGATTGACGGCCCCGAAGAGCCGTCACCTAAAGGGGTAAAAACCTTGTTTCGATTAATGACTCCTATTGTGTTGCTGACGCGCCTGTTGGTCGGCGCCTATCCTCAGTGGATCGGCAGCTCCCCTTCGGATAAGCAACGAATTTACTTTGCCAATCACACGAGCCACTTGGATACGATTGTGATCTGGTCGTCACTTCCCAAAGAAATGCGCTCGCATACCCGCCCCGTTGCGGCCAAAGACTACTGGGTGAAAGGCGCTATCCGCCGCCGTATTGCAATTGAAGAACTCAATGTCGTTTTAGTCGACCGCCGCCGCACTGAGCACTCCGATCCGCTCGAACCCCTGCGCGATTGCTTAAGAGAAGGCTCTTCAATGATTATTTTCCCGGAAGGAACGAGACGCCCTCAGGCCATTCCGAGTGAATTCAAAAGCGGTATTTGGCGCTTGGCACGAGAGTTTCCCAATGTAGAACTCATTCCGGTTTATATTGAAAACCTTTATCGGGCTATGCCCAAGGGAGCTTTGATTCCGGTGCCTACCGTCTGCTCCATTCGCTTCGGAGCCCCTCTGCCCTTCAGTCCTGATGACCCGAAGGATGTGTTTCTCGCTCGCGCCCGTGAAGCGGTGATTAAACTGTCGGAGGCATAAGATGCGCTTAGGAATTACATTACAGGAAACCTATACGCTTGTGCTTGTCGTGTTGGTGCTGTTGGCTGCCTTCGGCACAAGCTACTGCCACTGGGCGATCCGAAAAACAACGAATCCGGAACAAATTGAGCGTATCCGGGTGGTCAACTCTCGGGTAAAAATGGGCTGGTGGCTGATCATCGTCTTTACTTTAGCTTTTTGGGCAGGCCAAAACGTTCTTCTGATTGTTTTTGCCCTGGTGAGTTTCTTCACCTTCAGAGAGTTTGTTGCTCTTACGCCGATTAAAGTATCGGACCATTGGGCCTTGGTAGTCTCCTTTTATATTGTCATTCCGCTTCAGTATGTCCTGATCGGCCTAGACCGCTATTGGCTCTTTACAGTTTTTATTCCGGTCTACCTCTTTTTACTTTTGCCTGTTCTGATGTCCCTGCGGCCTGACAATGACCGGTTCCTTGAACGTGTAGCCAAAATCCAATGGGGTGTAATGCTGAGCGTTTACTGTATTAGCCATGCTCCTGCTTTGATGAATTTTGACATCACACGCTTTGGTTCAAGCCCGTCGCTTCTGTTGCTCTTTTACCTCTTGATCGTTTTCTTGGGCGACTTGTTTGTCGTGATGGCAAGCTCCTACTTTGGCGGCAAGACCTTAAGAGACAATCCGCATAAGACCATCAAAGGCACATTGATCGGCGGAGCCATCACCATTTTGGTGGGCTATGCCTTATTCTGGATGACACCGTTCAGAACCTGGCAGGCACTCGTTATGGCCTGCGTCATTGTGGTAACCGGTGCCTTCGGTGATATCGTTATTTCGTCAGTGAAGCGCTCTTTAGGCAGCCGCTTTATGGACGGGGATAAATATATCGGCCGCGGCAATCTTGAACGCCTCGCGCCTCTCATGTTCTCCGCTCCGATTTACTACCATATCACTCAGGCTTATTTCTCGGCCGGTTGGTAGTAAGAATCTCTTTTTGAAGTGCTTTGGGGCTGAAGATTCAGCCCTAATTTTTTTGCTTAAATCGTTTCTTTTCCCATTTATATTCGTGCGATAAAGTCTTTTATCTATAAAGCAACAGAAACGCTCTTCTCGACTCAGTACTAACCACAAAAACTTGATCGAATTAAAGGCTTTTGGGAAAATTATATCCTCGACAAAAGATAGGTTCATTGAGGAACAAAATGAATTTCACTACCCCCCCCCCGAAAAATTGCTTCATTGAAGCCGATTAAAAAAACTTTAATTGCAGCAGCTTTAATTTCATTGTTTAATTCGACTTATGCTGCTGAAGATTTTATCTACACACCAGAAGTAGAAAACACAGAAGTAGAAAACTATGACGGTAACATTGATAGAGTTTTAAATTTAAATTCAACCAGCCAGATTCCTAACGAATATCAAAATATCAACATTGAACTCACACCGACAATTGAAAACGATCGGTATACAGTCGCTGTTGATGGTAAAACCCTCACTGTTCACGGATCTACAAACATTCATCTCTCCGCACAAATGCCTCCTGATGAAAATAGTGATGGTAAGCCTGATTTTGAGGGCGATTCCGGCAGTAATGCACTGTACGCAGTTGGTGAAAATTCAAAAATTGACCTCAGAGGTGATGTGTCTATTTCAACATTTCACAATGTCGCCCCCGGAATAGAAGGAAGCGAAACGGTCGGCGCTAATGCTGTGTATGCATTGGAACATGCTGAGATTTTTTTAGGTAATGAAGGCACTAAAACTTCTGTCTTGGCTCTCGCACAAAAACCTGACGCGATATCCGCAAAAAACGGAGGAAAAGTCCATCTTCGTTCCACAAATAATCAAATTATCGGCAGCATTGACAGCTTATTCTTTGATTTCGGAACCTATGGATCTTCTGTCAGCGGAACGTTCTCAGGCAGTGAATCCTTCTGGTTTGGAGATGAGCAAACTTTTACCAATATTCAGTCCATTAACATTAAGCTAAATTATCTTGGTAATAACCTCGAAATGATACTGAACGGTGCTGATGACATCAATAAACTACTTAGCAATCAATATGAAGGGTTAGGAATTGATGAATATCTTAACAATCCTTTGTATAGTCAGGCGGTAAAAGACAAAATCGGTAGTGTTCTATCTAATGACCTAAAAATAACTGCTTCCCAAATTAATGAAAAACTGGACCTAACATTTGAAAATGGTGCCCAGTGGACATACTTTGGAGTCAAACCGGATGAAGAGAAACCGTACTCAGGTCCAGGAGGAGCAACAGCAACATTCTCTCCCTCTCTTAAGCGCATCAGCTCTATCACGTTAAACGGCGGCATTATCAATCTGTTTGACGAGAATATCCAACAAACCTGGGGAAGCATCACTTATGATGGAAAGAGCCTTTTGGAACTCTGGCCCGCACTTGCCAACGTCAACCATGATTATGTTCGAATTGGTGACTTGAAGGGTTCTCAGGGTATCTTCCGATTGGATCTTGATGCTGAGAATAAGCAAAACAGCGACATGGTCTTTATTGAGTCTTCAAGCACAGGCGGTCAACACTATATTGAACCCTATAATTTGGAACGCTTAGAGTCTGTTTCGCCGACCAATACCCTGACATTTGCTCTGACGCATAAAAATGCGAACCAAGAAGGTAAAGCCGTTACCTTTACTGACAAAGAAAATTTCTATGGGCAGCACCTTTTTGATTATGAGCTTGAAATTGACTCCAGAGAAATTCAAAACGCCGAGCAAATCAGTGACATCTCTTACGACAGCTTTGTAGAGGATGGTTGGACATTTAATCCTCAAGAGTTTGTCGACGGTAAAGAGTGGTTCATCAAACGCGTGAATTTAATTGAATCTGCCGCCTCTATCGGTATGCGTTCTGCCGGTTACGCAAGCTATGACTTAGCCACAAGCATGGACCGTCGGGATCGTCGTCTGCAAAATGCTGTTTTCCAAAACAATGAAAAAGACGGTCTTTGGGCTCGCGTCCAATACGGCGAAGTCGGTGCCGAACACCTCTATGACGCAGACCTCACTACAGTCTATGTGGGCTATGAAAAAGCGACTTCTGCAGATAATCGTTTAGGTGTCAGTTTTGCCTATACTGACGGCGAGTCCGACTTCAGTGATCTTAAGGGATCCGGCGACTTAAAGCGCTATGAAGCTTCGATTTACGACACTTTAACGTTTGGTTCTCACTATTTGGACTTCGTGGCCCGCTTCGGTCAGGTTGATAACGAATTCGATGTAACAAACCAAGCCGGCGCTTTATCAACAAGCGGTTCATTTGATCAAAAGTATGCAGCGCTGTCTGCTGAGTACGGCTACAACTTTAAAGATGAACATAACGTCTTTATTGAACCGCAATTACAGCTTCAAGTGGCCTACCTTGGCGATTATGACTACCGCACCGAACGCAGCATGAAAGTCAAAGCCGATGATGATATAAGCGTCATTGGTCGTATGGGTCTCAGAGTCGGTAAAGCCTTTGAAGCCTCCAACTACGCAGCTGAACTTTACGCACGTGCTGACGTCTTACATCAATTCACTGACGGTCAGGATGCCGTGTTTAGCGACGTTAGCCACAAGGTAGACGTCAACTGGGGCGATAAAGATACTTGGTCAACTTTCGGTGTCGGCGGGTATTTCAACTGGAAAGACAATATGTCCTTACAGATGGATATTGAAAAAACGGCCGGAGGTGAAACAGCTGATACTTGGGTCGTATCCGGTCGATTCAACTATCTTTTCTAATCCTTCCCAGATTTAACGTTCTGTGAAACAAACGGCAGGCCACAAAAGTCTGCCGTTTTCATTCTTATTTTCGTAAGCTATTCAGGCTTGCCGGAAACATTCGATAATTCTTTTAATGCCAAACCGATTAATCGATCGGTATGATCAGCCATGAATAAGGGAATGTTTAGGATATCACCGTCAAGTTTTAAATTATCCAATGAGAACCTGATTCTCAATTTAACCTGCTCACCGAATAACTCTTTAAATTTTTTCAAACTCTTGCTTTTGGTATTGGTTTCGGCTTTTACTTCAATCGGGAAAATATCATTATCGCGTTGAATCAAGAAGTCCACTTCGTACGATGGATTCACCTGGCTCCAATATCTGGGCATCACTTCAAACTGTGTCAGAAGCGTCTGCAAAACGAAATTCTCAGTCAGTGCGCCTTTAAATTCAGTGAATAGTCGGTTGCCTTCCCCAAAAGCTGTAGGAGCCAATTGAGACAAACGGCGCAATAATCCCACATCAACGAGATAAATTTTAAAGGCTGAAAGATCGTCATAGGCCGATAGTGGTAACCCCGGCGCTGTACTGCGGAATACCTTATGCACCAATCGGGCATCAACCAACCATTGCAATGCGTCTTCATACTCCCTTGCTCTTGCCCCTTCTTTCACCACTTTGTAGAGAAATTTCTTATTTTCTTTGGCTAACTGCGAAGGAATAGATTTCCAAATCATAGAAATCTTAGGAAATTCTGCAGGCTGAGGATGCTTGGCAAAATCACGTTCATAAGCCTCAACAATGGCTGAGAGCGCATCCTGCATGGCGCGGACGTCTCGGGCTTGAGTCCACATTAAAACCGACTCAGGCATACCGCCCGTCACGTAATACATTTTGAGTTTTTCTGACAGCGGATTAAAAAAGGCTTCCGGAATCGGCTCTATAGATTGCACACTCTGCAGATAATCAACGAGATTCTCATCACCATTGGCCAATAAAAATTCCGTAAAGCTCATCGGATCAATTTGCATGAAATTGACCTTACCGACCGGAAAAGACGAGGGTTTTGCTAAAGCAATTCCCAAAAGAGAACCGGCAGAGGCAATGTGATATTGCGGAGCATTTTCACAGAAATACTTGAGTGAATTAATGACTTCTGGACAGTCTTGAACTTCATCAAAAATAATCAATGTTTTTTCCGGTTCAATTTTTTGACCGCTTGCGAGCATCAAATTTTGCAAAATTCGGTTCGGATCTTTCGTTAACTGGAAAAATTGCTTCAGTTCCGGATTTTCATCAAAGTTAAAGTAGGCGACATTGTCATAAAACTGCTGTCCGAATTCTTTGAGAATCCATGTCTTTCCAACTTGACGGACTCCTTTCAAAATCAATGGCTTACGGTATGTTGATTTTTTCCAACTGAGTAACTTATCTAAAATCAATCTCTTCATACAATTCCTTTAGCTTTGACTGTAAGCTCAAATTCTTTCTTCAGATATTAGACTAAATCACATCATTATTCATAATTTTGTGAATTTAATCACATTTTTATAGGATTTTATGTGAAATTTTAAAAACCAATAAATCAAATTTATATCTCTTTAGAGTTACTCGTACCTCTTAATAGAGGTATCAATGCTAAAAATCATCTTATTCTTTGAATTTTTTATACTTTTATTCAATCCAAATCAAACTTTTTACATCCTATCAGGCATACACTGAAAACCATTCTCTCACTCATTTCGGAGCCCGTTATGTACGATCCCAAATCCAAAGTAGCCTCAGAATTTATCTGTCATGAGGAAATTGAAGAGACTCTGGCTTTTGCCGAAGAGCACAAACACGACCGCGAATATATTCAAAAAGCTTTGCAAAAAGCAGAAGCTTTCAAAGGACTGACTCACCGTGAAGCTGCTGTTCTTTTAGCCTGTGAAGAAGAGGACTTAAATCAGGAAATCTTTGCGACAGCCAAAAAAGTCAAAGAGCATATCTATGGCAACCGTATCGTGCTTTTTGCCCCTCTTTATCTTTCAAACTACTGCGTCAATACCTGCACTTACTGTCCGTATCACGCTAAAAATAAACACATTGTGCGCAAAAAACTCACCCAGGATCAGATCAGACAGGAAGTCATTGCTCTGCAGGATATGGGACACAAACGGCTTTTACTCGAAGCAGGAGAACATCCGCGCCACAACCCCATTGAATACATTTTAGAGAGCATCAATACGATCTATTCCATCAAACATAAAAACGGGGCTATTCGCCGCGTCAATATCAACATTGCCGCAACAACCGTAGAAAACTACAGAAAACTGCATGAAGCAGGAATCGGTACATACCAACTTTTCCAGGAAACTTATCACAAAGAGCAATATGAACTTTTGCACCCGAAGGGACCCAAGAGTGACTATGCCTACCACACAGAAGCCATGGACCGTGCTATGGAAGGTGGCATTGATGATGTGGGGCTGGGTGTCCTTTTCGGTCTAACCTTGTATCGTTACGATTTTGTCGGTCTTTTGATGCATGCGGAGCACTTGGAAGCCGTTTGGAATGTCGGTCCTCATACTATCAGCGTCCCTCGAATCTGTCCGGCCGATGACGTTGATCCTGCCACCTTCACGAATGCCGTACCGGATGAGCTGTTTCTCAAAATTGTCGCGCTGATTCGTCTTGCTGTCCCCTACACCGGCATGATCATCTCAACCAGAGAATCGGCTCGCGTCAGAGGAAAATGCCTTGAGATGGGCGTTTCTCAAATCAGCGGCGGTTCCCGTACCAGTGTCGGCGGCTACGTTTTGGAAGAAGAAAAGGAGGAAAACTCGGCGCAATTTGAAACAAGCGACAGAAGAACGTTGGATGAAGTCGTCAAATGGCTTTTGGACGGCGGTTATTTACCGAGTTGGTGCACAGCCTGCTATCGTGCAGGACGCACAGGCGACCGTTTCATGTCATTAGCTAAGACCGGTGAAATTGCCACCTACTGCCAAGCCAATGCCATTATGACTTTAAAGGAATATGCACAGGACTACGCAAGACCAGCAACCCGAGAAGCTGCTCAAAAAGTGATTGACGCAGAAATTCCGAAGATTGTTCACGAAAAAATCCGCAAAGCAAGCGTCATACGCCTGCAGAAAATTGAAGAAGGTGAACGCGATTTCCGCTTCTAAGTAACAAAAAACAAAGGAGAGAATGATTCAACATCAAACTCTCCTTTTTGCTACCGGCTATAAGCTTTTAGCGCAGACTGTTGCGATTGAGTTCTCGCTGTTGAGACAAAATCATGTGCTTGAGTAAACGCGCTAGCTCCAGCTGATCCTCACGAGAGAGACAGGAAGCAAACTGACGCTCGACTTCAACATGTGAATTAACCGCTTCAAGCGTCAAAGCCTTACCCTTTTCGGTTGCCTTGAGAATCACGCCTCTTCGGTCATTTGTATCCTGAAAACGTTCGAGCAGTCCCTTTTCTTCAAGCTTTCGAATACGATTCGAAAGGCCGCCCGAAGTAATCAAAATCTTCGTTTGCAAAATTTTGGGAGTAATCACCGCATCAGGGTTGCGGGTCAAAACAGCCAAAACTTCAAACTCACCGCGCGTAAGGTCAAAGCGAGCCAGATTTTCCGCCACTCGTCTTTCGACGTAGTAACTCATTCGAACCAATCTGGCCACTACCGAAATAGGCTCGGTGCTCAGTGTCGGCACCTGAGCTTTCCACTCTTCCTCGAGGGAATCGACGAAATCCTTAAGATTTCGGCTGGTATCTTCAGTCACGGTTATTTTGCTCCCAGGTGCTTGATCGCCAAGTAGTGATAGATATCGAAGAGCTCCTGCAGGCGGAATTCTTCAAATTCAAACTTCGACTGATGGTGACCGGCCTTCAATTCGGAGCCAACGACCACGTAACCGGCCTTGCCGCCCTTGTTTTGGACACGACGCATCAAAACCGTTGCATCGTCACTGCCGTTAAAGTTCATCGTGTCGCTCACCTTCGTGCAGTACTTGGCCTGCTTGGCGGCTTCAGCAAAGTTCTGTTGAACTTCATCATCTTTAATGAAGTCAATGGCTTCACCCATCACTTCGCTTTCAGCTTCGCAGCCGTACATTGCTGCAGCACCCTTCACACGGGCCACAGCTTCATTGAACATGTAGTTATTGATAGCTTCGGTTTCGCCGCGCACTTCAACCTGCATTTCAGCCGTCGAGGCAATCACGTTACGGCCTTCACCGGCACGCATATAACCCACGTTCACGCGCGTCATGCCCTGGCCGTGACGAGGAATAGCCATCAGGGCAAGGCTGGCTGTCGAAGCGGCCATTAAAGCGTTGCGGCCCACTTCAGGCTGCATACCGGCGTGAGACGGAGTGCCCTTGAAGCGGAAATCAACTTTAGTCGTGCAGAGGAACTTTTCCGGAGCCGTCACCACTTCGCCGCCCGGGATATCACAGCCCAAGTGACCGACGTAGAGGTAGTCCAAGTCATCGACAATACCGCTTTGAGCCAACGGACGGCCGCCGCGGGAGCCTTCTTCACCCGGTTCAAAAATGAGCTTCACCGTACCGCAAAGTTGATCCTTATTGGCAGCAAGCCAGGAAGCCAAACCCATCAACACGGCTTGGTGACCGTCATGGCCGCAGGCGTGCATGTAACCCGGGATTTGAGAGGCATAACCTTCCTTGGTGGGGTTATGTTCCGGATCAGAGGATTCGGTTACGGGCAAAGCATCGAGGTTACAGAGAAAACCGATTGTCGGTCCGGGACGGCCCGTTTCCAAAATACCGACCACACCCGTTGCGCCTTCCAAGCGTTCGAGAATCTTCGGATCCACTTTATCCTTAGCCGCTTCACGGAACTTCGCGATCTGCTGCTTCATCGCACCGCGGATATAGTCTTTGTTGATGACTTCCAAACCGCACAGCACTTTAAAGCCCAACTGTTGCAAGTGTTCGATCACACGTGCGCTTGAAACGAATTCGCACCAGCCGGGTTCCGGCCAGGCGTGAATTTCACGGCGCTTGGCAATAAGCCACTCTTGAGAGATCGGTTCCAAATAAGCCATGAGAAACTCCTCCAAATTAGATATAGCGAACGAACGACAAAACCATCACCGCCACGAAACCGGCCAAAATAGGCACGGACGTGCGTTTAACCACTTCAAGCGGGTTGGCTTTAACGGAAGCCGCAACAATAATGATAACAGCGGCCACGGGCGAAACGGAACGAATTAAGTTCGAGGTGCACTGCATGGGCAAGGCAACCATGATCGGATCGATACCGGCATTTTGAGCAATCGACGGAATAAGTTCGATAAAGCTGTAGAAGACGGCGTTGCCCGAACCACTGATAAAGGTAATCAAAGCAGTGATACCGGAGAAAGCAAACATCAGACCGGCACTGGCGTTTTCCACTCCGGCAATGGAGTTGGAGATCATATCGATCATGCCCATGGCTCGAAGGCCTGCCACCATGGTGGAAGCTGCCACGATCAAGACAACCACTTGAGAGAAGCCTTCGCCCATACCCTTGAAGAAAAGGTTGGCGTCTTTCATACCCTGTTTGACATTGCCCTTACGGATCAATTCGCAGATAAAGGCTAAAGCAAAGCAGAAGATCGTAATTTCAACCAAACCGACCTTGGCGTGTCTGAAGCAAGCCCAGAAGAAGATCACGAGGATCAAAGGCAAGACCGGGAACAAAGCGTAATAAACAGGAACCCCCGTCAAATCGCGATTCTTTAACTTGCTTTCATCGATTTCAGCAGTAACTTTACCTTCCTGGCGCTTATCCATGTAGCGCTGCCAGAAGTAGTGAACAACGCCGATGATAATCAAAGCCGGTACCGTAATCGGAGCATGGTGATAGAAAACATAGTCAACCACGTGATCAAAGCCCAAAACGCGGGCGGCCACAACGTTATCACCGCCCAAAGGGGTCGGAACAATCGTTGCCGTTGTGGCAATCACACCGGCAGCCGTGAGCACGCTCATGCGGGCTGCACGCAAAACCGGATAAAGCGTAGCCATCAAAATCACGGCCAAAGAAGAGGCGCTCGGAATAATGATGGATAGAAGCGTGCCGACCCAGTAGACCAACGGCACCAGAATATAAGGAGAATGAACCCTTTCGAGCGGCTTACTTAAAACACGGATGACCATGTCATTGGCACCGATGTGTGACATATAGGCCGCAAAGCCGAAAAGAGTCAAAATGATGAGGCCGGCGTTGGAGTATTGGCTGATAAAGAGATCTTTAACTGCCTTAAAAGGATCCACCCAGTTAAGACCGGAAGTTGCTTTGGCGCTCACAGCCGGATGACCCAACATCACGGCAATCGCCAAAAGAATCAAGCCTGTTGCAAATAACACAACCTTAGCGTCATAGTTCTTAGCAATAGCCCAACCGGCAATCACTAATGCCACAACGCAAATAACTAATTCGAGCATTGATTAGCCCTCACAAGAGAAAAATAAGGAATTTGATTTAAAAGGTAGAGACGCCGTCACTATACGCAACTTACCCGCCACGGGCAATAGCCGAAAGCCCTAAATGAAGCCCCTGAACCTTTAAATAATCTTCACGCAAAATATCTTTACATAAAATATCTTCACGTGAAGACATTTATAGTATAATTTTTTTGCATCTAAAAGAGAGAAAGAATTTATGCGTTCGATATCTTTACCGGGTTTTGTACTGGCTGCCATGGCTGCCATTCTTTGGGGAACGGCCGGTACCGCTCAAACTTTTATTACAAGTGACTCCCTCTCCCCTCTTTGGGTCGGAGCTTTGCGTATTTTGTGCGCGTGCCTCTTCTTTTATCCGACGCTCTGGTTAAGCTCAAATTCGTCAGATTCGGGCACAGCCCTCGTTAATAAAAGCAGCTATCTTCCTAAAGTCATTGCGGCGGGCTTTTCCATGGCCCTTTTTAACCTGCTCTTTTTTACAGGAGTTAAAACGGCGGGGGTCGCACTGGGCTCCTGCACGATCATTGCCTCTGCACCGGTATGGGCTGGGATTTTGGATGCTCTCATTAAAAAGAGAGCTCCCGACAGACTTTGGCTAGTCGGCATTGCCGTGGCTATCTCAGGCGGCGTTTGGATGGCCATCTCGCAAGCAGGCAATATTGAAGTGAACGCTTTTGGCATGGGAATTTGTCTGACGGCAGGTTTTTTCTATTCCTGTTATTCAATGTTGGCTAAAGAGTTGGTTCGCATAACCACTCCCCTCAGAGCCTCAGCTCATTCTTTTACAGTTGCTGCTTTTATTGCCTTTGGTGCAGCTTTCTTTTTATCGGATGTGCCTCAACTTTATGCCGCTGATGTGGCAATCGTTGTTTATCTGGGAGTTGTCGTAACGGGAGTAGCCTATTTACTTTATGGGACTGCACTCAAAACTACCCGGGTGTCCACCTGCGTTGCGTTAGGGTTGCTGGAGCCGGTTACAGCGTTTTTCCTTGCGATTGCCGTTGTCCATGAAAGTGTCAATCCATGGGCTGCTGTCGGACTCGTAATGATTTTATTGGGACTGGCTCTGGTGCTGAAATCTGAACAAACGCAAAATCAACAAAAGGACAAACGCTCTGCCTGCGGATTAAAAGTTAAAAGAGCAGTCGCTTAATCAAAATAGCTTCGGGCATCTTAAAAGTTCAGTTTCAGGCCACTCACGATGAAGCCACTTTGCTAAAAAGGCAAATGTGTCTTCATCGATTTTTTCATCAGGCAGCAGATGCCAATCATTAAAAATCACGTGCGAGAGAACCATCCCTCGGGTCTTTAACGCTTCAAAAGAGAGCAGCGTGTGGTTAATACTGCCGAGTTTTCCGCTGGTGACAAAAATAACCGGCCACTGCTGTTGAGCAACAAAGTCAATCGTCAATAATTTTGGTGTCAAGGGCACCATCAGGCCGCCTGCCCCTTCAACGAGAACCCTTTCATAGCGCTCAGAAAGAGTCGCAGTTGCCTTTAATATTTTTTCAAAATCAATCTCTCGGCTATCGATTTGACTGGCCATATGAGGCGAAGCCGGGTAAGTGAATACTTCAGGCGCAGTGAGCCCCTCTTGATCCTCAGGAAATTCTTTTTGCATCAGCTCTCTATGCAGGCGAATGTCGGGAGAGCCCTCTTTTGAGCCCGTTTGAATGAGTTTTTGCGTAATAGTTTCGTACCCCTGATGAATCCATTTAGCAGCAAGCCACCCGGTTGCCACCGTTTTACCGACATCCGTATCTGTACCGCTTACAAACCAAACCTTACCCATCTTAACGACTCTCCTTTTTTTGACGCTCAATTTGCATCGAAAGAACTTTTCGAACGGCAGCGGTTAACTTTTCAAGCTCATCGTCCGTCATAATGAAAGGCGGCATCAGGTAGCACAGTTTCCCGATAGGTCTTACCCAAACACCTTCACGGACAAAAGCTTCCTGAATCCATTGACTCTCAACGGGTTCATTAAGTTCCACTACACCGATGGCTCCCAAAACTCGCACATCACAAATGCCGTCTTTACCTTTAAGCGGTGCCAATCCTCGTCTCAGCCCCTCTTCAATTCGATGAACGGACTTTAACCAATCGTGCTTTTCATAAAGATCCAAGGATGCACAGGCTGCGGCACACGCTAAAGCGTTAGCCATAAAGGTCGGTCCGTGCATAAAAGCGTAGGGAGAAGCTGAAGAAATCGTCTGCGCAATTTCATTTCGGCAAAGCACGGCCGATAGCGTCAACATGCCGCCGGTGAGCGCCTTACCGATTGTCATAATATCGGGTGACACACCTGCCCACTCACAGGCAAAAGTCTTACCCGTTCGGCCAAAGCCCGTTGCAATTTCATCGGCGATCAATAAAACATTATGCTTTTTGCAAAGTTCTGATGCCTCTTTTAAGTATTGCGGATGATAAAAACGCATCGCACTGGCCCCTTGGA
Source organism: uncultured Sutterella sp. (assembly GCA_900545335.1). Lineage (GTDB taxonomy): Bacteria > Pseudomonadota > Gammaproteobacteria > Burkholderiales > Burkholderiaceae_F > Aphodousia. The sequence continues at coordinate 8,203 of UQYP01000011.1, read as the reverse complement.
AAATCGGCTCCAGTATTAATGCTGCAATATCTTTGTTTTCTCCAAGTATCCGTTTTAAATCATCTGTGTCACCCGGATTCCACGGTCCCTCAAAAGAGGAAGCCGGAGGCGCTGCGAAATATCTCACCGGCAAGGACCCACCGAATACAGAGTGCATTCCTGCAATGGGATCACAAACAGACATCGCATTCCAGGTATCGCCGTGGTAGCCTCCGCGAATCGTGACGAAATTCACCCTTTCTTTGCGTCCGCAAGCCATCTGATATTGGACAGCCATCTTCATTGCTGCCTCTACAGCAACAGAACCTGAATCGGCATAGAAAATCTTGTCGAGCCCTTCGGGAACCAGTTTCAGTAACTTTCTTCCCAAATTAATCGCTTTTTCGTGCGTGAGTCCCCCGAACATCACATGAGCAAGCTTTTGGGCCTGCTCCTGAACGGCTCGGACCAATTGAGGATGACGATAACCATAGGCCGCGCACCACCATGCGCTTGTTCCGTCAATGAGTTTTGTGCCGTCTTCAAGCTCAAGGTAAACACCTTGGGCACCGATAACTTTTTCCACTCTCGGCGTTTGCACAGTGCCGGCATACGGGTGCCAGATGTGCTCACGGTCAAATTGCAAGTCTTTATCTTTCATTGAAGTTGCTAAATATCCAACTGGATTTTTACGGCTGCTGCTACTTTTTTTATATCGGTTTCGGACAAAGCAGCCATTTTGGATTGCAGTCTCATCTTATCAACTGTAGCAATTTGATCAGCCATGGCTTTAGCTTCTCTATCGCCTGCCATCACCAAACACTCTCCGGGATAGACTTTAGCTGTTTTAGACGTTAAAGGAACAACGACCACTCGGGAAAGATATTGATTAGCTACATCATTAGACAAAATAACTGCAGGTCTAACTTTGCGAATCTCTGAGCCCAACGCAGGTTCAAAGCACACCCACCAAATCTCACCACGCTTCATCACTCAATGTCTCCCCGCTAATTTGCAGCCACTGTTTTGCTTCTTTCTCTCTTTGCTCATCTTGAGCCATTGCCTTATAGCCAATTTCTAAATTATGTTGTGTTGCAACCTTATCTGACAGGGCATTTTCGATAAATACTCCAATCTTTCTCGGACCGGCAGTTTTCAGAAGCCCCTGATAAAACTCTTCTGAAACCAAAATGGTTAGTTTTCTCATAGCAATTGCAGGCATTGTAGTACCTTTAACACAGTTAATACGTGCAATACGTATTGTACGTAAAAAAATAATCAACTTGAAAAAATCGATTCTCCATATCCTCTAATTGTTTTTCCGACTGGCTTTAACAGTGATCCGTTTTCAGTCGTTAAAAGAATTCCTAAACTTTTCCTTTTCCAAGCGACACCTTGAAGTACAATGAAAGAGTTTTCTATTGGTAGGAGCAAAAAATGCTGCATTTAGCTGCTTATATCCCTGAGATGATTGAAACCCGCCGACATTTTCATCACCATCCGGAAATTGCCTGGACGGAGTTTCTGACGACTCAAACCATCATCAATCGCGTTCGTGATCTGGGCTTTAAAACGATTGTCGGCAAAGCTCTTTTTGATACTGAACACGCTTTAGGCAGAGAACCCAAAGTCATTGAAGAGGCCATGCAGCGTTCATTGAAACTCGGTATGAGTCCTGCTCTTCTGAAAGAATTGGAAGGCTACACCGGATGCATGGCTATTTGGGAAACGGGCCGCGAAGGTCCCGTTACAGCGTTGCGTTTTGATATTGACTGCGTCAATGTCGAAGAAAACCACGATGCCACGAATGAAGCCAACCGTGAAGGCTTTGACAGCGAATGCTCAGGACTCATGCACGCATGCGGCCATGATGCCCACGCTGCTATGGGCTTGGCCGTTGCGCACTGGATTCACGATAACGCCGATCAGTTAAAAGGGACCATTAAACTCATCTTTCAGCCGGCAGAAGAAGGCACTAAGGGTGCAGCAGGCATTGCCTACTCTAAGAATTTAGATGATGTGGACTACCTGATCGGCGGTCATATTGGAGTTGCAGCCAAGTTGCACGAAGTCGCGGTGATTCGCAGCGGCTTTTTAGCCACAACAAAAATGAACGTGACCTTCACAGGCGTTGCGGCTCACGCAGGAGCTGCGGCCGAGTCAGGCCGAAATGCTTTAATGGCAGCGTGCTCAGCAGCTATGCAAATCATGGGCATTGCACGCCACGGTCAGGGTGACACCAGTGTCAACATCGGTACGATCTCAGCCGGTGAAGGACGCAATGTGGTTCCGGTTCACGCCAAAATGGAAATGGAAGTTCGAGGCGAAAATGATGAGATCAACCGCTATATGCAGGAAACGGCCGAACGGATGATTAAAGGATCGGCTGAGAGCTACGGTGTTCAATACAAAATTGACATCATGGGGATGGCTACGGATATTCATTCCGATGACACTCTTTCTGATATGCTCAAAGAGGAAGCCAATCAAGTAGCTACTGTCAAGAAAGTTTTTGACATTACCTCCTGCACCGGCAGTGAAGACTGCTCTTTGTTGATGAAAACCGTGCAAAAGCACGGCGGGAAAGCAACCTTCTTCTACTATGGCTGCAACCACCACGGACATCACAAGAGCAACTTTGAAATTCAGGATCAGGAAAGCATGCCCGAAGGATTTGAAATCCTTGTTCGCATGCTCGAACGCTTGAACGCATAATAAAAACCATCACGGGCTCGGGCATTGCTCCGAGCCCCGCTTTTTTCTAAAACATCATGGACGCTCTAGCTCGGTTTTTTAAATTTAAAGAAAAAAATACCAATTGGCGACGCGAATTAATGGCCGGGCTTACAGGTTTTGTCACTATTTGCTACGTGGTTTTAGTCATTCCTGCCATGCTCGCCGATGCAGGAATGAACCTTCACTCGGCTACAGTCGCCCTAATCTGGACTGCCGCTTTTGCCTGTATTTTGATGGGACTGGTTGCCAACTTTCCGGTTATTGTCACGCCGGGATTAGGTATTTGCGCCTTTTTCTCTTATTACGTCTGCGGCCCGATGGGTTTGAGCTGGCAGACAGGCTTGGCTGCTGTTTTTCTTTCAGGCTGCATTTTCTGTCTTCTAACTGTCACTAGAGTACGTCAACTCATTATTGATGCCGTGCCCGCAGACCTTAAGCATGCCATCGTTGTCGGCTTGGGATGCTTTATTGCTTTCATCGGCCTAAAAAATGCGGGACTCATTGCGGCCGATCCTTCAACATTCGTCACTTTAGGCAATCTCCATCACCCAGAACCCCTGCTGGCAGCGCTTGGTATCATATTGATCAGTGCCTTGATGATTCAGCAGATCAAAGGAGCAATGATTATCGGCATTATTGTCGTCACCGGCTTAGGTTTGATTTTAGGTGTCACGCCACTGACGGATATATCAACTTCCAATACAGCCTCTTTCTTTCCCAGTGACACTTTTTTAGCACTCGACTTCAGTTCTGTCTTCGCTTATGGGATTGTCACCATTGTTTTTACGCTCACCATGGTGGATCTTTTCGACAACATGGCCACACTGATCGGATTGTCAATCAGAGCCAACCTGCTCGATCAAAAGACCGGTCACATTGAAGGTTTGGACAAAGCGCTTTTTTCTGATTCTATTGCAACGATGGCATCAGGCGTAATCGGTACGCCCACTTGCATTACGTGTGTTGAAAGTGCAGCAGCCATTGCTGAAGGCGGAAAAACAGGCGTGGTTCCCATCGTGACTGGCGTGCTTTTTTTGCTTTGCATATTTGCAATGCCCTTTGTCTCAATTGTTCCCGCTTATGCTACAGCACCTGCGCTGATCGTGGTCGGCGGCTTAATGATGCAATCGGTAGCGCATATTAATTTCAAAGATTTCTCAAACGGTCTGCCCGCTTTTCTGACAATCATCGCTATGCCCTTAACCTTTAACGTCGCTACGGGTTTCGGGCTTGGGTTCATCAGCTACACACTTTTGAAATTACTCACTAACCGCGCTCGCGAACTCAATATCGTAACGATCCTTGTGGCAATAGCTTTTAGCATCAACTTCATGATGCGTTAATCGGCAGGTAGAAAAAAGGGAGCGTACCGTTTTTTCGGCGCTCCCTTTTTCTATGGCAATTGAGATTACTTGGCAGCCATCATTGCGCAGGCGGTATCGAGCATGCGGCAAGAGAAGCCCCATTCATTGTCATACCATGCCGTCACCTTCACTAAGCGAGTGCCGGAGACTTTCGTGAGCGTTGCATCAAAGATGGAGGAGTGAGCATCGTGGTTAAAGTCGATAGAAACGAGCGGCTCTTCGTTATAGCCCAAGATGCCTTGATTTTCAGGCAATTCAGAGGCAGCCTTCATCACGGCATTGACTTCTTCAACGGTCACATCGCGCTTGGCTTCAAACGTCAAGTCAACGAAGGAGACATTGATGGTCGGCACGCGAACAGCAAATCCGTCAAGCTTGCCGTTTAAATCAGGCAAAACCAAACCGACAGCAGCAGCGGCACCCGTCTTTGTCGGGATCATAGAGTGCGTGGCAGAACGTGCACGACGCAAATCCTTGTGATAAACGTCCGTGAGCACTTGATCGTTGGTGTAGGCATGAATCGTCGTCATCAAGCCGCGTTCCACACCGATAGCCTTATGAAGAGCGTTGACAACCGGAGCCAGGCAGTTTGTCGTGCAGGAAGCATTGGAAACAACCGTCATGTCCTTCGTCAAAACGTCTTGGTTGACACCGTAAACCACCGTAGCATCCACGCCTTTGCCCGGAGCGGAAATCAACACCTTCTTGGCGCCGCCTTCCAAGTGAGCCAGGCACTTTTCCTTCGTACGGAATGCGCCCGTGCATTCGAGCACCACGTCAACACCGAGTTCCTTCCAAGGCAGATTGCGGGGATCACGATCGCAGAACACGCGCATACGGTCGCCATCAACAATCAGATACTTTTCGGTATCGGAAACTTCTTCAATCTGAACATCATGGTTGAAGTGTCCGTGAACCGTATCATGACGCAACAAATGAGCATTGGTCTTAAGGTCACCCATGGCGTTAATGGCCACGATCTCAACATCGTGCTTTTTGCCCAATTCGTAGTGGGCGCGCAACACATTGCGACCGATACGGCCAAAACCCGTAATGGCAACTTTAATGGTCATTTTTCAAATACCTCTCAAGTAATTAATGATTAATCGCTTTCTTAGCGGCTTCAACGACGCGATCCACGGTAAAGCCGAATTTTTCCCAAAGAACGCCGGCCGGAGCAGACTCGCCAAACGTGTCAATGCCGACCACTTCACCGTTCTTAACGTACTTGTACCATAAGCCCGTGACAGAAGCTTCGATGGCAACCTTGGGAGCATCGGTCAAAATGGCACGCTGTTCTTCACAAGACAGTTTATCGAAAAGTTCTGTGCAAGGCATAGAAACAACACGTGTACCGATTCCCATTTCTTCAAGCGCCTCGCGAGCCTTAACGGCAAGAGGCACCTCAGAGCCCGTTGCAATCAAAACGCAGTCAACGCTGCCGGCTCCCTTGCCAGACTCCTTCATCACGTAAGCGCCGGCGTGCAGAGCTTTCTTTGCATCACACACGACTTCTTCTGCGTCACGGGCAATAAATTCAATGTTTTGACGAGAGCCGATAATGATTGAAGGCGTATGGCGCGATTCAACGGCACTTTGCCAGGCCAGCAGCGCTTCCACCGTATCACAGGGGCGCCATACATTTAAGTTCGGAATCAAACGCAAGCTCGGGATGTGCTCGACAGACTGATGTGTCGGTCCGTCTTCACCCAAGCCGATTGAATCGTGCGTGAAGACAAAGATGGAGCGCTGTTTCATGAGCGCAGCCATACGAATGGCGTTACGGGAATAATCCGAGAAAGTGAGGAACGTTGCACTAAAGGGAATAAAGCCGCCATACAAAGCGATACCGTTTTGAATGGCAGACATACCGAATTCACGGACACCGTAATTGATGTGACGACCCAAATATGTGTCGGGACGCATTGCTTCGACACCGGTCCAATTCGTGAGGTTAGAACCCGTGAGATCAGCCGAGCCTCCTAAAAGACCGGGCAAATGCGGTGCAAAAGCATTGAGCGCTTTTTGGCTGGCTTTACGTGTTGCTACTGTTTCCTGAGCTTGGGCCGCAGCGTCAATGGCTTTTTGCATCACTTCTTCAAAATCTTGCGGCAAATCACCCTTCAGACGGCGAAGAAGTTCACGACTTAAGTCCGGATAGGCTTCAGCATACCGGGCAAACATGGCTTCGTATTCGCTTTGAAGTTTTTGACCGGCCTCTCTGGCATTCATGGCGTCGTAGATTTCCTGCGGAATCACAAAGGGATCCCACTTCCAGCCCAAAGCCTCACGGGTGAGCTTAAGCTCTTCTTCACCCAAAGCCTCACCGTGCACTTTGCTGGTTCCCTGACGGTTGGGAGAGCCTTTACCGATCACCGTACGGGCAATGATCAAAGTCGGCTTATCCTGACTTTCCTTAGCTTCGGCAATCGCACGGTCCATCGCGTCAATGTCATGGCCGTCGACCGGTCCGATAACATTCCAACCGTAAGATGCAAAACGTTCACGGGTATTGTCAGAGAACCAATTGATGACTTTGCCGTCAATGGAAATGCCGTTGTCATCATAAATGACGATAAGCTTATTGAGTTTCCAGGTACCGGCCAGAGAGCAGACTTCGTGGCTGATGCCTTCCATGAGGCAGCCGTCACCCAAGAAGCAATAGGTGTAGTTGTCAATCACGTCAAAGCCCGGGCGATTAAATTCAGCCGCAAGCATTCTCTCAGCCAAAGCCATGCCGACAGCGTTGCCAATGCCCTGACCCAAAGGACCGGTCGTCGTTTCAACGCCGGGCGTCACATCCACTTCAGGGTGACCCGGCGTTTTGCTGTGCCATTGACGGAAAGCCTTCAAATCCTCGATCGAAAGATCGTAGCCCGTCAGATGCAAAAGAGCATACTGAAGCATTGAGCCGTGACCGTTACTCAAAATAAAACGGTCCCGACCGATCCACTTCGGATCGCAAGGGTTGTGGCGCAAGTGCTTTGTCCAAAGGGCAACAGCAATATCGGCCATTCCCATGGGCATACCCGGGTGACCGGATTTGGCCTTTTGAACAGCATCCATTGCCAAAGCACGAATGGCATTAGCCATCAACTGAGGAGTGACGCAAGAAGTCATTTTTCTAACCAAAAATAAAAGGACAAAAATACTTAATAGACAAAGAAAACTTTGTCCGGCTCAAACAATTAGATTGTACTGTAATTGGCCGATGAGTCGACGTTTTTTCTAATCTTTTTTTCCACTTTGGTACCTGATCCAAACGCTTTTTTTGGTATTCGGACAATAAGGAAAAATCCCTAGGTGTTTTCGTGGAGCTTCTAAGTAGTTTGGCGTAGTATCTTTGTCGGCCGATTTTGCTCGACCGACCGGCAGAACCGATCTGAACATTATGAGGAGTTTTACCACAAGTTCCGTAAAGCCTCGGCATTAATGCGGGGATATAAGGATCGCCGATTTTAATCGGCTATTGAGGCATATTCTGCTGCTCAATATACTGCTTAATGATCGATAGCGGTGCACCTCCACAGCTGGCTGCAAAGTACGATGGTGACCACAGTGCTCCTTTCCATAGTTGTTTTTGAATACTCTCATGGCCCATGCGTCGAATCATTCGACTGGATACTCCCTTGAGACTGTTAACCAGTTTCGCTACTGAGACTTTTGGCGGATACCTCACCAATAAATGCACGTGATCATTTTCTCCATCAAACTCTACCAGCTCACTTTCAAAATCCTGACACACTGAATCAAAGGTATCCCTTAAATCCGCAAGGATTTCTTTCGTAAAGACTTTCCGTCTGTATTTTGTCACGAAGACCAAGTGTACATGCATCTGAAATACACAGTGCCTGCCATGCCGAATTTCAGATTCACTCATCTTGAATTCTCCCATATAGACCAAGTACAATTCTATCTCATGTTGTTTCGCCAAGGTTTTCTCTTTAAGCTTAAACCCAACGGCCGTCAGGCACGATTAATGTCTCGCTTTGCCGGCTGTTGCCGCTTTGTTTATAACAAGGGCTTAAGCTGGGCAAAAGAACAGTACGAAAAGAAAACCGGTCAACATCCCTCCTACAAAAATCTTTCTGCTTTATTGCCTGATTGGAAAAAAGATCCTGAAA
>UQYP01000010.1 GCA_900545335.1 uncultured Sutterella sp. | reverse complement strand
TGATGCCCCAGTTCTGAACGGCAATCAAATATCCGAAACCACCGCCGATGTTTGGTGGCCAAACATTCAAGGCGAATTGATCGCCGCAAATACAAGTCATGGCCTTTTCAACCCGAATTCAACAGGAGCTTTTGAGGTGTGGCCAGGAACGAATGAGATCCAAGCTGACATCGTTGGAGACAAGCAAGGAAACAATAGAGTTTTCTTCAGTCCACAAAAAACGAGTGCGCTTTATGGCGGTTCAAAACTGCAACCGGCCGCATTGCAAACTCTGGCATGCATTAAGTTCTGATGCAGGACAATACTTGAAGAGCGGGAGGCTGAACTTTGTCTCCGCTGTAAATAGAACTTGATCTCGATGCGTTGAGGTCATAGTCGCAGATTCCCGCAGCCGCACCACGGCCGGGATCTAAGAAGCAATCGCTATCTCTAGTTTGTCCAAAGACACCATTAGAAAAACCATGTTCAGCGCCGTTGTTCCAGCCAAGCGTACCGATCGCGCCAATCATGTTTGGGACAAAATCATTTAATAAAAAATGGCACTTAATATGAACTTTTTTTAGATTCAATTAAGTGCCTGGCACGGAGTTATCAATGTGCTGAGTTTCACACATCGCTATGAATCTTCAACAAATTTTTCGATGAGCCCAGCACTTTGAGCACAGTCCAAGATATATTGGCTAAATTCTTCCATTGCCTTACGCCGTTGATCTAAGAAATCAGAGCGTTGATAAGCACGGTAAATTGCGCTGCCAACCTTGTGCGATAGACAAGTCTCACCGACCTCGTACTCAATGCCGTGGTCAGCTATCCAACCACGTGCCAAAGATCGCAGACCGTGAGCAACGAGCTTTCCAGAAAGATCTGACTTCAACAGCCATTTGGTCAGAGCCTGCTTCGAAATGTGAGAATCGGATCTCCGACCGGCAAAAACGTAACGATTGCGGGGGTGAGGAGACAGTTGTGCTTCTTTCTCCAGCACATAACGCATAATGGAAGAAATCGGTACCCTGTGCTCTCTCCTGTTTTTCATTTGGCTTGCTGGGATCACAAGGTTGTCGCCCTGAATCCATGCTTTCTCAAGTTTGGCGACCTCTCCCGGGCGGAGCATACTCGCTAAAGAAAACAAAAAGATGAGCTGCATGCGGGGCTGTGCCTTCTTGATCACATGCATGATTTGCGGAAGCTCCCGCCAATTTAATGACGGCATTGGCTTTGTTACAGGCGGAGGAAAGACTTTTGAAACGTTCGAAATGGGATTGTGTTCAATGTACCCTGCGCAAACCGCAAGACTCATAATCTCGCGCATTCTCATGAGAATACGTTTGAGCGTGCTTCTTTTCCCTGAGTTTGCAATTGGTTGAACTGTTTTTATGACCAGAGGAGCAGAAATTTCATCGAGCTGCCTGAACCCTAAAGGTTTCATCAAATAATGCTCAATTCGTCTTTTCTCCTCTTTGTAACTGACGATTCGCCCACGCTTGAGGCCACACCAAAGCGCAAAGGCATCTTTTAACACATACCCCTTCCCAGGGGTCAAATCGAATTCTTTAAGTTTCTTACGGGCCAAATGTTTGGCTTGCGCAAAAGAAACTTCTGGCCAACGACCTAATGTGATGTCGATTGTTCGCCCATTTTGAGGCACTCTCACAAGCCAAGATTTCACCCCGGAAGGATGAATCCTGATTGTCAGGCCTCGTTCTAACGCAATTGAGTATCGAGTACTCCGCGGCTTCAATGCCGCGATTTTTTTAGATGTTGGATTTTTCATTTTTACTCCATTTGATTTGAATGGAAAACAAAGCATAGGAGGTTTTTATGCTGTATCTGAAATGGGCGATTTTGAGTTTCCCATCTGTCTTTATGGCCGTTTTCGGCCGTATCCCTTGCCCGATCCTTCCGTTTTTTGTAACTGAAAACGGTCATTTGCCTAACTGGTTACGTTGGTTTGATACGCCTTACGACACCGCTGATGGAGACGACGGTCATCAGGAAAAGTGGCCAGGCACAGATTGGTGGTCAACGTATAAGCGCCGCGTAGCTTGGTATTGGCGGAATTGCTGTTATGGCTTCGACATGGAAGTGCTTGGCATCCGTGTGGATCCGGACAAAGATGAAATTACTGTTGATGGAGATCCGAATATCGGTGACAACACCGGCATAAGCGGCGTTTGCAATTGGAATGCCTACCGTAATGGTGAACATATTGCCTTCCAGTGGATGTATGTCAAGCATTACGAAATCTTTGGATTCAAGAAATGCATAAGGATTGGTATTGGCTGGAAGATTTGGGACAACGAGAAGTTGCGAGAGATGCCAGCCCAATATTGGATCTACTTCAATTTGTTCAAATAAGGAGAAGCGTATGTGTGAATCCGAGAACTCTTCTCCTGTGAAAAGAATTTTGACAGCTCTGACCGGATCCGGTGCCGTAGGAGCTGCAAAAGCATCCCCGGGGGTTGCTGTGACAGGAATGACTGTGATGGGATATTCAATTGAAACTTGGGTCAGTGTGCTCACCGCTCTTTATCTGATCTTCATGCTCATTGGGGCATGTCCAAAGATGGTGGAAGGCTTGAGGTATCTGTTCAGGCTTGCCGTGCCACGCAAAAAGGATCCTCTTGCCTGGAATATCCGTGAAGACAAGGAAGTCCAAGAAAAGATGAAGAGGGCTAAAAATGAACCGGATTAAAACAGCGATCCTCTCACTGAGCGTTGCGGGCCTGCTTGCAATTGCAGGGTTTGAAGGTTTTAGCGATAAAGTTTACATCCCGGTTCCCGGGGATCTGCCAACTGTAGGTTTCGGCCATGCGGATCCCCGTTTGGCAATCGGAGAAAGGATTTCAAAACAACAAGCCGTTGACTTCCTTTCTCAAGATGTCCAAGACGCTCAAAGAGCGGTTCAAAAGTGCGTCCATGTGCCTTTGACTCAATTTGAGTTCGATGCATACGTCAGTTTCGCATACAACGTAGGCGAAAGGCAGTTTTGCTCATCAACCCTTGTTCGGAAACTCAATAGTGGGGATTACTCCGGAGCGTGCGAAGGACTCAAGGCTTGGGTCTATTCAGCCGGGGTCAAGTACAAAGGCTTAGAGACCCGCCGAAAGATTGAAACCCTGATCTGCAAGACCGGTCAATATCCTGATACCCCAACTTGGCTCAATCGTTTTATTCCAGAGTTTGAAAACACAATTTCATCAAAATGATCAAGTTTGACTCAACAAAAATTGGCATCTTGAGTTTTGCTTGCGGGCTTCTTTGCACGGGTTTAGTCGGTTACTTCTGCTATGACGCTGGGTACGATCACGGAAAAGCGGAAGCCGAAGCCATGCAATCCGCCGCTGTCGCAAATGCTCAACGAAAGGTAAAACAAGACTATGAAATTCAAATTAAAGAGCTCACTGCTTCTCTTGAGCGCGTGCGCAATGACAATGCTAAGCGGTTGCGCGAGCTTAACGACTTCAACAACGCCCGAACAGATCTGGCAACCTGCCGCCGTGAACGAGGCCAGCTTGCAAGAATGGCGGTCCGAGGTGAGGAGCTACTCAAAAGAGCTGACAGCTATCTTGAAGCGCTCAAGTAAAAATTAGACAGTAGGTAGTTAACTGTACATTTACTGTAAAAGTTTTACAGCTCGGATAATTGTTAGACATTTTTTGCAAAACTGTGCAAACAAATTCTTGCCTAATTCTATCCTTATAAGTGGTGACTGAGTCCGCCGTTAGTTCCTTTATTTACAGGTATTTTATTAAGTTTTTAATGGTGACTAGGGCCACCGTAAAATTGCACAATTTCAACTTGCTGCAGTTTGTTGTAAGTTCAAGCGCAAACAAAAAACGTCTAAAAATTCGTCTAAAAATGTCTAATCAGGTTAACTGTTCGTTTACTGTTCAGTCGAAACCGTGACGAAAATTCACGGTTTTGTATCAACTTCAAGTCGCCCGCTCTGCTTAAGCATCGGGATTTGCTAAAAAGCCGGGGCGTTCGCTCCGGCTTCTCTGTATTCGAAAACGAAACCCCGCCGAAGCGAAGTCTTTAGAACACGGCCTTAGTTATTAGATATTCTCAAATATTTGAGATGGTTCTCGTAATACAATCGCTAACAGTCTTCTTCTTGTAAAAGAAACTACGTATAACTATACTTTTCACTACAAGGAGACACACAATGTTATTTAATCACGCAATGGAAGGCTACGACGGCTGGTAGTCTTTTCTCGTTATAAACATGGAACAGCTTACTTTTGAACTTTCTTTTGCAGAGTCAGTATCTTTACTGGCTCTTTTCGTTCAGATCGTTTTGGTATTCTTTGCTTATAAAGCTATTAGAAAAAATGAGATCATGGCCAAAAAGCGTGCGGTTGTTGATCTCATACTAAAACAGCGCGAAGATCCAACGCTGAAAAGAGCGTTCAAAGTTATGTATGAGTGCCGGGAAAAGAAAGGGAATTTATCTGATCTAATCAATAAAGCGGGAGAAGAATCTCAAAAAATAAGGGATGATGTTCTATACGCTTTGGATCAATTGGAATTTATAGCGGTGGGAATTCGTCTGAACGCTTTTGACGAAGATGTGTACAAAGATCTCCAATGCTCAAAAATCATCAAGACTTGGGATTCGGCTGCTGGATTTGTTATGAATTTGCGTCAAGAAAAGCAGACGAAAACGCTATATCAAGATTTAGAGCGTTTAGCCGCTCGATGGTCTGCTAATCCAATCAAGGAATTAAAAAAACAGGACTATCTTGACAAATAAATGAAACCCCGCCGAAGCGGGGCATTGAGTTAAGCAAACACTTTAAGTTTGAAAACTATCTCATGCAGGCACGTCCATGCCCGGATACGCTCTTTCTCCATCTCTGCTAAAGCATTTCTGGCATCAATGGTCAATTGTTGGATCTCTTTGACGCTGGCCTGATGCAAGTTCCCTCTGGTAATAAGCTCACAGTGAGGACAAGATGGAAGCTGAGGCTTCGGGAACTCGACCGGCTGGTCAGACAGCACTTCCGGAATTCGAAGATCCACGGTTTGAATGAAATTGATGCACTCGTCAAAACGAGAGGCTGGAATTTGGTCGTATTTGGCCACTTTGAAATAGATCTTGATGGCCTTGTAGATCGTGTTGAAGTGGACGTGGGAGCCTTTGGCCCGCTCGGCCACCGCCCGTTGGATTTTGTACTGCTGCCTGGGAGTAAGAGGTACAACTTCCGAGGATTTCTCGGTAGTTGAATATTGGCCATTCTTGCGAATAGCAGGCAACACCTCAGAGGTTACCCATTTCTTAAAGCGCTTGGCGCTCGGAAGTTTAGAGCCAAAGATCAGGGCGTACATTCCGGACTCATTGACACAGTTGACCTCTTGCTTGCGGTTCAGGCTGTCGGTGATTTCTTGTTTGCAAAGGTCGTCAGGATCAACGTGGTCTTTTATTGCTTGTCTAGGGTTAGAGTGTCCTAGGGCTTTGCAAATGTCAAGAGCCACGAATAAGGGATTGAATGTGTCGCCGAGAACTCGGACTTGATTGCTTTCAAAGCAGAAAGATAATGCAGACATTTGTGTCTCCGTGTAGGTTCTTAAACCTCGCCACCTCCGCCAAGAGGGTGAGCGAGAACTTGTGGGTTGGCGGACCGACTACACGGCATCGGCGTATCTTTCGATACCCCACAAGCCTCACTCGTCAGAGACTTGCTAATGATGACGTAAGGATTGCTTACCCCATCAAAAAAGCCATGTTTAGGTGCATGGCTTGCACCGTGTAATCAAGTCGGGCCGCCAAGCCCGGTGCTTACCATTTTCGTAAACACGCCGTCAGTATACCCCATTTTTATTCGTCCCTTGCTATTGGGTGCTATTAAACAACCCCCAATCGTTGTTTTTGCTCTTTGGTGAGTTTCGAATAGCAGTACTTCCCCCACTCGTCAAAAACCTCTCTCATCTCACCCATTGACTGCTCTCGGTCGTAGGCACAGGCATACTTTTCGTGTCTGTGATCGAGGCAGCTTTCTAAAACAAATCGGTCAAATTTAGGATGTTTGTACCGTGTGGAATCATTGGCCCAAGTTTTGAACGAAGCGCGGGCCAGTCCATGAGGCGTTACTCTCCTGGGGATTCCGGTGTTTGTTTTTACGTTTTCATCTACCCAACCGGTTTTATCAATCTTCTTTTTCCGGGCGTGCATGTCCTTGATAGTCTTGGTCAAGCTGTCTTCTGAAATAGGCTCCAAGCGACCCAGGCGAATATTGGGAAAACACCAATCTTTGCGGTCCTCAATGACATCGTTGGCAAACCTCGGAGCCGTTTTCAATAGACCAATTGCCTCTTTGCTTAAAGGAGTCTTTCGGTCAAAAGGCAAAACCGTCCCTTTAATTTTCATTCGGCTGCGCGCAATGAGCTGATAGGGTCCTAAGGGATCCTCCAAAACAATTTCATTCCAGGTTGATTCCCGAGCGGTCGAATTTCTTGCCGCAGTCAATATGGCATACGCCAGACACCTGGCAGCTTGTGATGTAGGAATAAGATCCGCAAGGGCCACAAAAAAATCCGGGATGTCATTTGGATGAAGAGCGGGTCTGTTTGTAGCGCTCGGTCTTTCCAAAGGCAATAAATCACCCAAACGGCCGCCTGAGATCCTCGCGGGGTTCTCGGACATTGGAGGGATTAACCTTTGCCGCACTCCCCAATCAATAGCGTTCTTTAAGTCACTGAGGATTCTTTCAGGTGTATCCACCATTGTCTGCCACTTTTCAGAGAAGTGAGCGGCCAAGATTTCTGGGGTCAATTGAACAACCGGCAACTGTCGCAGCTCTTTCTTAAAGTGATTCTTGAAAAAGCCGGACCACGCCACGTCTTTTGTTTTATCAGCGTTCTTGTCCCATTTGCCTCTGGCCGTTTCAAATTCAATCCATTTCCAAACCAGTTGCTCAACAGTCATGCCGGTCTTGAAAACATTGGCCAATTTCTTTTCTTTGATGGCTTTTTCCGGATCTTCGCCTGCATCAAGCATCTCACGATACTTTTGGGCTTTTTCGAAAGCAGCGGAAAGGCTCAGGCTGGGATAGGCGCCAAGGTTGTATTTGATCCGTTTACCGTTACTTGTGTACAGGAGGGAAAAGTACTTTCCAAATGATCCGTCAGCTAATTTACGAACAACTACGATCAGACCGGGAACGACTCCGCAAGAAGTGTCTTTCGTCAGGGATCGAAGTTTTTTGTCCGTCATCTTTGTCGCGAGTTTAGGCATAAGAACCTCTTTTAAGTACCCAATGAAATGAACTTTTGCGATTTATCTTAAATGCAATTTTCATTGGGTACTTCATTGGGTACTTAGGCCACGAGCAATGGACAATTATTAATAGCAACTGACGAACACAGACAAAGACGGACAAATTTTAGTAAGAATTTGTATCCAAAGGACTTTTTAGCAACGGACGAACAAAAAAGGAGTGGTTTTTAACCACTCCTTTCATCGAAACTGGTAGGCACGATTGGACTCGAACCAACGACCCCCACCATGTCAAGGTGATGCTCTAACCAACTGAGCTACGTGCCTGTTGCGAGTTGCGTATATTAACAGAGGATTTTTCAGATTGCAAGGGCTTTTTGAATTTTTTTGTTCTCCCGGTCAATGAGCTCTGCCTTTTTGAGTCATCCGATGCTTCAATTCCGGTCCCAAAATCAAAATGATGATTGAAAGGAAAATCAAAGAGATCCCTAAGACACTCTCAAACGTGCAGGGTTCATCCAAAATGAAAATGCCGATTAAGGCCGCCCCCATCGGTTCCCCCAGGGTTAAAGTTGATGCAATAAGTGTCGGGGTATTTTTAAAACCCGCAAGCTGCAAACTAAAGGCAAGAGCCGCGTTAACGACACCCAGCATTCCCACACAAAGCGCTCCGCGCGAAGTAAAAAGCCAATCCGTTGGAAAAAGAATAAAAAACGGAATCATCAATAGCGTTGAAAAAAACATAACCAGCGCCATGCCTTCTTCAGCCGAATGGGTCTGAGAAACCGATTGACCGGCCATCACGTTAATTGCGGAGCAAAGGCCAGCTAAAAGCGGAATAAATACTGCGTACCAGACAAAGTCCGTTCCTTCGACCATATTGACCAGAATTAGGCCTGCAATCGCCAAGATCGTCGCAAGGTACCACAAACCATCAGGTTTATTTTTGTACAAAACAGCTTGTATAAGTCCTGCAAAAATAGGCGTTGAGCCGATGGAAATGACCGTGCCGATGGCAACACCGATTAAGAGTACCCCGTTAAAGAAAAGGATCTGATAGAGCCAAAGACAGATGGCGTAGACAAAAATTGCTTTCCAATGCCAGCCGATGAGATGGATTTTTCTATAGCGAATGAGGCACCAAAGAGCCAGCGTGATCGTACCGATGAGAAGCCGCGCCGCACCGATCACATAGGGTGTGGCACCATCAGGTGCTACCGCCTGCCAAAAACCGTTAGTGGAAAAAAGCAGCACCCCTGCGAGCATCGTCAGAGGGCCGCGTAAAGTTGTCCTCATTTCTCAAACTCAGAATCACTCTATTCTCATTGTTAATCCTTTGTATTGAAAAAGATACTGGTATTCGTACCAGACATGGAAACTATCCTTTTTTGATGTCTGAGCGTCACCGGAACAAAGTATCAGACGAAAATTAACGACCGTGCCGTCGTGTGTTGAAAAAGAAAAAATTTCTTTTTGAAGAATTTTCTCGAGGAGAAATACATAGCGGTCTACTCAACGACGGGCTTTAGGCAAAGTGACTTAAGCGCATCGCGCTGAATTTTCAGTCCTCAATGACTGGGACGGTGTTGTTTGTTTTGTATATAGAGCTTTTTAACAGTTTTCTCAAAGAAAGCCATCATTTCATCAGCGTTGCCTGATTCATAAAATTGCTCCAATTTTTGATGAAATTCCACGCTTTCCTGATTCAAGACTGTAATGGGCCAATATCCGTTTAACATCAGACAACCATTCATCATCAGTGAGGCAGTCCTCTTGTTGGCATCAAAGAAAAATTGCGTTCGTGCCATAAATAAGAAAACCGCAATTGCCTGTTCCTTAGGATCCTTAACCTCAGAAATCAGAAACTCAAAACCTTTCTCAGCGAGCGAAGGCAGCTTCTCAAAAGATGGCGGCACATACTCAACATCGTGCATGCCGGTATTCAAATTTCGAAGAATACCCCACTCCAAGGCATCCTTAAAACCAACAAACCGATGCAATGCACAAGCCGTCCCGATATTTACGCCGAACTCTCCCGCTCTTAACAAACGGACAAGCTCTCTGGCACCATCACCGTAATTTTTAACCTGAAGAAGATCATTAAGATCCAGACCCTCAACTGACTTTCCGTTCAGAATTGTTCTGGTCTGAGGCAACGTAGACGGATTCTGCTCTAGTGTTCTCATGCAATTCCATGTTATGTCCACCAGATTTTGATTAAAAATATACGTTGCTTTTTCTGTATCACCAATAAAAGGAATATCAAAATCAAACGCTCCGATTGACCAATGCATTCCGTTTAAGGTTTCAAAGTCGTTTTTTAACATCCAAATGCCTCAAACCAAAAATCTAACGGTCTTATTCTAGCTTCTGCAGATTTTTTTTCGTATTTTTAGTCTGAAAACACGAAGCTAACTTTTTTCCTAATTTTTAGGAAAAAAGTATAATGTTCGAATCTCGAACGTTCGAGTGACGAACGTTCCAATCTCGAACAAATTTATTGATATGAAAAAGTATTATGATCGCGAACTCGAACAAAAAGTTCTGCACGAAGAAAGTCATTTAGTCTCTACTACTCAAACTTCTCGCCTTGTTGTGATTACCGGAAGACGGCGTGTGGGAAAAACTGAACTTATTTTAAGAGCCATGCGAGATGAACCGGAGACTCCTTTTATCTACCTTTTTGCCTCCCGAATTGCCCCCGGCGCACTCATTAAAGATTGGCTTCAAACAATTGCTTCCGTTTTGGGTACGAGTTTTGCTCCTCAATGCGAACGACTGTCACAGGTCATTGAATATTTGCTGTTTTTAGGTAAAACGCAGCGCATTAATGTCGCTATTGACGAATGTCAGGATCTCAATATGATTGAGCCTTCTTTTTGGTCAGAAATTCAAAAAGTTTGGGACATTAACAAAAGGAGCTCACAAGTCTTTTTGATGATGAGCGGATCCATTGCCTCGGCAATGCGAAACATCTTTAACGAATACAGCGAACCATTGTACGGTCGCGTGGACCGTTTTATTCAGGTCAGACCTTTCGGTATCTCCGTTTTAGAAGAAATTTTGAATGATTACCATCCCCGCTTTTCTCCGGATGATTTGCTCGGATTGTACTCAGTCACAGGCGGCATCCCCTGGTTTGTTGAAGATTTAATGGACCGAGGAGCCACAACGATAAAGAAAATGGCTGAGAGCATTTTTCAGCCAAGCTCTAAATTCATCATGGACGGAGAAATTCTGTTAGCCAACGAATTTTGCTCCGAAGGAGCTGTCAACCGGACTCTTTTGCAAGCCATTGCTTCCGGCGTTACAAAACGTGAAGAACTTCAAAACATCGTGGGTGAGATCAGTGTGAGCGGTGCCTTGTCACGCTTGGAAAAACAGTATGAACTCATTACTAAAGAGGCCCCTCTTTTTGCCAAAAATGAACGCAAAGCGAGATACTTCATCGCAGACAGATATTTGGCTTTCTGGTTTGCTTTTGTTCAATCTAAAGCTTCTTTAATCTCCCAGAATAATTACGATGCTCTGAAAATGAATTTCTTAGAGCGTTATGAAACATTTTCCGGACGCGCTCTGGAGCAACTTTTTTTTGAACTTTTCCGAACTTCAAAAAGATTCGAAACCTTAGGTCGCTGGTGGGACAGAAGGGGTCAGAACGAAATTGATTTGATTGCCATGGACAGCAGCTCTGCTTACTTTTTTGAAATCAAACGCAATTGTCTGAAGTACTCTGCACACCTGCTTGCCAATAAAGTTTCAGCCTTTTTGGATCAAAATCCGACTGTCCAAAACAAACAGATTTTTATTAAAGGTTTGTCGTTAAAAGATTTGCAAAAAGATACAGAAGAAATATTGAACGGCTCTGAAAAACTATTCTGAAAGCCTCAAGAAAGACTCTGAGTATTTCAGGTATGCCGCACCTTGTGGCATACCTGAAAATGCACTTGCTCAAAACTAAAGCTTGGTTAGTTTCGCCAAAGACAAAAGAAGCTCTTTGGTGCCTACATCATCAAACTGCACCCGAATACGGGCATCGTCTCCCAGGCCCGTGAGGCCCACAACAGAGCCTTCCCCGAATCGGGCATGACGGACTCGATTGCCGATCGCAAAGCCCTTAAATTCCGCTTTGGCTGCCATCTTTTGAGCAGCAGGATCCATCTTGGCTCGGGCAAATCCGGTTGAGGCGCCGTATGAACCCGATCTTGCGCCATAACCGGAACCCGAACCATATCTTGAGCGCCCGTAACCTGAAGAACCATAACCGCCCGTATAGTCTCTTGATCGACGGGAGCGGGAAGAATACCCATCAGACCAGCTTAAGGACTGATCTTCATCTTCAATCGCCATTGAGCGCTTGCGGTCATAAAGGAACAAGAGGTGCTCTTCATCAATTTCATTTAAGAACTGACTCGGACCCGAATCCATGTACTGGCCCCTCAACATCCGAGAAAGAGCAAAACTTAAATGAAGGTTTTTGCGCGCGCGAGTAATGGCCACATACATGAGGCGCCGCTCTTCGGCCATCCCCTTGGGATCATTGGCGCTGTTGGCGTGCGGGAAAAGCCCCTCTTCAAGACCCGTGATAAAGACCACATCAAATTCCAAGCCCTTTGCGGCGTGAACCGTCATCAACTGCACGGCATCGTCGCCCTTTTGAGCCTGGTTGTCCCCTGCTTCAAGCGCCGCATGCGATAAAAAGCCTGCAAGAGAGGTCATCTCATCTTCTGCCCCATCGGCTTCCACCTCATCGCTTCGGGCATCAATGCTGATGCCTTCTTCCTTGAGGTAGGCTTGAGCGGCGTTTTGCAGTTCTTCCAGGTTTTCAAGGCGCTCCTGACCTTCACGCTCTTTTTTGTAGTGTTCGGAAAGACCCGAGCGTTCCACTACCGCAGCAATCATCTCCGGCAGCGGCAGACACGAATACTCAAAGCGCATCGCATCGATCATTTCCGTAAAGGCGCGAAGCTTCGTGCCGGCTGCGCCTTCTAAGGCTTGAGCGGCTTCATAGAGGCTTACATTGGCTGCGAGCGCTTTTTGCTGCAGTGTCTCCATACTTTTTGCGCCGATGCCTCTCATCGGGAAATTCACTACACGCAAAAACGCCGTGTCGTCTTTCGGATTTTCAATTAAGCGCAAATAAGCCAATGCGTGCTTAATTTCAGCTCGGTCAAAAAAGCGCAGGCCGCCATAGACGCGATAGGGAATGCCGGAGGCGACAAGCGCCTGTTCAATCACGCGGCTTTGGGCGTTTGAGCGGTACAAAATCGCCATTTCATGCTTTTTGACGCCGCGCCCCATTGCCTCTCGAATTTCCTGCACGCAGTACTGTGCCTCATCGCGATCGTCGCTTGCGCGGAAAACACGAATGCGTTCGCCTTCTCCGGCACTTGTCCACAAGTCTTTGCCCAGGCGGTCATCGTTGTGCGCAATGAGTTCATTGGCAGCGTTGAGAATATGACCGAAAGAGCGGTAATTTTGCTCAAGTTTAATGAGATGACGGATCAGAAAGTCTCTCTGAAAATCCATCATGTTGCCGACATTAGCGCCTCGGAAAGCGTAAATCGACTGGTCATCGTCGCCCACGGCAAAAACGCAGTTTTCATTAAATTCACGGACGCCCGCCGGTGAAAAGCCGCCCAAAAGCTTCAGCCACTTGTACTGCAGGCGGTTTGTGTCCTGAAACTCATCGACCAGAATAAAGCGGAAACGATCCTGGTAGTGATGACGGATCATTTCGTTTCGGGCTAAAAGCTCGTAGCTTCTCAAAAGCAATTCGCCAAAATCTGCCACGCCCTCGCGGTTGCACTGCTCTTCGTAAAGGGCGTAAATTTTGGCCATATTTTCTTTTTTTCCGAACTCCGCCGTCATGTCCTTAGCGCGCAAACCCTCTTCCTTTGCGCTTGCGATATAGTTCTGCACCTCTTTGGGCGGATACTCATCCTGGCTGATGGCGTGCGCCTTCATCAAACGCTTAATGGCCGAGAGCTGATCGGTTTGATCCAGAATCTGAAACGTTTGAGGCAGGCCCGCTTCTTTAAAGTGGCGGCGAAGGAGCCGATTGCACAAACCGTGGAAAGTGCCCACCCACATGCCTCGGGTGTTCACGGGAATGGATGCCTGAATACGGGTGAGCATTTCTTTGGCGGCCTTATTGGTAAAGGTCACGGCGAGGATTTCCATGGGACTGGCCATGCGCTCTTCAATGAGCCAGGCAATGCGTGTGGTCAGCACGCGGGTCTTACCGGAACCTGCACCGGCCAAAATCAATGCGCTCTCAGCCGGCAGCGTCACTGCCGCCTTTTGCTGCGGATTTAATTTATCAATAAAGCTCACCATTTTTCTTATTTGCTACTTTCAAAAGAAAAGCCACTATTGTGCCAAAAAGAGGAAGATTTTTTCAGAGAGCGCTTTTGCGCCACTCAAAAAAGCTCATTGCACGACGGTCTTTATCTGAAACGGTAATTTCACCCACCTCGGGCCAACGAATACCTAAATTCGCATCGTTAAACAAAATCGCGCCCTCATCTTCCGGATGATAAAAATCGGTGCATCGATAAAAGACGCGAGCCGTATCCGATAGCGTCAAAAAGCCGTGGGCAAAGCCCTCAGGAATATAAAGCTGACATAAATCCTCTGAACAAAGGCGGGTACTGTAGACTCGCCCGAAAGTTTGGGACTCTTTTCTTAAATCGAGCGCGACATCAAAAATTTCACCCGAAAGCACCGTGATTAATTTGCCCTGCGGGTGACGCTTTTGAAAATGCAGTCCTCTTAACGTGCCTTTTTTAGAGACAGAAAAGTTATCCTGCACAAAAGTTAACTCCGGCCACAAATCTTCATAGCGGGCGACTTGCCAAAGTTCTGCAAAGAGCCCCCTATTGTCCCGATGCACATCGGGGAAAAT
Source organism: uncultured Sutterella sp. (assembly GCA_900545335.1). Classification (GTDB taxonomy): domain Bacteria; phylum Pseudomonadota; class Gammaproteobacteria; order Burkholderiales; family Burkholderiaceae_F; genus Aphodousia. Next base: position 73,751 of record UQYP01000010.1, on the reverse strand, counting down.
TTTCAAAATTCCCTCAAAGTCAGTCTTTTCGATTTTCATTATCTTTTCCCGTAGCGCTTCACCCACTGAGAGTAGGCACCTTCTTTGACACTCTCAAGCCACTTGTCGTTATCCAAATACCACTGAAGCGTCTTATGCAGTCCTTCAATTAAGCGCACACGAGGAGCAAAACCCAAAGCTTTGAGACTGTCTGCGCTATCCATCGCGTATCGGAAATCATGCCCCGGGCGGTCATCAACCAAAGTAATCGCTTCTTCAAAAGGCAAAAGTCCGGGGCAAGCCGTATCCATAAGCGTACACAATGCACGAATGAGCTTGATGTTCGGCACTTCTTCACCTGTGCCGATGTTATAGATTTGACCGGCAGTCCCTTTTTGCAAAATGGCAACAAGTGCAGCAGCGTGATCGGTCACGTACATCCACTCGCGGACATTTTGCCCGGTTCCGTAAACGGGCAGCGTCATACCGCTTCTTGCCCGGTCAATCATCAAAGGAATGAGCTTTTCGGGAAATTGCCTCGGACCGTAATTGTTGCAGGCATGCTCGACAATCACCGGAAAACCGAACGTTTTCCAGTAACTCAAAGCAATCATTTCGCCAGCGGCTTTACTCGCAGCATAGGGGCTTGTCGGCCGATAGGGACTCTCAATCGTAAAAGGAGGATCTTGAAGTCCCAATGATCCGTACACTTCATCGGTTGAAACATAAATAAAGCGAAAGCGTTCCTTTTTCTCGCCTCTTAAGCCCTTCCAATACTCGCGGCTTACTTCTAAGAGGCGCTGCGTTGCAGTCACATTGTTGTCGATAAAGGTTTGAGGATTATCAATAGAGCGGTCCACGTGTGTTTGCGCCGCCAGATGCACCACGGCATGCGGTTTAAAACTTTTAAACGCTTCCTGCATGGCGGCGCTGTCAGCAACATCGGCCTGCAGAAATTTATGAGACTTTTTCTTTTGAGCCGCTTCAAGATTGAGCAAACTGCCGCAATAGTCGAGTTTATCAACTGTCAGAACCGAGTAGCCGCAGGCCAATGCCGTATCAACAAAGTGCGAGCCGATAAAACCCGCCCCGCCCGTCACCAGTATTTTTTCTTTTTGTGCTGCCATGAATTGCCCAAGAGAATTTTCAAAAATTAATCCGATTGAACTCTTGGGATTGTATTACACTCTAATTAGCGGAGCGAACACAATCGAGCCTGTGAGCGGTTCGGTGTGTGCGCTTGTCCATTTTATTTTGTGTTTGAGAGGTACGATCGATGAGCCAAAAGAAATCAATCGGCATTGTGGCGGGTTTGAATCGCCGCGCTGCAATGGAAGTAAAAACTGAGCTGCTGTCTTTGGGCGACGATGATTTAAGCATCGTCATGACCGAGGACAACTTCAAGATTGACCCCGATCCTGTCTTTGCCGTAAGTGACAGAAAGATCTTTATTTTCAATGAAGCAGAGCTTCTGGCTGAAATGGGCGTCGATTTAATCCTCGTGCCTGATTTTAAGTGCGGCTCGTATATCCATGAAATCCAGCGTGAAATCCAAACGCCGATTCTGGATATGAAAGAAGCTTTAATGAGTCAGATGGGTGAGAAAGTTCCCGTCATGGGCATTCTTGATGCTGCCAACGCCCGCGGCTGCGCATCAGGCGCCTGCGATCTCTCCAAGCAAATGAAGATGATTTTTGCCTCTGAAGAAGATCAAAAACTGCTTGACGTGCTGCGCGAAAAGATTCGTTCTGAAGGTCCGTCAGATGACGCCGTCACTGAGCTCGCTGACATCTGCCGCCTCCTGATGGAAAAGGGCGCCGAAGTGATTATCCCCAACTGCACGCAGTTTGCTTTAAATACCCCGGCGCTGCAAAAACTGGGCTTACCCGTGATGAACGTTTTTGAAGTGTACGCAAAGGCTGCCCTCTCTCACTCCACGGAAAAACTGCCGAAGCCCTTCAAATTGGGTCTGATCGGCGGCCTGGGACCGGCTGCAACCGTTGACCTCTACGACAAGATCGTGAAGGCCACGCCCGCCAAAAATGACCAGGAACACTTTAAAGTGGTCATTGAACAAAATCCGCAAATTGATGACCGTACCGCCTGCCTTTTAAACGGCGGACAGGATCCGACAATTGCCATGTATAACTGCGCCAAGCGCCTCGAGCGCGACGGGTGCGATTACATCATCATCCCGTGCAATACGGCTCACGCGTTCCTGCCGCGTATGCTTCGCCACTTGAGCGTCCCCTTCATCGATATGCAGCAAACCATGCTCGATGAAATTAAGGCGAAGTTTGGCGACGATGCCCGAGTGGGTCTGATGGCTACTAGCGGCACTATTGCGACAGGCATCTACGGCAAGAAAGCCGAAAAGATGGGCATGAAGATGTATACGCCCGATGAGGATCATCAGCAAAGCGTCATGAAAGCCATCTACGGTCCCAAGGGCGCCAAGGCCGGTTTCACCACGGGCGAGTGCTACGATGATCTCTACCGCGGTGCCGAGTACCTCGTGAAGACCTATGACTGCAATGTGCTCATTTTAGGCTGCACGGAGTTGCCTCTGATCTTCCACGAAACCGATGACTTTGAAGTGGCCGGTAAGAAGGTCGCAATCGTCGACCCGACGGCAACGCTTGCAAGAAAATGCGTCAAGCTTGCAGAAGCTACCATTAAGGAACGCGGTGTTCGTTAATCCTCCACGATAACAGAAAGCGCTTGAGTCTGACTCAGGCGCTTTTCGCTTAAGGATTTCTATCATGGCAAAAGTGTATGAAAAGTGTGAGCCTAAGACCGTTGCCTTTATCGGCCTGGGCACAATGGGCTACCCGATGGCTGGGCACCTCGCCAAGGCCGGTCACCGTGTAACGGTCTATAACCGCACCACCTCAAAAGCTAAAAAATGGGCTTCTGAGTACACGGGGCTTATTGCAGCGACACCTCGAGAAGCTGCCCAGGACGCTGACTACGTCTTTACCTGTGTCGGCAACGACGATGATCTCAGAAGCGTGGTGCTGGGCAGAGACGGTGCCTTTGCCGGCATGAAAAAAGGCGCAGTGCTTATTGACTGCACGACCGATAGCGCTCAAGTTGCCAGAGAACTTCACCAGAAAGCCAAAGAAATGGAACTGGACTTTATGGACGCTCCTGTCTCGGGAGGTGAAGCCGGTGCCGTAAACGGTGTGTTGACTGTCATGTGCGGCGCAGATCCCGAAACCTTTGAAAAGGCACGCCCGACTGTGATGGCTTTTGCCCAAGCAGTGACTCGCATCGGAGAAGTGGGCTGTGGGCAGCTTGCCAAGATGTGCAATCAGATTTGTATTGCAGGCATCGTGCAGTCTTTGTCTGAATCAATCGCTTTCGGCTTAAACGCGGGCTTAGACATGAAGCTTGTGTTGGAAGTGATCGGCAAGGGTGCCGCTCAAAGCTGGCAAATGGATAACCGCGGCGGCACTATGATTGACGGTCGATTTAATTTCGGGTTTGCGATTGACTGGATGAGAAAAGACCTGGGACTGTGCCTCGCAGAAGCCAAGAAAAACGGCTCAAGCCTTCCCACCGTTGCTCTCATTGATCAGTTCTACGGTGAACTTCAGGCCAAAGGCGACGGACGCGAAGATACCTCCGTTTTAATTAAACGCCTGCCTCATTAACTTTCGTTTAAAAAAACGGTTGGCGCCCAATGTCGGAGTCAACCGTTTTTTTCTTTAGTCTTAAATCCAGCCTTTTTGTCTGAAAGTCTTTAAGACTTTCACAAAGGCACGCATTTCTTCAGGCGTACCGAGCGTCAGACGGTTGTAGCCCACGGCAGGGGCAAATTCGCGGCCGACAAAAACATGCGCCTGAGCCATACGGTCTTTGTAGGTCTGATGATCGCCTTTAATTTCATGGAAAATGAAGTTTGCCTCAGACGGCAAATACTTCAGACCCAACTCATCCAAAGCATCGGTGACGATTTTGCGGGAAAGGTTCGTACTTTGAAGACTTTTTTCAAAAAAGAGTTCGTCATTAAGACTGGCAAGTGCGGCTGCGGCTCCTGCCGTATTGGTATTATCGATTGACACGAAATCGTTGAGTAACTTGGCTGTTTTCTCGTCCGTTAATCCATAACCGACACGAAGTCCGGCCATCGCATAAATTTTAGAAAAGGTGCGCGTCACAACAATATGGTTGCTGCCGGCTTTCACATTTTGAACAGCGCTCTTAAAGCTTTTATCCGTCACAAATTCCGCATAGGCTTCGTCCACGATGAAAACCGTGGGCGTATTTTTTTGATTAAACCAATCGTTAAGCTTCTTGGAGTCGGCAATCGTAGCGGTGGGATTATTGGGATTGCAGATGTAGACAATTGACAGTCCTTTAAATGCTTTGGCCTTAGATTGCATTTGAGCCAAATCGAGAGCCAAAGAGCCTTTTATTAACGGCACTTTAACGACAGGGATACCGATGGCTGATGCATAAAGCTCAGCATAATTAAAGGTAGGATCGGGCACAATCAATTGCACGGCCTGCCCTGCTTTTTGAGCCGTGTGACTAAAGGCTTCTACCGCTGCTTGGATCACTTCAGAAGAGCCGTTGCCTAAAACCACCTGAGAACTTTTGAGAGCAAATTTCTTGGCAATCACTTCGATTAAAGCAGCTCTTGCCGCATCCGGATAACGAAAAGCGCCGCCCAAGCTTTCAATGACCGCTTTTTTAGCAGACTCTGACATCCCGAGAGAGTTTTCGTTGAAATTTAATAAGAGCGGTGTTTTTTCACCCGGTATGATCTCAGCTTCAGCTGCCATTGCAGTTGAGCTCAAAGTTTGTCCTGCCATAAACGTTCCTGCCAATGTTGCTGACAGTTTAAATAGATTTCGGCGATTGAGTTCCAGCATTTTGTCGCTTCCTTTGTTTTTAAAACCTTTCCTTAAATTTTAAGAGAGGATTTTTGGCGACAAATCAGCCGTTTTACCTAATAAAAACAAAAACTTATTTGTTTTCTAATTCCATTATTTCGTCGACATTTCCAAAATTTTTTCTCTTTTAAATACGAAAAGCTCAATTGTGATTTAGAATTCTCGCCTTGCAGGAAACACACCTAACCGTGTGAATTAAAAGAAAGAATTGAAAAAGATGCCCGTTACTTTAAATGATCTGCCGATCGGCCGCAGTGCAACCGTTGAATCGGTTGGCGCAAGCGGCGCCCTTCGTCAACACTTTCTTGATATGGGGCTCATTCCCCAGGCCATCGTCACCATGGTCAAACGCGCCCCGATGGGTGACCCCATTGAAGTGCGTATCAGAAGTTATGAACTGACACTTCGTGTCGCAGAAGCTCAGGCCATTACGATCACCGATATTCGTGAATCGGAACCGGTATCAACCCCAAAGCCTGAAGTCGAAGAAATCTCCCACCCGGGCTATGGCGAAGGCGGCAAATATCACGCAAAAGATCACGAGCATCCGCTGCCCGAAGGTGAACTGATCACCTTTGCATTGGCAGGCAATCAAAACTGCGGCAAAACAACACTTTTTAACCGATTGACAGGCTCAAACCAACACGTCGGCAACTTCCCCGGGGTGACGGTTGATCGAAAAGACGGCTCCATTATCGGTCACGACGACACATTGGTCACGGACTTACCCGGCATCTATTCACTTTCTCCCTACACCAATGAAGAAATTGTCTCGCGGGAATTCATTCTGAAAGAAAATCCCAAAGCGATCATCAATATTGTTGATGCCACCAATATTGAGAGAAACCTCTACCTTACGATGCAGCTCATGGAATTGGGCCGCCCTATGGTGCTCGCGCTCAATATGATGGATGAAGTGAAGGCAAACGGAGGTTCAGTTCGTGTGAACGAAATGGAAGCGCTTCTGGGGATGCCGGTCGTACCGATTTCTGCCAGCCGCGGTGAAGGGATCGAGGAATTGATCGATCATGCTCTGCACGTTGCGAAATTCCAAGAACCTCCTGCCGTGCAGGACTTCTGCGATGCCAATGACCACGGAGGTGCTGTGCACCGGTGTCTTCACAGCATCATGCACATCATTGAAGACCATGCGCAAAAAGCGAAAATTCCGCTTCGCTTTGCCGCAAGCAAAATTGCCGAAGGCGACACGCTCATCATGGATCAGCTCGAGCTGGATGTAAATGAAAAGCGCACGATTGCCCACATCATCAAGCAGCTTGAAGCCGAACGAGGGCTTGATCACGCAAGCGCCATTGCCGATATGCGCTTTGCCTTCATTGACAAGGTATGTGCTCAAACGGTGGTTAAGCCCCGCGTGAGCCGTGAGCACATCAGAAGTCTTCAGATCGATGAGGTATTAACGGGACGCTTTACAGCGATCCCCGCCTTTATTGCCATCATGGCTCTTGTCTTTTGGCTTACCTTCAATGTAATCGGTGTGTGGTTAAACGACGGTTTGGACTGGTTAATTGGTCTTGCAACCGACTGGACCGATCAAACGTTAACAGCGCTTGAAGTAAACGCCTCCATTCACTCGCTCATCATCGATGCCATCTTTAATGGCGTAGGCAGCGTCTTAAGTTTCCTGCCCACCATTGTCGTACTCTTTTTCTTCCTTTCCTTTTTGGAAGACAGCGGCTACATGGCGCGCGTTGCCTTTGTGATGGATACGCTTTTAAGACGCATCGGGCTTTCAGGCCGCAGTATCGTTCCGATGTTAATCGGTTTCGGCTGCACGGTACCGGGCGTCATGGCAAGCCGCACCCTGCCCTCAGAGCGCGACCGCAAGATGACCATTTTGCTCACCCCCTTTATGAGCTGCTCGGCAAAACTGCCCATTTATGCGTTCTTTGTCGCAGCCTTTTTCCCGGGCGAAGGTGCGCTCATTATGATCGGACTTTATCTGTTGGGCATTGTGGTTGCCGTGCTTTTGGGCTACCTCATGAAAAACACCGTTTTTAAGGGCGAAGCAGTGCCCTTTGTGATGGAATTACCCAATTACCGCATGCCCGGCGCTAAAAATGTGATGCTTTTACTTTGGGATAAAGCCAAAGACTTTTTGCAGCGTGCCTTTACCGTCATTTTTGTGGCGACCATTGTCATTTGGTTCCTGCAGACTTTTGACTTTCAGCTCAATCCCGTTGAAGACTCTCAGATGAGTATCCTTGCTGTCATTTCTGGCTGGGTCTCTCCGATTTTTGCTCCCTTAGGGTTTGACGACTGGCGTATTACCACAGCCTTGATCGGCGGCTTTATGGCTAAAGAAAGTGTGGTGAGCAGCCTCTCCGTTCTTTTCGGTTCCACTGAAGCTTTAACGGCTGCATTAAGTACCCTTACGGCTTTGGCTCTACTCGTCTTTTGCCTGCTCTACACCCCGTGCGTAGCCTCCATTGCCACCATTAAAAGGGAACTGGGCGGCCGCTGGGCCTTGGGTGTTGCCATTTTCCAATGCGTTATTGCCTGGATTGTGGCTTTAATTGTCCGACTGATCGGATTGGTGTTAGGATACTAATTATTGAGAACGATTCTTAATAAGGAAATGGCAAAATGAACGGCGTCAGTTGGCTATTACTGATTTTGATTGTTTTGGCTGTGATCTGGGTGGTGGTTTTTAAGATCAAAAATCGCAATGCCGAAGATTGCGGCTGCGGATGCTCTTCCTGCGGTCCTGCGGATAAAAAGAAAAAAGGCTGCTCCGGTACTGAAGAACACATTATTCACATTCAGAAAATGCACTGATCTTAACTTTAGATCAGTGATTATTTTTTAGTTAATCGTTTAATTTTGCAGAAAATTTAAGGTCATTGTCTTGTCCTGAAAAAAGTTGACACCTTTTGATTAGAAAAGGAGTGTCAAATGACATATTTTAGAGACTCAACGGATCCGGCCTATCGAGAGTATTGTGCAAAAATTACAGGTCTTAAAACTCGATTTTCTCAACAAGATCGTGAGTGAATTGTGAGAGAATTCCTCTCTGAAGGGCTCGACGCCAAAGAAGTTGCCGGTCACTATGGTCTCAGTGGTGCGCAAGTTCTGTATCAATGGGTTGGGCACTACATCGAGGAAACTCAGATCATGCGTAAAACAAAAGACCTTACGGATGAAGAGTTCAAAGCGATGACTCCCCAGGAGCAGTTTCAAGAGCTTAAGCGCTTGAAAAAGGCTCTTGAGCTGGAAAAGATTCGCAGCGAGGCTTACAACCATATGATTGATCTGGCCGAGCAGCAATTCAACATCCCGATCCGAAAAAAATCTGGCACCAAACAGTAAGCTGGCTGCGCAGCATTTATCCTCACTTTGGTTTGGGTAAATGCTGTGCGCTGTTTGGTTATAGCCGACAGTCTTACTACAAGCACATTGAAGAAAACGACTTTGCTGAGCAGGCTCTTAATGAGCTGATTATTCAATCTGTTCACGCCTACAGGCAACAAATGCCTCGTATCGGTTCACGTAAGCTTTACGTTCTCATCAAACGTGAATTCGGATCTCAACTGAGTTTCCCGGGTAGAGATAAGTTTCTGGATTTGCTCTCAGAACAAGGATTGCTGTTGCGGATAAAACGTCGTAAACGCTATAAAAACACCGACTCCAATCATCCCTTCAAGCGTTATCCCAACCTGATCCGCGATAAGGTCTTCAGTGCTCCCAATCAAGGCTGGGCCAGTGACATGATCTATGTTGAAACGACCGATAGGGTTTGCTACTTGTCGTTAATCACAGACCTGTATTCCAGAAAAATTGTTGGATGGGCTCTGGGAACAACACTTCAGACGGTTTATTGCCAAAGAGCTTTGCAAATGGCTCTGGAGACACTACCGTATCCGGAAGAGGCAAAGGGGCTGATTCACCATTCTGATCGGGGTTGCCAGTATTGCAGTTACGGTTACGTTGACTGCTTAAAGTCTCGAGGGATCCAAATCTCAATGACTGAAAGCGGTGATCCATTGGAAAATGCTGTGGCTGAGAGGGTTAACGGGATTATCAAGAGTGAATGGCTTTACGGAGCAGAGATCAAGGACTACGAAGATTGCTACAAACGGGTGTCTCCTATTAGTGCATACAACAATCTACGGCCTCATATGAGTTTGGACTATCAAACTCCGACAGAGGTGCATGACTTTGGAGCTGTTCCTGTACGGCATTGGAAAACGTACAGTGAAAGAAAACAGGCAAACCAAGAACGAGCGTTATAGCGGGCTCCCGCCATGTTTGATAGGCCAAGGGCCTATCAAGCATGTTTGGGCCGACTGAAAAGGAGGGGAAAATAAAAAAGACACTTAGAGAAAGATCTCCAAAGTGTCAACCCAATCAGGTTTTAGATTTTTGTCTGTAAAGAGAATTAGGCAAAAGCGAAAAACCTGTTAACCAAATCAGTCATAGCTTTAAAAGCTGTCAACCAATTTCAGGCAAGGTCATGCTTTAGAGGAGTTTTCCAAACCGTTACAAAAAACCTAATAGAAATTGAGCAGATATGAGCAAATACCTACTCAATTTCGGGTTTTTCTTCCTCCATCATTGGGATCAGTTTCACTTCAGATCACTCTGAAGTCAGCGCTCATCCCTCACCGAAATACTCTCTTGCGAAAATCTTTCAGGCCTGCCTCGGGTCACGTTCCGAGTTTTCTCCCTTCTCAGCAGGCAAAGGCGTTCACCGTGTAACTCACGGCACAGCCGAACTCATTCAAATCAGCCCGGTCGCTCGGTATATCTCTTCAAATTAATCGCCGCATTGAAGTCACGATCTTTGATCTCAGCTCCACAATACGGACACTTCCATCGTCTGTCCGAAAGTCTTAATTGCTCATTTTTCTCGCCGCAATAACCACACGTCTTTGAGCTTGCATAAAAACGATCCGCTACGATCACCTCACAGCCCCTTTGTTCGGCTTTGTACATCAGCTGACGACGGAATTCATAAAATCCCACGTCCGCTATGCACCTTGCCAACTTCCCATTTTTCAGCATCCCGCTCACATTCAAATCCTCTATCACGATTCTCGAAAAGTGAGTGGTTAAATAGTTCGTGAGCTGATGTAAGGCGTTTTGCCGGAAATTGAAGATCTTCCGATGAAGATCTCCAATCGCCAGCACCAATTTGATGCGGTTTTTGCTTCCTTTCTGACTTCTTGCCAGCTTTCTTTGCAGTCGACGAAGTTTTGACAGACTTTTCTTTAATGGTTGCAACGCCTCAAACTTCTTGTGATTGGAGAGCACCGCCAGTGACTTCACCCCCAGATCTACTCCCACCGTGCCTTGGTTTTTAGCCGGTTTTAAGTGACTGAGATCGGTGAGTTCACACGACAGACTCACGTACCACCGTTTGCCGCGCCGCGAGACCGTTGCCCAGAGGATTTTCGCCTCTTTAAATCGCAACGGTTCACGCATTCGCACCCAACCCAATTTCGGTATACGAATGCGTGAGCCTTTGACTTCAAACAAATCATTACTGATCGTAAAGCTGTCAGAGACGTATTTCTTTTTGAATTTCGGGTATTTGAAGTGCTCGGGATTTTTCCAAAAATTTGCAAAGGCCTGACCTAACTGAATAATCGCCATCTGAACCGCACACTTGGTGACTTCCATCATCCACGGAAACTGCTCGCGTTTGATTGCATTGAGTTTTCGACGAATACGGTACTGATTCGGTTTCGGTTGAGTCGGATCTTTTTTATATGCTTCGTACTCTTCAATCCATTCATTCAATGCCCAATTAAATGCAAATCGGGCACAGCCGACCGCTTTCTTCAAATACAGCTCCTGCTTGTCATTGACGATGAGCTCGATTTTATGGGCACGGTGAATAATCATCGCTTTTATCTTTTTGTCTATTGAGCCGCTTTAACGGCTTCTTTCATCCCGTTAATCAATTTCTGATTCTTTTTACTGCGTGAGCCGTACAGTCTGGCGCTAAACACAGTAATGATTTCCAATACATCTTTAGCCAAATCTTCTTCAAAGGAGGTTTCTTCCCCCTTATTGATGATCACCACTTCAACCCCTTTCATTTCACAGACCGAGAAAATCAGCTCAGCTCCAAAGCGCAGGAGTCGGTCTTTGTGAGTGATCACCAGGCGTTCAATTTTACCGTTAAGGAGTTTTTCCAGTAAAGACTGCAATCCCTTTTTTTGATAGTTCATCCCGCTGCCGAGATCACTGATGAATTCAAAGTTCCAACCTTGGGCAGCACAATACATTTCCAAAACGGTTTTTTGTCTTTCTAAGTCCTTTTTCTGGTCAGAGCTTGAGACTCGAGCATAGGCCAAAGTGATCCGATCAGGTTTGGGAGTGACTTTACGGGCAAGTCCCATAATTTGCTCAGCCGAATACCTACGCTGATTGCCTTTTGTGCGTTGAGGAACTAATTTCCCTTCAGATTCCCAACGTCTCAGAGTAGAAACAGAGACCCCCAATTCAATTGCTGCTTTGCTTATGCTATAAAATCGATTCATTTAAATAATATTAGATAGGATTAGATATGTTTATTATAGCAGTTTCTAGCTTTGGTGGTCTGTCACCTGGATTGCCGATCATGACTACGATTTTCGATTCAAGGGCAGCGACGTCATCTACCGCTACTGGGATGCCACGTCTTGCGCAGAATTCGGGCTGGAAATGGCAGATGAGGCACTAAACATACATCTTCGTCAGGAGGTAAACTATTTAATGTGCTTCGATGAAATTCATCGAGCTGTCAACGAAAGATACGACATACAGGAAACAATCCTGCATCATCTGATTAACGGTTGTTTAGATCTGAATGGTGTTGTCTCAAAAAATCTGCGTAAACGTTACGCCGATCGAGTTGTAGGCAGTATTTTTGATTTCATCGAAAAAGTCACAAAAGAAGCCCTTGCTCGTCATGCCAACTGATCACTTAAATGGTCACGACCATCCCAAACTGAACAACTCAAAGATTGTCACTTTGGGAACCGCCTCGATAAATTTCAAGCCAAGTTCATTGAAAAGCATTAAAATTTAAAGTTTCTTACTGCTTCATTTTTGAGACTATCGTATGTCCACGACGGAAAACAAAGAAAACGGTGCACAGGTCACCAACTTTATTCGAAACATTATTGATGAAGATTTGGCCCGAAATGCCAACCGCCCGAGACTGTGGTGCGGTCATCCTGCTCCTTACAGTGAGCAGGCTCAAGGCGGCGTGGAAGATCCCGCCCGCATTCGTACGCGTTTTCCGCCCGAACCGAACGGCTATCTGCATATCGGCCATGCTAAAAGTATTTGCCTGAATTTCGGTCTTGCCCGTGATTACGGCGGCTACTGCCATATGCGCTTTGACGACACCAACCCCGTCAAGGAAGATCAGGAATACGTAGACTCCATCAAAGAATCCGTCCAATGGCTGGGCTTTGACTGGAAGCACGGCACGGAAGACAATCTCTACTTCGCAAGCGACTACTTCCAGTGGATGTATGACTGCGCCGAGCATTTGGTAAAGACCGGTTTTGCCTATGTCGATGAGCAAACGCCGGAAGAAATGCATGCCAATCGTGGCACCTTAACCGAACCCGGTAAGAACTCTCCCTACCGTGACCGCCCGATCGAAGAAAACCTTCGTCTTTTCCGTGAAATGCGTGACGGCAAACACGCCGAAGGCTCCATGGTCGTGCGTGCCAAAATCGATATGGCAAGCCCCAACATCAACCTGCGTGACCCGGCGATTTATCGTATCCGTTTTGCCGAGCATCACCGCACGGGCAATAAATGGTGCATCTATCCGATGTACACCTTCGCTCACCCGATCGAAGATACGCTTGAAAACATTACGCACTCCATCTGCACGCTCGAATTTGAAGATCAGCGCGCATTCTATGACTGGGCACTGGAACGCTCTATCCCCGTTTTGCGTGCTCCGCAGTTTGAAGAAGCCAAGGCTATCCTGCTTAAGATGAGTAAGGGTGAAGATGAACGGGCTCTTGCCTTTATGCGTGCCTGCTATCAGCACCGCAATAAACTCGGATTGAGTGCGCCTGAAAAAGCTTTGGCTGAAATTCTTGATGCCTGGAGCGATAACCTTGGACCCGAAAAATTATTGGGCATCCGCGCAGAAGCTTTCTGGGCATTGCTTTTGACGCAGCCCGAACATTACACGCCGCTGCTTCAAGCTGCGCTTGATGTTGTGCGTCCCAATTTCTTCCTGCTTTCTCATCAGTACGAATTCAATCGTCTGAACCTCTCGCACGTTGTTGTGAGTAAGCGCAAGCTCATTCAGTTAGTGAAGGAAAACCTCGTAAACGGCTGGGACGATCCGCGTATGCCGACCATTTTCGGCTTGCGTAGAAGAGGTTATACGCCTGAAGCCATTCAGCTTTTTGCTGAACGCTGCGGTGTGTCCCGTGTTGCGGGCGGTCTCATTGATTACTCCGTGTTGGAAGCCTGTCTGCGTGAAGACCTCGAAGGCCGCGCCATGCGCCGCATCGGTGTGGTTCATCCGTTAAAGCTCATTATTGACAACTATCCGGAAAATCAAACCGAAACGCTCACGGCACCGAACCATCCTCAAAAGCCGGAATTGGGTACGCGTGAGGTGAGTTTCTCCCGTGAACTTTGGATTGATGAAAGCGACTTTGCTGAAGTGCCTCCCAAGGGCTATCGCCGCTTAACGATTCCAGCCGATGGCTCTGAAGCTAAGCCCGTGCGTCTGCGCTACGCCTATGTTGTCGTGCCGACCTCGGTGGATAAAGACGAAAACGGTAAAGTGGTGGCTGTTCACTGCCGCTACCTGCCCGAAACAAAGAGCGGCAGCGCAGGCTCTGAAGCAGTTAAGACCAAGGCGGCCATCCATTTCGTGGATGCCAAGACTGCGGTTGAAGCAGAGTTCCGCCTTTATGACCGACTCTTTGCTGTCGCACAGCCTGATGCCGTGGATGCCGACTATCGTACGCTTTTAAATCCCGATAGCCTCAAAGTGGTTAAGGGCTTTATTGAACCGGCTTTGGCCCAAGCCCTGCCCGATGAAAAGTTCCAATTGGAACGCACGGGTTACTTTGTTGCTGACCGCGTTGATCACACGGCCGAACATCCGGTCTTTAACCTGTCTGTCGGTTTGAAAGAAAATCGCATGAAAAAATAATTTCTTGCTGATCTAATATCCTCGGGAGTGTTGGAAGGGTTTTCAACACTCCCGTTTTTTTGCTCAATTGATTTTAATTTTCGACTTTCGTCTAAATCAAAATACTTAAGTAATGACCGGCACAAACTAAGTATTTAAACTCAGAACCGGGAAATATTTTCGGTTTGCCTCTTGAACTATCCTTATGACTTCTCTAACCTAAGACCATCTCTTTCGAGATTTCTACTTTTTAGAGTACAGGAATTAACCATGCACTTAACGCATCAGAACACACTTTCAGCCACGGCCGCATCACGGTCGAGTGGTGCTGACTGTGCTTTTGAAATGCGAATGTGCATGATGACGATGGTGCTCTAAGGACCTTCGGAGCACCGCGCTCCGCAAAAAGTATCGTTCGGAAGGTCTCAATACGAACGATATTTCTTCTCCTTCAATTCAACAATTTAAATTAGACGTCACACCAAATATTTTTGGTATTGAGACCTCAGAACTTAGGCACTGAGTTGACGCTCAAAAAGTTTGATGCATCTGCATCCGGTGTGACCGAAGGATTAAAGATGATCAAACTAGAAAACATATCAAAAACCTTTCAAATAAACGGCCAAAGTGTTGAGGCCGTCAAAGACGTCACACTTGAAATCCGACAGGGAGAAATCTTCGGCATCATCGGTTTTTCGGGCGCAGGCAAATCCACTCTCGTTCGCTGCATCAACTTATTGGAAAAACCCGAAAAAGGCCGCGTCATCATTAACTCAGAAGACATCAGTCATTACGAAGGCAAAAAACTTCGTCAGATCCGCCAAAGAATCGGCATGATTTTTCAGCACTTTAACCTCATGCCCTCTCGCACAGTTTTTGAAAATATCGAATTACCTCTCAAACTGACTGAACTTACGGCTTCAGAGCGCAGTCAAAAAATTAAAAAGCTCCTTGATTTGGTCGGTCTGAGCGACAAAGCGCAAAGCTATCCGTCTGAGCTCTCAGGCGGCCAAAAGCAGCGTGTAGCTATTGCGAGAGCGCTTGCTAACGACCCCAAAGTGCTTCTGTGCGACGAAGCCACCAGTGCCTTGGATCCCCAAACAACTCACTCTATTTTGCAGCTATTAAAAGAAGTCAATGCCCGCTTAGGAATCACGCTCGTTGTGATCACGCATCAGATGGAAGTCATTAAAGAAATCTGCGACCGTGTGGCTGTCATGCAAAAAGGCGTGGTGGTTGAAGAAGGCAACATTGTGGATGTTTTCAGTGCTCCTCAAGCGCCTATTACCAAAAGCTTTATCCAGGCAGCCGATAACTTTGAAGCTTTTTCTGACCTCATCAAGCTCAATAGCGCCATTACCGGCATTAAACCCAGTCAGCCTGTCTGGTTCTTAACTTATCGGGGCGCTGTGGCGGGGGAACCTTTGATGAGTGAGCTTTACCGCCGCTTTGAAGTCAAGGCCAACATCATCTACGGCAATATCGATTACTTTAAAGAATGCATCGTTGGGAAACTGGGCGTAGCCATTGAGGGCGAAGCCGGTCAAATCGAAAAAGCCCGTCAATTTTTAATCGATCAAAAAGTCATTGTGGAGGTTTTAAGATGAACGAAATCATTACGTATTTTTTGCCGCATATTGATCGTTTAGGCCCTGAACTCATTGAGTGCTTTTGGCAAACCGCCACAATGGTTGCGGTCTCAGGCACCATTGCCTGGTTTCTCGGAGTAGCGATCGGCGTTTTACTCGTCATTACCCGTCAGGGCGGTCTCTGGCAAAACCGGTGGCTCTTTTTAAGCTTAGATAAAAGTATTGACATTATCCGTTCGATTCCTTTCATCATCCTGATTGTGCTCCTGATTCCGTTGAGCCGCTTTCTGGTAGGAACGGGCTCAGGCGTGACGGGTTCTTTTGTTGCGCTCGTTTTCGGAACAGTTCCTTTCTTCGCTCGCCAAATTGAGTCTGTATTAAGCGATTTAGACGACGGTCTCATTGAGGCAAGCCTTGCTATGGGTTTTTCTGTCCCGCAAATCATCTTCGGCGTCTATTTAAGAGAATCCATTCCCGGCATCACCCGAGTCACCCTCATCACCTTTGTGAGCTTTATCGGTATTACGGCGATTGCCGGGGCGATCGGTGCCGGAGGTCTGGGTGACTTTGCCATTCGCTACGGCTATCAAATGGGCTATCGCGACATGATTTGGCTCACGGTCATCATCATTTTGGCGGTGATTACGGTTGTGCAATGTTTCGGTCAATGGATTATTCGAAAAACTTCACACTAATTCTTATCAACTGATTTTTGGAGACCAAAAATGAATAAACGTACTTTTCTTCAGTCTTTAGTCACCATCGGCTGCGCCTGCGCCTTCTCTTCAGGCCTGATCTCTTCTGCCTGGGCAGCAGAAGACTTTCAAGAGGTCACCGTGGGCGTCGTAGGCGACTACGTAGCTCAATGGGACACAATCAATGAACTCCTTGCCCCTGACAAAATCCGTGTCAAATTAATTAAGTACAGCGATTACGCAACACCTAACCGGGCTTTGGCTGACGGTGAAATCGATTTAAATGCTTTCCAGCACAAGGCCTATTTAGCCAATGATATTGAGCGCAACGGCTACAAGATTGTCTCAATCGGTGACACACTGATTACGCCCCTTCGCATCTATCACAATAAAGACAAAATCAAATCTCTTGCCGATATCAAAGACGGCGATATTATCGCCATTCCTTCTGATCTCACAAACGGCGGCCGCGCCATTAAGCTCTTGGAAGCCGCAGGCCTCATTAAAGTCGATCCGACCAAAGGCTATGTACCCACAAAACTGGATATCACCGAGTACAAAGTGAAAATCAAAATCCGCGAAGCCGAATCCGGCATTCTCGCTCGGCTGCTTCCCGATGTCACAGCTTGCATTATCAATGGCGGCAACGCCTACACCGCCGGTCTTGATGCCTTTACTGATTCAATTTATGCTGAAAATTTAGATCCCAAAGTCAATCCTCAAGTCGGTCAGCTCGTCAATATCATTGCCGCTCGTGAAGCCGATAAAGATAATCCCGTCTATCTGAAAGTGGTTCAGGCTTACCAAACGCATGAAACCGCCACGACTTTAATGAAAGCTTATAAAGGAGCCTATACACCTGCCTGGCAAGGCGCTGAAAAATACACCTACTAGCTAAAAAATGGCCGGGCATGAGTTCTGAACTCTTTGGCCCGGCATTTTTTAAACTTTCTCCAACTTAGCCAAGATGTCCCTACTTATCCCCACTTATCCCGGCTTATCCCCTTGCAGAAATCAGAAAGGCTCATCCAAAGAATTACTGACGATTTCCATCCAGTCGTAGAGCGCTCCGCAAAGCTCTTCTGTGCGTTCATCAACATTTTCTCCGAACTCATCAGTCAAGGCTTCGAGCTCTTCTGCAAAAGTTTCGAGCGTTCGGGCGCCTCCCTCACCTTGCATCAATCTGGCTTCACGGCACTTAGCCCAACGTTGAAGTTCTTCGGCTGTCAAAGTCTGAGGCCAGTTTCTCGCGCGCCACCTAAAAAGCATCTCGTCGTAGCGGCTGTCTTCAAAGGCAAGACGCCCGGCCTGCGCCCCTTCGGCAATAGCCTCAGGCGTCATACGCGAGACTTGCGAAATGAGCCTTTTATCATTAAATGAAGCAAAGCCTCCGCTATAAAGCGCTGCATCCACATCGGGCTTTTCCTGCTCTTTACTTTCGTCTTTTTCAAACGCTTCTGCCCAAAGCCCCTGAAGCTGATTGATGTGAGGCAATAACGCTTCATAGTGTTTATAGGCGAGCGCTTTATCAATTCCGAACTCTCGGGCACGCTCTTCGCTCAACACCCCCCAATGATTCACAATAAAGGGTGCCTGGTTGATCTTACAAAGAAAGATCGGAAGTCTCGTTTTGCCTTCAGGCAGCTCCTCGTCTTTGACAAAAAGACGCGAGCGAACCTCTTGGGCGGAAAGCTCGAATAATTCACTCGGATCCTGCATCAGATCCCACATCAGGACTTGGCCGGAGCGGCCGGGCATCATTCCCAAAGACTTTACTAAGCGAATGTAGCCGCGCTCAGAACCATGAATGGGGCTCACCCAAAGAAGAGGTTTATCGCTTTCAATCATCGCTGTTACGGCTTTTTTTGATCGATTGCGAAGAGCAAATTCCCAAAGTTTGGGCTGCTTTTCACGGATTAGGCGCGCCATTTCAATCGTGGCCTCAACGTCACTTAAAGCATCGTGAGCATGCTCGTGCGAAAGGCCATTAGCAGCTGACAAATGTTCCAATCTGAATGAGGGTCTCTTTTCCCCTTCAACCATCGGCCATTGAATCCCTTGGGGTCTTAATGCCCAAGTCGCAACCACCAGAGGGAAAAGGTCAAAGCGGGAGCACCCGTGATCAAACTCACGATCGTATGGCGGCAGGAAATTTCTCCAAAACGTAAAACGCGTCACTTCATCGTCAAAACGCATGGAGTTGTAGCCGACACTGATCGTGTTCTCTTCAATCATTTCTTTATGAATGAGTTTTGCAAAATCAGCTTCCGAGAGTCCGTGCTCCTCACAGTACTGAGGCAAAATGCCCGTAATCAGAATGCTCTGGGGACTGGGCATGGTATCCAAGGAGGGTTTGCAGTAAACACAGATAGGCTGGCCCACCGTGTTGAGATTTTCGTCGGTTCTGATTGCTGCAAACTGAGCCGGTCGGTCCAGACTCGGACTTAAGCCAAAGGTTTCGTAGTCGTGCCAAAGAAAAGTCGTCATAAATTCATTTCCCAAATTTTTCTATGGCGCAATTATGACAAAAATCCCTTAAACCCGTACGTTTCTGAAAACCCGAAGAGCTGTTAAGACGCCGGCTACCAACATGATCATCCCTATAGTCATAGAGAGAGTCGGCCATTGACCGCGCCACAAAAGCGCATAGATAACAGAGAAAATTGTTTCAAAAACAATGAGCTGGCCGCCTAAAGCCGGTGGCAGCCGCTCACTCATCGCATTCCAGCAGGCCGCTCCCACCCAAGAGCAGACAATGCCCGCGACAAGCATCACGAGAACAAATTTAAGAGGCTCAGGTCCCAAAAGACCGAAATCAGCCGGTTCAATAAAAACGGAAACTGCAATAAAACCTAAAAGCGTAAAAGGCAGAATCGCCAACCCTTGAGCCGTAGCCCAAACTTTAGGTCCCTTTTTGCGATTGGCCAAAAGCCAGTCGGAATTGCGGATCGGATACCACGTCCACATTAAAAGAGAAATCACTCCGCACCCTACCCCTGACCAAAACTGCATGGGAGAAGCCGCCTGAACATTAACCGCATAGTAAAACTCGGTCCAATTAGCCACCACCATGCCGCAAAGAATCAGGGCTAAAGGAAGAATCAGTCGGCTCCAGGCAATGGAAAGCCCCTGCTTTTTGCCTCGCAGATTAGAAACAACTGCGACCAAAACCGGAATCCAGCACATGAGCATACCGGTCACAGGCGCGCCGGCGAGATTAACCCCCATCACCAAAGCCCAGTAGTAGACGAAACTGCCGAAAAAGGCGAGTCTCATCGCTAAAAACCAGTCACTTCGAGAGAGTTTTTTCAGTTCTTCAAATTGAAAAGGCACTAATGCGAGACACGCCAGACCGTAAACAGCAAAACGGGCCGAGGCAATTAAGACCGGATCATATTCGGGCAAAATCAATGGGAAGATATAGATGAGCCCCCAGATAGCACAGGCTAAAACGGCAAACAAAAATCCGAGGAACATAGTCTTAATACGCCTTTCCCTGATCAGAAATAACAAAGCCGAGAATGATGTTCCCGGCCCTGTGTGTTCAGTTTAAAAGTTATTCTCCCGATTGTTGATCGGGCTTTTGTGAATCATTGTCCTGTGAAGTGGTGTTCTCAACAGGTTTAACCTCAGCCTGCGCACGGCGCTCGGCATCGGCTTTAGCTGACGCACCGGGTTTGGGCGGCCTGACTTCGCGGCCTTCCATAATATCGGCAATCTGGTCTTCGTCGAGCGTTTCCCACTTCATGAGGCACTGCACCATGATCTCAACTCGTTCACGGTTTGCCTTCAGAATGTCGCAGGCACGAGCATACTGTTCTTCCAGAAGGCGGCGTACTTCAGCGTCAATCTTTTGCATCGTCGCTTCAGAAACGTGCGTCGTGCGGGTAACCGAGCGACCGAGGAACACTTCACCTTCGTTTTCGGCGTAAACCATCACACCCAAGGCTTCACTCATGCCGTAGCGCGTCACCATATCGCGAGCCATTTGCGTGGCGCGCTCAAAGTCGTTGGAGGCACCCGTTGTCTTTTGATTGAGGAACACCTCTTCGGCCGCACGGCCGCCGAACATAATCGCCAGACGGGACGTGAGATACACATCGTCATAATTAAAGCGGTCTTTTTCAGGCAGCTGCATCGTCACACCCAAGGCGCGTCCGCGCGGAACGATCGTTACCTTGTGCAGAGGATCGCTCTTAGGCAGCATCCAGGCAACGACTGCGTGACCAGATTCGTGATAAGCCGTAGTGCGTTTTTCATCCTCGCTCATCACCATGCTGCGGCGTTCAGCGCCCATCAGAATCTTATCCTTAGCCTGCTCAAAGTCCACCATTTCGACGACCTTGGCATCACGTCTTGCTGCAAAAAGAGCCGCTTCGTTTACTAAGTTAGCCAAGTCTGCGCCGCTCATGCCGGGCGTACCGCGGGCAATCACCTCGGGGTCCACATCGCGCCCCACAGGCACTTTCTTGATGTGAACGTTAAGAATCTGTTCACGGCCGCGCACATCAGGCAACGGCACTACCACCTGGCGGTCAAAGCGGCCCGGACGCAAAAGTGCGGGGTCCAACACGTCGGGGCGGTTCGTAGCAGCAATCACAATAACGTTCGTACCCGTTTCAAAGCCGTCCATTTCAACGAGCATTTGGTTTAACGTCTGTTCGCGTTCGTCGTTGCCGCCGCCGAGACCGGCCCCGCGCTGACGACCCACGGCATCAATTTCATCAATGAAGATAATGCACGGGGCGTTTTTCTTGGCGTTTTCAAACATGTCACGCACGCGTGCGGCACCCACACCCACAAACATTTCCACAAAGTCAGAACCGGAAATGGAGAAAAACGGTACCTTGGCTTCGCCTGCAATGGCTTTGGCTAAAAGTGTCTTACCGGTACCGGGGCTACCCACAAGCAAAATGCCGCGCGGGATGCGGCCGCCTAAACGCTGAAACTTTGAAGGATCGCGCAAAAAGTCCACCACTTCCTGCACTTCTTCTTTGGCTTCATCACAGCCTGCCACATCGGCAAACGTGACCTTGTTATTGGAGGTATCGAGTTTTCTCGCCTTGCTCTTACCGAAACTGAAAGCTCCGCCCTTTCCACCGCCTTGCATCTGGCGCATGAAAAACACCCACACGCCAATCAAAAGCAACATCGGGAACCAGGAAATCAACACCGTCATCCAGAAAGACGGTTCTTCTTCAGGCGTACCGTAAACCTGCACGCCGGACTTTCTGAGGTCATCGACCATCCACAAGTCGCCGGGACTCGTAATCACATACTTCTGACCTTCAACGGGCGTTACCGTAATTTCGCGACCCTTAATATCGACACGGGCCACTTTGCCCGCCTTGGCGTCGTCCATGAACTGCGTGTAGCTCGTCGAAGTAGCCGCAGGCGTTGTATCAGGCTCAAACTGTCTGAAGAGCGTGAAAAACACCAGCGCTAAAATAATCCAAACACCAATACGATTAAAGAAATTTCTATTCAATTTTCAGGCTCCTTCGCCTTCTTTTGACAGACTCAAGCTGCCACATCTCTATCCGGATTGTTAAGAATACCGATAATTACTTGACTTGCAAATCTTTTTTGCGCCTTTTTACAAGAATTTTTGCAATCAGCGCTTTTTGATGTGTTTCGCCACCATGTAAACCTCGGCAGAGGTGTCGCGGCTCGCTTCAGGTTTGCGCGTAAGCACCGTCTTAAAATGCTTTTTCAATGTCTCCACATACTGTGAAAAACCGCTTCCCTGAAAGACCTTGGTGACAAATACGCCGTTGTCTTTAAGGTGCTCAAGACAAAATTCCAGCGCCAGTTCATTTAAAAGCAGACACCTGGCAGCGTCAGCCGCAGCGATCCCCGATAAATTGGGCGCCATATCGGAGAGCACCAGATCGACCTGTTTGTCACCGATAATCTCGGTGAGTTTATCGGCCACTTCCTGCTCTCTGAAGTCACCCTGCAAAAACGTCACGCCGTCAATGGGATCCATGGGCAAAATATCCATGGCAATGATCGTGCCCCGCACTTCACCGTCTTTACCGGCCAATTTTTCCCGAACAACCTGAGTCCAGCTGCCCGGAGCGGCTCCCAAATCCACCACACACATTCCCGGGCGGATCAGTTTTTCTTTTTCGTTGAGCTCAATAAGCTTATAGACCGAGCGCGCACGATAACCTTCCTGGCGAGAACGCTTCACGAACGGGTCATTGATGTGACGCTCAATCCAAGCTCGGTTGGATCGCAGTTTTTTTGTTGCTACAGGCATGATTTTCTTATAAAATTCACCGATTTTAAAAACTTGTTATTTGCTCAATACCGTATTATGGCTGAACTTCTACTTGACCGCGACACCCGTCTTGCTCTGCGTGGCGAAGCCCATGGACTCGATCCCGTGGTGCTTTTGGGCGCCAATGGCTTAACGGAGGCGGTGTTAAAAGAAATTGACCGTGCGCTTTTGGCGCATGAATTAATCAAAATTCGAGTTCCGAGCGATGAACGCGAAGAACGCGAAGCAATTTACGCCGAAGTGGCGGATCGATTAAATGCCGCTCGCATCCAAATGATCGGCAAACTTCTTGTTTTGTGGCGCCCGAACCCCGAAAAACAAAAAGAAGAAGCCGAACGCGCCAGACGCCGTAAGATGGCTGAAGCCCGCCGCGGCATGCGGGGCGGCCCCACCGCTCACCGCAAAACTCGTGCTCATGCCAAAGGCCGCACGACGAAAAAAGCTTTTGCCAATCTTTAAACCAACGAAGGCTCGGCATCGGCAGCCGAGCCTTTTTCATTGAGCCCCGAAAGGCTCTTTTTAGTACACCGACTTTTTAGATGTACTTAACGGTCAAAATATCGTAAGCACGATCGCCGCCCGGGGCGTGCACGATCGTTTCGTCACCTTCAAACTTACCGATCAGGGCGCGCGCGATGGGGCTTGAAATCGAAACCAAGTTGCGCTTGATGTCCCCTTCATCATCACCCACAATCTGATAGGTCACCACTTCGCCCGTGTCTTGGTTTTCCAATTCCACCGTTGCACCAAACACAATACGGCCGCCGGCATCGAGTTCCTTGGGATCGATCACCTGCAGGGACGAAAGTTTGCCTTCAAGTTCGGCAATACGGCCTTCAATATGACCCTGAAGTTCTTTTGCGGCGTCGTACTCGGCGTTTTCAGACAAGTCACCCTTTTCACGGGCTTCTTTAATAGCCTGAACGACCGCAGGACGCTCCACGCTCTTCAAACGCTTTAATTCAGCCTTTAACAATTCGGCACCACGTACAGTAATGGGAATCGCCATAGTATTTTTCTCTTTTCACACTCAATAGGTAACAAAGAAGCCCGAGCCTTACAGAGTTAAGCCCAGGCCATCGTTTTTATCGGTGCTAATTCTACCGCAAAACGGTGTTAAAAAGCCGTTACAAATCATGCTCTGTTACGGATGCTTTTCAGATCTGACGTTCTGCCTTAATGAGTGCCGGCAGCCTTTGAACAAAGGCTTTCACGGCCGGCATGGTAGGCGTGCCATGGGTGACAAGAAAGAGTTTTCTACTCAAAGGCGGATCCAACGGACGGCTTTCAACTTTGAATTTGTCATTTTCTAAGAGAAGTTCAGGCAAAATGCTCACGCCGATTCCGGCACGGACGAGGTTCACGATAGAAGTGGCGCCAACAGTCGTGTACCGAACAGGAATTCTCTGCTGATTTTTCTCTAATTGTTCTTCCAACGCTTTACACCAACTCGCCCCATGCAGAATATACGGATAGTTTTTAAGCGCCGTTAAAGGAACTTTTTCGTATCCGGCCAGTTCGTGACCTTTGGGAAAAATGACTTTGAATTCATCCAGATGCAATAGCTCTGCCTTGAGATGTTCCGTATTTTTGGGCACAAAGATACCGACATCAATGCGATCCTCTTTGAGCCAATCGGCAATCACATCACCGTTTCCGATTAAGATTTCGTATTCAATCCCGGGGACTTCCTGCATTAATTTTTTCAGCACAACGGGTAGCCACTCATTGGCCACTGCCGTCACCGTTCCCAAACGAACGACCCCGCTTTTAAGCCCCGTCATATCCTGCAGGACACCGTTTAGCCGCATCTCGTCGCTGCAGATTTGCCGAATGAAAGGCAACAGTGCAGCGCCAGCCGTCGTTAACGTGAGGCCCGTCTTTTTTCGGCTTAAAAGCGCCACGCCCCACTGATTTTCAAGGTCGGCCACCATACGGCTTACAGCCGACTGTGTATAGAAAAGACGCTTGGCGGCCTCTGTGAAACTGCCGCATTCAACGGTAGTCAGAAAAGCCCGATACTTACTGATGTCCATATATGTATGCGAGTTCAGAATAATTAATAGGAGAAATATTCGCTTTTCTTATTTTAGTGAAGATTTTATACTGACTGCATCAATGAACTTAACGACGAATTAGCCATGCTCAGCGTTTTACTCATCCTGCCTGATTTTCTCGTGATACTGGTGGGTTTTCTTTTGATGAAGTTCTTCCATGACGGTGTCTTTAACCCGACATTCTGGAAGGGCGCTGAAAAAATTGTCTTCTATGTACTTTTCCCGCCGCTGCTTTTTACATCAGTGGCCACATCAAACCTGACGCTCGATGAAGCGGGGCTCTATCTTATTGTTGCCATCAGCGCCATGATGTGCGCTGTTTTCATGTCGTACTCCATTCGCTACTTCATTAAGGGCGACGCGGTCACTCATGCTTCAGCTTTTCATTGCGGTTTCCGCTTCAATACTTATGTGGGATTTGCGCTCGTTTCCCGCCTCTTCGGTCAGGAAGGACTGGCTTTGATGTCGCTATTGATTGCTTTCTGGGTCCCGATCAGCAATTCCATAGCCGTAGCAGCCTTGGCAAGTGCAGTCGCGCAGCAGGAAAAAACCGAGGGCAAAAGCAATGTTTTGGCTAAAACCCTCAAAGCGATTGTCACGAACCCCCTGATCATCGCCACAACATTGGGGTTAATCGTTAATCTGGGTTCCATTGAAGTACCCGCCGTTGCCATGACGTTTTTCAAGTCTTTAGGCAACGCCTCCCTGGCTATGGGTCTTTTATGCATCGGTGCCGGTTTAAGACTCGGGGACGTTAAATCCGAATGGAAACTCATAACAGCCAATACCGTGGAACGCCTCGTTGCCACTCCTGCGGTAGCCCTGCTTTTCTGTCTAATTTTTGATTTGGCCCCGGCTGCATCGGGAGCATTGATGATTTTTGCAATGCTGCCCACCGCACAGTCCTGCTACGTCATGACGGCCAGTATGAGGGGCAATGCCCCCCTTGTGGCAGGGATCACTACTGCTCACACTTTAGCGGCAATTGTGACTATTCCCTGTTGGATTGTAGTTATTACAACTTTGCTTTGAAATGAGAGCAACACCACCGATCAATGTTCTCCGACCGGTGGTCGTTCTAATGGTTTCAGTCTTTATAGTTTTGAGGTGCAAGTGTCCGCTCGACCAATTCGATCAGGATATGGATCGTTTTGATATGAAGTTCCTGCACTCGATCGGCCCAGCGGCCTGCCGGTGTCACGATCGCCACATCGGCTTTTTGCGCAAGAGGGCTTTCAAACTTGCCAGTTAAGCCCACAACCTTCATGCCTTTTTCGTGCGCGGCATCCACCGCATCAATGACGTTGCCGCTCGTTCCCGAAGTGGTAATCGCTAAAAGGACATCTCCGGGCTGCCCCACTGCCCGCACGTAACGAGAAAACACATCCCGATAACCGTAATCATTACCGACACAGCTCATGTGCGAAGCGTCTGCTATCGCAATTGCAGCATAGCCCGGCCGATCACTTCTGAAGCGCCCGGTCATTTCTTCAGCAAAATGCATCGAGTCGCAAAGAGAGCCGCCGTTGCCGCACGATAATATTTTGTGACCGCTCTGAATCGCTTCAATCATGAGTTCAGAAGCCTCAACAATCGCCTCTTGGGTTTCATCAGCGGCAATTAATGCTTCGAGTGCATCACGCGCTTCTAAAAGCGCCGCTTTAACGTGTTCTTTCGACATAACGCTTGTCCTACTTATCGACGGGCAAAAATCGCCCCCGCAATCGTATTGGCATCGGTAAATTCGAGTTCGACTCCGGCAGGAATCCCCCGTGCAAGTCTTGTGACCCGAACTTCCGGCGCAGCAGAAGCCATCGCCTTCGCAATAAAGTGCGCCGTCGCATCGCCCTCGGGCGTATAAGGTGTTGCAATCAGCACCTCACGCACGGCTTTATCGCTTTTCACCCGTTCAAAAAGTTTATCGAGGTGAAGCTCTTCGGCCCCGATGCCCTTCACGGGTGAAATCAATCCCATGAGCACAAAATAGAGCCCCCGATAGGTCATCGTCTCTTCAATGACCCGTTGGTCTGCCGGACTTTCGACGACGCAGATTTTACTTCTGTCGCGCTTATCATCGGCGCAAATAGCGCACTCCTCATCATCGGTGAGGGTGTTGCAAAGTTCACAGTGCTTCACAGTCTTGACAGCACGATCAAGAGCCCGAACGAGTTTTAGAGCACTAGCCCGATTTTCGGACAAAAGCGCCTCGGCAATGCGGCCGGCCGACCGGGGCCCGAGGCCCGGCAGGCGCTTGAGCGCATCAACCAAATCGTCCAGACTGGGGCTCAGCGACATCATCTGTGTCCTTAAAACGACATGCCCGGAGGCAGGGGCATACCGGCCGTGGCTGCCGCCATCTTTTCTTTGGTGATCTTTTCAATCTGATCGAGGCAGTCTTTGGTGGCCATGAAAATCAAATCTTCAACCATATCCACGTCTTCCTGCAAAAGACTCGGGTCGACCTTAACAGACTTCAAAGCATGCTTACAGGTCATTGTCACCTGAACGAGGTTGCCGCTGGCGCTCCCCGTCACTTCCAGGTGATCGAGTTCATGCTGCAAACGCTTGATGTTTTCCTGCACTCGGGCGGCTTGCTTTAAGAGAGCTCCCATATTTCCACGCATAATTTATCCTTTCGTTTAAATGGTTTTAAGAAACTTTCTTTTTCACCGATAAGGGATCAATTCGGGCATTAAAGCGTCTCATGACCGTTTTAGCTAAAGGCGTTTTCTTTAGCGACTCAATCGCTGCCTTGCGTTCAGTCTCATCGGTAATCGTAATGTATTTATTCTTTCGCTTGTCTTCCTCTTCGGCCTGACGGGCTTCTTTTTTAAGCCGCGCACGCTCCTGAGAAATCGTTCTGGAACGAGGCGTTTCCAACTCGAACTTAAACCTCATGCGGCGACCGAAGAGCGGATCGACAATTCTCTGCACCAAAAGCATCGCCTTTTTATTTTTGAGCCGATTCTCATAGAGCGGATCAATGCGAAGCGTGATCAGATCATCCTCAATTGAGACACACTCGCTTCGCTCCAAAATGTCCTTGGCGTAAGTCGCAGGATACGTGTAGCGAAGCTTTTCGTACCAAAGTTTGCCCACTTCAGTGAAGTCCGGAATCTGATCGTAGTCCTCAGCGTAATCATACCGATCGGCAAAGCTTGTCTCAGAATCCTGCTGATCGACTTGGGGTTCTGACTCAGGCAGAGTCTCTTCAAAGCCGTAATCGTCAATGGAGGGTTCCATCTGCGAAGCATATTCATCATATGCGTTTACAAAAGGCGCATCCTCTTCGTCTTCAACGGGCTTAGGCTGCGGGGCAGGCTCATGGGTTTTCTCAAGAGCTTTATCCTGGGCAGCGGTCTTTGACTCACTGCCCGGATGAGACTCCCCCGGCGCAGCATCCTCCCAAGGAGCAGGTTGCACAGTTTGAGCGACTTTCTTTTCAAGCGCACTTTCTGCTGCGGCGGGCGTCTGTACTTCAGAAGCCTTTGCCGTCACTTCATTTTGAGCGGTTTGATTCCCTGAAGCATCAGGTTGTGTTTCAATTTCTTTAGCCTTAAAGCGTTCGGGCAACTTGACTGTGACACTTCCCGCGGGCTTAAAGGCAAGCATTCTCAAAAGCGCCATCGTAAAGCCTGCGTACTCATCGGGCGCAAGATTCATGTCGCCTCTGGCATTTAAGGCAATCTGGTAATAAAGCTGCACTTCCTGCGGCGTAAAGGTGCGCGCCAGCGTCAAAACGGCTTCCCGATCCATATCATCGGCAGCAAGGCTTGCAGCATCAAACTGGGCAAGCGCAATGCGGTGCAAAAGAGAGGCAAGATCGCGGATTGCCTGACTGAATGAAAGGCTTCGCATCGACATTTGCTCGGCAACCTGCATCATCTCGTGCGCTTTGCCTTCGGCGAGATACCCCAAAAGCTTAATGAGCACGTCGCTGTCCATCATGCCGAGCATCTCGCGTACGCTCTCAAGCGTAATCGGCTTGTCGCCCGCAAAAGCAATCGCCTGATCCAAAAGGCTTAAGCCGTCTCTCATCGAGCCTCGGGCTCCCACGCCCAAAAGCTTTAAGGCGGCGGGTTCCGCTTCAATTTTTTCTTCTTTCAAAATGTGCGCCATGTGGTCTGCGACCGTCTGGGGCGAAACATTTTTCAGATTAAATTGCAGACAGCGCGAGAGCACCGTCACAGGGACCTTTTGCGGATCAGTCGTTGCCAAAATAAATTTGACGTACTCGGGCGGCTCTTCGAGCGTTTTTAACATGGCGTTAAAAGCGTGCGAAGTGAGCTGATGCACTTCGTCAATCATGTAGACTTTGTAACGGGCGTTGGTGGGCGCATACATCGCTTGCTCCAAAAGCGCCGTCATCTCTTCGACCGAGCGGTTACTCGCGGCGTCCATTTCAATGTAGTCTACAAAACGCCCTTCATCGATTGCACGGCAGGCTTCACAAACGCCGCACGGATGATCCGTCACGCCGCCCTTGCCGTCCGGGCCCACACAATTGAGGCTTTTAGCCAAAATTCTCGACAGTGTCGTCTTACCCACGCCGCGCGTGCCGGTAAATAAGTAAGCATGGTGGAGCCGATTTTCTCTTAACGCGTGTGTAAGAGCCTGCACCACAGGCTCCTGCCCCACCACACTTTCAAAATCATGAGGACGCCATTTGCGTGCCAATACTTGCGAAGCCATAACTTATGAACCTTTAGCAAAGCGCACAAGCGCCTCACCTGTTAAACGACAAAGCCGCCAGTCTTGCATGACTTTAGCACCGACTTTTTCATAAAAACCAATGGCAGGCTTATTCCACTCAAGCACTACCCATTCAAAGCGGCCGCACTTCTGTTCGACTGCTTGGCGGGCCAAGTACTGCATCAGAGCCTTGCCATAACCTTTACCGCGATAGGCCGGATCGATAAAAATATCTTCCAGATACAAACCTCTGCGGGTTAAAAAGGTCGAGAAATTATAAAAGTAAAGAGCAAAGCCCACGGCCTTACCATCTTCATAAGCAATCAACGCGTGAGCCGATGCGGGTTCAGTGAAAAGCTCCCGACGGACATCTTCTTCGGTTGCCGTGACTTCATTTAATAACTTTTCATAATCGGCCAAACGGCGGATAAATTCCAAAATGAGTGCACAGTCTTTTTCCTGCGCCTGTCGGATTTCAAACATTTCTCAATCTCGTCGGTATCTAAACAGGTGTAGTTTAGCGAAAAAACCGTTCGTTTTAAGTTTTTTAAAGACTCGTTTCCATCCACATTGTGTAGAACACTCTGGCTGCAAGGAAAATAAAAAACGCTCCGCCCACACAATTGACCACTTTTGCTGCCTTAGGAGTAGAAAGCAGAGGCCTGAAGTTTGACGCAATCCAGCCATAGCCGCAATGGATCACAAAAACAATGCAAAAATAGGTCACTGTCATCAAGGCCACTTGCGGCAGGAAAGCAAGCTCATGGTCAATAAACTGCGGGAAAAGCGAAATGAAAAACATGATCAGCATGGGATTAGTCATCTGAAGCGAAATCCCCTGCAGCCACAGACTGCTTTTTTGCCTGATAGTTACGCTTGATGCTTTTTCTTTTGAAGCCAAATCGAAACTGAAGGGCTTGGCGCGAAAAAGTTTATAGCCAAGCCATACCATATAGAGAGCGCCGAGAGCTTTGATGGTTTCATAGGTTGTCGGAGACGTAGCAATCAGAATTCCCAATCCCGTTGAAGAGATCACTGACATCACGACGGTCCCCGTGGCTGTGCCCAAAATAACATAGACCGCCGTGCGAAGCCCATAACGAATGGAGCTTGTGAGTGTCATTAAAACACCGGGGCCGGGCGTGGCAACTGCAAGCGCCGCAGTCACCAAAAACAAACCGAATAAAGAAGCGTTGATCATACGAAAAACTTCAAGCCAAAGCGGCACAATCTTAGCACCGCTTTTTTAATGTCGAATCTTCAAAATTCGGTTATTTTTTCTCGTAACTTAAATCCCATTGAGCTTCATACGTTGTTGAACGAATATTCAAAAGTCCCAACACAGTGTGATACAGGTGGTCGTGGGTGACAGGTTTTTCAATGGCTTTTTCAATCGCCTCCTGCGATACGGAGTAATCTTTTTTAAAGCCTTCCGAAAGCCACATCACCATCGGTACGATTTTTTGCACGTCTGGGGCCATCTGATAAGGAGCTCCATGCAGGAAAAGCCCACCTTCTCCTAAACTTTCCCCATGGTCCGAAAGGTAAATAAACGCAGTATCAATACTCTTTTGCGATTGCAGCGTACGCAGAATTTCTGCCAAAACGCGGTCTGTATAGCGAATACTGGCGTCATATGCGTTGACAATTTCTTCTGAGCTGCAACGCCTGAAACTGGGATCCGTGCATACTTTTCCGAATACCTTATCCTCTTTTTCAGAACGCTGATCGTAGGCCGGGCCGTGAGAACCCATCATATGAAGAATCAAAATCTGTCTTTCTCCGGGTTTTACTTTTCTCAGGCGCTTTTTCAGATCTGCCGCAAAAGCCATGTCCATGCAGTCAGAGCCGTTACAAAGAGTTTTATCATCACTGAGTTTTATCGTTTTGACGCCGTCACTTGTTCCCTTGCTGCCCGACTGATTGTCAATCCAAGTGACATTAAAACCGGATCGCTGAAGCAGCGACGGCAGTGCTTCTTCACTCAAAATGCGTTCACGGTCATAGTCCCTGCGCCCGACGCGGCTTAACATGCAAGGCAGAGAAACGTCTGTACTCGTTCCGCAAGCCTGCACTTTCGCAATATTGATAATGTCCATCGCTGACAATTCGGGATTTGTTTGACGTCCGTAACCGGCGAGCTGCCAATTCGCCGATCGAGCCGTTTCCCCGATCACTAAAACAAAAACCGTTGCCCATTCAGGTTTTTCTGTCGCATATGGGTTGGGATCCACAATAAGCCGTACACGTTCTGCATCGGTATTTTTATCACGTAACAGTGTTGAGGCGGTTGAGTAAACCACGTTAAAGGGAGCAATCATGTAGCGCATGGATTTGTCCATACGCATGATGGCTGAAAACGGCTGCAGCTGACTCAGAAGCAGCAAAATCCCGACTAAAAGAAAAAGCGCCGAAAGTCCCAGTCGCTTGAAACGATCGGCAAACGTAACAATTGAAGGTCTGCAGGTTTTTAAAATTAAGATTGCCGGAATGAACAAAAACACGAAAAGCAAACCCGATGAAGCAGACAAATACATCGAAGCTTCTTTAGCATCCGTTTGAAGAAAATTTCTCACCATATCGGGCGTCATCGTCGTGCCGTATAACAGAGAACTGAATAGAGCTGCTACACCCGATAGTGACAAAATCAATATCAAAATCTGAAACAGGCGCCTTGGCAAAATCGCAATGAGTTCAATCACTGCCATAGCGACAAAGAAAAAACTCAACATCAATACCGCCATCAAAAACAGTGTCTGTCCGATCAGTAAAGGATCAGAGCCGGCTGAACCGACGAGAGCACGCCAAAAGGGCACATCCAAAAATACTGTCCAAAAAAGTGCTGTTGCAATAACCACTTGTCTGTGATTTGCAAGCGGTCCTGCGATAACAAAGCGACGCAAGACCTTTTGTCGATCAAATATCAACACATAAAACACTGCACACACAATCCAGTCAATCAGCATAGTCGCGAGATTGTGAGACAGAAAATGAGCCCCCTGCATCAGGCGGGCAAAACCACAGAGACTGCCGAAGACAAAAACAGCCAGCAAACACCATCGTGCAAGAGTTTTATGTTGATCTCGAAGAGCAAAAAAGAGTGCAAAAAGACAAAAACCGCTTCCGGCATGTCCACCGGGCCAGCAATTGCCCGCTCGGGCAACCAGAGACCAGCCCGGATCGGTGATAGGATCTGAACCTCCAAAAGCTGTTGTCGTCCAAGGACAGCTCACACCTGTAGTTTGCTTAAGCCACCAGCACAACAGAACACTTACTGACATCGCAACAAACACATAACCGTAACGCTTGAATTTGTCTTTACTGTCTTCGCAGGATTTTTCAAACCTAAGGCGAAAAAGTCGATAGATAACCCACAATGCAATCACAATGGGGACTGCTTTCGCCCCTTTATGCAGCACTTCGGTGAAAAAAATGTTGTGATGCCAAGGCCAATCACCGTCAATCCAGAATAATCGGCTGACAGCAATATCCAACTGATGCGGCGGAAAAAGAACTAAAAACGCCAGACACCACATGGGCAGGATCAGCCAAATCCAAGGGTTATATGAACGAATCCTTGAGAACATTTTCTCTTTTGATTAGTCGAATGAATACAGGTGCAACTATCGGTTATAGAAGGCAAAATCAGCGTTAAAATGACGTCAAAATCTCGTAAAATCGGTTGATAGCTGTCAATTGTGCCCGCTTTTGGCTGGCCTGAAAGTTGAAAGCCGGCGCTGCCCGGAGCAGACTGATTGAGGCGAGCGGATTAAACACATAAAGGGGCTGAGGTGTCTTTACCGATCTTAATAGTCGATGACAATGTCGACATTCTCTATAACGTTCGGGATTATTTAGTCATCAAGGGCTTTACTGTGGAGACGGCCTTAAACGGTGCAGACGCATTGGATCGTTTAAAAAAACGCTCTTACAGCCTTTGTGTGCTTGATATCGGGCTGCCTCTCATTGACGGACTGTCGATTTGTCAGCTTTTGCGCCGTGAGGGCAACCGTATTCCCATTTTGATGCTGACCGCTCGCGACAGTATCGATGACCGTGTGAGGGGACTTGAAGTCGGGGCCGATGACTACCTTATTAAACCCTTTGCGCTCAAAGAGCTTGCTGCCCGTATAGAGGCGCTTTTGCGACGCAGTTACGGCAACCAAAAAGACGTTTTGCAGGTCGCAGACCTCACTTTTAACGTCAAAACGCTTCAGGTGAGCCGAGCGGGCATACCAATCAAACTGAATCCCATTTGCCTGGGAATACTCAAAGAGCTGATGGTAAAAAGCCCCGCCGTTGTGAGCCGGTCTCGATTGGAAACGGTTGTCTGGAACGGCTCGCCTCCTGACTCCGACAGCCTCAGAGCCAATCTCTACTTACTACGAAAAGCTGTTGATAAACCTTTTGATACGGCTTTAATTCAAACTCATCCCGGTCTGGGATGGTCACTTTCTGAATAATATGAAGACAGTAAAAAGATTCGGTCTGGCAAAACGCATTCTGCTTGGATGGATGATGCAAACTGTTCTGATTATCGGTTTGTTTTCTGTGGCTATGCATGAGTCCACGGAACTGATGGAAGATAATCTGGTAAGCGATATCCTCAAAGACGAACTCAGTATCCTTGTGAGTGAAATTGAAGCCGGAGAAGATGTTACTCTGCCCACAACCATGCAGTTTTACGGCAATGCCCCACAGCTCGATCCTATCCCCGACAAATATGCTCAAGCTCCTGATGGGTATCAGGAAATTGTGGGCAGCTACGACTCCTCTTTTTTATACAAAATTACGGTGAACGGCCACCCTTATGTTTTAATTCGGGATCAATACGACTTTGAACGCAGTGAGCAGCTTTTCAAAATCCTGATCTGTACCTGCGCAACATTGATTTTTCTTTTCTGCGTGGGGTTCGGTTACTGGTGGATTCGCAAAAAAATTATGGCGCCGATTGAAAGCCTTTCAAACGAAGTGCGTCAAATGGCTGATTCTCAACAATATAAGTCCCTGGCAGGCGAAATCACCGATGATGAAATCGGAGAATTGGCTAAGACTTGTGACCGAGCTCTTAAGCGCTTTCATGAAGCGCTTGCGCGCGAAAAACTGTTTACTTCAGACATCAGTCATGAATTACGCACACCGCTCACAATCATTCTGACAACGGCCGAACTTATGCAGCTTTATCCACTCACGGAAAAGCAAACCGATCAGGTCAACAAAATTCTTAAAGCCGCTCAATCCATGGAAGAATTGCTGTCGGTTTTCCTTCAATTGGCCCGCGGAGCAGAGTTTGAAAAAACCGTTCACACCGACCGCCTTTATGACGTGCTTGAGGAATCCTGTCAGTATTGGGGAAAAACAGCCCTGGCTAAAAATATCAGTCTCAGTGTTCAAACGGCTGCCACTTGCCCCGGTCATTTTTCTCCGGTGCTTTTAGGCGCTGTAGTAAATAATTTGATTAAAAATGCCGTGCTTTATACAGACAAGGGCGAGGTGATTGTCAGAGAACTTGAAAACGGTTTTGAAGTGATCGATACCGGAACCGGCATCGCCCAAGAACTCAAAGAAAGAATCTTTATGCCAAAAGTTCGCGGTACAGATAAAGCTCCGGGCAGCGGCATGGGATTATCGATTGCCAAACGGATCTGCGATCGGTGCGGATGGAAACTTGATTTGGTTGAATCAAAACAAGGCACGCATTTTAAGGTTGTGCTCGTTACACAATCTCCTGTCTTGCATATCGATCAGAGAAATTAAAAAAAGAAATGGCGAGCCTTATCCTCGGCACTACATTCACTTCGCTGTGGCTGCTCCGTTCCCGGCCTGACCAGGTTCACGACGAATGCATGCGAGGGGACCCGCCGAGGGCGCAGTTTAACAAATTTCCTTTGAAAAATCTGGCAAAACTGCGCCAAAGGCAAAATTAAAGAAACGACACAATTAAAAAACCGATACAAACCTGAATAGCAAGGTTAATGGCAATCCAAATGGCAAACGGATTATCAATCACGTATTTGCCGACACTCGAAGTCCCAGAACGGTCAAAACCGCAGGCGGCGAGCGCAATAGGATTGGTCGGCAAAAGAGTGGCACTCACGCAAGGCCACATAGCTAAGAGCGAAAGTGGACTTAGCCCAAGCGCAAAGCCAATCGGCATAATGGCTCGGGTTGTTCCGCCCTGGCTTTGAATGAGACTGCCCATGATGCAGATGACGATTGCAAAAAGCCACGGCTGCGCGGTGACCAAGTCACCGCATGTTTGCAAGATGACTTCCTGATTGGCCCGCACAAATGTATCGGCCAAACACGTGCTGCCCATCATACAAATGACTGTTGCAAAAGCCGAGTGCAGCACAGAACTCTTTAACAGATCTTCTATTTTCGGTCTGCAAAAGATCATGATGAGCGCAGCCGAAAAAAGCATCACAGGCGGAATCAGTGTCCACATCGGAATCGGATCCTGTCCGATCGGTGTTCTTAACACCGGCTCAAAACCGCTCACAACGATATAGACAATTGTTATCGCAAAGATGATTAACGATACATAAGCCGAACGCGGCATGGGTTTGCTGTCATCAAGACTGGGCGGCACTTCAACCAGACCGGCTTTGAGGCGCTTTTGATATTCAGAATCTTTATCCAGGTCTTTCCCCCACTTAATGAAAAAGAGTGAGGCCAGAACGACAGAGATTAAACCGGCGGGAAAAGCCACAATCATGATCGTTCCCAGACTGATTTCAGGATGTCCATATTGGACGAATAAACCGAGAACAGCTGCCGTCGCAGCGGCAATGGGAGAAGCCGTAATACCTACACTTGCAGCCATGCTGCCAGCGACCAATGCTCTTTCCGGACGATAGCCGTTTGCATAAGCCACCTCAAAAACAACGGGTTGCAATGCGTAGCATGTCATAGCGGTTCCGGCAAAGACAGTCACAAAAAACATCACCAACGGAGCCAGAACCATAATGTATTTGGGATTACTGCGGATAATGCGGGCCGCATAACGAACCAAAAGATCCAGGCCACCGGCTGCATGCATAGCTGCCGCACAGGTACATACTGCAATAATGATAAAGATGATATCGGCTTGCATGCCTGCCGGTGTTACACCGAACACCATCACCAGGATGCCTAAACCCAAAGCGCAAAAAATACCGATACCGGCTGCTCCGAATCGGGCACCATACAAAATACAAACCAAAACTAATAAGAACTGGGCTAAGGTACTCATGGTTCACTCCCAACACCAAACACCCCACTTAAACATCGCTTCGTCTACGCTTCGAAGCTGCTGACAATCTCAAGTCACGAGCTTGTACATTCAAAAAAGGGCATTTTCATTATGAGAGTGGTTTATCGACCGAAGCTATCATCATTCTTTTAAGTTATGACATGCCCCAAAAATTACTCATAGCGTTTGGGGATTTGGTTGAGAGGTCAGACAATAAAAAAGTGACGCCTGATTACTTTCGATGGCCAATGGGAGAGAACACCATGACAGCGTTTGAATCTTTAGACAGTATCCGTACAAAAACGGGCATTCTTTGCTTTCATCATCAGCGCGAAGATCTTCTGCAGCTCAATTGTGCCTATGCTCAAATGCTCCATGATCAAGGGCTTCTAACTCAAAAAGAGTTCCAAACGATTAAAGAAGGACTCTTAGTTTCTTTCCCAAAAGTTTCTGAAAACGACATGCGGGAATCCCAAGGTGATTTGCACTACGCATTTGAAAAAGCCTTATTTAAAGCAGCCGATCCCAAAGTTGCCTGCAAACTTCATGTCGGACGCAGCCGCAATGATATGTACTTCACGCTTTACAGAATGTCTGTAAGAAAAGCATTACTGAGCGTTATGCAGCACACTTTTGATCTGACCGAGGTGTTAAAAGGTCAAATTGAAGAGCACTTAACAACAGTGATTCCTTACTACACTTACGGCCAACCCTCGCAACCCGGCACATGGGGTCACTACCTTGAAAGCATTCTTGAATTAATGACGGGTGACCTTGAGCGAATGAAAAGAGCCTTTGAATTGACAAACCAGTGCCCTATGGGAGCTGCGGCCGGTATCGGTTCCTCATTTAACCTTGATAAAGAAAAGGTCTCTCAGTTACTGGGCTTTGATCGTCCCATTGACAATACGATGCTGGGAAATTCAGACGTTAATTATTTTTTGGAAACTATTTTTGCGTTTACGACTCTTAATACGACCTTGATGCGGGTTGCAAACGACTTGGAATTTTTCTCTAGCACCGAGTGCGGCATTCTTGACTGCGAAGACGCTTTGTGCGGAGGAAGCAGCATCATGCCGCAAAAGAAAAATGCCGAAGCTGTGGAGTTGCTGCGAGCCATGACATCCAATTGGGACGGCTACCTCACTAATTGCCTAAATGCGAGTGGCGTCACTCTGTTTCCTGTTCACGAAACCTATTATTTCTACGAACGCTTCTGGGATAACACCTCAGTGCTTCTGGACAATGTGAATTTACTTGCCTGTATTCTCACTCACAGTCAAATCAGAAAAGAAGTCGCCTACCGACGTGCCTTAGAAGGCTTTACGGCCGCAACCGGCATGGCTGAAGAACTCACTAAAGAAATCGGAGAACCTTTTGAAATTACGCACCACATTGTGGGTGGCATGATTAAACGTCTAATGCAGGAAAATCGGCTACAGACAAAAAATATAACGCCGCAACTGATGAAAGAAATCTCCGAAAGCGTTCTGGGACACTCACTTGAAAAATCTCAGCAAGCTATTTCTCAACTGATTGATCCTTTAGCAAGCCTAAATGCAAAGACTACAGGCGGCACTCCAAGACCGGATGATACAAAACTGCTTCTTCAAAAATCTCTTAAAGTTATAATCGAAATCCGCTCCTGGCACAGGGCAATGACAGAACGCTTGACTCAATGCAAAGAAAATTTGATCCGTTAAACAGATCTTGGGCGACGAACAATCATTTTTAAATTTCGTCGCCCAAAAAGGAAAACAGTCATGCCAGTCAATTTGATGCATTCGTTCTTTTTTCAAAAACGCATTCAGATCTTTTGTGTTCTCTGTCAGACCAAAAACTTCACTGAAACAGGACGACTATTAGGTATTACGCAGCCGGCTGTATCCAAAAACATTCAAACATTGGAGCAAGATTTAGGCATCACACTGATTGAACGGGATAAAAGACCGCTGAGCCTTACTGTTGAGGGAAAGTTGCTCTTTGATTTAATTGTTAAGCAACACGAAAGCATGAAAAGCTGGCTCATGGATTTGCAGCTTCAAGTCAATAAACACGTTCCATTACGCTTCGGTTCCGTTTCTTCTATTGCCAAATACGTTAACGTAGAAGTTGCACAAAAATTATCTTCGGTTTCTAACGCGATTCTTTTTGAAGGCTACAGCAAAGACCTATTAAAGTCTTTTGAGATTGGCGATATTGATTTTTTTATCTCTTCAGATCCTTATTGGGAAAAGCCTTTCTATAGAAGATTTATTTTTGCCGAACCTTCTGTACTGTTAGTGCCATTAAACTTTAAAGCTGATCCAAACCTTACTTGGGAGAAAATGCAATTTTGCGGTCTTCCCCGAGTCGCCAACTCTTTGGCGTCAACCAACGGACAATTTGAGCAGGCTTATTTTTCGAGCTTAAATATTCAGTACGTCGATCGCATAACGGTTGACGGCAGTATGACGTTTTTAGAGTACATCAAAAATGGTCTCGCCTGGGGCATTCAAACGCCGCTTTTCATTGCCACCTATCCTGAGATTTTTGACAAAATCAAAATGCTTCCGATGCCACAACCGGTCGTTTGCCGAGAGCTTTATCTTCTGGCAAGAAGCGAACCGGGATTTGTTACTCAAGCTGACAAGATCACACGTATCGTTAAAGAAACATTAGTTAACGATGTCATTCCAAAACTTTTGAAGGTTACTCCTTGGATTGCCCCATATCTGAGCGTTCCGGGGTTTCGAGGGCTTGAACGCTCACCATATAGTACCTGTCGCACTTAATCGGAAAAAAGTGTGCACTTTCTACTTAGGAAAATATTTTAGAATAGACACCTCGTTAATGTGTATTAGTGTGTATAATTAAACTCGTTGATAATCAATGGAGCAAACAATGGATAGTTCCACAGTTATCAACAAACTTGAAGCTAATGGCTGGAAATTTGTCAGAGTAAAAGGTGATCATTGGTACTATCGTAAGGAAGGATTTCAGAGACCGACTTGTGTCCCTCATCCTAAAAAAGACCTACCGATTGGAACAGTGAAAGCCATTGAACGACAAACAGGTATTAAGTTCAAGCAATGTTGAGTTGGGCTGGAGGTATTCAACCTCCGCCCAACACTGGAGGTCAGTGATGAAATATCCGATTGCAATAGAACCAGGCGATCAGTCACACGCTTTTGGTGTTGTCGTCCCTGATTTACCCGGTTGTTTTTCGGCAGGCGATACCATTGAATCAGCTTACGAGAACGCTAAAGAAGCCATCGCGGGCTGGATTGAAATGGAACTTGACGAAGGCCATCCAATTCCATTGCCGTCGAAAATTGAGACTCTGGCAAAACAGCAAGAGTTTAAGGGGTGGATTTTCGGCATTGTAGATGTTCCCGAAGAGCTATTGTCAGACAAAGCTCAACGGGTGAACATCACTTTATCGAGTCGAGTGTTAAGACGCCTGGATTTTTTAGCAAAAAACTCAGGCGATACACGATCAGGCTACATTGCCAAAATGGTGATGAACCATTCAACTATTTAGTTTTAAAAATATGGGAAAGACCCCCATAATTCAATTGATCTCTTCAGCTTAAACGGCTCTGATGCATTGTGCAAAAGAGCTGTTTTAACCATATCTAATCAGTGAGGTGTAGGAAGTTGAATTTCTTCGCCGGTACTGGTGACATAGTCCTGATAAATTTCCTCCGAGCTCGGAAAATACCACTGACCATTCGGAAGCTTAACCGTTGTATCCTTCAGGCGGAAAGCATTAGCCCCGCAAGTCCAGACGTTATAAAGCTTCATATGCGTACAAAGGCAGCACTTCAGATCCTTGGGATCAGGATTGACCTTTTTGGTCATCATATCCCACCACTGATTTAAGTAAGGGCAGCGACCATCATTGAGCATATAACCATAAGGCTCACAGTTGGGCGGCACACGCATCTTGATGGCTGGAGAGGACTTCAACATTCTCATCAAGTACCCTGTTGCAGAGAGGTGATTGACTTCAATATCGTCTTCCTTTGCATTCAGATAAGCAGTCTTGACTGCATCCGGCAATCCCGATTCCTTCGAAATCGTAAAACGGGTGGCCACCTGAACACCGTCGGCACCGACCTCTCGAATCATTCTCACTGCATCGCCGCCCGTAAAAATACCGCCCGCAGCAAAAACAGGAATCTGAAGCTGGTTTTCAGCCAAATACGCTTTCACATCCCTGACGATTGCCTCCAGACTATGCTCACGCCAGTCTTCTCCGAAGCCCAGGTGGCCGCCTGCCAAAGGTCCTTCAACCACAATGTAGTCAGGCAAACGGTCCAATGCTTTATTTTTCCGAAGAAAAAGATTTAAAGCGCGAACAGAGGACACAACAATGCCTAAAAGCGCTGAGCGAAAGCGTTTATTTTCACTCATGAGCTTAAAACTCGCTAAATGCAACCCTGCCGAAAGCGTAATGCCGTCAATCCCGGCATCCAATGCCGAATTCAAACGAACAGCCAACGATTCATGAGGGGCGTTGAATGTGAGCTTTTCCATGCAGTTAATGAAAACCAGGCCTTTACCCGTTGCCCGACTCATTACGTCTCCCACATAACGCAAGGTCGCTTCCCGCAAATCATTTAAATCAAAGTGATTGTCTGATTTGTCGGGGTTTTTCTGACAACCGTAATAGCGCTTGGTTTTATTGGCAGTGTATGTTGTGCCGTATAGTCGGTCACAAAGATCCATCAGCATAGCGTCCGACAGATGAGCAATGCCACCTAACTTCTCTACAGCCAAAACCATTTCTGCTGTAGAGATATTGACACCCATGCCGCCCACCATCAGAGGGACATAGTCCTTGCCGCCTAAACGGACTCTGAGGTCCTTTAAACAAATACTTTCACTCATCGCTTCAATCCTTGAGGGGTAATTCGAATATTGGGAAAGTATGTCAGTGCTATTTGTAAAAACCGTAACAGAAAATCAGGGATATTCCCTAACAAAAACCCCTCTTGACAAAGCGTTTTGCATCGTTAAATTAAATTTCTTTTTAACCTAATGGATTTTTTAAAATGGCATTACTGACGGGAAAAAAGCTCCTCATTACGGGCATCTCTTCGAACCGCTCTATCGCTTACGGGATCGCCAAGGCCTGCAAAGAAGAAGGCGCAGAACTCATCCTCACCTACAACAATGACCGTTTTCGTGAACGTCTGGAGCGTTTCGCGACCGATTTCGGTGCCGCAGCGGTCATTCAACTGAACGTTGCCAGTGACGAAAGCATTGAAGCCGCTGCCGCCCGCACAAAAGAAATCTGGCCTGAAGGCTTTGACGGTTTTGTGCACTCCATTGCCTGGGCTCCGAGAGAAGCCATTGAAGGATCATTCTTAGAAGGCTTAACACGTGAAGGCTTTTTGACGGCCATTAATATTTCCGCTTATTCTTTTGCGGCTCTCGGCAAAGCCTTTTTGCCTCAGCTTCAGGGCCATGATGCTTCTTTAGTGACACTGTCATTTTTAGGTGCTGAAAAAGTGGTTCCCAACTACAACACGATGGGTGTGGCAAAAGCCGCACTTGAAGCTGTGACCCGCTACATGGCTGCTGACCTCGGTGCCTATGGGATTCGCGTCAATGCCTTGTCAAGCGGTCCCATCAGAACGCTTGCTGCAAGCGGCATTAAGGACTTTCAGAAAATGCTCGCTCACGCTCGTGACGTCGCTCCTCTTCGTCAAACGATCAGTATCGAAGATGTCGGTCGCTCTACAGCGTTTCTTTTGTCTGACTACGCCAGAGGCATCACCGCTGAAACCATTTATGTGGACGGCGGTTTTCATGCAATGGCCGGTCAAGTGGAAAAACAGTCTGATGCTGCTTAATACAGGACCCAAACTATTACAGAAATAGACAATTTCAAATTCCCAATTCGACAAAAATCGGTTAAGCTCGTTATAACGAAATGATCCTTATGGATTGAATGATTTTTGTTTTTATTTTTAATGGAAGAGTAGAAAATGAGCGAAATTGTTCACTTGAATGACTCCAACTTTGAAACCGAAACGGCGCAAGGCGTCGTGGTGGTGGACTTTTGGGCTCCGTGGTGCGGTCCCTGCCGTGCTTTGGCTCCTCACTTGGAAGCTGCGGCTCAAAAGTTTGACGGTAAGCTTCGCATTGCCAAATACAACGTGGATGAAGCCAATGAATATGCTGCCAAGCTCGGCATCCGTTCCATCCCGACATTGATTGTCTATGAAAACGGCCAGCCGATTCAGCAGCACGTCGGCTCCATGGGTATGTCCCAATTAGAAGACTTTTTGAATCAATTCGTTTAAAATGCCCCCTCGAATCCGTTTCGGACTGCGGTTCGAAACGGAGTCTTTTGATTAAATCCTTTATATAAAACGATCAGAACAGCGGTGAAGGCTCGTCTGCTTTCCCCTGCCTTTTCAATTCACAACTTCTATAAATTCAAATGCATCTTTCCGAACTCAAATCGTTGCATGTCTCCAAACTTTTGGACTGGGCTCTCGATCTCGGCATCGAAAATGCCAACCGCATGCGTAAGCAAGAACTTATGTTCGCTATTTTGAAAAAACGTGCCAAAGAAGGCGAACAGATTTTCGGCGACGGCACGCTCGAAATTCTCCCCGACGGCTTTGGTTTCTTACGCAGCCCGGAAACGTCCTACCTTGCCAGCACCGACGATATTTATATCTCTCCCTCTCAGATTCGCCGCTTTAATCTTCATACAGGTGACTCCATCGAAGGCGAAGTGCGCACTCCGAAAGAAGGCGAACGCTACTTTGCTTTGGTTAAAGTCGAAAAGGTTAACGGCCAATCGCCCGAAAACTTAAAGCATCGCATGCTTTTTGAAAACTTAACGCCTCTTTTCCCCAACGAGCATCTCGTGCTCGAAAGAGATATTCGCGGTGATGAAAATCTGACGGGCCGAGTCATTGACATGATTGCTCCGATCGGCAAGGGTCAGCGTGCTTTGATTGTTGCCTCGCCTAAGAGCGGTAAGACGGTATTGATGCAGCACATTGCTCACGCTATCACGGCTAACCACCCCGATTGCGTGCTGTTCGTTTTGCTCATCGACGAACGTCCGGAAGAAGTGACTGAAATGCAGCGCACCGTCAAGGGTGAAGTGGTTGCAAGCACCTTCGATGAACCGGCTTCCCGTCACGTGCAAGTCACTGAAATGGTGATTGAAAAGGCTAAGCGCCTTGCCGAAAGCAAAAAAGACGTGGTCATTTTGCTTGACTCCATTACCCGCCTGGCTCGTGCCTACAACAACGTCATGCCGACTTCCGGCCGCGTGCTCTCTGGCGGCGTGGATGCCAACGCCCTTCATCGTCCGAAACGCGTTTTCGGTGCCGCACGCAATCTTGAAGAAGGCGGCTCGCTCACGATTATCGCAACGGCCCTGGTTGATACAGGCAGCCGTATGGATGATGTGATTTATGAAGAATTCAAGGGCACGGGCAACATGGAAGTGCATTTGGAACGGCGCCTGGCGGAAAAACGCATCTACCCGGCTATCAATGTGTTGCGCTCCGGTACTCGTCGTGAAGAATTGCTGCTCAAACCCGATGTGCTGCAGAAGGTTTGGATTTTGAGAAAACTTTTGAGCGACATGGATGAAGTCGAAGCGATGGAATTCCTCCTTGAACGCTTGAAAGCGACAAAGAGCAATGCCGACTTCTTTGATTTAATGCGCAGAGGCGGTTAATTCAATTGAGTTTTTAGGCTTCATTAAGCCCAACGGATCTGTTTAGCTTAAGAGAAATCTTGGTGCTGAACAGATCCTTTCTTTTAAAAACTGCAC
The DNA here is from genome assembly GCA_900545335.1 of uncultured Sutterella sp. Taxonomy (GTDB): domain Bacteria; phylum Pseudomonadota; class Gammaproteobacteria; order Burkholderiales; family Burkholderiaceae_F; genus Aphodousia. The sequence goes on along the minus strand of UQYP01000010.1, from coordinate 29,393 downwards.
ATTCCTACGCAGATTCAGTGGGATGTTCTTTTTTTGGCAAAAACTGACTGATCATCGCAAAGCAGATAACACCGGCCACACCCGCAAAAGCCGCTCCTGCGTACCCAATCCATTCAATAGCCGGCAACGCACAGACCCAGCCGCCCACTAAAGCCCCTCCTCCAATTCCGACATTGGCAATGCCAGAGTAAATCGACATAGCAATAGGGGTAGCCTGCGGCTCCAAGCGAATGACAACCGATTGAAAAACCAGACCGAAGATGGTGAAAGTCATGCCCCAGAAAACGCACAAAAGCATCGCGAGCCAAATTTCATTGCTTGAGAGCTTTAAAAGTGCCAGAAAAAGCCCCAACCCAAAGGTACCCGCAGCGAAGAAAAATTTAGGATGATTGGCAAAACCTTTTGAAAAGAAAATACTTGCAATAATGCCCGCCACACCGAACAAAGTTAGAGTGAAAGTAATTTCACTTTCAGGCATCTGTGCTACCTGGGCCATAAAAGGCTCGATGTAGCTATAAGCTGTGAAGTTTGCTGTAAAGCTTAAGGCCGTTAAAACATACACGCCGATTAAGGCCGGGTTTTTCAAAATACGGGGCAGTTTTGCAACGGAAGATTCCTGGGTATTGGCAGGAACCTTTGGAAAAACAAACATTAAAAAGACCGCTACTGCTAAGGCCACTACACCAATTGAAAAGAATGTTGCCCGCCAACCCATATAAAGGCCGATCATGCGCCCCAAGGGAAGCCCCGCAATCATCGCGACCGCTGTACCCGTCACCACAAAGCTGAGCGCTACAGCACCCTTTCCCCGAGGAGCAATTCTTACCGCCAGAGGCGAAGCAATGGACCAGAAAATGGAATGCGAGAAGGCTACGCCAACGCGAGAAAGCATCAATGTGAGGAAACTCGGAGCAACGGCCGATAAAAAGTGGCTCACTATAAAAAGGCCCAAAATAGCCAGTAAGAGCTTTTTAAACTCGATTTTGGAAGCCAAAAGTATCAGAGGGAGCGATAAAACGGTCACAATCCAGGCGTAAACCGTGATGATCATCCCCGCCTGGGATTCAGTAATGTGAAAATCCCGGGCAATGTCACTTAAAAGCCCGATAGGAATGAATTCCGAAGTGTTAAAAATAAACGCTGATAACGTGAGCCCGATCACAGGGGCCCAAAGCTTCATAGCACCGGTCTCTTCCTGAGCCATGGCGCTGACCTTTCTTTTAATGGATGAGGCGGCTCATTATAGGCAGTTGAGCCGTAATTGGAAATAAGCAAAAAGACAAAAGAGGCCTTCGCTACAGAAGACCTCATGAGAAAGTTCAGGTTAACGATCAGTGACAGTGGCAGCCGCACTCGTGACGCGTTTTCATCGCTCGGATAAACCACAATTGCTTAGAAAAGCCCGCCACATAACCTTCAAACATCGACTGCACTTCAAAGTCATCGGACTGCGCGGCATCGTTTCGGATTTCCAAAGCTAAAGCGTTCATAAGATTCATGTCTTCTTCAATCATTGCGACCACTTCATGAGCGGTGAAGTCTTTTGGAGCCACTTCCTTGACCGTTGCGGCAGCCAAATAGTCACTCATGGTCGATAGCGGCATCTCACCTTTCATTTTGAGAATTTCCGCCACAGCGTCAAAAGCTTCAAATACTTCGTCATAAATTGACTCTGTCATCTCGTGCAGGGGTTTAAAGTAATGCCCCGTCACATTCCAGTGCAGGTTATGCAGTTTCACATTCCAAACAGCCAAATTTGCCAAATACGTATTGAGTTTCTTCGTACATGTCATCTTATTTCTCCTTTTTGCTTCAAATCTTTTGACTTAATCATACCTGCTTTTATCGAGAATTATTCTCGATTATGTATCTAAATGTTTGATTTTTATAGTTTTCTATTAGTCCAATAGTTTTTAATTGAAAGCGAGAAGAAATCAAAATTTTTTCGTCCAAGAAACTTGCTATTTATCGGAATTTATTGGATAATTTCGGCTCTCTGTCGGAACGTGGAGCTGCATGCCCGCGGTAAGACCCCGAAAGCGGGGCACGTGCGCAAGGCACTCAGGGCGACCGAAGTATTTTTAGGAAATCTATACAAATGAAACAAGGTATTCACCCCGAATATCGCGAAGTAGCCTTCTGCGATTTGTCTATCAACAAGACGTTCATCATCAAGTCAACCGCTCAAACCAAGGAAACGGTTGAAATCGACGGCGTGACCTATCCGCTCGTCAAGCTCGATACGTCTTCTGAAAGCCATCCGTTCTACACGGGCGCTCAAACGCGTATCGTCGAAGCCGGCCGCGTGGAAAAATTCCGCGCCAAGTACGCCAACCTCGCCAAGAAGGCTGCGAAGTAATTTTCCAAACAAAAATTACTCGTTTCAAAGAGGCAGTCATCGATCAAAGGACTGCCTCTTTTTCGTTACAATAGCTAGGTCAAATTCATTAGCCTGTACCCATGTTTGAAGAACGTCCCTCTCCGGTTGTCGCCTCTGCGGCCTCAGCCCGCAAATTGCCGCGCATGGCGCTTCTCGCCTTACTGATCGCTTTCATTATTCCGGGCCTTTTGTCGCGGGATTTTTGGAGCTCTTACGAGTTAACGGGATTTGCCATCGTTCACGGTATGCTGCAAAGCGATGCGGCCGGCTGGCTTTTACCGAAACTGGGCGAGGCTGATTACGTTACCAACGGACCGCTTTCTTTCTGGGTCTCTGCCATTTTTGCAAAGCTCTTCGGTTTTATATTTTCTGAAGCCAGTGCGAGCAGACTGAGCGTTCTGGTTTGGTTTGCACTTGCCACTTCAAGCATCTGGTACGGCACATGGTATCTTGCGCGCCGCGCAGAAGCCCAACCCGTTGTTTTAGCCTTCGGAGGCGAAGCTTCTCCGATTGACTACGGCCGCGTGGTGGCCGATGCTGCTCTTTTAATGTTTGTGGCGACCTTCGGTCTTTTTGTCCCCAGCAGACAGCTTTACGTTGAATCGGCTCTTCTGGCCGTTGTCGCGGTCTTTTATTTTTCTCTTGCCTGGACGTTAAGACGCGATATCATTGCTCCGCTTTTAACCGGTATTGCAACCGGTGCTGCCGTTCTCACGGCAAACCTTTTTGCAGGCATTGTCCTTTTAGTGACGGCTCTTTTTATTCACGCCAGAGTCCACGCCTATGAGACGCCCTATATCAATCGCGCGATGCTCATTATCGTAGTGGCTGCTGCAACATTTTTCATTTGGCCGATTTTGGGAGTAGCTGTTGCCATTGAAACCGTGGACGCCTGGTTTGCCAACTGGTGGCAGGCCCAATTGGACTTTGTGGGTCTCATTGCCTCGGCTGATGTGTACTGGTCGCTGGAAAACTTCATCTGGTTTTTATGGCCCCTTTGGCCCTTTGCTCTTTTAGCTCTTTACGCATTCAGAAAGCAGCTTGACCGCACGCACATCAAACTGCCGCTTTGGATGTTCCTGGGGCTTTTCGTTTTATCGATTTTCGGACATGTGAGCGGTGACCGTCTGATGATTATCATCACGGTTCCGCTTTGCGTTTTAGCCGCATTCGGCCTCTTATCAGCACGCCGTTCTCAGGAAAATATTCTTGACTGGTTCTCGGCAACGGTCTTTACGCTGGCTCTCGTTGCCTTGTGGCTCTACTTTTTTGCCTGGCAGACGGGTGTTCCTCCGAAGATGTATAAGTCGGTTGTCAACCTCGCGCCCGGCATCCCCGCCTCTTTGCACGGTCTGCTTTTTGTCCTGTGCTTTGTGACGCTTTTAGTCTGGCTGGCCCTCGTTTTGTGGCGCATGAATCACTCGCAGGTTGTTGCCTGGAAAGGACCGTGGCTTGCCGCAGTCGGCATCACTGCTTTAAGTATCACCACGGTCTATCTTTTTGAACCGGTGATAGACCGTGCCCGCAGCTATGAACCGTTGGTACAGGAAGCGATAACCGATTATCAGGCTCACGCTAACCAAAATGACTGCATTGAGGCCCAAGAGCTTGATTCCGTGAGAAACACCCTTTTTACCTATTACGGTTTGCCGCTTTCAGACAATGAAAGCTGCCGTTTTGCCTTCACAACAGAAAAAGCTTTTAAAGAAAATCTTCTGGAAGACTCTGCCATCCTCGGCCGATACTTCCGACCGCGCGATCACGAACGGTTTGTCTTATTCGATAAAGGTGAATAATGAGTCATCCTCTGCCTCAACGCCTGACCCCGCCGGATATCTCCGGGCGAGCGATTGCTAAGCTTGCCGGTCCTATTTTTGTTGCCAACATTGCGATCGTTGGCGGCGGGACAATCGACACGATCATGGCCGGCCACCTCGGCGCCGACCACTTGGCTGCCATTGCTTTGGGGCTTGCCTCCATGATCATGGTCTTCATGGGATTGGTCGGTATCCTGCAGGGTATGAGCCCTCTGGCCGGTCACCACTTCGGGGCCAGAAAGTTTGAAAAGATCGGCTTTGAACTCTCGCAGTGCCTCTGGCTTGCTCTTTTACTGTGCTTTATCGGCATGCCGCTTTTAGGCTGCACAGAAATCTGGACGAGTCTTGCCCAAGCTCAGGGACCGGTCAAAGAGATGGCCGCGCAATACCTTTTAATCAGCATGGTGGGGCTGCCCGCCGCTTTGGGCGGTCGCGCTTTCATCGCATTAAATGCTGCCGTTTCCCGCCCCAAGGTCACAATGTACGTCTCTTTGGCGATGCTCGTTTTGAAAGCACCGCTAAACGCCGTCTTCATGTACGGATGGCTGGGATTTGATGCATTGGGCGGCGCAGGTGCTGCGCTATCTTCCACGATTTTGACGTGGCTGTCTTTCTTTGTCTATATCTACGTCTGGAAGAAAGACTCTTTCTATGAACTGATGCGCTGCAGCCGATTCTATGGTCCTGATCCCCGGGCTATGTGGGCGCAGCTTAAAATCGGTATCCCTATCGGGCTCTCCACCTTCTTTGAAGTGAGCTCTTTTACGCTCATGGCAATCTTTATTTCACGCTTTGGAGCCGTTACCGTCTCTGCTCACCAAATCGTGGCCAATATCACAAGCATGTGCTACATGATTGCGCTCTCGATCGGTATTTCCTGTACGGTTTTGGTCTCCCAGTGTTTGGGAGCCGGGTGGCCTAGCGTTGCCGAAAAAGCAACAAAGAAATGTCTTTTAATTGCGGTAAGCATTGCAACCTTGGTTGCCCTGACGCTCTTTTTCGGACGAGGCTTTTTGCTTTCGCTCTACACCAGCGATGATACTGTTATCCGCATCGGCTACTCGCTGATTATCTTCGGTGTGCTTTATCACGTTTTTGATGCCATGCAGTGCGTGAGCTCCTTTGCCCTCAGAGGCTACCGCGTGACCTTCTGGCCGATGATTATCTACGGTGTCTTACTTTGGGGCGTGGGCCTTTTCGGCGGCTACTACATGGCATTTGTGGGTGAACCCTTCATGGCACCGCAGGCCGCCTACGGCTTCTGGGGCATGACGGCTTTAGGCTTATTCCTTGCCGGCGTTTCTTTAGCCGTTACGGCGCTTTATGTTTCAAAAATCCGTACTCGGGAAGAAGAGGCCGTGCAAAAGAAAGCAGCAGAAATGGCTTAAATCCTTTGGATTTCACGCTGATCCCCCGGAGAAAAAATCCGGGGGATTTTTTTTCTTTGGTAACAAACCAAACAAAATGCAAAATGGTTTTGTTTCCTCCGACCTCTGCTCTATGATAGTAGATATCAGAAAACAAACCTCAAGGGGGCGGTATGAGTATTCAGCAAAATCTGGTAGCCGGTATCTGTGTCGCTGTCGGCATTGCTTCTGTCGGCGTATCACTTAAAGCCGGTATTGATCATTTCGTCGAGCGCGATCGCGTTGTCACCGTCAAAGGTTTGGCAGAAAGAAATGTTGAGGCTGATTACGTCATTTGGCCTGTTACCTTCCGGGTCACCGGCAACGATTTGGCAGCGCTTTACCAAAAAGCTCAGGATCAAAGCGATGAAATCAGACAATTTTTGGTGAGCCAAGGCATCAAAGCTGAAGATATTTCCTCCGGCACGCCCAGCGTACAGGACCTTCATGCCGACTTTTACGGCAACAACCTGCCGCCGGAGCGCTACCGTATGGAAATGGCTGTCTCGGTTGCTACTACGGATGTGGGTACCGTTTTAAAGGCGATGAGTCACCAAAGTGAACTCATTCAAAAAGGGGTGCTTTTTACGCAAAACTACCGGACTCAGTTCTCATTTAACGGTTTAAATGAAATAAAACCGGCAATGGTTGAAGAAGCAACCAAAAATGCTCGATCAACCGCTCAGAAGTTTGCCGAAGACAGTGAAAGCACACTGGGTAAAATCCGCAGAGCTTCCCAGGGACAATTCACGATCTATGATCGAGACAGCAACACGCCTTACGTTAAACGCGTAAGAGTTGTAACAACGGTTGAATACTACCTGAAAGACTAGAATCGAAAGAATGAGACTGAAACGGCAGCGCATCATTTCTTTGATTGTGCTGCCGATTTTTTAAATTTGTTCAGCCTTTAGAAAATCAGACACTAAAGCACAAGCCTTCTCATACGGATCCCCTTCAAAGGGATCAATTGAGGTGAGATCGCTCATGGAACGCATCCAGGTGATCTGACGTTTTGCCAATTGCCGCGTTGCTGCCACCCCTGATAAAACGAATCGATCGTAATCGATTTCTCCCGAAAGATAATCGATTGCCTGACGATAGCCCACCGCCCGCATGGAGGGCCAATTTCGATCAAAGCGGGGATCAGCCATCAGAGCTTTCACTTCTTTAAGAAAGCCCGCCTGAATCATCATTAAAAACCGTTTTTCAATACGCTCGTGCAAAAGCGCCCGATTCTTTGGCATCAGCCCCAGAGTTAAATAGGTGTGGCAGGAGCCTTCACTTCTTTGATTCTGATAAAAAGAAATGGGGTGCCCCGTCTGGCGGTACACTTCAAGCGCGCGGCTGATTCTCTGAGCGTCCGTCGGATGCAGGCGCTCAGCTGTCAGTGAGTCGACCTTTCTTAATGCTTCGTGCATAGCCGGCCACCCTTTAGCCCTTGCCTCATCTTCAATTTCCTGACGCACCGCGAGGTCACTTGAAGGCATTTGGTTGAGTCCCTCTTTGAGCGCTTTAGCATAAAGCATCGTTCCGCCCACAATGAGCGCGAGCTTTCCTCGGGCACTGATTTCTGTTACAAGTCTCTCACAGTCTTTAAAAAAATCCGCTGCACTGTAGCTTTCAAAAGGATCTCGGATATCGATTAAATGATGAACGATTCCTTCCTGCTCTTTTAGCGTTGGCTTCGCCGTCCCGATATCCATCCCGCGGTACACCAGCGCTGAATCAATCGAAATGATTTCTGCATTGAATGCATGAGCCAGTCTTACGCCTAATGCGGTTTTCCCGCTTGCAGTCGGCCCCAGCAGCAATACGGCTCTAGCCATCACTTACCCCGCATAAAAAGGCGATCCAGCTCACTCATATTCACCTGCACCCAGGTGGGTCGGCCGTGATTGCACTGATCAATGCGCTCGGTTTTTTCCATTTGACGCAAAAGTGCATTCATCTCTTCGATGCTGAGATAACGGTGTGCACGGACAGCACCGTGGCAGGCCATGGTTGCAAGGATTTCGTTGCGCTTTTCTTCCACAAGACTCGTGCCGCCGAAACGCTTGATATCGGCTAGAAGTTCGCAAATGAGTGCTTCGCCTGTTTTTTCAATATCGCCTGCAAGAACCGCGGGCACCGCTCTTAAGCGCAGATGCGTGGGTGAGGCCGCTTCCAACTCAATTCCCAATGACAAAAGAAGCGACTGATTGTCTTCAAAGGTGGCCATCTCTTCAGCATCGGCCTGAAAAACCAAAGGAATGAGGAGCTGCTGGACAGCCATTTTCTGTGCATCCATCTGCTCTTTGAGCTTTTCGTAAACGATGCGCTCATGAGCCGCATGCATATCAACCACTACCATCCCAAGATCGTTTTCAGCAATGATGAAAACGCCGCCTATCTGCCCCAAAGCCCGTCCCAGCGGATAAGAAAGTGCCAGGTGGTCAGCAGTACTTTGTTGGGAAAGACCGGCCCTGATCGCCTCAACGGCGTCTGGCACTGTATGCCCTCTTTGGAAAGTGCTTTCCGAGCGCGTCTGATAAAAATCCAGATAACGATTTAACTGACCGGGCTCGTAGGGCGCAGCACTTGATTCGCGCAACCGGAAAGCGGGTGCGTGACTTGCAGGGTGTCCCATTGCTTGCCCTCGGGTATCAAAAGATGACGTTTGGCCGCCTTCATTTTGAAGCCCCTGATCACTTTCTTTTTCAGTCGCATCGGATAATCCGGCCAAAGCCGGAGCCAGCGCATTTTGCACTGCGTGCATCACAAACTGGTGGACCCATTGGGAGTCTCTGAAGCGCAACTCGCTTTTTGTCGGATGCACATTAACGTCCACTTTAACGGGATCAATATCGACAAAAAGACAGTACATGGGCTGCAGCTGATTGTGAAGCACATCGGCGTAGGCGCTTTTTATCGCATGAGCCAAGAGCTTATCTCGGACAAAGCGGCCGTTCACATAGCAGTACTGAGCATCGGTTCGGGTGCGCCCTGCAGTAGGCAGCCCCACCCAGCCGTACACTCGGGCTGAAGCCGTTTCAGCGTAGACCTCGCGCTGGGCTCTTGCAAATTCATCGGGCAAAATCCGATTGATGCGCGAGCGACTTTCTTCAACGGGCAGCATGAGAACCGGTTTGCCGTTATTGACCAATCGAAATTCAATCGTCGGATGAGCAATCGCGATGCGCTCAAGCGCCATCTTGCAGTGAGCGGCCTCAGTTGCTTCTGACTTTAAAAATTTGCGGCGCGCGGGCGTCTTAAAAAAAAGGTCTTCGACATCAACCTTTGTTCCCTGAGTGCCCGCAGCAACACCCACCTCACCTTCATGAATACTGTAAGCGCAGGACTCTTCTGACGTTCTGGAGGTAACAGTCAGAGCACTTACAGAAGCAATCGAAGCTAAAGCCTCTCCTCTGAAACCCAAACTTAATACGTGCTCAAGCTCATTGAGATCACGAATTTTGCTGGTGGCATGACGCTTTATAGCCAAGGGCAACTCATCTTTGGGAATGCCCCTGCCGTTATCGGTGACGGTGAGCCGCTTAATGCCGCCCGACTCAAGTCTTACCTCTATACGTGTGGCATCCGCATCGATTGCGTTTTCCACGAGCTCTTTTAAAACGGAAGCGGGCCGCTCGATGACTTCACCGGCGGCAATTTGGCTGACCAGTTGATCGGAGAGCTCTTTAATGGCTCTTTTCGGAGAATGTTCTGTGTTATTGAGTACTTGCATAATGCGGAAATTGTAGCATTGAGACAGTTGAAGTTCGCTTAATGCCCAAAAATGCTAAACTCTCATCCGTTCATAAAAAATTTAATACCTTTGGTCTCCCTCGACTATGGATTGGTCTTTATTCATTGATTTATTTACGAATGCCGATCGTTTTTTAATAACGATTGCCAATGATTACGGCATTCTGATTTATGTCATCATGTTCATGATCTTTTTCCTGGAAACAGGGATTGTGGTCATGGCATTTTTACCCGGGGATTCTCTCTTGTTTGTAGCCGGTGCAGTGACAGCAACCGGAGCCATTGATCCGTGGTGGCTCACAGGCGTTGTGACTTTAGGGGCTATTCTCGGCAATACCTCAAACTTTTATATCGGCTCCTGGCTCGGACACAAAATCTACGACGGCTCCATCAGCTGGATTGACCAGGAAGCCCTCAATAAGACTCATCAGTTCTATCTGCTGCACGGCGGCAAAACAGTTTTCCTGGCCCGTTTTGTTCCCATCGTCAGAACCTTCGCTCCGCTTATTGCGGGAGCCGCCTCAATGCCTGTCTGGCGTTTTGAGTTTTATTCCATCACGGGTGCTTTCGCATGGGTGTACGGTTTAATCTGGGCCGGTCACCTTTTTGGCAATATGCCCTTTATCCGTGACCACCTGACAACTATTTTGCTTTGCGGTATCGGTTTTGCCCTGATACCGACGTGCGCTATTGCGCTTTCAAAATTTTTAAAGAAAAAGAAAGCTCAAAAAGAAGCCGCACAATAAATTCAATAATGGGCGCTGCGCTAAATAAGCGGCGCCCATTTTTTAATAACTAGGAGAGAGAAACATGCGCCAATGGGACCACTTCATTGCGATCATCAAAAAGGAAGTTCAGCCGGCCTTAGGCTGTACGGAACCGACTTCCATTGCCTACGCCGCAGCTCATGCTGCAAGACTTCTCGGACAAAAGCCGCAACGCCTCTCTGTTGCTGTCAGTGACAACCTCTATAAAAATGCCATGGGCGTCTTTGTGCCCGGCACAGGTCAGATCGGGCTTCCCATTGCTGCTGCCGTGGGCGCTTTGGGCGGCAACCCCGATGCCGGTCTTGAAGTGTTGGCAACCGTTACTCCCGCTCACGTCAAAGAAGCAATGACGATGATTGAAGAGGGACGTGTCACGATTGAGCGCGCCGATAGCCTTGATGCTGTCTTTTGCAGTGCGACTGCCTATGCGGGCGACGAATCCGCTCAGGTCACGGTCCAGGGGGACCATACCGGCATTGTTGAAGAACGCAAAAACGGTGAAGTGGTCTATCAGAAAGAACAGGCGATAGCCACAAACGCAGAAGGTCAAAGCAGTGTGGGCGGAGAAGAGATCTGCTTAAAGTCCATCTACGACTTTGCCATGAACGCGCCTTTTGAAGATATTGCTTTTATCCTTCAGGCAAGAGACATCAATATGGCGCTTGCCGCAGAAGGTCTTTCTCACGAATACGGTCTTGAATTGGGCCGCACGATCCATGAGCAAATCGAAGCCGGCATCCTGAGCTCTGACCTCATCAACAATATGGCTGCCTGCACGGCAGCTGCGTCAGACGCACGCATGGGCGGAGCCACGCTTCCTGCTATGAGTAACTACGGCAGCGGCAATCAGGGCATTACGGCGACGATTCCCGTTGTCAAGATGGCCGAATTCGTTAAAGCTGATGATGAAAAATTAGCCCGAGCTCTGATTTTGTCGCACTTAGGCGCCATTTACATCAAGTCGCACTACCCGTCACTTTCTGCATTCTGCGGCAATACGGCTACGGCTTCTGCCGTTGCAATGGCGTTGGTGTACCTCAACTCCGGCACCTTTGAGCAAGCCTGCATGGCTATGAATAACGTAATCAGTGATACGTCCGGCATGGTTTGCGACGGCGCCAAGTCCACTTGCGCCATGAAGGTTCACACGGCTGCCCAAACTGCGTACAAAGGGTGCTTTTTGGCTCTCGCCGGCCATGGCGTTGCTGGCCAAGGCATTGTCTCCGCTGACGTTGAAAAAACCATTGATAATCTCGGTGCGATGATTACCAAAGGTATGCAGCAGACAGACGAAAAAATCATTGAAATTATGCGCCGCAACTAATTAACCTTTTAGAGAAAAGCTTTCGTACCGGCAACAGTCCGAAAGCTTTTTTCAAAAACAAGAGCTCAACATGATTGATATCACAATTAGAGAAGAACAACCTGAAGATTTCAAAGAAGTTGACGAACTTATCGAGGCGGCATTCCGTGACCTTGAAGAAAGTGATCACACGGAACACTTACTTGTTCAAAGACTGAGACAATCTGAGGCATTCGTCCCGGAGCTTTCTTTAGTAGCTCAAACGCTGCAAGGCAAAATCGTCGGACACATTCTTTTGACCAAAGCTCAAATTATCAACGACAGTCAATCCTTTGAAGTATTGGCACTTGCTCCGCTGTCGGTTCTTCCCGCTTTTCAGAGAAATTTGATCGGCTCAAAACTTATCCAAAGAGCTCACCAAAGAGCGGCAGAATTAGGTTACTCAGCCATCGTAGTTTTGGGACACAAAGACTACTATCCGAGATTCGGTTACAAAAAAGCCTCTCAATTTGCCATCCGCTTTCCTTTTGAGGTGCCCGATGAGTACTGTATGGTCGCTGAGCTTCGGGAAAATGCGCTCAAAGGCATCAACGGAACGGTTCTTTATGCTAAGACCTTTTTTAATTAATCCAGCCAAAATTTCGCGATTGGCAAAGCAACGTAGCCATTGTCATACTCCCGAACTTCGTTTCCGCAGTAGAGCACTACGCCGCGAACAGACTCGTTGGAGTTTAGTTTCTGAAACCAATCAATATTTTTAAAATCAGCTAAACTGACGCTTTCTGAAGCCTTCACCTCAATGGCGATCTTTTGACCACTTTCGTATTCAAGCAAAAAATCAATTTCGTACTTTTGGGCACTGCGGACGTGGTACATCTGCCAGTCATTTTTAATTCAACGCAAGGAATAAGTTGCGTATATACAAAGGTCTCTACAAGATTTCCCACAAAGTCTGTACCTTTCTTTCCGGCTTTAAGAAGCCACTGAAAAAAGACCTCAAAATCGCTGTGTCCCTGGACTGCAGACATTAAACCGGTATCTGTCATAAACCATTTAGACTGCGAGGCGAATCTAATCCCACTGTGCTTTTTCCATGAAGGAACTTCGTCAATTAAGTACATGCTTTGCAAAGCCTGAACATAGTTTTTAACGGTTCGCAAGTCGAGATCTGTAGCTTGTGCCACTTCGCTGAAATTAATTTGTCGACTGGAGTAGTTACCAAGGGTCTGCAAAATAATATTCATAGCATCCCTCTTGCGAAAACTACCTAAATCGGAAAGATCTTTTTCAACAAGAGCTTTCAAATAGTTCCTGAACCACTCTCTTCTTAATTTTGGCATCTTGTCGCTGACGGTCGGATAGCCACCGCATAATGCTCGTTGAAGAATGGTATTTTTATTCGCTTCTGAAAAAGGCAAATCTTTCCCATAATCTCTATTGAGTAACCGTTCAAAAAAAGACCTAAAATAGCCCATTTTTTCTGCCTCGGTAAAGGTGCGCAGTCTAACTTCTCCTAAACGACCGGCCATCGATTCATTCACGCTGGGCAACGTTCTGAAATTACTGGATCCGGAAAGGAATATCTTCCCGCAGCCTTGCATTTGATCGGCATAGGCTTTCATCACTCCAAGCATTTGGGGTACTTTCTGGAATTCATCTATAGCTATCTGACCATACTCAGTCAAATATCTGGTCAGCAAACTGCGGGGAGAATCCGAGACATATTGGGCAGTTTCCGGATAGTCAAAAGAAATAAACACCGCGTCATTGTCAAGCATATGCTTCATCGTGGTCGTTTTCCCGCACTGACGAGGTCCGCAAATCAAAACGATTTTCAGAATATCAGCAACGGTTTGGAAGTTTTCTTCCATCAAACGCTTTTTGTAGTTAAGCATAGCAATTTTTAACTTTTCTTATAGAGATTATTAGTCATTACTCTATCAAAAATATATACATTTAATTTTAAAAATTATCTATATTACATATTAATAAATTTTAGCATTAAACTATCAATAATCATTGTTTTTCAAAGAGTTAACATCTAAAAAAAGAGCCCCAAAATATGGAGCTCTAATTTTGAGAATTTATTAATAGTTTTAGATGATTTCTCTAGCCTATTGAGCGCGTTTTTCCAAAATTTCAATAGCGGGCAATACCTTGCCTTCCAAGAATTCTAGGAAAGCACCGCCACCCGTCGAAATGTAGGAAATACGATCGGCAATACCGAATTTACCGACAGCTGCAACGGTGTCGCCGCCGCCTGCGATAGAGAATGCACCGTTTTCGGTAGCCTTGGCAATGGCTTCAGCCATAACTTCCGTGCCATGAGAGTAGGGCTGCATTTCAAATACACCGACCGGACCGTTCCAAACAATGGTGCCCGCCTTTTGCAAAATTTCAGCCAAAGACTTAGCGGTTTCAGGACCCACGTCCAAAATCATTTCATCGTCCTGAACCTCTTCAATGGAGCAGGTGCGATGCTCAGCCGTTTCAGAAAATTCCTTAGCAACCACAACGTCAGTGGGCAAAGGAAGCGTTGCGCCCTTTTCTTCGAGCGTCTTCAAAATCTTCTTGCATTCATCAAGCAGATCGGGTTCTGCCAAAGACTTGCCGACTTTGTAACCTGCGGCCATGAGGAACGTATTGGCAATGCCGCCACCCACGATCAACTGATCCACTTTCTGAGCCAAGTTATTCAAAATCGTGAGTTTCGTGGAGACTTTCGAGCCGCCCACAATAGCGACGAGGGGGTGCTTAGCTTCTTCAACGGCCTTGGTGAGTGCATCAATTTCTGCTGCCATCAGGGGACCGGCGCAAACGATATCGGCATACTGAGCGACGCCGTAAGTAGAAGCCTGTGCGCGGTGAGCCGTACCGAAAGCGTCGTTAACAAAGACGTCACAGAGCGCACCGTACTTTTTAGAAAGTTCTTCCGTGCACTTCTTTTCACCTACATTGCAGCGGCAGTTTTCAAGCATAACCACTTCTCCGGGCGCCACTTCAAACCCGCCGTCAACCCAATTGTCAATCAAACGGATGGGGCTGCCCAACAGTTCACCCATACGCTCGGCAATCTTAGCCAGACTGTCAGCAGCGGTTTTTTCTCCTTCTTTAGGACGGCCTAAGTGGCTCACCACCATCACGCGAGCACCCGCATCACGAGCCATACGAATAGCGGGAACAGAAGCCACAAGACGGGCTTCATTAGTGATATTGCCGTTTTCATCGCGCGGAGCATTCAAGTCGGAACGAATAAACACGCGCTTGTCTTTCAAGGCACCGGCCTTGACCAATTGTTCGAGAGTCGTTACTCGCATGGTGTATTTCCTATAAAAGAAAAAGTTATTCTTAATAATTTAATCCAAAATCACAGGTTCCGGTTCAAGCATAACGCCAAATTGCTTGAGAACGCTTTCCTGAATTTGAGCACTGAAGGCTAAGAGCTCTTTGCCGCTCGCTTGACCGGCATGGTTGACCAAAACCAATGCCTGTTTTTCATACGTTCCGGCAGCCCCCACTCGCACGCCTTTTAAGCCAGCCTGATCAATGAGCCAGCCGGCAGCCAATTTTTCCCGGCCGCCTGCTAACGGATAGTGCACAATACTTGGGAATTTAGCCAAAAGCTCCTGAAAGACTTCCCTTGTGACAATCGGATTTTTAAAGAAAGACCCGGCACTCGGCAGTACTTTAGGATCCGGAAGCTTGCGGTTGCGAGCCGCCACGACCGCTTTAAAAATCGACTCCGGCGTGGGTTCGGTATCAGTAAAAGCGTTAGCCAATTCCTTGTAACTTAAGTTTGGCGTCCAATTCTCATCAAAAGCCAATGTCACAGAAAGTACAACTAAAGCCGAACCTTCTTCAGTCTTAAAGACACTGTGCCGATAGGCAAAATCACAGGCTTCATTGGTCAGTTCTTTCACGGTATCCTGTGCCGGATCATAGACTTTGACACTTCTGACAAACTGAGCCACTTCAGCGCCGTATGCACCGATATTTTGAACAACGGCTCCGCCCACCGTTCCGGGAATAAGCGCCAAATTCTCAGGGCCTCCCCAGCCGAGAGTCAAAATGCGTCTGACGGTTTCATGCCACGCTTCTCCAGCCCCGACTTCAACGGTTCTGTCTTTGTCATTGACCTCAAAACCATTGAAAGCTATCCGGATCACAAGCCGGTCAATGAAGTCATTGGTTATGAGTAAATTCGAGCCTCCGCCCAAAATAAAGGGTTTGACTTTTTCCCTCTTGGCAAAATCCAGTACGAGCTTGAGCTCTTCTAAATTTTCAATCTCAGCAAAATAACGGGCTTTTGCGCTCACGGCCATCGTATTAAGAGGCTTTAAGTCCGCCAAAGGCTTTACTAACAGCGCTTCGCGGATGCGGCGAATTACGCTTTCAGTATCCAATTCATTGTCTCGCATTAAGTCATCAATACCACCCTGCGGAACGAACTGATCCTTAATCCCCATCACAAGCGTGGGTACCCGAAGGCCCAACTCAGACAGTGTTTCCAGTACTGCGCTGCCGGCTCCTCCCATCGCTACACCGTCCTCAACGGTGCAAAGCAAATCGTGCTCTGAAGCGGCCTTAATGATCATTTCGCGATCAAGAGGCTTCACAAATCGCATGTCAATAAGCGTGGCATCAAGCGCTTGGGCTGCCTCCTGCATGCGGCTGACCATCAACCCGAAGGCTAAAATCGCCACCCTACGGGACTTTCTTGAAGTATGTCGGATTTCTCTGGCGCGACCGATTTCAATGGTCTCGAGCTCCTCGTCCTGAACGACGCCCGGACCTTTGCCTCTCGGGTAACGAACCGCAGCAGGCGTATCCATCTTAAAAGCCGTCGTGAGCATCTTTCTACACTCGTTTTCGTCTGACGGCGTCATGACGGTCATATTCGGGATGCTTCTTAAATAGGCGATATCAAAAACACCCTGATGCGTCTCACCGTCCGCGCCGACCAAGCCTCCCCGGTCAATCGCAAACATGACGGGCAAATTCTGAATCGCCACATCGTGCAGTATCTGATCGTAGGCTCTCTGGGCAAAAGAAGAATAAATCGCAACAACGGGCTTCATTCCGCTTGTAGCTAAGCCTGCCGCAAAAGTGACTGCATGCTGCTCGGCAATTGCCACATCTCGGTAGCGCTCCGGAAAACGCTTTTCAAATTCGACGAGACCCGAGCCTTCCCGCATTGCAGGCGTAATGGCGTAAAGTCTTTCATCTTGAGCGGCCATGTCACAGACCCATTTGGAAAAGACTTCTGTGTAGGTCGGATGTTTGGGATCTGGCTTTTTCTCAATGATGCCTTTTTCGGGATCAAAGCGGCCGACTCCGTGGTAGAGCGTCGGATTTTCTTCTGCCGGTGCGTAGCCTTTACCTTTTTTGGTCACCACATGCAGCACCATCGGGCCGTCGAGTGCTTTGATGTTGCGCAGCACCGTAATCAGATTTTCGATATCGTGACCGTCGACCGGACCGTAGTAATTGAGATCAAAAGCTGAAAAAAGCGTTGAGTGCGGAGCAACGAAATTAACGGTTCGCTGTTCCATGCTCTTAAACAGATTCCACAATTTGGGCAAGGGCTTTAAGGCACGCTTGGAGAAATTGCGGGCACTTGAAAAAGCGTGACCGGAAACAAGTTTGGCCAAGTGGTGATTAAGCGCTCCCACTGAAGGCGAAATGGAGCAGTCATTATCGTTCACAATAATGAGTAACTTGATGCCTTCTTTATAGGTGCCCGCGTGATTGAGCGCTTCAACCGCCATGCCGCCCGTCAGAGCCCCGTCTCCGATCACGGCAATGTGCCAGGCGTCTTTATCGGCCTGCATGGCGTCAGCCACTGCCATACCGAGCGCAGCTGAAATGGAGGTCGAGCTGTGGGCCGTACCGAAAGCATCGTGCTCACTTTCACCTCGCTTTGGGAACCCTGAGAGCCCCTTATACTGTCTGAGTGTTTTAAATTGATCCAGGCGCCCGGTGATCATTTTATGAGCGTAGGCCTGATGCCCCACATCAAAAATAATCTTGTCGCGCGGAGAATTGAAAACATAGTGAAGCGCGAGCGTGAGCTCCACGGCACCGAGGCTGCTTGCCAGATGGCCTCCCGTTTTGGATACGGAGTCGACCATAAACTCCCGAATCTCCCGAGCTAGGGTCGGGAGCATCGGAACAGAAAGTTTTTTTAAATCTTTCGGAGAATGAATTCGATTCAGTAAGCGCATCACCTCTCCTTAATGGTCCCGGCTCAGGATATATTGAGCGATATCGGCTAACCGAGCAGTCTTACCCACATATTGAGGCGATAACGCTTCAATGGCCTTAAGTGCTTCGAGCGCTTTATTGATTTCATTTTTGGCCATTTCACGTGACTCTTCCAGCCCCAAAATAGAAACATAAGTGGGTTTATCCTCAAGAGCATCCTTACCGGCTGTTTTACCCAATACGGCAGTTTCAGCGGTCACATCCAAAATATCATCGATCACTTGGAAAGCCAAACCGATTGCATCCGAATACTGAACAGTTAAACCGATCAGCGCCGCGGGCGGCATCGTCTTCGCGCCATAGAGTCCCATTAAGGCGCTCGCCCGAATCATGGCTCCGGTCTTCATCCGATGCATGAGTGTGAGCGTATCCAAATCCAACTTTTGATGAACGGAGAGTAAATCCACAGCCTGCCCGCCGCACATGCCGGCTGAGCCTGCAGCCGCTGCCAAAAGCTTTACCAAAGCCGTGATCTGATCACCTGAGAGTTTTGTTTGAGTGAGCTCAAAAAAAGCCTGTGCCTGAAGAGCGTCGCCAGCGAGCATACCCATGGCTTCACCGTACTTTTTATGCGTCGTCAGTTTCCCTCGGCGCAAAGTGTCATTGTCCATGCAGGGCATATCATCATGCACTAATGAGTACGAGTGAATATATTCGAGCGCTAAGGCAATATGATCAAGTGCCTCATCTTCGGCTCCGACAAGTTCGCCTGAGGCATAAGTCAAAAGCGGTCTGATACGCTTTCCGCCATCGAGCACCGCATAGCGCATCGCTTCGTGCAGTTTCCAAGGCAGGCGATTTTCCGGCGGCAAAGCCTTTTTGGCACACAGTTCAAAATGCGCCGCACGCTCTGCGCTCCAACTCTTAAAGTCCATCTGTGATTCCTTTCTGGCGAAGGTCGGCTTCTTCCAAAAGAGCCTCCGAGCCGTCGTCTAGCTGACGGACAACCTCTGCCGCCTGATTTAAAAGCGTCTGACAATGAGTCGAAAGTTCTTTCCCGCGCCGATAGGCTTTCACACTTTCTTCCAGTGTTAAATCACCCTTTCTCATATTCTCAACAATCTGCTGCATTTCCTGCATAGCTTCTTCAAAGGTCATTTTTTGAACAGATTTCGGCTGCGGCATTCTCTTTCCTCGGCTCTTTTCATTTAACTTATTCATTTTAACGGTAACCGCCAAAATGTCATAGAAAATGAGGAAAAAACTCCATAGACAAGTTTAAGTGCAGCTTCTAAACTGAGAACTTCTCAAAGTTGAAATTCGTTATGCCTGAAAAGATTCTATTTAATTCCTGGGACAGCCCCTGCGGTACGTTAATGCTCGCTTCCTTAGGCGAAAAACTCATTATGAGTGACTGGACTGATGGCTGGCATCACGCGAGCATCTTGAAGCGTTTCGATAAATTACTGGACTTACCTTTGAAAGAAGAACGTAGTGCTGTCATCGAGCATGCCATTGATGAGTTAAATGAATATTTCTTAGGTCGACGAAAAGATTTTGATGTGCCGTTTGAACTTTACGGTACTGCCTTTCAGATCCAGGTCTGGAAGGCTCTTCAAGAGATTGATTACGGCCAAACAGTCTCTTACGCTGATATTGCCCGCAAAATTAACCGCCCCAAAGCGATTCGGGCAGTCGGTGGCGCAGTCGGTCAAAATCCCCTTTCCATCATTATTCCCTGTCATCGGGTCGTGGGAGCGGACCGATCACTCACGGGCTACGGAGGCGGTTATGAGGCTAAAGAATATCTTTTGAATTTAGAAAATCCGCAATTTAGCCTGACGTTTTGAAAAATGCACAAACGACAATATCCCAATCAGTCATTTTTCTTAAAATTTAAAGAAAATGCATACCGATGACCGGGGTGCCAACTTTGAGAAATCAGCAAAGGTTGACCGGCTGCATCCAGATAGCGCCTTAAAATCATCAATGCGGGACTATTTTCAGAAACACACAAAATAGAAGAAAGCTGTTTGGGCAACAGTACGGCGTGGATACTCTGCTGAACCTCTCGGCATTCTTTGTGACTGGCCTGCTCAATTGTGTGGACAGCTAGAATGTCCGGATTAGCTCTAATGACATCGATTAATGAAGAATATTTTGAAGAAAAGTAGACGTGGGTAAATACGATCGGCGGATCATCCTTTCTTTGGCCGACTCGAATATTGCAGAGTCTGACTACTTTGGTGCCTACCGGGCTGCCAATTGCAGCAGCCGATTTTTTATCCAGAGTTAAAACCTCAGCATTTAACACCACTCTGGAGTGGTCTTTAGCCAACTGATCCAAGTCGTCTATCCGAGAAAGTGCATAAGAAAAACCGATGCCCGCCCCGGTGGAAATAACCTTTGTTCCAATGCGAGGACGTCGCTCGATCATCCCCGCCTTCTCAATGGCATCCAAGGCACGGCGAATCGTTACTCGGGAGCATTTAAAGCGCTCACAAAGCTCCTTTTCAGTCGGCAGCATCTCGCCCACAGGCCACCTGCCGATCACGATTCCGTGAACCAATTCCTTAACAATTTTTTCGGTCAAGGTCGGTACTTTGAATTTCACAAACCTCTCCGTACTCAGTCGATTGCGTTAGCTTCTAAACTTTCAAGTGTTTAACGTTTTAAATTTTTATATTCCACTAGAACTTTGTCAATCATTTCCTGGCATTGCCCGAGATAATTGGCCGGATCACACAAGTAATCAATTCGGGCCGGATCTATTCGCTCTGCCACAACCGGTATCCGTTTTAAGACTTCTGCTAATGTACCGCCTTTTGTATTGACGACTCTGCAGGCATCGTAAACAACGTCATGGGCAACTTGATGACCCACAAATTCAGCCAATCCCATCATAACGGCTTCAGCAACGATACAACCGCGTGAAATTTTCAGATTTTCAAGCATCCTCTTTTCATCAACAATCAAATTTCCCAAAAGGAACTTGGCTTGTTTGAGGGAGCCTGCCGTCAGCATGAAAGCCTCAGGAATAGCAATCCACTCTGCGTGCCACGGACCTGTCGCTCTCTCCAGATCCTGAATTTGTGCATCGACCATTAAACCCGCCATTTGTCGGACACCCTTGGCACACGCATACATCAGTTCGGAAGAGATCGCATTGCGCTTTTGAGGCATTGTTGAAGAAGCTCCTCTTCCCTGAACGAAGGGTTCGTAGACTTCTCCGACTTCGTTCATCGACAAAATCATGACGTCGTAAGCGATCTTGCCTAATGTGCCGGTAATGAGCGTACAAAGGTTAACAGCTTCGGCAAAACCATCTCGTGCCACGTGCCAAGATGTCGTGGGGACACCTAACTGAAGCTCTTTCATCATCTCGGCCTGAACTTCAAGCCCTCTGCCGTGCAAAGAGGCTAACGTTCCGGCCGCTCCGCCAAATTCGCCGACAAGCACTCGGGGTTTGAGCTGACTTAAACGTTCTTTATGACGCATCATCTGCGCCAACCAGATGGAGGTTTTATAGCCGAAGGTGCAAGGCAGCGCCTGCTGCAGGTGCGTTCTGCCGGCCATAACCGTATTTCGATAGCGCTCAGACAGTTGGGCCAAAGTATCAATTAAGACATCCAAATCGGCATCAATTAATCCAAGGGCATCTCTGAGCTGCAAAACATTGGCCGTATCCATAATGTCTTGTGTTGTTGCACCCCAGTGAACGTAACCGCCTGAATCGCCGCACTGCTCATTGAGCTGATGCACCAGGGGCAAAATCGGATAGCCGACAATCTCTGTTTCGTGGCGCAGCCGGTCAAAATCCAAGGCTTCTACTGAACTTTTCCGAGCAATTTCTTCTGCTGCCTGTTGAGGAATGACTCCCAACGTAGCCTCGGCTTTCGCTAATGCAATTTCGGCTTCAATATATTTTCGAACCAAACACCGATCGTCAAAAATCTCACGCATTTGCGGGCTGCCGAAAGAGTCACGATAAAGAACACTGTCAAATACGGTACTGGACATAATCTATTTTCTCCGAGCTTTAAAGTAGGAGGAGCATTCAGTGATAAGAAATTCTATGAACCAAAACATTTAAACATGGTCAGAACTTTTTGATTTGTATTACTTAAAATCAAAGAAACTCACAGCAATTGAAAAAATATTCTGACAATACAATGAAATATGAAATGTATTATTGATCAGTTTTGTTTTAACTCATAATACAAAATAGATTTTTGGCTGAAAAAACAGGATCTTTATAACTTCCCAAACTTAACTCGGGCTCATGTTCGTAATACAAATCAGCTGTTATTGAAAGCATCGTTTAATTCTTCTGAGAATAAGGAAGTCTTTCGCTGAAGTCTCTTTTGTCTTATGACAAAAAAGTTTCCAAACACACAAAAAAACTGAAAACTTCTTAAAAATCAATCGATCTACTGATTTGTATTATTTCATCAAGATTAAAACCATATTAATACAAATTCTATCTACCTGTTTTTAAAGAATAATTATTAAACTCCAACTAGTTGTTTTGACTTTTGATAATGCAAATTCAATTTGGTTCTATTTGGCAAATTCCGCCTCTTCATAAAATCAAAACAAGGTTGCCTTAAAGGAATTAGGGACGTGATTGTTCCCAGCGTTAGGCACTAAAGAAAAACTTTTAGTTTTTGTACTAGAGGGGATCTGTATGTCATCTCTATCGACGAATTTAAATAACGAACAACCAACAAAGGTCAGACATCATGTCGCTATCATGGGTTTTCTGGCCTCGTTGGTTAACTATGCGGACAGAATCTTGATTTCGGTTGCAGCACCGTTGATTTTGGCCGAGCTACACCTCTCTCCGATGGAGTGGGGTCTGATCTTGAGTGCCTTTTTCTGGACGTACTCTCCGTGCGCCTTCTTAGGAGGCATACTCAATGACAAATTAGGCGCAAAGACCACCTATAGCCTCTCGATGGCTGTGTGGTCAGGTTTTGTCGCAGTCACCGGACTGTGCTGGAACTTCATCACCTTTATGATCGCGCGCTTACTCTTCGGGGTGGGCGAAGGTCCGCAACCGGCCACTACCACCAAATTAGTTTCCAACTGGTTCCCAAAATCGGATGCTTCTAAAGCACTGTCTTTTGCCATGCTGGGCGTCACGGTAGGTCCGATGTTGGCTACTCCCTTTGTTGTGTGGCTGATGCAAATGTTCGGCTGGAGAGCCTGCTTCTTTATTTTGGGTGCCATTGGCTTTGTTTGGGTTGTCGCCTGGCATTACACGGTGACGGAAAAGCCGCAGGACCATCCTAAAGTCAATCAGGCTGAATTAGCTTACATTCAAAGCGGTCAAACTGAAACGGTTTCAGAAACAAAATCTTCTGCTCAAACCGAAGTCAGCAAAAAAGGTATTTGGAAACTCGTTTGCACCCCCTATATTCTCGGAATCTGTGTCTGCTACTTCGCCTACTCTTGGATTCTCTTTTTGGTCTTAACTTGGTACCCGAGTTATCTTACCCAACAACACGGTGTCAGTTTATCGGCCATGGGTATCTTGGCCTCTCTGCCGTGGGTCGGCGCCACAATCGGTTTAATGGGCGGGGCTATTGTTGCTGACCATTTCACGAAAAAAGCACAAAATGGAGACCAAGTCAGCGCCCGTAAGTGGATTATTGCGGGATCAATGTTCCTGACAGCTGTGACATTTGCTTCATCAGCTTATGTCGCCGATGTCTACTTCTCAACGTTCCTCATCACCGTCGCCATGCTCTTTTTACTGGCGAGCTGGCAATATCAGGCGTTGATTATCGCCGTTGTTCCCCAGCATCAGGTTGGTTCCATGGCGGGATTCATTCAGTTTATCTCAACTTTGGCCGGCATTTTGGCTCCTGCGGCTACCGGTTACTTTATCCAATACATGGACTCCTTTAACGCTGCCTTCTATATCGGAGCAGGGTTGGGCATTGTGGGCTCTTTAATGGTTGCCCTATTTGTCAAACGCGAAGGACTGCATGCATAAGGTATTGGGAGATTGATTATGAAAGAAACAACCTACTTTGTTTCAGGCTTTAATAACGTACCTATTTATGTTTCAAGAAATAATGTCACCTCCGATTTAGCTCTTGTTTTCATTCACGGGACGTCACACTCTCATTGTGTTTGGGACAAACAATTTTCTTCTCCAATTGCCCAACGCTATCTCTGTGCCCGCTATGATCTCAGGGGGCACGGGCTATCCGGCAGACCCGAAGGCGATTATGAGAAAAGCGAAGCTTGGGCGACAGACTTAAAAGCGGTAATTGATTCACTCAACGTAAAGAAAGTCGTTCTGATCGGTTGGTCATTCGGCGGGATGATCATCTCTGACTACATCAGACATTTTGGCCAGGATCAGTTAGCCGGAATCATTTTCGTTAATGCAAGCACAAGACTTGGCGTGCCGGGACGAGAAAACGATATCGGTGAACGTTATAAAAAGTTGGGGACGGCTTTGTGCTCCAATGATATGCAAACCGGACTGGACGCCGTAGCTGAATTTGTTCGCTTATGTGCTTGCAGGCCTTTATCTCTTAATGACTTTTATTGGTTCTTGGGCATGTCCGTAAATCCGGCACCGGCTGCCCGTGCGGGAATTTTATTGAGAAAAACCTCAAATGACGATATCTTGAAGTCCTTTAAGGTTCCTGCATTGCTGATCCACGGAATTAATGACGAGATTGTCTTAAAAACCGTCTCTGATCGGCATGCAACTCTGATTCCCAATGTGAAGACTGCCTACTATGAAAATACCGGTCACTACTCTTTCTGGGAAGAGGCAGATACTTTTAATACTGACGTCGAAAACTTTGTCAATGACCTTTAGTTAAAGAGCCATTCCGACTTCGACATCCTTTTAAGATTGAGCCATAAAGGATGTCAGAAGTCGGAATATTGTTTTCCTCAAAACAACCATATCTGCTGCTTTCCGTCCATGTGCTTTTGCGCATCCAATCATTTTTTGAAGTATCATTCCCCATCCAAAAATGCGCAGAGAGAATAAAAAAATTTCAAGCTCTACAATCCATCGTCTGATCTGCAAAAAATCACTATGAAATCCCTCTGGATGCTGTCGGCCTCGTTTTTCTTTTCGCTCATGGCCGTATTTGTCAAAATGGGCGCCGATGATTTCGGCACGTTTGAACTTATTTTCTACCGCTCGCTTGCCGGTGTAATTCTGCTCTACAGCTTTGTGAGAGCCAAAGGCTACACGATTGTCACTCCTCATCTTTTCGGTCACTTTAAGCGCAGCTTCATCGGTACGGTTTCGATGTCGCTTTGGTTTTTGTCGCTCACGATGCTCCCGGTGGGCACTTCCATGACGCTCAATTACACCTCTCCCTTATTCATGTCCTCATTCATGGTGTTTTTCCTGCTCATACGCAGACAGCCGATGCCATGGGGACTTCTGGGATGCATTCTTTTAGGGTTCTGCGGCGTCTGCCTGGTTCTGAGACCATCGTTTTCTTCGGGCGAAACATTGGGTGCCCTTTTGGCATTAGCTTCCGGCTTTTTAGGCAGCGTCGCCTATTGGCAAATCAAAGAACTCGGGCAGCTTAAAGAGCCTTCCTGGCGTATCGTTTTTTATTTCACCGTTTTCGGTACGGTTTACGGGCTTCTCGGTAATCTTTTCTTTGAAGGCGGTCTCTCTGCCATTACAAGTGACAATGTTATTTATCTGATCGGTATTGCTTTGTGTGCAACTTTCGCACAATGCTCGCTCACCCTTGCTTTCGGCCAAGGCAATTTGCTTTTAAGTTCATGTCTGCAGTTTTCAGCCATCATCATGGCTGAACTCATGGGATGGTTCTTCTTTGCGGACGAACTTACCCTTGTCACCGAAATCGGCATCCTGGTTATCATGGTCTCGGGTGTCTGCGCCACGATGCTCACTCGCAGAAATCAGAAGAAAAATTAACAATATGCAAAAATGACAGCTTTGTTAAAAACAGTTAATTATTTGTTTTTAAAGGAGTTACCAAAAATTTACCGATGAAAGTTCCTCTGCTCTGAAATATTTAGTTGCGAGCACATACATTTTGAATCGGTATTTTGAACGAAGGACCTGTAAAGTTAGAGCCGTGAGAGACAAGCAGAGCTGGTCCTCCGGAACAAGAGAAGAGAGAGAGTTTGGCTAGGGCTTTGAACAAAATCCCTAGCCGTTTTTTTGACCAAATCGCAACAAGTTGAAAAATCACTGGAGAGCTTCAACACTTTCGTCTACGATCAGCACTGATGTTTTATAGGAATACCCATCATGCAAAAATCTTTCATTGCCCTTTTAGGAGCCTTTGTTATGGCGTTGACAGGATGTACAGAAAAAAGCCCGGCCGATAATTTGGTCGGTAATCCGGTTAAAAGTCTTGAAGGCACGTCTTGGCAATTGGTAAGCAGTGAACCCGCCTCTGCAAAAGAAGGTGAAAACTGTGAAAATCTGCCCCCTGTGATGGACTTCCTGGATAAGACTCGCGTCTCAGGCAACCTAGGCTGCAATCTCTTTAATACCACTTATACGCTTGAGGGCAAGAACTTCTCATTTGCACCGGCTGCTACCACCCGCAGAATGTGTTCCCCGGATCAGATGAAGCTTGAAGGCAAACTCTTAAATGTCCTGCAAAGCACCCGATACCTGACTCAGAACGATAAAGGGCTGATGTTCTGGGACGAAAAAGGACAGCTTCTCGCACAGTATGAGCCTGAAAAAGCCGGTCAGTGCCAATAGTCAAAAGCCTTCGGAAAGTTAAAACCGAAGGCTTTTTTCTTTAGTGTGCCGACTCCCAACTGTCGCCGCTTCCGACCTCTGCGATTAAAGGCACGGTTAAAGAGGCGACATTTTGCATGAGTTTGGGTAATGTCTCTTTTACTTCCTCAAGCTCTGCTTCAGGTACTTCCAGCACCAATTCATCGTGCACCTGAAGCACAAGCTTAGTCTTCAGTCCCCGCTCTTCGATCCAAGCTTGAACGGCAATCATCGCCTTTTTAATTAAGTCGGCCGCTGTTCCCTGCATCGGTGCATTAATGGCGGCACGCTCAGCGGCGGCACGCACGGGCGCTCTGGAACTCTGAATATCGGGCAGCCAAAGGCGTCTGCCGAAAGCGGTCTGAACAAAGCCTTGTTCATGAGCCAAAGCACGCGTTTTTTCCATATAGGCTTTCACGCCGGGATAGCGGGCAAAGTAGCGTTCAATATAGTTTCTTGCGGCCTGTGGCTCAATGCCCAGGTTTTGAGCCAAACCAAACGCACTCATTCCGTATATCAAACCGAAGTTAATCACCTTGGCAGTGCGCCTCTGATCGGGAGATACTTTGTCCAGTGCGACGCCGAACACTTCCGAAGCCGTGGCCCGGTGAATGTCCAAGCCCTTATGGAAAGCGTCTAAAAGTCCCGCATCGGCTGAGAGGTGCGCCATAATGCGCAATTCAATCTGAGAGTAGTCAGCCGAAACGATGAAGCTGCCGCTCGGAGCTACAAAAGCCTCGCGCACCCGGCGCCCTTCTCCGGTTCTCACCGGGATATTCTGCAAATTGGGATCGCTTGAAGCCAAGCGCCCTGTTACGGCAGTTGTTTGCCCAAACGTCGTATGTACGCGTCCCGTCTTGGGGAAAATCATCATCGGGAGTTTATCGGTATAAGTGCTCTTTAATTTACTTAACCTGCGGTACTCCAAAATAGCCTTGGGCAACGGATAATCCAGTGCCAGCTGCTGCAGTACTTCTTCATTGGTGCTGTAGCCGCCCGTGGCTGTCTTTTTGGTTTTCGGCGGCACAGGAATCTCGAGCACCTCAAAAAGAATGTGCGAAAGCTGTTTGGGGCTCGCGACATTGAAACGCTCGCCCGCCATTTTGCAGCAGGCTTCTTCAAGCTTCACAATCTCATCACCCAAGGCATCGCTTTGTGCTCCAAGCCGCATGGAGTCAATGAGCACACCGTTGCGCTCCATAATAAAGAGCACGTTTTGTGTAGGAAGCTCCACCGTTTCGTAGATAGACTTCAGTCCTTCATCGGCATTGACTCGGGCCCGCAGCAGTTTAAATACGTCGCTTACGGCCTGAGCGCGGACTGCACAAAATCGGGCCGCCGCCTCAACATCAACCGTTTGACACGGAATCTGTTTAGCCCCCTTACCGATTAAATCTTCAAGAGCCGGGATATCTTCTTTGAGCCAACGCAGAGCTAAATTGGAAAGCTCATGCTTCATGTGAGCTTCGATGACGTAACTCAATAGCGTTACGTCTTCGGTAAAGCGATTGAGTTCAATGCCGATATTAGCCAAAGCGTGGCGGGCGTATTTGCACTGCTCACTCACTTTCGGGTGATCAGAGGCAAACCAGGCGCCTAAAACTTCTTTGAAAAGGCTTGCGTTAATCCCTTTTTGACCAACCGGGACATAAAACGAAGTTCCTTCAATCAAGAAAGCTGCACCGCTCAAAGTTGCATGCATTCCGTCTGAGGGATCGCACAAAAGACTAAAGGCAACGATCTCTTCAGTATCGTGAAGTTTTTGAGCAAGCTCTTTTAATGCTTTACCGTCTTGCACAATGCTCACTTCGGCTTCTTTCTTCTCGACAGGCTTTTCTTCAGGTTCATCAGGGATGCTCGCAAAAAGATCGCCTGTTACAACCTCAGGTTTCTTGGTTTCTGTTTTGGTCGAGACACGTTTTTGGACTGCCTTTTTACTTTGCTGCATTTCCCAGCGGGCATAAAACTGCGCCAAAAAGTCAGAATCCTCATCATTAAATGTAAGCGAACAAATATCTGAGTCTTTCACGTAGGCCGAGAGATCCGCATCAGTTTTGATCGTCACGAGTGCTTTGGCTGTCGGCAAAAAGGCCAATCCCTCTCTTAAGTATTCTCCGGCTTTGCCCTTAACCTCATCTGCTCGACGGACAATTTCATCGAGGCTTCCGAAGTCATTAACCCATTTGGCGGCTGTTTTCGGACCGCACTTAGTAATGCCCGGCACATTGTCAACAGCATCGCCCATCAATGAGAGGTAATCAATAATGCGGTCAGGCGCCACACCGTATTTCTCTTTAACATCTTCAGCATCCAAAATCTGACGGGTCATCGTGTTGAGAATAAAGACCAGATCGGTCACAAGCTGACTCATATCCTTGTCGCCCGTCGCGATAAAGACCTTAAAGCCTTTGCTCTCGGCCTGTTTGGCAAGCGTTCCGATCACATCATCAGCTTCAATGCCCGGTACCTGCAAAAAGGGCCACCCCTGAGCTTTGACCATCGAGAAAATGGGCTCAACCTGACTTGCCAAGTCCTCGGGCATGGGAGGGCGGTTAGCTTTGTAGTCACTGTAGATTTCATCTCTGAATGTTCCGCCGTGCGCATCAAAAACACAGGCTGCGTAATCCGGTTTTATCATCGAGCGAATCATCTTGAGCATATTGGCAAAGCCCTTGATAGCCCCGGTGGGCTCGCCTGCGCTCGTACGCAAATCAGGCAGCCCGTGAAAAGCTCGATAAAGAAAATTGGATCCGTCGACTAATAAAACTGTTTTCATGACTCACAATCCCGACAAAATAAACAGTAGTCATTGTAGAGGAAGCGATTGTTTTTTCCTCTACCTGCTCGAAATGTAATCTCTGCTCAACTAAATTCGAGTACTAAAATAATTAAAGATTCTTCAAACTTATTTCTCGTAATATACGTTACGTAACCACCTGTTACTTGACATCCTCCTCGCCGTGAACGGCGAGGATTCCCTACTGTGTCATCGGCTCTCGCCGATGATCACT
>UQYP01000009.1 GCA_900545335.1 uncultured Sutterella sp. | reverse complement strand
ATCATAATTAGATCTCGATATTCAATAATCAGCACAACTAATTTAAACTTCCTCACTGATCTATAGCAATCCTATGGATTGCCGTCTTATATCCACCTCATAAATGAGGTGGTTTACGACGATGATGATAACGAAGTTATTAACTCATTTTTTATAGGAGAGTACTCATGGCTCACGACATTATTCACACCGACAAGGCTCCAGCAGCTATCGGCCCGTATTCTCAAGCCACCAAAGGCTGTGCGAACCTTTTTACCTCCGGTCAGCTCGGTATTGACCCCGTCACCGGTGAGCTTCCGGCAGACTTTACCGCACAGGCACGCCAAGCCTTCGAAAACCTCAAAGCCATTATCGAAGCCGCCGGCGGTTCCATGACCAACATCATGAAAGTTACGATCTTCTTAACGGATATGGCGAATTTCCCTGCCGTCAATGCCGTGATGCAAGAGTACTGCCAAGCCCCCTATCCGGCCCGCAGCTGTTTTGCCGTCGCGGCACTGCCTAAGGGAGGCGCTGTAGAGGTAGAAGCGATCGTCAGCCTTTAATAAAAAGGGGGTTCTATGCCGATGGCCGCCTATGCCAGAAAAAAAGGGGAAAAACTTCCTCCCCTTTCTGAGCGCCTCGCCAAACTGGGACTCAATCGCGATTGGGATTACGTTTTGCATCTGCCTCTTAGGTATGAAGATGAAACCGTTCTGACACCCATCGCGCAGCTTGAGCCCGGCTGCACTCAACAGTGTGAAGGTGAAGTCACACGATGCGAGAGAATCAGGCGGCCTTCCGGCGAACAGCTCCAGGCTGTTGTCAAAGATTGCACCGGATCGGTCTACGTGCGACTGCTTCATTTCTATCCCTCTCAGGTCAAGCAATTGGCCGTAGGTCAAAAAGTTCGACTGTACGGTCCTGTCCGTCAGGGGTATTTCGGTTTGGAAATGATGCACCCGAAAATCCGGACTTCGTTAGCCGGCGCCGCTTTACCGACTACGCTCACGCCTGTTTACCCGGCCGGTGAAGGTATTACTCAAACTTGGCTGAGAAAGCGGATCGCCCGAGCCTTACTCGACGTTGAAATTAAAGATTTAATCCCCGCTTCAATTCTTAAACAATTGAAACTGCCTTCTCTATCCGAGGCTCTTCGCTACCTGCATCACCCGCCCGTCGGAGCCAGTCTCACAGCGCTTGACGACAGAACAGATCCGGCATGGCTGCGTCTTAAATTTGATGAACTCGTCGCTCAGCAGGTAGCTTTACGGCGTTCCCGCGCTCTGAAGGCAGCCTATCTGGCGCCCGTCATTGCTCCGGCTCATCACCCTGTCACTGACCAGCTTCGCCATACTCTTCCCTTTTCTTTAACCGGCGCTCAAAAGCGTGTGTTTGAGGAAATCCGAACGGACCTGGCTAAAACAACCCCTATGAATAGACTGGTTCAAGGAGATGTGGGAAGCGGTAAAACGGTCATAGCGGCCATGGCAGCGTGTTTGTGCATCGATAACGGCATGCAGGCCGCGCTGATGGCTCCGACCGAAATTTTGGCTGAGCAGCACTTTGAAAAAATCGCCCAATGGTTAAAGCCCTTGGGCGTACAAATTGTGTGGCTCGCCGGTAAACAAAAAATGAAAGAAAAGCAGCTTGCGCTGCAAGCCATTGCTTCAGGCGAGGCTCAACTGATCGTAGGTACCCATGCTCTTATACAGGAGGCTGTGAAATTCAAACGCATGGGGCTGGCCATCATCGATGAGCAACATCGCTTCGGTGTTGCGCAGCGTCTGGCATTAAGGCAAACTCAAAACCAACAGATTCCCCATATGCTGATGCTCTCTGCTACGCCGATTCCCAGAACGCTTGCAATGAGCTATTTAGCTGACTTAGACGTTTCCGTCATTGATGAGTTGCCAGCCGGTCGCAAGCCTATTACGACCAAGCTAGTCAGCCTGACGAGAAAAAATGAAGTAATCAGCATCATTAACACTCAGGTTAAAGAGGGTCGGCAAGTCTATTGGGTCTGCCCCCTGATTGAAGAAAGTGAAAAAATTGACCTCACTGCTGCTACTCAGACCTATGAAGAAATCTGCCGGGATCTGCCGGGACTTAAAATCGGACTGGTCCACGGAGCTCTGGCGCCCGATGAAAAGCAGGCAGTCATGCAATCTTTTAAAAACGGCCAGATAGATGTTCTTGTAGCGACAACAGTCATTGAAGTCGGAGTCGATGTTCCCAACGCAACACTGATGGTTATTGAGCACGCTGAGCGTTTCGGCCTGGCGCAGCTGCACCAGCTCAGAGGCCGAGTCGGGCGCGGTGCTCAAAAAAGCTTCTGTGTGCTACTCTATGGTGAGTTGTCCGATACCGGCCGAGAACGCCTGAAAGTGATTCGCGAAACTCAAGACGGGTTTGAAATCGCCCGAAGAGACTTAGAAATCCGAGGTCCTGGCGAATTTTTAGGAGCCAGACAGTCCGGCGTTCCTCTTTTGCGGTTTGCAGACCTTGAAAAAGACGATCGGTTACTTGAAGCGGCCAGAGACTTTGCCTATCGGTGGCTTCAGACTGATCCGGAGAGTGCCCAACGTCATGCCAAACGGTGGTTGAGCGGTTATGAGGAATTTTTGGAGGCTTAAGTGACTCTTACTGAACTTAAATACATTATTGCAGTGGCCAGAGAAAGACATTTCGGTCGAGCTGCAGAGGCTTGTTTTATTTCTCAGCCCTCGTTGTCCGTTGCTGTACGCAAACTGGAAGAGGAACTGGGCGTACACATTTTCGAAAGACGATCTCAGGAAGTGTCACTGACACCTGTCGGGGAAAACATTGTCGAGCAGGCTCAGAAGGTACTCGATGAGGTTCGAAGAATCGAAGAGTTGGCCGTTCAAGGCAAAGACCCCTTGTGCGGTCCTTTGCGTCTGGGAGCGATTTTCACGATCAGTCCCTATTTGATGCCGGGACTTGTGCACAAAATGCTGCACCTTGCGCCCAAAATGCCGCTGATACTTTCGGAAAATTACACCGTCAATTTACTTGAGCAGCTTCGCTCCGGTGATATTGATGTCGCCATCATGGCTTTACCGATCAATGAACCGGGACTGATGTTTATGCCCCTGTACGATGAAGATTTTGTCGTCGCTGTCCCTCATGATCACCCATGGGCACAAAGAACAGAGATTCACCCCGATGAAGTACGCTCAGGAAAATTGCTGCTATTGGGCAAAGGACACTGTCTGAGAGATCAGATCCTCGAGGCATGTCCGGAATCAGTTCCCCGTAAAAACGGTGCCACTGCCATACAAAAAACAGTGGAAGGCTCCTCACTGCTTACCATCCATCATATGGTGGCTCAAGGCCTTGGCATCACTGTTTTACCCAGTTCAGCACTCAAAGAAACGGTGGGTGATGATCTGATTAAGGCGATTCCCTTTGAAAAACCGGCTCCATCCCGTCGTGTGATTATTGCCTGGAGAAAGAGCTTTTGCCGAATGCCGGCAATTGAAGCCATAAAGAAGGCCGTCAACAGCCTTAAAATGGAAGGTTGCAGAACGCTTAACCTTCCTCCGGTGAGTTCCGTATCCGCAACCAACTGATCTTTTTGAGCAGACGGGAATTTTCCCGTCTGCTCCTTCTTAATCTTTTCCTAACTCATCAGCGAGCACTTGGCTGCGATCAAAAGCAGCCTGGATAGCCTCATCCATCATTTCCATAAAATGATGTTCCTGCATAACCCGTAAGGCTTCAGCCGTCGTACCGCCCTTACTTGTCACATTAATGCGAAGCTGAGCCGGCGAATCAGAACTTTGCACAACCAACTTAGCTGCTCCCACCACAGTCAGAATCGCCATTTTTCTTGCACCTTCGCGGTCAAACCCGCGCTTAACCGCCGCCTCCTCCAAAGCTTCGATAAATCGGAAAACATACGCAGGACCGGAGCCTGAAACCGTGGAGAGCAAGTCAAGCTCCAATTCGCTCTTGACAACAATCACTTCTCCCATCGCCTTAAGAACATCAACGACTAAAGGCTTTTCACCCTCAAGATTCTCCGGCACGTAAAGTCCCACCACCCCGGCTTTAACCAGTGCAGGCGTATTGGGCATAGCTCTGACCAATTGACCAGAACCCAACCAACGGGCAATGTCTTTGATACGAAGACCGGCAGCAATAGAAATAAAAAGGGCCTTGTCACTTAAATACGGTTTAATCTGCTCAATAGCGACTTTCATGCCTTGAGGCTTCACGGCTAAGACAACCAAATCGGCTTTTGTCAGCCACTGCCCCGCTGTCAGATGAGTGAAAATCCCGTATTGTGTGTGCAAACGCGCACATTTATCTTCGTTTCGATCCATCACAGCAATGCAATCAGCCGGATAACCGGCTGCCGCCAAACCGGCGACCAACGCAGCGGCCATGTTGCCGCCGCCAATCATGGCAATTCGTTTTTGCATTCTATTTCCCTTCCGATTTTTTTGAATAATCTCTTGCTCCGAATATAGCAGAACCGACCCGCACCAAAGTTGAGCCTTCTTCAATGGCGCAAACGTAATCCGCACTCATCCCCATGGATAAAGTATCAAACTGGTATCCCTGAGCCATACACTCATCAAATAGAGCTCTCATACGTCTGAATGCCGCCCTCTTTTGCGACTCATCAGCATCAGCTTTAGGGATGCACATCAGTCCCCTTACCCTCAGACGAGGCAGCGTCTCGAGCTCTGCCAGCAGTCCTTTGAGTTCTTTGGCCGATATTCCACTTTTACTGTCTTCTTCATCGATATTAATTTCAACCAATACATTTAACGGAGGCAAATCGGCCGGTCGCTGCTCGTTTAACCGCTGTGCGATCTTAAGCCGATCGATACTTTCAACCCACTGGAAGTGCTCGGCAACCAATCTGGTTTTATTGGATTGCAGGGGGCCGATAAAGTGCCACTCAATCGGAGTATCAGGATAGTGAGTATTGAAATACTCTATCTTTGCTGCTCCCTCCTGAGCATAATTTTCACCAAAGGAGAGCTGCCCGGCATGAAGCGCCTCAACAATTGCGCCGACGGGAAAGGTCTTACTGACAGCGAGCAGTTTGACAGAGCGGCCGCCGGCCGCTTCTGCGATGTTTTTTCGGACATGAATAAGATTTTCTGCAATTGTGCTCATATCTTTGCCATTACTCAGAGAACCAGAGCAGTATACAATTGCGACAATTAAATCGTTAAGCGCTTTCTGACATTTTTCATGACAAACGTTTTACTGCACTGCTGCTGCGCGCCCTGTTCGTCAGCCATTTTGGAGTGGCTTCTTCAAAATGACTACCGACCTACACTGTTTTATTTCAATCCGAATATTTTTCCCAGTTCAGAATATGTCATTCGGAAAAACGAACTGAAGCGTTATGCACAAGGCATCGGGTTAAAAGTCATCGACGGCGATTACGACCATGAAAAGTGGAAAAAAGCCATTCACGGTTTTGAGCTGGAACCGGAACGGGGAAAACGTTGCCAAATCTGTTTTGACTACCGCCTGACAGAAACCGCTCGAGTAGCCCAGGAAGAAAAAATTGAACTTTTCACCACGACTTTAGCTTCAAGCCGCTGGAAAGACATCGAACAGATTAATCGGGCAGGATTGCTTGCCCAAGAGCGCTATCCCGGCACGAAGTATTGGGACAAAAATTGGCGCAAGGGCGGACTTCAGCAAAGACGCAACGAATTGCTCAAACTCAATGGCTTTTACAATCAACTCTATTGCGGCTGTGAATTCTCAATGAGGCGCTTACCGCC
Source organism: uncultured Sutterella sp. (assembly GCA_900545335.1). GTDB lineage: Bacteria > Pseudomonadota > Gammaproteobacteria > Burkholderiales > Burkholderiaceae_F > Aphodousia. The sequence goes on along the minus strand of UQYP01000009.1, from coordinate 91,668 downwards.
TGAGAGCTGCGAGATGATTCTTAAACAACCTCAGCCTGAAGAAATTTAACGGGATCTGATTTTTCCGCTGAAAATCCAAAGAAAAGCTCCGATTACAATCAGAGGTACCGAAAGCCACTGTCCCTGACTCAAACCTAAGGCCTGGAGCCCCAAAAATGCATCAGGCTCTCGGAAATACTCTACAACGAAGCGACAGACACCGTACCCCAGACAAAACAGGGCGGCGGTTTTGCCCCGGCTTTTCGGTTTGGCAGAATAAAACCACAAAATCACGAAAAGAAGCAATCCTTCCAGGCCGGCCTCATAAAGCTGAGAGGGATGACGGGGTAAGAGGTCCGTCTGAGGAAAAATCATCGCAAATATATAATCAGGCGAACAGACTCTTCCCCAAAGTTCCCCATTGATAAAATTTCCGATTCGTCCGAATAAAAGTCCCAACGGCACCAACGGAACAACAAAATCGGCTACTGTCCAAAAATTCACCTTTCTCGTTTTGCAAAAATAGAGCATTGCGGCAATGACACCGAGCATACCGCCGTGCGCACTCATACCTCCGTCCCAAATACGAATGATTTGAGCGGGATGGGCAAAATAAAATTCCGGCTGGTAAAAAAGGCAATACCCCAAGCGCCCGCCTGCGATTACCCCCAGGACGCCGAAAAAAAGCAAATCCTCAACCGCCTCCGGTGTGACACCTCGCCAATCATCCTTTTTTGCCCGATAAGATCCTAAAAACCAAAATAAGGCAAACCCCACCAGGTACATCAGACCGTACCAATGAACAGAAACCGGACCGACAGAGAATGCAATGGGGTCAAATTGAGGATGGATAAGCATATTAATTTTTGTTTCAAGATTCATAGGGACGCATTGTACCGATCGGCACTCTTTGTGGTATCGTCAGTCCGTTTTCTTTCTTTTTTATTGCTATGACAAAAGCTGAACTTCTCCCTAAAGAAATCTTTGATCAATGCTGCACAAAACTCGTTCATTGCCGCCCGCTCGTGCATTGCATGACAAATGACGTTGTGCAGGAAATTACCGCTGATGTGCTTTTAGCGGCAGGCGCTTCTCCTGCCATGGTGATCGACAGGCATGAAAGTGCTGATTTTGCTTCAATTGCAGATGCCTTGCTCATTAATGTCGGAACCTTAACCGATGAACGAAATGCCGCCATGCATCTTGCCATTGACGCTGCCAATCTGCATAAAAAACCATGGGTATTGGATCCGGTAGCCGCCGGACTTCTATCGTGGCGTGATGAACGAATTAAAGATTTTCTCAGCAAAAGACCTTCCGTTGTGAGGGGCAATGCCAGTGAAATTCTCAGTCTTGCGGGACTGGGTCAGGGCGGACACGGCGTTGACAGCACGGATGACAGTCGGCAAGCCATTGATGCTGCGATGCTTTTAGCCAACCGTTACGACATTGTTGTGGCTGTCACCGGAGAAACTGATTATGTGACTGACGGAAAACAACTTTTGAGCATTCCCGGAGGTGATGTCATGACCACTCTGGTAGTGGGCACCGGCTGTTCACTCTCGGCACTTGTCGCTGCCTTCTGTGCCAATAATGATTCTTATCTGCAGGCAACTGCCAGTGCACTTATGATGGCCAAAACCGCCTCCGAAATGGCAGCCGGCAAGGCTAACGGCCCGGGCAGTTTTCACCCCGCCTACTTGGACGCTTTGTACGAAATTGCCGCAAAACACTACTAAGGCTGCTCATCATGTCGGATAAAGTCCTTGATCTGTCTTTGTACCTCGTATTGGATCCCGTTTTAACCCAAAAGTTCGGCATGGTTAAAACCGCAGAGCTTGCCGTACAAGGCGGAGCAACTGTTGTTCAGCTTCGTGCCCCTCAATGGAAAAAGCGCAAGCGTTATGAGTGCGCATTGGAATTAAAAAAAGTACTTGACAGCTATCGGGTGCCGCTGATCATTGATGATGATATTGATGTGGCTTTGGCAGTCAACGCTGACGGCGTACATGTGGGCCAGAAGGACCTGCCGCCCGATGTAACGCGACGACTGATGGGCAAAGGAAAAATTGTGGGACTCTCCGTTAATAATGAAGAACAGATGAGGCTCGTGGATTCCGATACAGTGGACTATGTCGGAATCGGTCCCATTTTTTCCACTAAAACCAAAACGGATGCAGAGCCCGCTTTCGGACTTGAGGGTCTGGCCCGCCTGGCGCAACTTAGCCCAGTCCCGGCAGTGGCCATCGGCGGCATTAAGGCTTCCCACATCGAAGCGATTTCTGAAACAAGTGTTCAGGGAATCGCTATCGTTTCAGCTGTATGCGGTCAGGAAGATCCCCAAAAAAGTGCCCGGTTACTCTCTGATCTTTGGCATCAGCATCACAGAGTTAATTAGGTTAATTTAAGGACACTTTTCTGTCCATTGAACCATTACAATAGATAGGATACGTTTATAGAAGTATTTTCCCATGAGTGAGGCTTACAAAAATATCAATCAGGGTCGTTTTACGCTTCAGGATGCTGAGACGATCAACGAAGCGAAGTTGCTGGAGCAAACCCCTACATTGAGCTGGGAAAGCAGTGACGCCAATCGAGCAACCCGACAGGCCGCTCTTGCTGTAGGCGAAAACGCCAGTGTTGCTGCCTTTCTCGTTGCCAGAGCCCGCATTGTCACGAAAATGATCGTGGCGAAAAACCCTTCGGCCAAACCTATTACTCTCAGATTTACCCCTCCTGCATGGATTAATTTCGCTTTGATCGGTCTGGCTTTTATCCTGGGGCTGCTTACTGATCAGCTTGCCTCTGAAAGCTCCCGTATTAACTTACTCTCGCTTCCCTTTTTCGGCGTTCTGATGTGGAACATTCTCGTCTACATCATGCTTTTTATTTCCGGACTGAGGCATCGCTCCTCTCGAGATTTTCTCGGTCTGCGAAGTGCACTGGGTATTCTGGAAAAAACACTGACCATCAGGCAGCTGCGGCTCACCCAATCCATCACGTCCATTTTACAGCCTTTCATTACCCATTTTGCTGCCCGAGCCTTTCATCTTGCGGCCTTTGCCTTTGTGGCCGGTATGATTGCAAGCGTTTTACTGCGCGGTATCGGGACTGCTTATACCGTCGGTTGGGAAAGTACCTGGTTTGCCAACAACCCTGATGTCGTCTATCAAATCATCGCGTTGACTTATGGCGTGTTCACCAATTTCCTGGGACCGATGCCAAACATTTTGGATATTGCCAATATGCGTTTTGACCGACTGGCTGTCAACAGCGTTGATATCTCAGCGGGTCTTTGGCTGCTGCGCATGATTTTTATGCTCACAATTTTTGTAGCTATCCCTCGCCTGCTGCTCGCTATCAAGCACACCGTGCAAATAAATCGGCTGCAAAAAGATTTCCCTTTGGATTTGTCCGAGCGTTACTACACCGACATCCTGAGAACCTGGCGATCTGAAGAAGTTTCTTTGGATGTATTAATTTCCAGCCACAGTGACAATTCTCAAAATATCGAAAGTGTCTATCGTTTTGCTGAAGAACTTGGCTTTAATCTCTCAGAAGTCAAAACACATCACTGGTCACCGGAAAGTGACGAAGTTCCTTTGACATTGACTGCTCAGGGCCAAAGCCAGCAGGTTTGGGCACTGATGAATGCAACAACCACGCCGGAAGTGGAGGTGCAGGGGCAGGCTCTGGAGCTCGTTAAAGAAAAAATCTCCGGCGCTCACTTAGTGGTACTGGTAGACATGTCATCTTATTTAGCCCGTTTCGGGGATTTCGGGGATCGGGTTGAATCCCGCAAAGAACTTTGGCGAAATTTCTGTAAAGAAATTAATTTGCCAGTGGTGTTTTACCACTGTGGCGTCCGTCCCGATCAACAAACCTGTGATGAATTAAAACTTGCCATCGGGCAAGCTCGTTAGGACTTGCATATGTCTGAAGAACAACTGATGCGTATTAACTTAAGTTTGGTCTCTCACACCAATATCGGTAAGACTACGCTGGCTCGTACCCTTCTTGGGCGTGATATCGGCGAAGTGGCTGATCGACCGCATGTGACCGAAACCAATGACGATTATGTTTTGATTCGCGCAAGCGACGGTTGCTCTGAATTGGTTCTTTGGGACACACCGGGCTTTGGCGACAGTGTGAGGCTTGCCAAGCGGCTTGAAGGCCGTGCCAATCCTCTCGGATGGTTTCTCTCAGAGGTTTGGGACCGAATGTCAAACAAGGCCCTTTGGCTTAATCAAAGGGCACTCAAACACGTACGCGACACAAGCAGTGTTGTGCTCTATCTTGTCAACGCCAGTGAGTCTCCTCAGGCGTGCTCCTACATTGCTGCCGAGATGCAGATTCTTTCCTGGATCGGAAAGCCTGTCATCGTGTTGCTTAACCAAATGGGCAAACCCAGAGAACAGGAACTGGAAGAAGCTGAGTTAAAGCGTTGGGTCGATTACATGGCCCAATATCCCTTGGTGAAAACCGTTCTTCCCATGGATGCCTTTGCCCGCTGCTGGGTACAGGAATTTGCGCTTTTTGATGCGATCGGCAATGTGCTCACCGACGAACAGAAGGTGACGTTTGAAGCACTGCGTGAAGCCTGGACCCGTCAAAGAAGAGCGGTTTACTCGACTTCTGTTGAAGCTATTGCTGACTATATGACTCAGTTGGCAGTTGATCATGAAGAGCTGTCAAATTACTCACTGACCGAACAAGTCAAAGACTGGGGCAGGCGGCTCGGGGTTGTCAAGCTGCAGAGCGGTCCGATTGAAGATGCTAAAAATGCACTTGCGGCACGCGCTGCCGATTGCCTGTGTAATTTAACTCAACGGCTCATTGACGCGCATCAGTTGGAAGGCTCCGGTGTAAAGCGTGAGATTTTGCGCCGCCTGAAAACCGACTGGACAGTCAATACGGCAGCCAACCCTAAAGGAGCGGCAATTGTGGGCGCTGTCGGTGCCGGAGCGGCAACAGGCCTTGCGGCTGACATCGGAACGGGAGGTTTATCGGCCGGATTGGGAACGCTTTTAGGAACCGTAATCGGTGCGATCGGCGGAGCCGGTGCTGCCCTTGCCTACAATCAGGTCAAAGGTGTGCACGGCACCCGCGTGTCCTGGAGCAAAATGGCTTTGCAGAATTTCCTTCTTGAAGCGGTATTGCTCTACCTGGCTGTTGCTCACTTTGGACGCGGACGCGGTTATTGGGAAGAAAGTGAAGCGCCTGCTTTCTGGAAAGATGTCGTCATTGGTGAAATGAAAAAGCTTCCCAAAGAATACGACACCACTACGCTGACAGAGCCTGACTCAATTGAGGCTTTAAGTAAACAGACAACCGATAGCATTATTCGGGCTGTCCTATACGATCTATACAAAAAAGCTCCCTAATCAGTTGGTGCTTTCCGGACCCGCCTCACGGCGGGTCTTTTTTTAAACACTTTTGCTTAAAAATCGGTGCAATCACTTAAGCATCAGCGCCTACTTTAATGCAAAAAGGCGATTGAACTGAATGTCGGCGTATCTAAAATAATTCTTACTGTTTTTTCCTTAAAAAGGTTCACCATGAAACTGATTTCCCGCTGCCTTTTAACTGCTTCGGTTGCAGGAGCTTTGATTGTCGGTGCTATGACTCCTTCCTATGCAGCAGAGCGCCTCGACCGTATTATGGAAACGAAAGTGCTGCGTGTCGGCACGCCCGGGGACTATCGTCCGTTTTCCATGCTGGAAAATCAAAAATTTGTCGGTCACGATATTGAGCTCGTTCAGAAAATGGCTGATGTCTACGGCTGGAAAGTAGAGTTTGTCCATTCCAGCTGGTCAAATTTAGCCAAAGATATGGCAGACAATAAATTCGACGTGGCCGTCGGCGGTATCACGCGTTCGCCGGCCCGAGTGCTCACGGGTGATTTTCTGCCCGCTTATGCTCCTTTCGGGAAGGTAGCCCTGGTTAACAAAAAGAATAAGGATAAACTCAACAGTCTTGAAAAACTCAATCAGCCCGGCGTCACCGTGATTAAAAATCCGGGCGGAACAAATGAGCAGTTTGTGTTGCAGAACCTGACCAAGGCTAAGATCCTCACTCATGACAAAAATTACGAAATCCCTGAACTAATCGCTCAGGGCAAGGGTGACGTAATGATCACAGAAAATGCGGAAGCAAAGCTTTACGCCAAGAAATATCCGCAGTTGCATGCTCAGTTTTTAAACAAGCCCCTGACACCGGTCAATTACATGGGCTTCTGGATGCCTACTGATGACGCTGACTACACACGTGTGATGAATTATCTTTGGAATCTGATGGATTTGAGAGGAGAGCTAAAAGCTCTGAACGATAAGTACGGAGTCTAGTTCAATTCATCCGAAACAAAAACGGCGCCTAAGCGCCGTTTTTGCTGTTCGGTCAGCTTCTAGGGAACCATCTCCTGCACCTGATCACGCTTGACAGGTTTCACCAAGTCTTCACGCTTCACACCTAAATACAATGCGATAGCTGCTGCAACGAATACTGATGAGTAGACGCCTAAGCAAATACCGATTGTCAGAGCCAAAGCAAAGTAATGCAGGGCGGGGCCGCCGAAGAAGAACATCGCCAATGTCATAGCCAAGGTTGACGAGTGAGTGATCACCGTACGGGACATCGTGGCTGTAATAGCGGAGTCGATCACTTCCACTGTATCCATGCGGCGCATCTTCTTAAAGTGTTCACGGACACGGTCGAAAATAATCACCGATTCATTCACAGAGTAGCCTAAAACTGCCAGCACTGCAGCTAAAACCGGCAAGGAGAATTCCCACTGGAAAAATGAGAAGATACCCAAAACCAAAACCACGTCGTGCAAGTTAGCAATGATGGCCGCAATGGAGAACTTCCATTCGAAGCGAAATGCCAAGTAGGTAACGATACCGATAATGACCAAAATCAAAGCCGTCAAACCGTCGGTGGCAAGTTCTTCACCAACCTGAGGACCGACGAACTCAACTCGAGTCATTTTGGCCTCCGGTTCGGTTTTATTTAAAACCGCCATGACCTCTTTGGCTTGTTCCCCGGAAGTTTCGCCTTCCACAATGGGCAAGCGGATCATCACATCGCGCGCTGTACCGAAATTTTGTACTGCGGCCTCCACTCCCAAAGCGGACTTAATCTCCTCACGAATTTGTTCGGTCGGAGCGGCCTGGGGATAAGACACTTCCATCACCGTACCGCCTGTGAACTCAATGGAAAAAGCCAGCCCACGAGTGCACAAGAGGAAAACGGCGATCACAAACGAAATCAATGAAATCGTATTGAAGACCTTGTCAAAGCGCATGAAGTGAATCGTGCGCCGAATTCTAAAAAACTCCATACTCTACTTCCCCTTTAGTCCGTCGGTTTCCAAATTTGACCCACATGCAGTTTCTTGAGCTTCTTCTGGCGACCATAAATCAAATTAATCACCGAGCGGCTCACGACAACCGACGTAAAGATTGAAGTCAAAATACCCAAACAGTGAACCACAGCAAAGCCTCTCACCGGTCCGGAACCGAAAATCAAGAGTGCGATACCGGCAATTAAGCTCGTGACATTAGAGTCCAAAATCGTCGCAAAGGCTCTGTCAAAACCTTCGCTGATGGCTTGCTGAGGTGAACGGCCTTCACGCAATTCTTCACGGACACGTTCGTTAATCAGCACGTTAGCGTCAACAGCCATACCTAAAGTCAAAGCAATAGCTGCGATACCCGGCAGAGTTAACGTGGCCTGAAGCATTGAAAGCAGTGCCACCAAAAGCATCACGTTGCAGCTCAGTGCAAAAACTGACACTGCACCGAAAACCTGGTAGTAAAGAATCATGAAAATAGACACAACAGCGAAACCGTAAACCGTCGAGCGGAAACCGGCTTCGATGTTAGCCGCGCCAAGGCTCGGACCAACCAGACGCTCTTCAATGATTTCCATCGGTGCGGCCAACGACCCGGCACGCAGCAACAGAGCCGTATCGGTAGCTTCGGTCGCTGTCATATGACCGGAGATCTGCACACGTCCGCCGCCAATTTCCTGACGAATCACCGGAGCGGTCACCACTTCACCCTTACCCTTTTCAAAAAGGATAATGGCCATGCGCTTGCCTACATTTTCACGAGTGACATCTTGGAAAATACGGGCACCGCGGCTATCGAGCGTCAGATTCACCGTCGGTTCCTGGGTTTGCTGATCAAAACCGGGTTGGGCATCATTTAAGTTGTCCCCCGTCAAAACCACCTGGCGCTTAACAAGAATGGGGACACCGGCTCGGTCTAAATAACGCTCATCACCAAAGGGCACAGTGCCGGAAGACAACTGAGCGTAGGCTTCGGGAGAGTCGTCTACCATACGGATTTCCAAAGTAGCGGTACGACCCAAAATTTCTTTTGCCTTGGCGGTATCCTGCACACCGGGCAGCTGCACCACAATACGATTGGCCCCTTGTTGAGCAATCACGGGTTCAGCCACACCCAATTCGTTAATACGGTTATGCAAAGTGGAGATGTTTTGCTTTAAGGCGTAATCACGAACGTCTCTGAGCGAAGCATCGGTCATCGTCGCGACCAGGCGGAACATATTTCCTTCATCACGGTCATCGAGCGACAGATCGTTATGAGTGTTGCGCAAAAGATCTCTTGCCTTGTCGCGTTCTTCAGCACTGCGGAAAGCAATCTCAAGCGAGATACCGCTGCGGGTGATACCTGCGTGACGAATACGCTGTTCACGGAACTGTGAACGAAGGTCACTTGCCAATGCATCAGCGCGCTTATCGATAGCCGCATCCATATCCACTTCAAGCAGGAAGTGCACACCGCCTCGCAAGTCCAAACCTAAATACATCGGCAGAGCATGCAGGCTCAAAAGCCACTGAGGTGTATTAGGCACCAGGTTGAGGGCAACCACAAAAGAAGGATCGGTCTGATCGGGATTTAATTCCCTTTCGATCACTTCTTTCGCCTGCAACTGCATTTCTGCCTGAGTCGGCTCAAAGCGAACCCGAATAGTTGATTGTTGAGCACCTTGTTCAAAGAAAATTCCATCCGGCGTAATGTTGGCCGCAGACAGTGCATTCTGAACCCGCTCATAGATATGTTCGTCAACTTTAATAGTTGCCTTTTGGCTGGAGATTTGCACGGCCGGCGACTCCCCGAAGAAGTTCGGCGTCGTGTAAATCATCCCGATCACTAAAGCAACAACAATGACGATGTACTTCCACAATGGATAACGATTCACGTCTTTTTCCCCAGAATAAACTGAAAAAGAGAACGACTGGTGGGACTCGCTCTCTTGGTTTTAGAGATACCGCATATCACACATCAAACACACAGCAACTCTAGAAAAATCCCAAGACCATAGGCCTTGGGAAATTCATCTTAGAAGGTCTTGATCGTACCCTTAGGCAACACTGTCTGAACAGCGATTCGTTGCATCGTGAGGGTCACCGGTTCATCTTTGACCGTTGCGATTTGCACAACCATGTAATCGTCGCGAACTTCAACCACTCGGCAAGCGATGCCACCGGCGGTGAGCACTTCATCACCCTTGGTCAAAGCATCAACCATTTTTGCGTGTTCTTTTTGACGCTTTTGTTGCGGACGGATCAGGAAGAACCAGAAAGCAACAAAAATCAAAATCATCGGCAACAAGCTGGTCAAAAGACTGGCGGTATCACCGGCACCGGCCGTTTGAGCAAATGCGTCAGAGATAAAAAACATGTGGGACTCCATTAAAAACGCCCGAGACCGTCTCGGACAAAATAGTTCTGTAATTATAGGGGGATTTCAGTCTTTTTTCGCCTCAAATCCATTAATCCACACCACGGGCACGATTGGCGTAAAACTCTTCACGCCACTGTTCAAAACGATCGGCATCCAGTGCATCACGAATTTCCTGCATCAGGTGCAGGTAATAGTGAAGATTGTGGATGGTATTCAATCTTGCCCCCAGGATTTCATTGACCTTTTGCAGGTGGTGCAAATAGGCACGAGTAAAGTGCTTGCAGGCATAACAGTCGCACGTGGGATCCAGAGGACGCAAATCATCCTTGTACTTACTGTTGCGGATCTTCACATCACCGTAACGGGTAAAGAGCCAGCCGTTGCGGGCGTTGCGCGTTGGCATAACACAGTCAAACATATCAATGCCCTGGCTCACCCCCTCGACCAAATCCTCCGGCGTGCCAACCCCCATTAAATAACGGGGCTTATCCTGCGGCAGCTGCCAGACAATTTTTTCCATAATGCGGTGCATTTCCTCTTTGGGCTCTCCGACCGACAATCCGCCCACGGCGTAACCGTGAAAGCCGATTTCCTTTAAGCCCTGCAAAGACTCGAGTCTGAGGTGCTCGTACATTCCGCCCTGAACAATGCCGAAAAGTGCGTTGGGATTGCCTAAGCGATCAAATTCTTCTTTGCTGCGGCGGGCCCAGCGCAGCGACATTCTCATCGACTTGGCGGCCTCTTCTTCGGTGGCCGGACGGTCATTGATCTTGTACGGGGTACATTCATCAAAAACCATCACAATGTCACTGTTGAGTACACGCTGAATCTGCATGGAGACTTCAGGCGTGAGGAACAATTTGTCACCGTTAATCGGAGAGGCAAACTTAACGCCCTCTTCGGTGATTTTGCGAAGTCCTTTGAGGGAAAAGACCTGAAAACCACCCGAATCGGTGAGAATCGGCTTATCCCAGCCCATAAATCGATGCAGTCCGCCGTGCTTTTCAATGACATCCAGGCCGGGGCGCAGCCACAAGTGAAAAGTATTGCCCAAAATAATCTGAGAGCCAATCTCTTCCAGTTCATTCGGTGCCATGGCTTTGACCGTTCCGTATGTGCCCACAGGCATAAAGATGGGCGTTTGAACCGTTCCATGGTTTAACTTCATTTCGCCGCGTCGGGCTTTCCCGGCGGTCTTTTTCACTGTAAATTCAAGACTCACAACTTACTCCGGCTTTTTTTCCAACAACATCGCATCGCCATAGCTGAAGAAGCGGTAATGCTCTTTAATGGCGTATTGATAGGCCGAATCAATTCTTTCTTTACCGGCCAATGCAGAAACCAACATCAAAAGCGTGGATTTCGGCAGGTGGAAATTAGTAATCAAGGCATCGATTATTTTGAATTCGTACCCGGGCTTAATAAATAAGCGCGTATCGCGGGCTCCGGCCTGAATTTCACCCTTTCTCACTGCTGCACTTTCTAAGGCTCGCAAACTGGTTGTGCCCACAGAGACCACCCGACGGCCTTCTTTTTTGGCACGATTAACGGCGTCAGCTGTTTCTTTGCTGATCGTGTACCACTCCGAGTGCATGATGTGTTCGGAGAGTTTTTCTACACGCACAGGCTGAAATGTGCCTGCCCCAACATGCAAAGTCACAAACTCAATCTCGATACCTTTTTTCTTTAAAGCATCAATCACTTCTTCTGTGAAGTGAAGTCCGGCAGTGGGCGCCGCCACAGCACCGGGCGTTTTTGCATAAACGGTCTGATAGCGCTGCTCATCGCTTTTATCGGCTGCGTGTTCGATATAAGGAGGCAGGGGCACTTTTCCGAACCAATCGAGCACTTCAAGGACAGGATGCTCAAACCGCAGAGCAAAAAATTCGCCCTCTCTGCCTGTCACTTCCACCCGCTCGGTTTTGCCCTCCGATTCGAAAATCAGGAAAGTACCGGCTTTAGGACTCTTACTGGCACGAGTCATAGCAATGGCGGTGTACTCGCCTGTAATACGCTCCATCAGCACTTCCACCGCGCCGCCTGTTTCCTTTTTGCCAAGCAGACGGGCTTTGATGACCTTAGTGTTGTTCATCACCAATAAGTCATCCGGACGAAGTAAATTAACGATATCCCTGAAGTGCCAATCTTCTAACCGATCCGGCATGACGTGCAAAAGACGGCTCGAGGCGCGGTCTTTGAGAGGGAATTGAGCAATTCGATCTAAAGGCAGATCGAAATCAAAATCAGATAAAAGTAATTCGTGTTCAGACATGGCTTTACCGGCCAAAAATTAGAAAGGACGTATCTTACCGATTTTTTTAGCTTTTTGGGAAAGCGGGAAACGCAGCAAGGCAATAAAAAATTTTGAAAAACACTTGCAAATGAGAATTATTATCATTAATATAAGCATTACAAATCTTTTTGCTTCGACGTAAGCTTCACGCAAGATTTCTGCGATAAAGTTACGATCAAGTAAGAAGTTTGAGTGGTTTTCCAAACGATAGGGGCCAAAAAGGGGTGGAATCTAAAGTTTGGTTAAATCTCTCCCAGTTCAATGAGCGTTTGTTTGTGTCTCCTTAACAATAAGCGTTCAAGTCCTAAAGACTTCTTTGGTCCAAGCGAAAACCGGCGCAAATGCGCCGGTTTTTGTTTTTCTTTCGTTCAAATTGATCCCAAGACCATTAAGACAGAACCGACGCTCAACAGCGTGAAAGTAATAGAAAAAACCGTTTGCGCCGCAAGATCTGCCAACCATATATATTTTTTCATAATTTTCTCCAGATCATTTTTTGATACTTTTATCTTATTTATTCATCAGCGATAATTCAATAATTTATTTTATTATTTTTGATCTGGATTAATAATTGAATCTTTTCATGATCTTTTATTGTTTTGATAAAGCCGCCTGTGCAGGCGGCTTTATCACTCCTTTCAGAGTACGATCAGGCTATTTGATCGTGTAGCGCACTTCAGCGGGAACGCCACCGGTTAAGGCGCCGGGCTTAACCCCACGGAAAGCATTTTCCGCATCAACACCTTTCTTCACTGCAGCTTCAACTTTTTGCTTCAGCGCAGCCATTTCCTTTTCGTCCTTGGCATTGAGCGAAACCTTAAAGTGACCGTCCGCCGCAATAGCATTCACAGAAACACCGCCATGAAAGCCTGAGACAACGCATTGTTTTTGAGACGGAATCGCCTTTTCGATTTCCATAATGGCTCGGGCACCGGCATGAACCGCATTGGTGTTGCCGTAGGCACCGTTACTGTGTCCGCCGGGGCCCTGGATATCCACTGTCAGAACACTGGAGACATCAGCCATTGCCACAGATGCTGCAAAAGAACCCAGCAAAGCAATTAATAATTTTCCTTTCATAATGTTCTCTCCCAATGTTCCCTATTAGTACATTTCCTCTGTCGTACGAGCACCGATCGGAGCAGCTGTCGGTTTAACGACATCACCCGTACTCGTGTGATAGCCGGCAGCAGTCAAGCCCATGAGAATCATGCGGAAAATACGCTTACCTTCGTCCTGAGCATTACCCGGGATACCCCATTCATTGAAGGTGTGACCACCGCCGTTTGCAGCAGGCGTATGAACATTAAAGTTCACCGTCGGCACGCCGACAGCAGCCGGAACATTGTCATTTAAGCTCGAAGAATTGGTCTTTAAGGCTTTTATCTTATCGATACCAACTGTTTGAGCAGTCTGCCAATAGATTTGCGTGGCGATGTCGTTGAAGTTGGCGCGTTGGTGAGCCGGACGGTCACCGAACCATACCAATTCCATCTTAACGGCATTCTTATCACCGCTCTTTACGCCATACTTCGCATTTTCTTCATCCAAAGCAGCCTTAAAGGTCGGTTCAATTTGAGCACGGATTGCACTCAACGGTCCTTGCGTCGGAGAACGCATATCAACCATCAACGTGCAAGAGCGAGAACGTTCACCATTAGCGGCATCATCGCAGCTTGCCACACCCACGGTATAAGTCGTACGTTCAGCCTTCTTGTCCAGATCCCACGGCGACTTGATGTCTGCGATCTTCGCAATTGAGCGGGTCATAGCCATCAAAGCGCTCGGAGCTCCAGCTCCCCCTTGCTTATAGCCTGCAGGTTCTGTGTACTTGATTTCAAAGCGATAGCTGCCCAAGTAATTCAACGTGCCGGAACCGGCGCGAGTAGAGTCGGCAGCAAAGTTGGCGACAAAGTTCAAAGCATTATTGCCCTTACCGGTATCTTGGTTGTAACCGTAAAGTTGCTTCATGCCGCAGAGATTGCCCTTACCTTCTTCACCGGCCGTACCGCAAATCCAAAGGTCATACACGGGTTTGATGTTGTACTTCTTCAGCATGATGGCTGCAGTCATCACACCGGTCGTATTACCCATGGCATCGGCAAAGCCCGGCACATAAATACGATAGCCGCCTTTCTTTTGTGCGTCTTCTAAATTGGCATAACGCACATAGGCTTTCTTATAGTTTTCGTCCTGAATAATCTTGCCGTTTTTATCAAAGTGCAGCTCGTCCTTGATGGCAGCCAAAGCTTCCGGTGTTGAAACAATAGCTTCAGAGGCTTTTTGGAGTTTCACCGGCATATACGGATTAGACTTCGGCGGCAATTTCGCCGGATTCACCGTATCGATATGACCTTCGAGCAAAACTTTCGGGAATTGACCCTTGTAGCTTTGAGCGCCCTTTTCTTGAGAGTATGTACCGGGGATGCGAACGCAGACGTTGTAGACGGGCAAACCGTCAACCTTCTGAATACCGGCGCCCTTAATAATCCCTTCAGGCGTTGTCATAATATCTTTTTTATCAAAGCCCCACTCTTCAACCATACGACGGGTTAATTCTTCTGCTCGACGCATTTCAGAGCGCGACGGAGAAGCGATACGGGCCACTTCCATATGAGTGTTGAAACGGAATTGTGCGTTTTCATCGCTTGTGAGCTCTGTGAGCATTTTCTGCATCACAGGATCTTTATAGATCGTTTCCGTAGCTTTCTTCACATCCGGACTGACTTGAGGTACGACGGCGTAGGCCACACCGGCGATCATCGCCAGACCGACTGCTAATGCACAACGAGTTTTTCGCATAGACAACCTCCCGTTGAAAAATTTTGGAGAAAAAAATCACTACCGTTTTGTGCTTATTTTGTGCTTATTTTTTTCGATTTTTAATCCGTAGAAACGAGAAATTTTTTTATTTTTCTAAAATTTTCTGTCGCGCTAAAATATTCGCTTCCACCTGCTTGACCCCATTTTTTTGACAAAAATCATAGCCCTACTCATTTTCAATTAGTTGAGTGATGGATTTTTCCCTTACTTGGTGACACAATGCCACCTCTTCTTTGTCAATCAGTCTTTTTATGTTAATTTCCGTTGCTTTATTTTTGATGCTTCAGCTCATCGGCGAAGCTCTGTCATACGGCTTCGGCTGGCCGATTCCCGGTCCCGTGCTCGGCATGATTTTCCTGCTGATCGGATTTCTGATTAAAGATGATCTCATTGAAAGAGTCCGCCTCACCGCCTCCGTTTTATTGGCACATTTAGCTCTTTTGTTTGTGCCGGCCGGCGTTGGCATTGTGAGACATTGGGAAAGAATTTCGGCTGAATGGATGGCCATAGCAGCTATTTTGGTGATCGGAACAGCCGTCACCATGGTCGTCACCGCCCTTGTCATTCAATGGAGCGCCAAACTTTTGGGAGTTGATGATGACGATTGAGTTACTTTGGTACCATTTGGCTCAAAATCCGGTGCTCTGGCTTTGCCTGACACTGCTTGCCTATCAAATCGGCATCTGGGTTTATCAAAAAAGCGGTTACGTTACACTGCTCTCGCCCTTTGTTATTGCGGTATGCATTCTGCTGGCTATCTTATTTTCAACCCATACCGAATATGAGACCTTCTTTGCCGGCGCTCAGTTTGTTCACTTTCTGCTCGGACCGGCCACTGTCGCTCTGGCCGTTCCGCTTTTCGATCAACGTCTGCGCTTAGCCAAACTTTGGGCTCCTTTGTTAATCGGCGTTGTTGTGGGCTGCATTGTAGGCGTGGTCTCAACCGTTCTTTTAGGCGTTCTTTTCCATGCTTCTATAGAAAGTATTATGTCCATGGCCCCAAAAAGCGTAACAACCCCAATTGCCATGGGCATATCGGAAAAAATGGGCGGTATTCCTGAATTCACTGCGGGCATTGTGGTACTCACCGGCATTGTCGGCTCTCTTTTAGCCACTCCGATGTTTAAGCTCTTCGGAATTAAAAAGGATTATGTAAAGGGCTTTTCGTTAGGTGTCTCCGCGCACGGCATGGGAACCTCCCGAGCCTTTCAGATCAGTGATAAAGCCGGCGCTTTTTCCGGCTTAGCCATGGGGCTTGCCGGCATCATCACGGCTTTTGCCGCCCCGATGATCGCTCCGCCCCTGTTAAACTGGCTTTTAAATTAGACAAGGCCGCTTCTAAAAAGCGGCCCGAATCGATTCAGATTTTTACAGTGTATCGGCAATAGACTGAGCTAATTGCTGAGCCAAAGCTTTATCATCAGCTTCAACCATCACACGAAGCAAAGGTTCTGTCCCGGAAGGTCGAATTAATACTCGGCCTCGTCCCTGAAGCTGCTCCTGAGCTGCTTGAAGTGCCTTTTGCATGGGTTCGTGGCTCTTCCAATCAAAACCCTTCTCAATGCGCTTATTGATCAGGACCTGCGGCAACAGTTTCAAATCAGCCGTCAGTTGAGCAAGGGTTTTACCCTGGCGGCGCATGGCTGCCAAGACTTGCAGACTGCTCACAATTCCGTCACCGGTTGTCTGGCAATCTAAAACCAAAAGGTGTCCGGAAGTTTCGCCTCCAAAAATCCAACCATCGCGTGCTTTTAACTGTTCAAGCACATAGCGGTCACCCACTTTGGCCCGAACGAATTCCACTCCCAGTTCTTCGAAGCGCTTTTCCAAAGCGTAATTAGTCATCAAAGTGCCGACGACGCCTTTGACCTTTTCTCTGAGCATACGGTCTCTGACCATGACATAGAGAAGCTCATCGCCGTTATAAACATGACCGTTTCCATCAGCCATGATTAATCGGTCGGCATCTCCATCGAGCGCAATTCCCACATCACAGCCACGCTCAAAGACTTTCTTTGACAATGATTCCGTGTGTGTTGCACCGACTCCGTCGTTGATATTGAATCCGTCAGGTGTGTCGCCCACTGTAAAGACATCTGCCCCCAACTCATGGTAAACCGAGGGCGCCACGTGATAGGCCGCACCATTGGCGCAGTCCACAAGAATTCTCAACCCTTTCAAATTGACATTGCTGTCGATCGTGGATTTACAAAATTCAATGTAGCGACCCGATGCATCCTCAAGACGCCAAGCCTTACCAAGCTCACGGCTTTCTACGCAAGAAAATCCCTTATCGAGTTCGGCTTCAATTTCCAACTCCACCTCATCGGGCAATTTTGCTCCGGACTCAGAGAAAAACTTAATGCCGTTATCATCGTAAGGATTGTGACTCGCACTGATGACGACACCGGCATCTGCCCTTTGAGCTCTGGTGAGGTAGGCAATTGCAGGTGTCGGAATCGGACCACAAAGTACGACATCGACTCCGGCACTGGAAAAGCCTGCCTGCAAAGCGGCTTCAAGCATATAACCGGATACCCGAGTGTCCTTACCGATCACAACGCGGACATGGCGGCGGCCATCAATGTGTCTTCTGAGTACACGGCCGGCTGCTTGCCCCAATTTCAAAACAAAGTCCGGCGTAATCGGCGTCTCTCCTACGCGGCCCCTCACTCCATCGGTTCCAAAATATTTTCGAGTCATAACCTAATCCTTTTGAGTTTGACTGACGGTCATACGCCAAATTTTAAACGCATCTCGCGTAGCTGCCACATCGTGAACCCTTACAACCGATGCTCCGGCCTGGGCAGATAGTAACGCTCCGGTTACTGACGAGATAAGTCTTTCATGAACGCTTCGTCCGGTCACGGCTCCCAAACTGGATTTTCTCGATAGTCCGACCAAAATGGGATAAGGCAAACGGGCGAATTCTTCTGTATGGGCTAAGAGTTCAAAATTTTGCTCAACTGTTTTTCCAAAGCCGAATCCATAGTCAAGGCAGATGCGATTGCGGCTGATGCCGGCTTTTTCTGCGCAATGAGCCCGATCAAGCAAAAATTCTCTGACCTCTTCGAGCATATTTTTGTAGTGCGGTCGGTTCTGCATGGTTTGAGGATCCCCCTGCATATGCATGAGACACACACCGAGCTCAGAGTCTGCAACAGTTTCCAGAGCCCCCGGTTCCTGCAGAGCGCGAACATCATTGATAATGTGAGCGCCGGCCCGAATCGATTCTTTTATGACTTCGGCCTTACTTGTATCCACAGAAATGACTGCTCCGCTCTTAGCAAGAGCTTTTACAACCGGAATCACCCGATCGATTTCCTCCTGTGCACTCACCAGCGCAGCGCCGGGCCTCGTCGACTCACCGCCGATATCCAAAATATCAGCCCCTTCTTCGAGCAGCTTCAGGCCAAATTCAATCGCCTGCTCGCAACCGGCATGCTCTCCGCCATCAGAAAAAGAATCCGGCGTGACATTAACAATCCCCATAATCAATGGGACAGAAAGATCCAACTCTCGCCCCGCGCAAGACCATTTCACCATTTTCTCCTAATTACTGGAAAGAAAAATATCGAACGATTTTATCCGATTTTTTCCTATGACTATTGCGTTTCCGATTTTTTTCCTGCATAATGCTGATTCGCACTTGAGGCGGGGCGTAGCGCAGTCCGGTAGCGCGCCTGCTTTGGGAGCAGGATGTCGGGGGTTCGAATCCCTTCGCCCCGACCACGTTTCGACAGTCGTCGAGCCGCCCGTAGCTCAGCTGGATAGAGCATCGGCCTTCTAAGCCGAGGGTCACAGGTTCGAATCCTGTCGGGCGGGCCATAAGTTTGATGGTGGGAATAGCTCAGTTGGTAGAGTCCCGGATTGTGATTCCGGTTGTCGTGGGTTCGAGTCCCATTTCCCACCCCATCAACTCTTTGACTCGACTCATCTTCCCAGTTCTTCAGAATGGTTTGAGAAATCCCAGATTTCTACGTCAATCCCATTCTTTTCTTTTTTAATCATGCTTCGGTTGTTTTTAACTGGGTTCTTCAAAGACCTTTTGAAGTCTTTTTGCCCTGTCGGACGCTGACTGTTTAACTTTTGCCTGATTGCAAACAATCTCCCCTAGCTCTGTTTTTCTGCAAAACTCGTACAAAAAAGCCCGCCGATCACTCGGCAGGCTTAAAAAAGTTTTTTCTCTCTTTCAATTAGCCCTGAAGTTCACGAAGAGCCTTAATACGGGCTTCAATCGGAGGATGAGAAGCAAATAAGGATCCCATTCCGCCGCTGATACCAAAGCCTTTGACATTTCCGGGCAACTCTGAAGGCGTCTGACCGCCCAAACGAGCCAGGGCATTAATCATCGGAACAGGAGAGCCCAACGCTTGAGCGGCACCGGCATCTGCCCGATATTCACGATAACGGGAGAAAGCCGCCACCAACATCGAACCCAAAAGACCCAATACCATATCAAGCACAAGGCTCGTGATGTAGTATCCGGCGCCCGGCGCATCACTTTCATTGCGCAAAATACCGCGATCCACAATGTTGCCGATAACGCGGGAAAGAAACACCACAAACGTATTGATGACACCTTGCATTAAGGTCATGGTGACCATGTCACCGTTAGCAACGTGACTCATTTCGTGACCGAGCACGGCCTCCACTTCTTCTTTATTCATGCTGGCAAGAAGACCATCGGAGACAGCGACAAGTGAATTGTTTTTAGAGGGACCGGTTGCAAAGGCATTGGGCTCACCGTGGTAGATTCCCACCTCAGGCATTGCCACACCCTTAATTTCAGCTAATTTAGCAACCGTTTCAACCAGCCAGCGCTCGACTTCATTGCGGGGACGTTCAACGTCAATCATTTGAAGGCCCATGGAATTTTTAGCCATGGTTTTACTCATTGCAAGACTGATGAGCGAGCCCGAAAAACCGATGACAGCAGCGAAAATCAAAAGCGAAATGTAGCTTTGATTGGCACCGGCGATCTGCGAAAAGTCGACACCGAAAAACCAACTCACCAAATTCAAAATGATGGACAGCATCACCAAAATGGCCAAGTTAGTCAGGATGAATAAACCGATTCGTTTAAACATTGAGGTTTCCTAGTCTATAAAGGCAATAACACGAAGCTTTAGTGTACGCAATGTTGTTGTAAAGAGTATTAGTAATAGGCTTTAAAAATGTAAACATTTACAAAAAAAGCCGAAAAGATTAAATTCTTTTCGACTTTTTTGCTCTAGGCTTCTTCCTCTCGCTTGGGAGAATAGCTCCCCCAGGAGGAGCACCCCGGACAAAGCCACTGAAAGCCTTTTGCTTTGAAACCGCAATGAGAGCAACGATAGCGGCCGGGACGGCTGACATAGGGCTTCAGAAGTGCAGTTAAAAGCTGCAGCTCAGAATCTTCCGGATTGGCTTTAAGGCGCAGTTCCGACAATTTTTCATATGCCCACAGAGTCGGGCGGCGTCCGAGCTCTTCTTTGAGGAATTTTTCTGCAGCCTTTTCACCTTCACCCTTAATAATGAGGTCTAATGCAATGGATAAAGTTTCCACGCTGGAATGATCTTCCAGCGCCCGATTAATTAAATTCATTGCCTGGTCATGCTGCCCGATTGCCTCGTAGGCTTGAGCCATCTGCACCATCACAAGCGTTAAATGTTCGGGTGAGACTTTTTCCACTTGAGACCAGTACTGTATGGCTGCATTCGGATCATTATTGAGCATTGACAAATTACCCAACATAATCAAAGCCCGAACACTCTTTCGGTCTACCTGCAGAGCTTTTTCAAGCTCAAGCTTTGCCTGATCAAAATGCTTGGCACGCATTGCCAACCCTGCCAACTCACAATGAAAATGCCCCATTTCAACCTGATGGTTTTCACCGGCCTGCTTTTCCAACGTGTTGGCTATTTCAATCGCCTTATTCCACTCTTTTTCCGTGCAATAAATCTTTAAAAGCGCACGCATCGCATCCAATCGGTATTCGGGCTCTTTCAAAAGGCGCTGGAAACTTTCTTCGGCACGATCATAAATGCCTGCTTTAAGATAGTCGTTACCTAATTCAAACAGAGCCAGAGAGCGTTCGTGAGAGGGTAAGTCCTCGCGATTCAAAAGGTGATTATGAATACGCACGGCGCGATCAAATTCACCGCGACGGCTAAACAGATTACCTAAAGCGTGGTGCAGCTCGATTGTCTCGGGATCGAGCTTCACGACTTCGATAAAAGCATCAATTGCCTTGTCGGGCTGATCATTCAGCAGTAAATTGATTCCCTTGTAGTAAGTCCCGGGCCTTTGTTCCTGCTCGCGCTGTCTCTGATCCAAACCTCTGAACCACCAGCCGGCTATAAAAAGCAAAGGCACGACAATCAGATACCAAAGTTCAAATTCCATGATGAATGATTCCGATTATGAGATAGTTGCGATGATTGTACACGCAAACGAAGGACGCCCAATACGATTAGGCGTCCTGAAAATATAAGCCGTAGAGACTGCAGATTAACGACGGCGGCCGGTATTGGAAGCCGGAGCGGCTGCCGGTCGGCCTTCAATGTGGCGGAAAGTAATGCGTCCCTTAGTTAAATCATAGGGAGACAATTCCAAAGAAACCTTGTCGCCGGCCAAAATACGAATATGGTGCTTGCGCATCTTGCCGTTCGTATAGGCGACTAATTCGTGACCATTATCAAGCTTTACGCGATAGCGGGCGTCAGGCAAAACTTCAAGCACCACGCCGCTCATTTCAATTAAATCTTCTTTTGCCATAGTTCCTTGTGCCTAAAAATCGGCACGTTATATAAAAAGAGAAATTCGTTTTGTTACATACAAAAACGAAGCGCATTTTAATGCAAAAACCGGATTGCAGGAAACATTTTTTCAACTATTTTTTCAGAAAAAACAACCGCTTCAATCTTTTTAATGCAATTTTGACTAAATTCGTCCATAATAGGCAGTCCGATAAGTTCACTTAGGGGGCGACCTGGTTTCGACAGGGGTCACGAAGTGGCTTGGTGCATGTCAAGGTCCAGTCACCTTGTAAATCCGCTGGAAAATAAATAAACGCCAACAATAAGCGTTTCGCTCTCGCCGCCTAATTAAGGCGAGGACCACACCGGTTTGCCTCTAGGCCGGGTCGGTTCGCCGACAGTGGTTTCATATCGTACAGGCTAGGTTTTCGCGAGGACACTGCGCGGACGCCGAAACTTCAGAGTGTCTGGTTTCGTCAGAGCCGGCTAAAGGGCGTAAAGCGAAATGAGACTTTTTAAATGTTTTAGCTAAGCATGTAGATCCAGCTATGGACGATTTCTGGACGCGGGTTCAATTCCCGCCGCCTCCACCATCGAAGATCTCAGAGTACCTAACGGCATCTGAGATTTTTATTTATTTCTTTTAATTCAATTGGTTACACCTTTAGCACAACAGCAAAAAGACAATAGTGTCCAGTTTTTTTGATGGACAAGATGATGGACAGCTTGGGTTTTTATCATTTTTGTATCAAAAGAATTTTTAACCACGGCCCCTAAACTGTCGTATAGTTCTGCAATCGAATTGATTCCTTCAAAAATATGATCTGCAATTTATGTCCCCGCCAGTGCGGCGTGGATCGTTCAACACCACAAGGGTTAAAACGCAGCATCTGTCACGCAAGTGACGATGTTGAAGTTGCTCTTGTGAGTTTGCACGCTTGGGAAGAACCCATCCTGGAATCTAAAAAAGGGGCCGGGACAATCTTTTTCTCCCACTGCAACCTTCGCTGCTGCTTTTGCCAAAATTACGAAATCAGCGCCGTAGGCAAAGGCATTAAGATTTCCACTGAACGATTGGCAGATATTTTTCTTGAAGAAGAGCGGCGCGGCGCTTCCTGCATTGAACTGGTCACACCCGGCCACTACACCCGCCAAATCCGGCAAGCGCTCATCTCTGCTAAAGGCCGAGGTCTTCAGCTTCCCATTGTCTATAACTCAAACGCTTATGAGTTACCTGAAACACTGAGAGAATTATCGGGTTTAATCGATATTTTCCTGCCGGACCTCAAATACTTCGATAACCGGCTTGGGGAAAAATATTCCGGAGTCTCGAAGTATTTCGATTACGCCTCAGAAGCCATTCGCACAATGTTTGAAATGACAGGACCTGTGGAACTCGATCAAAACGGTCAACTTAAGCACGGCCTGATTATTCGCCACCTGGTTTTGCCCTGGCACTGGCAAGACAGCTGCCTGTGTCTGGACTGGATCCATAAAACATTCGGTGACGATGTTTATGTCTCCGTGATGAATCAGTACATGCCGCTTTATAAAGCCTGCAGGCACCCGGAAATTAATCGGCCGCTCACGACCTTGGAATATCAGAAGGTTATTCGTCACGCCAGAGCAATAGGCATTACCAAAGGTTTTATGCAGGTCGGACGAACAGACAGTGCTAAATTTATTCCGCACTTTGATGGCGATCACGTACTGGCTGAAAATTAGGGCCTTCGGCAAAGGTCATTCGCCGAGGGCCTTTTTCAGATAAAACAGCGTCTATTTTTCAGGAACAACCTTCATCCAGATTAAACCGAGGATGTAGCCGACAGCTGCAAACCAAACCCAGCTCAAGCCCAAAGTATGCATCGGCAAATAAGTCGTCAGAACATTTTCCAAAGCGTCGAACTTAATATTGGCGGTTTCCATACCGTTAATCAAAGCCATAATAAAGGTAAAACCGATGGTAAAGGCATAGACACACTGGCGTCCCTTAAAGAATTTATCGGTAAAAAGTAAGACGATCAGCACTACTGCCAGAGGATAAATGAACATCAAGACAGGAACCGTAGAGGTAATGATGGTTTCCAGGCCAAACATGCCGACCAAGAAGGAAACAACGGAAAAGACCGTGACCCAATAAAGATAGCTAAAGCGGCCTGTTAATTTCAGGAAATAAGCCGCGCAGCAGGTGATCAAGCCGATTGCCGTGGAAAGGCAGGCCAAAAGCACAATGACTGCCAAGATGATGGCACCGGCATTACCGAATAAGATTTTGGCTGATTCAGCCAAAACCGGAGCGCCCGTAGCCTGCATGCCGATAGCGGGCACGCTTTCAGCACCGATCTTTGCAATAAAGACATAGATAAACGCCAAAAGTGCGACAGCAACAATGCCGGACTTATAAACCTGCTTGGTAATTTCTGCGCGATCCGTCAATCCGCAATCTTCTTTCACTACGTTAATAACCAGGGTTGCAAAGACGAAAGCGGCAATAGCATCCAATGTGTTATATCCGTCCAAAACACCTTGAACAGCTGCAATGACAGGCGTTGCATAGGCTTTGGTCGGTTCCTGAGCCTCTCCCAACGGAGAAACAAAAGACTGTACGATCAGAAGCACAATGGTGAGCACGAGAGCCGGCGTCAACAATTTTCCGATACGGTCAACGAGTTTTTGAGGTGAAGCGGATAACCAGAAAGAAATTAAGAAAAATACCGCAAGAAAAACAGGCAAACCGACCTCAAGACTGTCTTTACTTAAAAAAGGACTCACGGCAATTTCAAAGGCGACTGTCCCGGTACGCGGAATAGCAAAGCAGGGACCAATGGCTAAATAAGCCACAATCGTAAAAAACAATCCGTACCAGGGATGAGCGCGACCGGCCGCTTCCTGAAGATCACTGCAGCCTGAATAGCCCATCGCCATCACGCTCAAAAGGGGCATCCCCACGCCGGTAATACAAAAACCGATCAACGCATACCAAACATTCACCCCGGCGTTTTGTCCCATCGAAGCTGGGAAGATCAAATTACCGGCGCCAAAAAAGAGTGCAAATAACATTAACCCAATAGGGATATATCTTGAAGCAACTTTTTTATCCATTGTGTTCTCTCTTTCTTTTTAACTTCTTTTAATTGTATTGCTCAGGGAAATAAATCCTCTAAGTGAGACAAACTAGAAACCGAATTTCTTTCGCTAAAAATAAGATAAATCTTTTAGGTGTTTGCGATTATCTGCCTTTGAAATCTGAAAGCAGGCAATTTTGACTATCAGTTTAGGCAAGGAAAAGTCTTTTCCAATTGATAAAATTTTTTGCAAGAGTCTCATCCTCAGGAGGATTTTGCATGTCTGAATACAAATGCTCTCGCAGTGCTTTTTTAAAAACAATGGGAGGCGTGATGACCGGCGCCGTTTTAGGTGCATTAAGTAATGTCGCCACGGCCCAAGTTCAAGCCCCGGTTGTAGGCAGCAAAAAGGTGACCTCTGACTTCAAGGGAGAAAAGGCAAAGGTATTCTTCACCCGACACATTGACGCAGATCACCTGAAAAAACTCTACGCTTTGATCAACGATGAGATCAAAGGAAAAGTCGCCATCAAATTGCACACGGGCGAGCAAAACGGCCCCAACATTTTGCCCCGTGACATGGTTAAAGACTTTCAACAAACTATTCCGAATAGCGCCATTGTTGAAACCAACACGCTTTATCACGGTGATCGTGACACGACTGAAAAGCACCGCAAAACTCTCGAAGTAAACGGTTGGACTTTCTGCCCGGTCGATATCATGGACGAAGACGGAACGGTCATGCTTCCTGTTAAAGGCGGCAAACACTTTAAAGAAGTCTCAATGGGCAAAAATATCGTCAACTACGACTCTATGGTTGTCCTCACTCACTTTAAAGGGCACGCCATGGGCGGTTTCGGCGGTTCAATGAAAAACATTGCCATCGGCTGCGCTGACGGCAAGATAGGCAAAGCCCAGGTGCATGCTGTGAAAGATGTCAATGCTCCATGGGATCAATGGCCGGGCAAAGAGCACTTGATGGAAACGATGGCAGAATCGGCAAAGGCCGTTTGTGATCATTTCGGCAAACATATTGTTTTCATTAATGTGATGCGTCGGATGTCTGTTGATTGCGACTGCGCAGGATTAAGCGCTGCCGAACCGACCATTCCCGATATCGGAATGGTTGCTTCCACAGATATTTTGGCTATTGACCAAGCCTGCGTGGATTTGGTTTATGCATTAGGCAAAGACAAAAATCATGACCTGGTCGAACGAATTGAATCCCGTCATGGTCTGCATCAGCTCACTGCCATGCGGACTCTCGGAATGGGTAAAGACCATTACGAACTCGTAGATATTGACCTTTAACACATGGAAAGGGCAGCCTGAAAGACTGCCCTTTTCAGTCATGGGAGACCGACAATCTTTAGCCTCTGACCTGCCCATTGCCGTTAATTAAATACTTATAAGAGGTCAATTCCGGCAAGGCCATCGGGCCTCTGGCATGAAGTTTTTGCGTGCTGATTCCGATTTCTGCACCGAAACCGAATTCAAAACCATCGGTAAAGCGAGTAGAAGCATTGACATAAACCACTGCTGCATCGACTTCAGCTTGAAAGCGCCGGGCATTATCCATATCACGCGTCACAATGCATTCGGAATGACGCGTTCCGTATTTTGCAATATGAGCCAAGGCCTCATCCAAATCAGGAACAATTTTTACCGACAGGCGCAAATCACCGTATTCCGTCGCCCAATCTTCTTCAGTTGCAGGCTCAATTCTTTTATCAAAAGCTTGAGTCTTTTCGCAACCGAAAATCTGTACTCCCGCATCAAAATAATCCTTTAACATCGCAGGCAAAAATGCCGGAGCTGCTTTTTCATGCACTAAAAGCGTTTCCATCGCGTTACAGACCGATGGACGCTGTACCTTGGCATTAAAGGCAATACGGCGAGCCATATCACAATCTGCCGTTTCATCAACGAAGGTGTGGCAAACGCCTGCACCGGTTTCAATGACCGGCACGGTGGCATTTTCAACCACCGCATGAATCAATCTTGCACTGCCTCGAGGAATGACTACATCCACCAAACCCTTCATTCGAATCAGGTCCGTAACAGCCTGACGATCGGTGACGTCGATAAACTGGATAGCTCCTTCGGGCACACCATGCTTTTGTGCTGCCTCAGATAAAATCCCGGCAATCGCACGATTGGAATGCAGTGCTTCGCTGCCGCCTTTGAGCACAACGGTGTTGCCGGACTTCAGGCATAAGCCGATTGCATCGGAGGTCACATTGGGCCTTGCCTCATAAATCATGCCTACCACTCCAATAGGCACTCTTACCTTTGTCATCATCAAACCATTGGGCAGCGTTGTGCCTCCAATGACTTCTCCGATGGGGTCTTTCAATTGTGCAACCTGACGCAAGCCTTCTGCCATGGCAGCAATTCTCTCGTGGGTCAGACGCAAACGATCCTGCATAGAGGTTTTCATGGCATTGGCTTGAGCGTTTGCCATATCCCGGGAGTTGGCCTCGAGAATCTCGTCAGCCTTTTCCATTAATGCGTTTGCCATTGCCAAAAGCGCTTCGTTTTTTTCTCCTGTCCGCATCACTGCCATACGGGTGGCTGCGTCGTGGGCGTCTTTCGCCTTTTGCTGAACCAGTGCAAACGTTGCCGTCATCTTGCTTCCCCTAATTCAAAATCACTAAATCATCGCGATGAATCACTTCATCAAAAGCCTTGTGTCCGACAAGTGACTCAATATCGGCCGACTGACAGCCAATAATTTTCTTTAATTCTTCAGAAGAGTAGTGGCACAAGCCTCTGGCAATTTCACGACCTTCAGAAGTGCGCACACTTACGGTATTGCCGGCTTCAAAGGTTCCCTCAACCTGAATAATCCCCACAGGAAGAATGCTGCAGGCGCCGGCCTTTTTGATTGCCTTCTCACAGCCGGTATCCACTGTGATGCTGCCCATAATGCGAGCGCCGAACGCCAACCAGCGTTTTCTAAACTGAAGGCGGTTTTCTCTGGAAACAAAAAGCGTACCGACTTCTTCACCTTCCAAAATTCGGCTCACTGCATCTTTTTGAGCGCCTGATGCAATGACCAGATTGATGCCGGAGGTGGTGGCGTTTTTAGCAGCCTGAATTTTCGTAAACATGCCGCCGGTACCGACGCTGCTGCCGGCGCCGCCCGCGCTTGCTTCAATTTCAGGTGTGATTTCCTCTACTCGGAAGACTAATTTAGCCTCAGGGTGCGTTTGAGGATTAGCGGTATAAAGACCATCCACATCGGACAAAATGATGACGAGGTCAGCGTCAACGATGCTCGCCACCAAAGCACTCATATTGTCGTTGTCGCCGATTTTTAATTCATCGAGTGCAACAACGTCGTTTTCATTGACAATCGGTATCACCCGACGCTTAATCAACTCCATGAAAGTATTACGGGCATTGGTATAACGATGCCGATCAATGGTCTCCATGCGAGTGAGCAAAACCTGAGCCACGATTTGGCCATATTCGGCAAAAATCTTCTCATAGGTATGCATTAAGATGCCTTGACCGACTGCAGCAGCTGCTTGTTTGCCGGGAATGGTTTTCGGTTTTTCCGCCAAGCCCAGGCGATCAACACCGACGGCGACTGCGCCTGAAGTGACCAAAATCATCTCTTTGCCCTGATTTTGCCAATCGGCCAACTCCCGGGCCAATTTATCGATTCTCGCGAAGTCGCATTTGCCGTTAGCATGCGTAATGGTGCTGCTGCCAACCTTTACAACGATGCGTTTGGCCTTTTTTAAATCTTTTCGTTCAATAAGCATCTTTTTTATTTCTGAGAGGAAAGTTTTGATTATACGGACTGCAAAAAAACACAAAAGCCCCGACGCATGCCGAGGCTTTGGCTCTACTGAAGTATTTCAGAGTTTTTCTTATTGATTAAGAAAATCATAAGCCACCTGAACATGCGTCATCGCACCGTTAATCAACGCATTTTCATCGACCTTATAGCAACCGGAATGCTGAGCATGAACAGCGTCACAGGCAGGATTGCCGACACCAAACAAAGCCATCACACCGGGCACTTTTTGCTGATAATAAGCGAAATCTTCACCACCCATTGTCAGCGGATAGTCGTATAAAGAATCCTCACCCAAGACTTTTTGGGCGCTTGAGCGCACGGCACGAGCCAACTGAACATCATTAATCGTGGGGGGCACCAATTCTTCATAGGTCAGCGTGGCCTTACCGCGCATTGCACGGGCGGTATCCTCCACCACTCGCTTCATCGCCACAG
The DNA here is from genome assembly GCA_900545335.1 of uncultured Sutterella sp. Taxonomy (GTDB): domain Bacteria; phylum Pseudomonadota; class Gammaproteobacteria; order Burkholderiales; family Burkholderiaceae_F; genus Aphodousia. The sequence goes on along the minus strand of UQYP01000009.1, from coordinate 62,808 downwards.
GGAATTGGGCACGCACTTCGTTACTGAAGCAGCGCGTAGTACCCGTGAGCTTAGCCGAACCCGAAACAACGTTCCAGCGTGTACCGCCTTCAATTGTCCCGACGGTGAGCACGGCCGTTTCAACCGGAGAGATTTCGCGGCTCACAACCGTTTGAAGATTTTGAACAATAGCCGCACTCATCACAATGGCATCAGCGCAGAGGTGCGGTGTAGCTCCATGGCCGCCCTTACCCTCAATATTGACTTCAAAACGATCGCCCGAAGCCATTGTGGCACCTTCACGCACAGAGATCTTTCCGCTCGGGATATCTGACCAGACATGCATACCGAACGCAGCATCCACGCCATCAAGAGCACCTTCATCAATCATGGCAGGAGCGCCCTTGCCGATTTCTTCAGCCGGTTGGAAAGCGCAAACCACCGTTCCTGCGAGCTCATCTTTGATTTCATTGAGCATCAGGGCAGCGGTAAGCAACATTGAAATATGGCAGTCGTGACCGCAAGCATGCATGACGCCGGGATTTTTGCTTGCAAACTCATATCCGGTTTCTTCATTAACTGTGAGCGCGTCAATGTCACCGCGAAGCAAAATGGTCTTACCGGGCTTAGCTCCCTTAATCGTTGCTAAGGTCCCCGTCTTCATACCGCATTCACGCCATTGAATGCCGTGCTTATCCAATTCTTCACGAATATGTCTTGCCGTCCCGAACTCTTCACCGCTTACTTCCGGATAAGCGTGAAACCAACGACGCTGTTCAATCAAATAATCGTGGTACTTCTGACCGAGTGCTTGAAGATTCATTTCGAATTCCTTTGCTGATAACCTCAAGGCGCCTTATGGCGCCTTGTCTGAGTTTAATTAGAACAAATTGACAAAGAAGCCTGCCAAAATCACCGAAGTGATTGTCACGGTAACAAAACCGCCGATAATCATTGAGGGGAACATCTTGCTCATCAAGAACTCATGTTCTTCGGGCGTTTTGGCCATCGCCTTACAGGTTGACTCCGTAATAATAGCGTTAAAGGGGAACCCATAAAGAGCCGTGAGGCAATTGCAGAAACTCAACGCGAAGGAGAGTTTCATCACTTTGGCGGCGACCCAAGCAAATACAGCCATACCGAACACACCCACAACGATGAGTCCCACCATCGGCAGAATAATCGAGGTAAGCATTTCGGGCGTACAGTCCTTTAAGCCTTCGAAGACAAACATGGTCAAGGCAAACATCAAGATGTTAAAGGAGTTGCTCTTGTGCAAAATATCCGTTTCCAAAAAGCCCAGAGAGCAGAAAACCACACCGAAAATCAACGCCCAAACAGCTCCGCTGATACCGGTGAAGCCACCCACCATCATGGATAACCAGGCGACCATACCGATTTTTGTGAGCATCACAATCGGGCTGTTTAACCAATCGGGCAAGGCAAGCGGTCCGCGGCGATCGCTCGAAGGCAAAGAGGTGACGTTCTTCGCAGCAGACAACTCATCTTTGGAGACGCGTTGCCCGGAACGATATTCTTCTAAAAGCTTAGCGCCTTCTGCCTTCATGAAAATAGCGGTGAGCGGGTAGCCTGCGAAACCCTGTACGCAGTACATGGTAATGGCAAAAACGGCTGCAGAGGTCAGACCATGTTCAGTTGCAGCCTGCTGCATAATGGTCGCGGCTACGATACCACCGGTAAGCGGCGGCAAACCCGCAACAATGTAAGCCCAATCCATAAAGAGGGGACACAGAAGCAGTGACAGGATACACATGCCGGCGAGCCCCACCAAACACATGACAACGGTTTTCCATTGCTCCATGAGTGTCTTCAGACTGATCACCGTTCCCATGTGGACAATCAAAAGATAGATGCCCAGCGTAGCACCGAAAGGCGTCAGGAATGAATCCTTAACCAAATCGTAGGGAATAACCGTCCAATAGCCCACCAACAACAAACAGGCCGAGACGAACACAGAAGGCACCCAAGCCTTCGTCCATGTTGAGACCAGTTCACCGATGATAATGATGAAACCGCAAATACAAAATGCTGCTAAAAAGTTATACATGATTAGCTCTTAATCCATTCAATCAGAATCAATGAGAGGCATCACAAAAATGAGCTGATACCTTGGACTCATTATATTTGAGGGCTTATCGGCTGATTGCTGGGGTTTCTAGAGTGATTAACCTAGATGTTACTGAGTTCTAAGCAACACCACTTAGAGGAACTGAGAATCATATATGGAAATGGGGACCCCAAACACTTTGGAATCCCCATTCTGAACTTAGGTTGACGTTGAGATGAGCTTTTAAGCTTCCTGTGCAGGACCGTCTACTCTGAGACGCATCTCTTTGCCCGCTTTAAAGTGCGGCACGTATTTTGCCGGCACTACCACACTTTCCCCGCTCTTAGGATTACGTCCCAATCGCTCGGGGCGGTAGTTGAGGCAAAAACTGCCGAACCCGCGGATTTCGATGCGGCTGCCTGTGGCCATAGCCAAAGTCATCGCATCGAGCACCGCCTTAACGGATTCGCCAACATCACGCGAAGATAAGCGCGTGTTTTTACTTGCGAGCCGTTCAATCAGCTCGGATTTCGTCATGGCATCCACCATGCGTCTCTCCGATTACTTTTGTTCGAGCTTAGCCTTCAACAAGGCACCCAAGTTGGTCGTACCGGAAGCGCTCTGAGCGTCTTGGTTCATGCGATCCAAGGCTTGGCGAGCTTCGCTGGCATCCTTAGCCTTAATGGACAATTGGATGCTGCGGTTCTTACGGTCGATACTGATGATTTGCGCCGTCACGCTGTCGCCTTCCTTCAATTGCGTCGTAGCGTCTTCGACACGTTCGGAGGAGATTTCAGAGGCACGCAAATAACCTTCGGTTTCGTCGCCCAAGTCAATTACGGCGCCCTTGGCGTCAACGCTCTTGACCGTACCGGTCACAACAGAACCCTTTTCATGGGTGCTCGTGAAGTTGCTGAACGGATCACCGCTCAATTGCTTCACGCCCAAGCTGATGCGTTCACGTTCGGTGTCGATGCCGAGCACAACGGCTTGAACTTCGTCACCCTTCTTGTACTTGCGAACAGCTTCTTCACCTTGTTCAGTCCAGGAGAGGTCGGACAAGTGCACCAAACCGTCGATGCCGCCCGTCAAACCAATGAACACACCGAAATCGGTGATGGACTTGATTTGGCCGGTAACCTTGTCACCCTTCTTGTGGCTTTGAGCAAATTCTTCCCAGGGATTGGGTTTGCATTGCTTCATGCCCAAGGAGATACGACGACGTTCTTCGTCGATTTCAAGAACCATGACTTCAACGTCATCGCCCAATTGGACAACCTTCTTCGGATCAACGTTCTTGTTGGTCCAATCCATTTCGGAAACGTGCACCAAACCTTCGATACCGGCTTCGATTTCAACGAAGGCACCGTAATCGGTGATGTTGGTGATCTTACCGAAGAGGCGGGTGCCCTTCGGATAACGGCGAGCGATACCGATCCACGGATCTTCACCCAATTGCTTCAAGCCCAAAGACACACGGTTCTTTTCCTGATCGAACTTAAGAACCTTGGCTTCGAGTTCTTGACCGACTTGAACCACTTCGCTCGGATGACGCACACGACGCCAGGCGAGGTCAGTGATGTGCAGCAAGCCGTCGATGCCGCCCAAATCAACGAAGGCACCGTAATCGGTGATGTTCTTGACGATACCCTTGACGATAGCGCCTTCCTTGAGCGTATCCAAGAGCTTGGCGCGTTCTTCGCCCATACTGGCTTCAACCACAGCACGGCGGGAAACCACGACGTTATTGCGCTTGCGGTCGAGCTTGATGACCTTGAATTCCATGGTCTTGCCTTCGTAGGGCGTCGTATCCTTAACCGGACGGGTGTCAACCAAAGAACCCGGCAAGAAAGCACGGATGCCGTTGGTCATCACCGTGAGACCGCCCTTGACCTTGCCCGTGATCGTACCGGTGACGAGTTCGCCGGATTCGAGGGCCTTTTCAAGGTTCATCCAAGCGGCAAGACGCTTGGCCTTGTCGCGAGACAAAATCGTATCACCGTAGCCGTTTTCGACTTGTTCAATCGCCACAGCCACGAAATCACCCGGCTTCACGGTGACTTCACCGCGATCGTCCTTGAATTCTTCGATAGGCACATAGGCTTCGGACTTCAAACCGGCGTTCACAACGACAAAGTTGTAATCGACGCGCACCACTTCAGCCGTGATGACTTCGCCTTGGCGCATTTCTTGACGAGCTAAGCTTTCTTCAAAAAGCTGAGCAAAAGACTCGGGTTGGTTAATATTTTCAGACATGAGTTAATTTAAATATCAGTACCGCCTCCGTCAGGAAGTCAGTACCGGGTTAGAAAAAACCGGGCCGGCCCCATTGCCGGTTTGCCGGGCGATCGGAAATGAGTCCGATCTAATCGGTGAGCTCCTTGTACCACTGAAGTACCTGAGCAACCGTTGCTTCAATCGTTAATTCAGATGAATCAAGGATCTTGGCATCTTTAGCGGGCGCCAGAGGGCTTACCGCGCGTTCAATATCGCGGCGGTCACGCTCTTGCAGATCCCGGGTAAGGGTGTCGATATTAGCAATAATTCCTTTTTCTTTCAACTGATTAAAGCGTCTGAGTGCACGAGCCTGAGCGCTTGCAGTTAAAAAAACTTTTAAAGGAGCATCGGGGAAAATGACCGTGCCCATATCGCGGCCGTCTGCCACGAGACCGGGCTTGCGTCTGGCGCGCTTTTGGACATCGAGCAACGCCTCTCTGACAGGCATTAAAGCAGCCACTTTGCTTGCTGCCACGCCCACCGCTTCGGCCCGGATTTTATCGGTAACGTCTTCACCCTCTAAAAGAATGCGGCCGTTTTCAAAATGCGGCTCAAGCTCTGAGGCCAATCGGGCAACTGTTTTTTCATCGGCCAGATCTGCCGCTTCTTTCAGAGCTTTATAGGCGCACAGTCTGTAGAGCGCACCGCTATCGAGATAATAAAAACCTAAAGCGTCAGCCACGCGGGAAGCCACTGTTCCCTTTCCGGAAGCCGTCGGTCCGTCAATCGTAATTACTGGAATCATTTTTATTCTGAATACAAAAAAGAGGCTCTCCCGAATTAATACAGGAGAGCTCCAGGTTAAATTATTGGGCCTGATTTTCGTTTTCAGAGGGCTCGCTCTGAGTTTCGGAAGAAACCTTCTGAGCCTCTTTTTGCTCTTCAGTCTTTTCTTCTTCAACGTCTTTTTCTGCAATTCTTTGAACTGCAACAAGACTGTCATCCTTCAGAGCAATTAAGGTCACCCCTTGAGTTGCACGCTTCAAAACCGAGATATCCGAAACCGGTGTTCTGACGATTTTGCCCTTTTGCGTAAGCAGCATCACCTCATCGGCCTCATCAACCAAAGTGGCCGCAACGACTTTGCCGTTTCGTTCACTGGTTTGAATGGCAATCATGCCCTTGGTGCCGCGACCGTGACGGGTGTATTCGCTCACAAGCGTACGTTTGCCGAAACCGTTTTCCGTCGCCGTCAGAACGGTCTGCTCTTCGCTGTCGGCTACAAGCATGGCAATTACATTCTGATCATCTTCAAGCGCCATGCCGCGCACGCCGCGTGCACCGCGCCCCATCGGACGGACATCGGCTTCGCTAAAGCGTACGGCCTTGCCGGCATCGGAAAAGAGCATAACGTCATGTTCACCGTCAGTGATAGCCACTCCGATTAAGTGATCTTCCTCATCAAGGCCTGCGGCGTTGATGCCCGAACGGCGCACATTGGCAAAATCTTTCAAACGGGTCTTTTTAACAACACCCTTTGAAGTGGCCATGAAAACATAGTGCTTGTCATCGAAGTCTTCAATCGGCAAAACAACCGTAATACGTTCCCCTTCAGCCAAGGGGACGGAATTGATGATCGGGCGTCCTTTAGAAGTGCGTGAGCCTTCCGGCAGCGCATAAACATCCAGACAATACATACGGCCGAAGTCGGAGAAGCACAAAATTCTGTCATGAGAATTGGCGATAAAGAGCTGATCGATCATATCGCCTTCTTTCATAGTGGCAGCCTTCTTACCCTGACCGCCTCGGCGCTGAGCCTGATAGTCAGAGAGCTGCTGACTCTTAATGTAGCCGTCGCGCGTCATGGTCACGACCATTTCACGACGAGGGATCAGGTCTCTCGGATCAAAGTTGGGGTCACCTGTCGGATCAATTTCTGAACGACGATCATCGCCATACTCATTTTTAATTTCAATGAGATCATCTTCGATAATCTGACGAACTCGGTCAGGTTTAGCCAAAATATCCAGTAAGTCAGCGATCACATCAACAACAGTTCTGTATTCCTGAATGATCTTATCCTGCTCCAAGCCGGTCAAACGTTGCAGGCGCATCTGCAAAATGTTGTCAGCCTGCACTTCAGTAAGGTAGTACAAGCCGTCGTCTCGCAACCCGAATGAGGCATCGAGCCCCTCGGGGCGGAAATCATTTTGGTGTTCACCCGCACGATGAAGGAGCTCGCCCACCAAAGCCGAATTCCAACCGCGGCTCATCAAACCGGTCTTTGCAACTTCCGGAGTCGGTGCCGAACGAATAATGGCGAGGAAATCATCGATATTGGCCAGTGCCACTGCCAAACCTTCCAGGATATGGCCGCGGGCACGATTTTCCTTCAAATCAAAAAGGCAGCGTCTGGTGATCACTTCCCGGCGGTGCATCAGGAACACTTCAATGATTTGCTTCAGATTCAGCAACTGGGGCTGACCGTCAACCAGCGCCACCATATTGATGCCAAAAGAGTCCTGCAGCTGCGTGAGTTTATAGAGGTTATTGAGAACCACGTCAGCCACAACACCGGCCTTCAGATCAATCACAACACGCACGCCGTCCTTGTCGGTTTCGTCGCGCAAATCGGAAATGCCTTCGATTTTCTTTTCATTAACAAGGTGTGCAATGCTTTCAACCAACACGCGCTTATTGACCTGATACGGAATTTCGTCGACCACAATGCGCGTGCGTCGGCCGTGATCAAACTCTTCGTAATGCGTTTTGGCGCGCATCAGCACGCGCCCTCGGCCTGTGCGATAGCCGTCAATCACACCCTTGAGACCGAAGATAATGCCCCCGGTCGGAAAGTCCGGTGCCGGAATAAATTTAATCAGATCGTCAACCGTCGCATCCGGGTGATTGAGCAAATGCACACAGGCATCAATCGATTCACGCAGGTTATGCGGCGGGATGTTCGTTGCCATGCCGACAGCGATACCGGCGCTGCCGTTAATCAAGAGATGCGGCAGGCGGGTCGGCAAAACCGTGGGTTCCTTTTCGGTGTTGTCGTAGTTCGGAATGAAATCCACAGTATCTTTGCGGATATCGGCGAGCATTTCACCGGCCAACTTCTGCAGCTTCACTTCCGTATAACGCATAGCTGCGGCTGAGTCGCCGTCAAGACTGCCGAAGTTGCCCTGACCGTATACAAGCGGATAACGCAAAGAGAAGGGCTGAGCCATACGGACAATCGTGTCGTAGGCCGCCTTATCACCGTGAGGGTGATACTTACCGATCACGTCACCTACCACACGGGCAGACTTTTTAGTCGGTCGCGAATAAGTGTTGCCCATTTGCTCCATAGCGTAGAGGACACGACGGTGCACGGGCTTTAAGCCGTCACGGGCATCAGGCAGTGCACGGCCGACAATCACACTCATTGCATAGTCAAGGTAAGCACGCTTCATCTCTGTTTCCAAAGAAACCGGAAGCAGCTCTTGAGCGATATTGACCATGGAACCGGGAACGTTGGAATCGGACGCTTCTTCAGGCGCAAGGGTTTCTTCGTTATTCTTAATATCTTCGTTATCCGACATTGATTAACTATCCATCTATGAAAAATTTAACCTGCTGATTTTATCAGGATTTCACCAAAAATGCCCATATCCGGAGAGTAAAAATTACTTTTAAATTCAATGAGTTAAATAATGCAAAACAGCCGTTAAAAGTCAACAATCCAAAGCCCGACAGATTTTTCGACTCTGACATACAATTCAAGCTTAACTGTTAAAGCTCACTTTTAAAGGTTTTTTATGCACGTGCAAACGATTATCGAAGCCGGCTGGGTCATGCCCATGGCTCCTAAGGGAGCGCTTTTATCTCACCACAGCATTCTCATTGATGAAGGGAAAATTGTGGCGATTGTACCTTCGCAGGAAGCGAAAAACTGTGAAGCCGAGGAGGTTGTAGAGCTGCCCGATCATATCGTTTTGCCCGGCTTAGTCAATGCCCACACTCATGCCCCGATGCACCTGCTGCGCGGCATGGGAGCAGATTTACCTTTAATGGACTGGCTGCAGACAAAAATATGGCCCGCTGAAGGCAAATTAATGAGCCACGAATTCTGCTACGAAGGCTCTTTAATCGCCGCAGCAGAAATGCTTGAGTCAGGGATCACATGTGCCAGCGACCACTATTTTTTCAGTGAGGATGTTGCAAGAGGTCTTACTGAAGCGGGCATGAAGTGTTCGGTCTCAGGAATCGTCATCGGCTTTCCCTCTGCAATGGCTAAAACAACGGATGAATACATTGCCTGTGCTGAAGCTCTTTTTGAACGCTTCAGCAGCAATCCCAATGTCCGTGTTACCGTGGGCCCGCACGCCCCATACACCGTTGACGACGAGGCTCTTATTAAAGTCAGAGAGCTCGCTCAAAAACACAACGCCTATATCCACATGCATGTTGACGAAACTCAGACGGAAATCGAAGGCTCATTAAAGCAATACGGCATGCGGCCTATTGAGCGTCTTCAAAAGCTTGGACTCTTGAGTGATCACTTCATTTCCGTGCATACGGTGCACGCCAATGACGCTGAACTGGAACTTCTAGCCAAAGCGGGCGCCAGCACCGTCCACTGTCCGTGCTCGAACCTAAAATTGGCAAGCGGCTTTTCTCCCATTGCCAAAATGCTGAAAATGGGCATTAATGTCGCAATGGGAACTGACGGCGTTGCCAGTAACGACAAGGTGGATTTGTTAGGTGAAACGCGGCTAGCTGCTATGCTCGGCAAAGCTGTTTGTCAAGACACGACTCAAATGAAAGTGGCCGATATGCTTTATGCAGCCACCATGGGTGGAGCAAAAGCGCTCGGCTGGGACGATCGGATCGGCTCATTAGAAAAAGGCAAAGACGCTGATATCATTGCGGTTGACCTGGGTTCAGTGGATGCGCTGCCGGTTTTTGACCCTGCCTCTCAGCTCCTTTACAGTGCAGGCCGCGAAGATATTACCCACGTTTGGGTAGATGGAAAGCTTGTTGTCAAAAAGCAACAATGTTACGGGATCAGACCCGTTAGCCGAGAAAAAGCACAGAAAGTCACTAAAACGTGGCAGAATAGAATTTAGCTTATGCTATTGCCCCCAAAAAGCCACTCGCGAGGGCGGTGGGGTATTGGCAAGACGTCTGCGGTCGTCTGTTGTTCACCGCAACTGATCCAATTGGAGATAATAATATGAAAAAAACTTTAGCTTTGAGCGCCGCTATGGCTGCCTTGCTCGCTACGAGCGGTATGGCCAGCGCTGCTGACGTATTCCCGTACGTTCAAAACAACTACGGCACGACCGTGATGAGCGGCTACAACCTCTGCTGGCGCACCGGTTTCTGGACCCCAGCTTTGGCCGAAGGCATCGAATGCGACGCTGACATCGCCAACAGCGGCAAGATCGTTTTGGCTGCTGATACGCTCTTTGATTTGAACTCTGCCAAGGTCAAACCCGAAGGCGTGAAGATGCTCAACGAATTGGTTGCCCGTATGTCCGGCTTGAACGTTGAAGTCGTGATGGCTACCGGTTACACCGACGTAACGGGTCCTGCCTCCTTCAACCAAGCTTTGAGCGAACGCCGTGCTGAAGCCGTCAAGGGCTACATGGTTGCTCAAGGTGTTCCCGCCGACAAGATCCAAACGGAAGGCAAGGCCTCTGCTGATCCTGTCGTGACCTGCGACGAAACCGCACCGAAGGCTGATTTGGTTGCCTGCTTGGCTCCGAACCGCCGTGCTGTTGTCGAAGTGGTCGGCACCCGCGCTCAATAATTGATGAGACTGTCTCATTGATTTAAATTTAAAAGGCGCTCCGAGAGGGGCGCCTTTTTTAGATGACTCATTTTGCCATGCCTCTTATTCTTTTTGACTTGGACGGAACACTTGTTGACAGTGCTCCCGACTTATGTGCTTCGCTCAACCGCATCCGTCAAGAGGAGCACCTTGATCCCCTGCCCTTTCCCTTACTGAGACAATATGCAGGATCCGGCGCAAGGGGACTTTTAAAAATCGGGTTTGATCTCACGCCTGAAGATTCTGCATTTGCTGAATTAAAAGACCGGTTTTTAAACGATTACCAAAAGCATTGCGCTGAAAAAGTCATCTGTTTTGAGGGGGTCATGGCTCTCTTGGATCAAATCGAAGCTCTGGGATGGCAGTGGGGCATCGTCACCAATAAATTCAGCTGTTTTACCCTTCCCATCGTTGAAAAGCTCGGTTTAGCCAAGCGCGCCGCCGTCATTGTGAGCGGCGACGAAACGGGAAAACTCAAACCCAACCCTGACAATATGCTTGTTGCTTTAAAGCGGGCAGGAGCAAAAGCCCACGAAACCCCCTACGTGGGAGACGATATCCGAGACTCTAAAGCAGCTTCGGCTCTGGGGATGCCTTTTGCGGCCGCCGCCTGGGGCTATCTGAGAGAAGATTTTCCGATCGGCGAGTGGCACACAGATTTAATCGCTCAACACCCTCAGGAAATTTTTGCCTGGCTTCAAACTTTAGACTCCAAACGCAAGCTTTAAGCTTGAAACAATATTTCTGCACTACAATGCCAAAAGTACCCAAAAGAACTTAGGGTTATTACGGATAAAGTTTGGAAGACGCGACAATTGTCTGATTGCGTTGCCGCACCCATCCATACAGACTTTACATTTGAGTTTTTCCCACCGTCAGACTTTGCAATCGGATTGGGAGAATTAGGAGAAAAAAATGAAATCTGTGCTCGTGCTCTATTACAGCCGAAGCGGTCATACGGCCCGTGTGGCTCGTCGCATTTGGGAAACCGTGATTGCCGAAGGCAATCAGGCCGACATGATGAGCGTCATGGAAGCTGACCGTGAAGGTGTGCAATGGGACAAGTACGATCTTTTTATCGTAGGCTGCCCCGTACTGTATGGCACCTACCCGAAGATTTTCTACAGCTTCCTCGCTAAGCATAAAGACCAGTTAAACGCTAAGCCCCACAGCTTCTTTAACGTGTCCGTGGTGGCCCGTACACCCATTAAGGCAACGCCCGAAGGCAACCGTTACATGCAGAAGTTCCTTCAGAACTCTCCCTGGAAGCCGCGTGATGTGAAGTGCATTGCCGGTAAGGTTGACTATCCGAACTGGGGCTGGCTCGACGCCAAGATGATTCAGCTCATCATGAAGATGACCAAGGGACCGACTTCCATGGATGCGGTGATTGATTACACCGACTGGGAAGACGTCAAGAGCTATGCCCGTCATTGCCTGACGCTTGCATAATTTTTCTTCAAACAGCAAAATTGGCAAAAATCGCCCCTACTGCGGGCGATTTTCTTTGTTTACAATAGTAGTTTGTCATTATTCAATTTTGGACATACGAAATGAATGAATTCCCTTGGATTGCCAAATATCCGAAAGGTGTTCCCGCACAAATTAATCCCGATCGAGTCGCCAATATTCCGGCGCTCTTAGACGGCATTGCTGAAAAGCACCCTGATGCTCCGGCTTTCACCAACATGGGTGTGACGCTCACCACCAAAGAAGCTCAGGCGCTTTCATTTGATCTCGCAGGCTACCTGCAGTCACTGCCCGATATGCAAAAGGGAGACCGTGTAGCGGTTATGATGCCGAACCTTTTGCAATATCCGGTTTCTCTTTTTGCTATTTTGAGAGCCGGCTTCATTGTGGTCAACGTCAATCCCCTTTATACAGCGCGTGAATTAGAGCATCAATTAAAGGATTCCGGCGCCAAGGCCATCATTATTATTGAAAACTTTGCCAAAACCCTTGAAAGAGTGCTCACGCGCACTTCTGTCAAACACATTATCACCACTCAGGTGGGTGACCTCTTTCCCTTTGTCAAACGCACTCTCGTCAACACGGCCGTCAAGTACGTGAAAAAGATGGTGCCTGAGTGGCATCTGCCCGGAGCCGTTGATTTTCGCCAAGCTCTGGCAATCGGTCATCACAAAGGCTTCACTCCGGTTGAACTTTCCAATCAGGACGTGGCACTGTTGCAATATACGGGCGGCACAACCGGCGTTTCTAAAGGAGCCATGCTGACGCACCGCAACGTGCTCGCCAATGTCGAGCAAACCGGTCACTGGATCAGTGTTTCCTTTAAAGAATGTGAAGAAGTGGCGATGTGCGCTTTGCCGCTTTATCACATCTTTGCCTTCACGGCCACGCTTGCCTTCTTGAATTGGACCGCGCGCAGCGTTCTGATTACCAATCCCCGTGATATCAAGGGGCTCGTCAAAGAGTGCAAGCACTGGAAGTTCTCCGTCTACACCGGTGTCAACACCCTTTATAACGCCCTTTTAAATAATCCTGAATTTGCAACGGTTGATTTTTCCAGATTAAAGATGGCGGTTGCCGGCGGCACTCAAATTCAAAAGGTGGTGGCAGAGCGCTGGAAGAAGACAACCGGTGTCGGGATCCTCGAAGCTTACGGGTTGACGGAAGCCTCCCCGGGCGTTTGCGGCAACTTGCCGGACGCTCCCTGGGACGGATCTGTCGGCTATCCGCTGCCTAACACCGAAGTCAGCATCCGAGGTGACGGTTTCAAAGATTTGGGGTTGTGCAATACACCTGAAGATATCGAAACCCACACGGGTGAAATCTGTGTAAAGGGCCCGCAGGTGATGGCCGGTTACTGGAATCGCCCCGAAGAGACCGCAGGCGTCTTCCGTGACGGGTGGCTTAGAACCGGTGACGTGGGCTATATGGCTGCTGACGGAAAGATCACGATCACAGACCGCAAAAAAGACATGATTTTGGTCTCGGGCTTTAACGTCTATCCGAATGAAGTGGAAAGCGTCATTGCTTCGATGCCGGGAGTGCTTGAGTGCGGCGTGGTGGGCGTTCCTCATGAAAGATCCGGTGAAACCGTTAAGGCTGTCATCGTGTTAAAAGACCCCTCCATCACCAAAGACGACGTCGTGAAGTACTGCCGTACGCAGTTAACGGGCTACAAGATTCCGCGTCAGATTATCTTTGTCGACTCGCTGCCTAAGACCGCTGTCGGTAAGATTCTGAGACGTGAATTAAAAGACATCGTCTAAACCATCAATTTTTCGAGAGAGCTCCCTTTGCGGAGCTCTTTTTTACACCTTATTTATATCTAATTAATTATTTATTTGATTGGCATCAATAGTTTTAATTCTCTTTGCAAATAATGATTGACCGATCTTCGTTTGTCCCCTACATTCAAATCAGGGTTAACCCTCTATTCCCTCTTTCCTCTTTCTTTTTCTGTTCAAAAGAGAGCTCTCTATGAAAGAAATGTCTCGACAAGAATATGACTCTCGAGATTATTCATTTGATGAAATCGAAGAAGATCCGAGATTAGTTAGTGCAAAAAAAGAAATGCTCGTCACCTTCTTTGCCTACCTGATTTATGTCATTGTGATGTTATCCGTGGTCTACTACTACGCTGCGCAAGATATGCAGGAAATGCAATATCTGTTCGGCTTGCCGCGTTATCTGAGCGTCATGGCTATCGTCGCCGTCGTGGGCGGTGTTTGTATGGCTTTCATCACGCACTTCGTTTTCAAAGCTGAAAATCTTGAAGACGAAGACTCTGACAAGAATTAACGGGAGGCCATATGGAACTCACCATCACAACATTCCAACGCGTGGCCATTATTGTTACGTTTGTTCTCTACACGCTCGCAGTTGTAGGGGTGGCTGTTTACGCCAGACGGCAAAAATCTTCTGTCAACTCCTACGTTGACGACTTCTACACGGGAGGTCGCGGCATGGGCATGCTTGCCGTTGCCTTCATGATTGCGGCCGGCCTTTGCGGTGCAGGCACCTTTGTAGGCTCTCCCGGCATGAGTTATCGAGTGGGCGGCCCCTGGCTCATGATTAACGGCTGTCAGCTTTTTGTCACCTTTGTGGTCTTGGGTGAAATCGGCAAAAAGATCGGTATCGTTGCCCGCCGTATTGACGCACAGTCCTATCTGGATTTGATTGCTCACCGTTTCCACAACAATAAGGCTGTTGTTCTTCTGGGCGGTCTTTCCATTGTCGTCTTCATGTTAAGTTACGTGGTCGGTCAGACTGTGGGCGGCGCGCGCGTTTTCGAAGCCATGACCGGACTGCCCTATTGGGTGGGCTTAGTCTTTTTTGCCGCGACGGTTTTGATCGTAACAACAGTGAGCGGCATCAAGGGAGTGGCCTTAGCCATTATCGTACAGGGCATCACGATGACGCTGGCTGTTTTGTGCCTCATTGTCGGCTCTCACGTTGAAGTCACCGCTCACGGCGGCTGGCAGGTTCTCACTTCCGCTATCCACGCCCGTGAGCCCGAGTATTTCAACCCGTTCCGCTGGTCTGTCGCTTATGAATTCTCTCAATGGATTATTTACGGCTTTGCTGCGATCAGCCTGCCGCACTTAGCCATGGGAGCACTGACCTACAAAAACACGATTGCCATGAAGCGCGCCGCGATTTTAGGCATTGTCATTGTCACGGTCTGGACAGTAGGTTTAGGCCTTTACTGCTCGCTCGCGGCCAAAGGTTTATATACCAACTTAGAAACCGTTGACCATGCCATTCCGATTCTCACGATGCACGTTGTTCCGACTTGGCTTGCCGGCATCACCTTAGCCGGTGTCGCCTCTGCCGTGCAGTCCACGGTAAGCGCCATCATCATCGTGATTTCTTCAACCATTGTGCTTAATCTCTGGCGCTTTTTCTTAAAGCCGAAGGCAACAGGCGAAGAACAAAAGAAAATGACGATCGGCACAACCGTGGTTATTTCCGTCATTGTCTTTGCTCTGGCACTGAATCCGCCCGACATGCTGCAACTGATCATCACCTTCAGTATGGGCGGTATGGCTGCAGCATTCTTCTTTACGCTTTTGCTGGGCTGCTACTGGAAGCGCTGCAATGAATGGGGCGCTGCCATGGGCATTGCCGGAGCCTACGTGACCTACATCGTGGCTGAAATGAAACTTCTGCCCTTTGACATCACATTAGGCATGCACCCGGTGGGCATTTCCATGATCGTCAGTGTGGTGCTTTTAGTCGGTGTGTCGCTTCTGACTCCCAAACCTCCCCAAGGCGTCATCATGACCTGGTTCGGTAAGGACTACCCGAGAAAGATTGTTGAATAAGGAAAAATATCATGTCATTTGAACACTTAATCATTCGAGTGAGCGGCGCTCCCTTTGATCGCGGTGAGCAGTACGGTCATAAGGCAAAAGAAAGAATTCTCAAGTGCATTGATCTGTACTCCAATATGTTTGAGGCCAATGCCCATTTGAGTTGGGAAAAAGCAAAAGAATTAGCCAAGCAGTTTGAACCCGCCATTAAGGACTATTTCCCGGAACTCATCGAGGAAATGCAAGGCATCGCTCAGGGGGCAGGGCTTACCTATGAAGATATACTCGCCCTAAACTGCAGAAGCGAAATCATGTTTGCGCTGCCCGACGGCTGTACCGCCATCAGCTATCCGCCTGAGGCTACTGCCGACGGTCATACGGTTTTAACCCAAACCTGGGACTGGTTGGGTGAAGCAAGGCCCTGCACGGTTGTTGTAGAAATTGATCAGGCTCCGCTGCCAAGGCTTTTAATGGTGGCCGAAGCCGGTATGGTGGGCGGTAAGGGTCTCAATGAAGACGGAATCGGTGTCACGCTCAACGCCCTCTCGGTAGGAAAGGGTCAGATCGGTGTGCCGCTTCACATCATTTATCGGAAAATTTTGAGCTCCAAACTCATCAGCGACGCCATTGAGTGCGTCTCAAGATGCACACGGGCAGGAGCCGGCAATTTCAATATCGGCAGCGCCTGCGGCATTGTAAGCAGTGTCGAGTATTCACCCGACAATTTTGCTGTGACCATGAGCGAAGGCAAGCCCCTTTGCCACACCAATCACTATTTAAGCCCGTTATTTATCGGACAGGACAAACTGAAATTCCAGCTCGCTGATACCTTTGTGCGTTACAACAGGGCTCGCGTCAGAACGCAAAATCACGCTCCCTTCACGCTGAAGGACATGTTTGATGTGATGACCGATCATGCAAACTTCCCCGACAGCCTTTGCAGCCATCCGGATCCGAGAGACCCGGCCATGGCGCGCTTTTGCACGGTTTATGCGGTGATGTTTGATTTGACCGAAAGAGTGCTTTGGGTTACAAACGGCAACGCCTGTGAGGGCCCCGCCTACCCGTTCCGCTTCTCTGTCTGATATCAGGGGTAGAAAAAGGGCGATCGGAACTCATCCGATCGCCCGTAGTGTTGAATTATTTTTTAGCTTGACGCTATTTTATTTTTCTGTCGACTGACCAACCATTTAGCGATCAGCACAACCAAAATTGCGCCGACGACACAGGCTCCGTAGTGAACAGTACTGGTTTGAGGAATGTGCTCGGCCATGAAAATATCCGAGACAACCAAACCGCCTCCGATCCAACCCAAGAGCGCACCGCCCAATGTCACAATAATCGGGAAGCGGTCAAAAACTTTCAGAATAATTTGGCTGCCAAAGACAATAAAGGGCACACTCACCACCAGGCCGAAAATAATCAGAAGCGTCTGATGATGCTCATGCGCAGCTTGAGCAGCACCCGCAATACCGATCACATTGTCAATACTCATCACTAAGTCGGCCACGATAATGGTCTTAATAGCCGCCAGGACTTTGGTACTGGCTTCAATGTGCTTATCTTCCTCATCATGAGGAATCAAAAGCTTCACACCGATCCAAATCAAAAGAAGACCGGCCACGACTTTGAGCATCGGCAGCTCCAGGAGATAGACCGCGCAGGTAATCAGTACCACACGCAAAGCAATTGCGCCGAATACGCCCCAGAAAATACCCTGACGACGTTGATGGGGATCCAAGTTGCGGCAAGCCAGAGCAATGACAACGGCATTGTCACCGCCCAACAAAATATCAATCATGATGATCTGAGCTACGGCACCCCAGTGCATCGTTGTAATCAGCTCGGTCAACCACTCCATAATGTCTTTTTTCCTCTTAAAAATGAAACGGCAATAGTTTAAGCGTTTTTTGTTAAGTCAATGTTAGGTTGTTTCAAATACATACGCTTTTTTGAAACTTTTTTCGATCCGTTTAAATCATCCGTCCGATAGCAACTCGTTTTGAGAAACAATCGGCAAAAATTTCTTAGCGCAATAAATCGGCGCATAGGGCGCAGCCTGAGTAATCGAAATAAGGCCTTCACGGGAAAGTTCCAAAATCGCAAGAAAGCTCACGACTTTCTCCTGCATTGTGCTTTGCCCCTGAACGAGCTCATCAAAACTCACAAACCGATCTATTTCCACCCGTTTGATAATGGCAGACATGAATTCGTGAATGGAGAGCTCCTGTCTGGAGACCGTGTGGCTGAGCTTTAAATCCGCATTTTTTACAACGGTCATCCACACCCGAGCCAACTCCTGAGGCAAAACCTCGGGCTCAGGCTCTTCATCCTGCTCAACAGGCACAAAGCCCCTCCAAA
The DNA here is from genome assembly GCA_900545335.1 of uncultured Sutterella sp. Lineage (GTDB taxonomy): Bacteria > Pseudomonadota > Gammaproteobacteria > Burkholderiales > Burkholderiaceae_F > Aphodousia. Next base: position 45,083 of record UQYP01000009.1, on the reverse strand, counting down.
AACCGTCGCCCATCGTCGGCAAGGCATTCAAAAGCTGAGCTGCCACCTGTATTTTTTCGTACTCGGCAACCTCTCTGAGAATGCGCGCGGTCGGATCCTCTTCTTCATTTTCGTCATCGGCAGGGGCCACCGGCAGCAAAAGCCTGCTTTTAATCATCATCAGATCGGCGGCCATGACCAAATAGTCGCTTGCCAATTCCATGTTCTGCTGGCGAATCTGCTCGACGTACTGCATGTACTGATCGGTCACAGCCGCAACAGAAATTTCATTGAGATCGAGGCGCTGCTTGCGAATGAGGTACAGCAGCAAGTCAAAGGGACCTTCAAATGACTCTAAAAAAAGTTTGAGCGCATCGGGCGGAATATAAAGATCTTCCGGAAAATGCAATAAGGGCTCGCCCTTTAAACGCGCCACGGCCACGACATCTTCAACCGAAGGGGTCGTATCGGGAATGAGTTCAGGAGAGACGTCTATTAAAGCGTTTGTCTTCACAGATCAGAAAACCTGCAGCAATCGGGCGGAGAACAGTCTCCGCCCCATCGCTTAAAGATAAGCTAAAAGTTAGTATCCAGGGGTATACATGCTAGCCTTAATTGCGGCATGTAAATCCTCAGGTTTTTCAGTATTGGCCAGACCCTTATCGTAGGCATATTGAGCCACGGCCACAGCAATTGCCTCAGAAATCGGGCGAATATCGTTTAATGACGGATAAAGGCTGCCGCGATCAAGATCTTCTTCGCTCACCAACTCAGCCAGCTTGCGCGCTGCTGCAAGGAACATGCCCGTGGGCATGGTCTTAGCCTTCACGAAAGTTGCGGCACGACCCAAAGCCGGGAAAACGTAAGAGTTATTACCCTGACGGGGTACAAAGGTCTTACCCTGATAGTTCACAACATCAAAGGGAGAGCCGGAAGCAAAAAGAGCGCGGCCTTGTGAGAATTGGTAAGCCATCTCTGCCGTGCATTCAGCCTTGGAGGTGGGGTTAGAGAGTGCGAAAATGATCGGACGTTCATTGATCGCGCTCATTTCACCGATCACCATGGAATCAAAGGCGTTTTGCTGAGCGGCCACACCGACAATAGCGGTCGGACGCAATTGCTGAATCGCCTGCAGGAAGCTTTGTGCCGGTTGAGCTTCATGGGCAAACTGGCGCTTGTGCGCAGAAAGATCTGTTCTGTCAGCAATCACCAAGCCCTTAGAGTCAAAGAGATAGCAGCGTTTACGGGCCTCTTCGATAGCCATACCTTCTTCATCGGCAATGGCTTCTGCAATCAAATTGGCGATGCCGGTAGCGGCTTCGCCAGCGCCCAAAAAGAGCACGCGCTGATCGGCAAGCTTGCCGCCCGTTACCCGCATGGCGGAGTAAAAACCGGTCAATGCCACACAGGCCGTACCCTGAATATCGTCGTTAAAGCACAGGCTCTTATCTTTCCAGCGTGCGAGCAGGCGGAAAGCATTGGCGTTGCCGAAGTCTTCAAACTGAATGAGCACATTGGGCCAACGTTTGCGCGCTGCCATCATAAATTCGTCAATGAGCTCGTCGTAGCAGGCACCTGCCAGACGTTCCTGGCGAAGTCCCATATAAAGAGGATCGGCTAAATAGGCCGGATTATTCGTTCCGACATCAATCATTACGGGCAGGGTCTTTTCCGGGGCCACGCCGGCGCAGGCCGTGTAAAGAGCGAGTTTACCCACCGGGATTCCCATACCGTTAACACCCTGGTCGCCCAAGCCCAAAATGCGCTGACCGTCAGTTACCACAATGACTTCAACATCATCTTGCTTCACGTTATCCATGATTTTCAGGATTTGTCCTTTATCCTTGATGGAGATAAAAAGACCGCGAGCCTGCAGGAAGTTATGGCTGAATTTTTGACAAGCTTCACCCACCGTCGGCGTGTAGATAATGGGCATCACCTCTTCGATGTGGTCGCAGACCACTTTGAAGAAAAGCGTTTCGTTGGTGTTATGCAACGCATCCAGGTAGAAGTAGCGCTGAATCGGCAAGGGGAAAGTACGCATGAAAGCCACAGCGCGATTAGCCTGTTCTTCCAAGCTTTCCACTCGAGCGGGCAAAAGCCCTTTTAAGCCTAATTCATCTCTTTGTTCTTCGGTGAAAGCCGAACCGTGATTTTGAAGCGGATCACGCAGGATATCCTGTCCGCAGCGAGAGCAAGTCATTTTTGAGTATCTCTAAAAAATCGAGGAGTGATTCCTCAGGGCAAAAATCCAGGTTAATTGTAGTCCGTAATTATTACCCCAGTTTTTCAATTTGAGCCAAACGGCTCTTGGCCGTTTTAGCCGAATCGGATTTGGGATAACGCTTAATGAGGGTATTGAGCGATTTTTTCGCCTCATCAATTTCCCCTTCGCTTAATTCTGCAGAGGCCTTCATCAAAAGCGCTTCAGCAGCCTTGGGCGAACTGGGATATACACGATACAGGTTATTGGTCACTGTGATTGTGCTCTTAAAATCGTTCAGTGAGTAGTAGCAGCTCGCACGCCAATAATCAACGTCGGCCATGTATGCAGACTTGGGCCAGGTCTTTTTAAACGTATTGAGTGCCTTTAAGCAATTGGAGAAGTCGCGTTTTCTGAAAAGCTCCACTGCGCTTTCAAAATCACGTCTTTCGGCGGGCTTGACGCTGATCACCCGACCGTTTAACTGCACACGGGCGGGCTCCACTTCAATCAGACGCTGATCCATCGTTTCAACACGACGGCTCAGTTCCTGCATCTGCCCGATCATGCGTTGATTTTCCGTGCGCAAAGCCTCCACCTGACTCATCAGGTCAACCTGAGCACGCTGGCTCGCTTTCAATTGCTCGCGCAGCTCCAAAATGGCCGTTCTTGCCTCATCGTCGGCAAAGGCCCAAGCGGCTCCCGTTTGAACCGCCATCACAGCCACCAGGGCTGCTGCTAATGTATGGCGCATACTATCCTTACAAGAGAGTGCGCCCGAAAACGGGCGCCTTCAAATGATTACTTCGTGCGGTAAATAATATCCACACGGCGGTTTTGCTGATAAGACTCTTCATCGTGACCCAGGGCACGGGGACGTTCCTTACCGAAACTCACGCTTTCCATGCGTTCAGAGGGCACACCCAAAAGCTGCAGGCGGTTTTCTACGCTGTCGCTGCGCTTTTGACCGAGAGCCAAATTATATTCACGGCCGCCGCGTTCATCGGTGTTGCCTTCCAAAACCACCGTAGCCGTCGGATGCGTGGCCAGATATTGAGCGTGAGCCTCAATCATGGCTTGAGCTTCTGCGGGCACCGTGTAGCTGTCAAAGGCAAAGTAAATGCTTTGCTGGCTCAAGGGCGACTGCGGATTAGAGAAGGGGTCGCCAGCGTATTGATCCGGGCCATTGGGATTTAAATCCACCGAGGAGCAGCCCGTCAAAAGCGCACCGGCCAAACCTAAGCTAACCAATAAAATCTTGCTTTTTAATTGCATTTAAAACTCCGTTAGAGAAACTATTTCAAAAGCGGTCCCCATGTGGGCTCGCGAATATCACCGTTTTGTCCCGTCAGGCGCGTTCTCACCCGACCGTCCAGGCTCACTGTCGCCAAAACACCGCGGCCGGCTTCTTCGGTTGCGTAAACCAAAATCTTGCCGTTAGGTGCAAAGGTCGGCGACTCATCTCTGACCGTATCGGTCAATACGAACTGCGTGCCGGTCATTAAATCCAATGTCGTCACACGGAAGGCACCGTTAAAGCGCGAGATAAACGCCAATTTATCCCCTTTGGGACTGATAGCGGGACTGATCGCATACTCAGCGCTGTAGGTTACACGCTCGGCAGCGCCGCCCGCGACCGGCTGGCGGTAAATCTGAGGCGAGCCGCCCCGATCCGACGTAAAGTAAACGTACTGTCCGTCAGGACTGAAAATAGGCTCTGTGTCAATTCCCTGGCTGTGCGTAAAGCGGCGCACATTGGTCCCGTTGGTACTCATGAGATAGATGTGAGTGCCGCCGCCCATGGAAAGCGCCACGGCCATCGTTTTTCCGTCGGGACTAAAAGCCGGAGCCGAATTATTGCCCTTGAAGCTCGCAATCAAACGGCGTTCGCCCGAGCGCACATCGTGCAGATAAATCACGGGCTTATTGGCTTCAAAAGACACATAGGTCAAAAGCAAACCGTTAGGCGACCACATGGGGGAAATAATCGACTGATTGCTCTGAAGTGCCACCTGGGGATTTTCACCGTCGCTGTCGCTGACAACGAGCTCATAGGCTTGAGGGCCTCGCTGCAAAACGTATGCCAGGCGAGAAGCAAAGATTCCGCTTTCTCCCGTGAGACGCTCGTAAATCGCATCGGCAATGCGGTGAGCGGTCAGGCGCAAATCTCCGCGGCTCACAACAAACTGTTTTTCGTCGATAACTTTATTTTCAGCCGTCCCGAACAATTGGTAATTAATGCTAAAGCGCGTGTCGGCCAAATTTTCGATGGTGCCCATCACCAAAGCGGTGGCTCCCATCGTTTTCCAAAAGCTCGCTCTGGGCTTTTGCAAATCCTCTGCGGGCAATTCGCCCATTACTTTGAGCGCGCGGAATGCGCCGCTTCGCTCAAGGTCTGCGGTGATAACCGCTGACAAATCCAGCGGTGCGTTATTGGTTCCCTGAAATTGGGGGATGGCAATCGGCATTTGATTGGCACCCACCCCCGTAATCTCAATGCGAAGTTGGGCCCAGGCAGGCAAACTCATCCCACTTGCGAGAGCTCCTCCTGCGGCCAGTAACGTTCGACGGTTAATCTGCATGATCAGTCCCTTAAATCGGGTGACACAAAATCTCACCAAAGTTCTTTGATTTTAAAGCAAAATAGGCGCCTGTCTCATCTGTAGGCGCCTATTTTTTCGATTGGTTACGATTCACGAAACCAATCGGACCGTTTTAGTGACGGAAGTGACGTTCGCCCGTAAACACCATAACGATGCCGCGTTCATCAGCTGCAGCAATCACTTCTTCGTCGCGAATGGAGCCGCCCGGCTGAATCACACAAGTAGCGCCGGCATCCACTACGACATCCAAACCGTCTCTGAACGGGAAGAATGCGTCGCTTGCCACAGCCGTCCCCTGCAGGCTAAGGCCTGCCTCTTCGGCCTTAATTGAAGCGATGCGGGCGGAGTCCACGCGGCTCATCTGACCAGCACCGACTCCCATCGTCATGCCGTCTTTGGCAAAGACAATAGTATTGGACTTCACAAACTTGGCCACTCGCCAGGCAAAGAGCATATCCTTGAGTTGCTCAGCCGTGGGCTGCTTTTTCGTCACGACTCGCAAAGCCTCTTCAGAGACCACCTGCAAATCAGGCGTTTGAACCAACAAACCGCCGCCGACGCGCTTAAAGTCAAAGTCGTTGTGATCTTCACCCATTTCGATCGTAAGCAGACGCAAATTAGGTTTCTTTTCCAAAATAGCCAGGGCGGCTTCGTCAAATGCCGGGGCCATGATGACTTCAGCAAATTGCTTGGAAATCATCTCAGCGCAGGCAGCCGTCACGACAGTATTAAAAGCGAGAATACCGCCAAAGGCGCTCTTGGAGTCAGTCTTAAAGGCTTTTGCGTAAGCTTCGGCACTATCGGCTCCTATAGCCACACCGCAGGGGTTGGCGTGTTTGATGATCACACAGGCCGGTTCTGCAAATTGACGCACTGCTTCCCAAGCTGCGTCGCTGTCGGCGATATTGTTGTAAGACAAAGCTTTGCCGTGCAGTTGTTTGTAGCTTGCCAAAAGACCTTTACCCACATGCACTTCACGATAAAAAGCTGCCTTTTGGTGGGGATTTTCACCGTAACGCATATCCTGCACCTTCACGAACTGGCGCGTGAACGTTTCCGGGAAGTCTTTCTTTTGCTTTTCGTCGTCCAAGCCCGTGAGATAGTTGGAAATCATGGCGTCGTAACGGGCTGTGTGACAGAAAACCTTTTTAGCCAAATGCAAACGGGTTTGGGCAGAAACTTCACCTTTTTCTTTCAACTCTGCCAAAACGGCTGCGTAATCGGCAGGATCCACCACCACAGCTACGCTTTCATGATTTTTAGCTGCCGCACGGATCATGGTCGGCCCGCCGATATCAATGTTTTCGATTGCGTCTTCAAAAGTGCAGTCGGGTTTAGCGACCGTAGCTTCAAACGGATAAAGATTAACCACCACAATATCAATGGGGTCAATTTCATGATCAGCCAAAGCTTTCATGTGAGCAGGATCCGGACGACGGGCGAGAATGCCTGCGTGGATCTTAGGATTTAAGGTCTTTACACGACCATCGAGCATTTCAGGAAAGCCCGTGTAGTCAGCCACTTCCTGAACAGGAATGCCCGCTTGGGCAATCAACTTAGCCGTGCCGCCCGTAGAGAGCAAGTGGTAGCCCAAAGCGCTCAGTTCGCGGGCAAAGTCAACGACACCCGTTTTATCTGATACGCTCAGCAAAGCTTGTTTGCGCATAGTTTTTATCCTCAAAAGTTAAATCACAAAAAAAACAAAAACAAAATCACACCTAAGCCTTCTCAAAAAAAATTAAGAAAGCTTATAAAACTTGAGCTTTTTATGCAGCGTGTTGCGATTGATTCCGAGCAACTGAGCTGCTGCACATTTATTGTGTCCGGTACGCTTAAGAGCAAATTCCAACAAAGGCTTTTCAACCGCCTGAATCACCATCGGATACAGTTCATGGTGGGGGCGCATACCGTCGAGCGTTTCAAAGTACGCCTGCAAATTGCGAATAACCGCCGCCTCCAACGACTCATCTTTTTCAAGCTCATCGTCGGGCTTTCTCATTAACGGATTAGCAGTCACCGCTTCCTGTTTTTTGATTGTATCGGAATCCATATTTTTCAACACTTGACCAAAAGGTTATTTCCAATCCTGACGGGAAAAGTACTCGGTCAGGATTTTATGCTGGCTCTCTGCGCCAGATGCCTGAAGCAGTCCGGGACGTACTTCATCAAAGCCGGGCCAGCCCGTCAAATACCAAAGCAGATGCTTTCTGAACGTTCGAACGGCAACCGGCTCTTCATAGCAGGCAAAGTGCAGCTGCCAATGACGCAATATCGCCTCTGCTTTTTCTTTCTGCGTGATTTCCTCTGCTCGCCCGGTTTCGAGTTCAGTCTTAATTTCTTTAAAAATCCAAGGCTGCCCCAAGGCCGCGCGGCCGATCATCACAGCATCGGCTCCCGTGTAGCGAAGAACGGCTCTTACACGGTTAGCATCGGAAATATCGCCATTGGCCACGACCGGAATTGACAAATCTTCGGCAACGCGAGCAATGCTCTCGTATTCCACTTCGCTTTCAAAAGCACCCGCACGTGTTCTGCCGTGCACCGTGAGCATGGAAAATCCGCAATCCTGAGCAATGGCGGCTATTTGCCTCACATTTTTATGCTGCTCATCCCACCCCGTTCGGCACTTTAATGTCACCGGAACCTGCGCCTGACAGGATGCTTCTCCCAGAGCCGTTAAAAGTTCTTTTGCCGCATCGGCATCGCACATTAAAGCCGAGCCGCAGGCAACATTGCAAACCTTTTTAGCCGGACACCCCATGTTAAAGTCGATGACCTGAGCACCCGCTTCGATCGCCCAATAAAAGGCCTCAACCAATGCGCTGCGGTCAGCCCCCAGAAGCTGCACCACACGAGGGCATTCACCTTCAAAAAATTTCACTCTGCCCAGAGTCTTGCGGCTGTTTCTTAACTGAGGAGCACTGGCCACCATCTCGCCCACGGCATAATCAGCTCCGAACTCATGGCACATTTGCCTGAAAGGGGCGTCGGTTATTCCTGCCATCGGAGCCAGAAAAAGCTTTCCGTCAATGCAGTAGGGGCCTAAATGAAAACTCATCACCAAAACTCAAAACTTAAGCCTTGCCGCTTACTCACAGGCAATGCGTCTATTGTAGTCAATTTGCTTATTTTTTGAGCAAATTTTCTTTTTCTGATTCAAAACTAGTTACGCCCGCGCAACATGCTGAGCAAGGGCCCGAAGTGCCTCCGGCGTACCGATATTGTCCCAATAACCGCTATAAAGCTCTCCGGTTACGAGCCCATCGTCAATAAAACGAAACATCCAAGGGAAAAGCTTGGCAAAAGTAAGAGGCACCCCTTTAAACATCTTGGGTGAAAAAAGGCCGATGCTGCCGTAAGTGTAAGAGCGGGGCTCTCTGACTACTTTACCGTCAATGAGTCCCATGTCGCCTTCGGGGTGAAAAGTCGGATTGGGAACGAGCACCAAGTGAGCCAGAGCTTTGCCCGAACGGATGCGCTCTGCGGGCTCCTTTAAAAGGGAAGAAAAATCAAAATTCGAGACAATGTCACCTGCTACCACGATAAAAGGCTCAATGCCGTCAGTTAAAAGCGGCAAAGCTTTAGCGATTCCGCCTAACGTTTCAAGAGACTCGTCGTAATTCTTCCCCTCAACAGAATAAGTGATATCGGCTCCCCGATAGTGGTTGCCAAGCTCTGGCAAGAAGGTGTGCGACAGATGAGCGGTATTAATCACAATATCGGTGACGCCTGCCTTGACCAAAGCATCAATTGACCAGTCAATCAGACGCTTGTCGCCTGCCTTCAATAAAGGTTTCGGCAAAGTATCCGTTAAAGGCTTCATGCGCTTACCGCGCCCTGCAGCCAAAATCATCGCCCGCACACTGATTCTCCTAGAAGGTATAACCGTACTGAGGAACCGTCTCTTCAATTTGATCGACGAGATATAAAAGCGCCTTTAATTCGTCGTAGCGGTGAGCCGTTTCGCGCACATAGCGAATAAAGCGGGGCGTATCGGTGAGATACTTAGGTTTGCCGTCGCGGTAATTAAGACGTGCAAAGATGCCTAAGATCTTCAGATGCCGCTGCAATCCCATCCACTCCACGTCTTTCCAGAAAACACCGAAATCCTGGGGCACCGGAATGCCGGCTTGGCGCGCTTTATCCCAATAGCGAATCGTCATATCGATGACAAACGTTTCGTTCCAACTGATAAAGGCATCCCGCAAAAGCGAGGCGATATCGTAAGAAACCGGACCGTATACAGCATCCTGGTAGTCCAGAATGCCGGGGCCGCCTGAGCTGAGCGGCATGAGGTTTCTCGGCATATAGTCCCGGTGAACATAAACTTTCGCCTGAGAAAGATTATTTTGTAAAATGCGTTCAAAACACACTTTTAACAGTGCACTTTGCCGCTCATCGAGTGTTTTGCCGCGATGTCGCCCGATATACCATTCGGGGAAAAGGTTCAATTCCCTTGAGAGTAAGGCGCGGTCATACTCAGGCAAAACACCGGGCTTGGAAGCGCTTTGCCACTTCACCAATGCATCAATGGCTTGAGTAAACAGCTCTCTGGCATTGTCTTCATTGAGAACATCCAGATAGGTCTTTTTGCCCAAGTCGGTCAGGAGCAAAAAGCCCTGCTCGGGATTTTGCTCGTAAATATGGGGAACCGTGAGGCCCGCTTCTTCAAAAAGGTGCGTGACTCGAATAAAGGGACGCACATCCTCGTGCTCTGTCGGAGCGTCCATCACGATATAAGTCTGATTCTGACGATCGGCAACACGGAAATAACGCCTGAAACCTGCATCGGTACTGGCAGCTGCCTCCGTTGTTAAGTCCAATTGATATCGGTCGGCCAAGGCCGACAACCAGGCGTGACGTTCTTGTTGACGATCCGTCATGATTCCCCCGTTAAATTCTTACACTTTCCAGGCCGAAATTATGACACGATGCAACTTGAGCGCCAAACGCTTCGGCTATAATGGGCGGGTACAGTTTTGACGAACCAATTTCATTTTCATGTCGGATTTTTCCCATACCCCTTCTAAAGGGCTACCCGCACTCAAAATTTTGAGCGTGGCGTGTGCGCTTGCCTGCACCTCTTTGGCTTATGCTCAAGCAAGTAACGGTGTGCGTCTTCGAACTGCAACCTCTTTGAGTGATTCTGCGGCTCTCGTGAACGAAAACAGCGCCAGTTTCATCTCTGCCGATCAAATGGAAACGACCGATGATGAAATTATCCTCACGGGCGACGCTGAGGTGCGCCGTGCAGGAACCGTGATCCGCGGTGACAATATCACTTACACCCAGTCAAGCGATACGGTTGACGTAAAAGGCAACGCCGTTGTTTTGCGTGACGGTGTCCGGTTCGCGGGGCCCGAGCTCAACTACAAAATTGAAACCGAAACGGGTGAAATGCAGGATGCCCGTTACGAATACGCTGCCAGACGCATTCAGGGACAATCAAAGTACGCCCGTTTTGAAAGCGGTGTCTCCACTGAACTTCGCGATGCCACGCTTTCGACCTGTAAGCCCGGCAGCAAAGCCTGGTGGATTGAGGCCGATACTCTGACAATTGATGAATCCAATAACATGGCAACCGCCCACGATATGAGCTTTCATCTGGCGGGACTTCCCGTTATGGGCTTACCCTACGCCTTTTTCCCCGTGGGCACCGAGCGTCAAAGCGGTCTTCTGACGCCTACCATCGCCATGAGTTCAGATTTAGGCTTTGACTACGCTCAGCCTATTTACTGGAACATTGCCCCCAATTACGACTACACCTTTACGCCGCGTGTGATGACTAAGCGCGGTTTGCTGCTCGGCAATGAATTCCGATTCTTAAACCCCAATTTCGGCGGCACATTAACCTATGACTGGCTGCCCAACGATCGGAAAACCGGTGACAGCCGCTACGGTGCCAGAGCGCAAGGTTGGGCACAATGGAACGGTATTCGCTTCGGCGCTGATTACAACCGTGTCAGCGACGGCGACTACATGGATGACTTTTCCGGCAACTTCCAGGAAAGTGATGAGTCCGTTTTGCCGCAGGATGCCTGGATGAGTTATGGTCAGGACTTCTGGCATGCGTCATTGAGTGTGCGCAAAAATCAGGTCCTTAACCGCACCGATCACACAGCGATTGATAAGCCGTATGAAAAAGTGCCGGAATTGCGCTGGAGCGCTTACTACGCCGACCTTTACGGTTTGGAAATTTCCAGTACCTTTGAAGCAACGCGCTTTAAGCACAAAGATAAAGAGTTTAAGCCCGAGGGCGATCGCTTCTATATGAATCAGTCGGTTGCCTACCCGATGAGAGGCGCCGCGTGGTTTGTGACCCCCAAGGCCATGGTAACGGGTGTTGCCTATAACCTTACGGGGCTTAACAATCTCGATAAGCAATTCCGAGAATCGATCGGCTACGAGAAAAATTCAAGCTTTATTGTGCCGACCTTCAGTCTCGACAGCGGATTGATTTTTGAGCGAGATTCTTCCTGGTTCGGCAAGGATGCCACTCAGACCTTTGAGCCTCGGCTCTTTTACGTCTATACCCCCTATCGTGATCAGAGCAAGATGCCGGTTTTCGACAGCTCTTACGCAGATTTGAGCTTCGGAAGCTTTTTCATGGAAAACGAATTCACGGGGCATGACCGAGTGTCAGAAGCCAATCAGCTGTCTTTAATTCTGACTTCCCGCTACTTGGACCGTAAAACCGGTTTTGAATGGCTGCGTGCTTCTATCGGTCAGCGCTTCTATTTCTCTGACCAGGACGTCGCACTGAATCGTTACACCATTCACAATTGGCGCTACTACAGAAACCATAAGAGTACGGAAGGGACAAACGAAGACAATAAGAGTGACTACTTGGGCAATATCACGGCTCACCTCACAAAAGACTTAGTGGCTTCGACAACTGCACAATACTCCACGAGCGAAAGCCGCTTTACGCGCATTAACGCCGGTATCCGTTGGCAGCCCAAGCCTTCTGCCGTGATGGGACTTTACTATCGTTATGACGATTTGCCCACGACGCCCGAAGTTGACCGAATCAAACAGATTGATTTCGGTGTACAGTGGCCGCTTACGAATTCGCTCTACGGGCTTGCCCGTTATAACTACGCTTTGGATGAAAAAGAACCTGTTGAAATGCTTGCCGGTATTGAGTATGTTGCCGACTGCTGGGCTTTGCGTCTTGTCGGACAACGTACTTTGGACAGCAAGGACGAGTACGATACAACCTTCTTCATCCAACTGGAGTTGACCGGATTAGGTTCCATCGGCTCCGACCCGCTTGAAGATTTGCGCCGTGCCATCCCGGGCTATCGGCCGACGACAGACCAACCCGGTGCAGCCGGACTTTATGACTACTATGAATAAGATGAAATACGTGGCGCTGCTTGCCGCCTTTTCCGCAAGCATCTGTGTGGCTCAACCGAGCGGCAAACAGGCCGCGGCCGAGCCGCAGCTTTTAAACGCTGTGGTTGCGGTAGTAAACAATGACGTCATCACAACGGACGAATTGGCTGAACGGGCACACTCTGCAGCACTTAATTTGAGACGCCAAAAGATTCAGCTGCCTCCGATGCAGCAGCTGCGCGTTCAAGTGCTCGAGCAGCTCATTTTAGAGCGTGCCATCTCGCAAAGAGCCCGCGAAACGGGCATTCGCGTTGATGACGGAATCGTCAATGCCACCATTGAACAGATTGCTCAGCAAAATAAGATTTCGGTGGCCGAACTGCGTCGCCGCTTATCTTTGGATGGCGTGACGTTCCCGCAGTTTCGAGAAGAAATTCGCTCACAAATCGTAGCCCAACGCCTGCGTGAACGTGAAGTTGATGAAGAAATCAAGATCCCTGAAAGTGAAATTGATGCTTTCTTAGCCGATCAGGCAGGCTACAACATCAACGATACGATTGAGTACAACATCTCCCACATCTGGATTCCGACCTCTGAGAGCATGAGTTCTGACGAATTAAGCGCGGCTCGCGATACGGCAGAAGGTATTCTCGATCGTGCCCAAGACGGTGAAGACTTCGGGCGCCTGGCGGCAAGCTACTCCAAGGCCTCTGACGCGTTGGACGGCGGCAACCTCGGCTGGAGAACGCTCTCTCAGATGCCGACCGCTCTTGCGGCTGCCGTGCGCGAAGCCCGTCAACAATCTTCTAAAGTCGCCATGAATGTGAGCTCTGACGGCTACTACATCGTGAAGGTCAATGACCGCCGTGACGGCGTGAAAACGAAGTTGGCTGGCGGCCCTGTCACCCAGACCCACGTTCGCCATATTTTGATGGCCGTAACTCCCGTCACCGATGAAGCCACGGTTTTAAACCGCTTAAATGACATTCGTAAGCGCTTGGTTGAAAACAAGGAAGACTTTGCCACGCTCGCACGTTTGCATTCCGTTGACGGTTCTGCCACGCGAGGCGGTGACTTGGGTTGGGTTCACCCGGGTGATACGGTTCCGGCATTTGAAGAAGCCATGAATCAATTAAAACCCGGTGAAGTAAGCCGTCCGATTAAGACGCAATACGGCTATCACATCATTCAAGTGATCGATCGCCGCCAGGAAGCCGTTGACGCTGAACGCATGCGTTATATGGCCCGTCAGGTGCTTCGCCAGAGAAAGCTCGCTGAAGCCACAGCCAATTGGCAGCGTGAGCTGCGCGATCGCGCCTACGTTGAAATTCGACGTGAAGCACTCTAAAGGAAGCGCATCACTATGCAAAACGGGTTAGCCGGGCATCGAGCCAGAAAACGTTTCGGGCAAAACTTTTTGCACGATGAGCATTGGATTGAGCGCATCGCTCGTGCGATTGACGCCAAGCCCGGCGAAACCGTCGTAGAAATCGGTCCGGGCCAGGCCGCTTTAACCCGCAAAATGATTGCAGCGGCAGGCCATGCGACAGCGATTGAAATTGACCGCGACTTAGCCGCCTGGTTAAGAGAAACCTTTCCGCAGACATTAACCCTTATTGAAGCTGACGCGCTGAAATTGGATTGGACTGAGGTGCATCCGGGCGAAAAACTCCGTATCGTCGGAAACCTCCCCTATAACATCTCTAGCCCCCTGCTTTTTCACTTAATGAGTGTTGCTGATCGGGTCACTGATCAGCATTTCATGCTTCAAAAGGAAGTCGTTGACAGAATGGTTGCAGAACCGGGCAGCAAAGTCTACGGAAGGCTCTCTGTCATGCTGCAGTACCGCTACCGGATGCAGAAAATGTTTGACGTGCCGCCCGGTGCTTTTACGCCGGCTCCGAAAGTCACAAGCTCCATTGTACGAATGGTCCCGAAAGAAGTGAACGAACTGTTGCCGGTTAATTGGGACAGCTTCAGTGCGATTGTGGCAGCTGCCTTTAATCAGCGCAGAAAAACGCTTCGAAACGCCCTTTCAAAACTCTTAACGGAAGAAGAAATCAGACAGGCGGGCATTGAACCCACACTTCGAGCCGAGGCCCTGCCTGTTGAATCTTTTGTGACGCTTGCCAACATTGCTCAAAAGGGCAATGTCGGTATGTAAACGCCTTTGAGGGCCCGGCGCGCGCTCTCATAGTCCGGATAAATCTCTCCCACCCGTTTCCAGAAACGCGCGCTATGGTTCATTTCATCAAGGTGGGCGAGCTCATGAGCGATCACGTAATCAATCAAGGCCGTATCCAAATGAATTAAACGCCAGTTAAGACGAATTCTGCGATCCGAGCTGCAAGAGCCCCACCGACCTTTGGCGCCAGAGAGGCCCCAACCGCTAAAGCTCACTAAAGCACGATTGGCTATTTCCTGAATGCGAGCCCCTAAATAGCGCTCAGCTTCCTTTTTAAACCATACCTGAACCCAATCCTTAATCCTGCTTTCGTCTGTCTCTTTAGAAGCCCCTACGATGAGTTCTGCCCCCAAAGCACCTTCGGAGTAAAAGACCGTTTTAGCGGCAGGTTCCAGCCGCAGGGTCAAGGGACGGCCCAAATAAGGCAATTTTGCCCCGTCAACAAAATGCACGCTCTGCAGACCGACTTCTTTTTGCCAGTTATGAAATTCGGTGAGTTTTTTCTGAATCCAGTCTTCTTTTGTCTGAAGCATTTTTTCGATTTCAGACACCGAGACCCAACGCGGCGCACGAACCGTTACTCCCCTCTCATCAACAATAAAGCCAACCGTTTTTCTTTTGGCCCGCTCCAAGTGATAGGTAAAAGGAGGCGTTAAAAGAAAATCATTTTTCCCTGAAACAACGTCTTTTTTTAAACCGGTTATGGCGTCAGGCGTCAGGGGCTGTTTTTTCAACCTCCCCGGATCATTGCCTTCTGTCATTTGCGGCAAATCTTGAAAAAAATCAAAAGACAGTTGTTTCACAGTTAATGCGCCTTCTCTTGAGGCTCCTCAAACTCATTAGTCAGCCGACCGGCATAAATTTCAGGCGAAATCTTATGCATTTCACCTTCAATCCAACCCACCAATTCCTGCTGCACCTCTTCGAAAGTGCGCCCCTTGGTCTCGATCCTGGGTCCAACGGACACGGTAATTAAACCGGGTGTTTTTGAAATGGAGTTTCTTGGCCAGCATTCTCCGGAATTCAGCGCAATGGGCAGGATGGGCGTGCCGGTTGCTACGGCAAAACGTGCGCCGCCCGACTTATAGTGTGTTTTTTGTCCGGGGGCCGTACGAGTGCCTTCCGGAAACATTGCAAGCCACCAGCCCTTTTGTAAAAAAAGCTTTCCTTGCTGCATAAACTGCTCATAGGCTCGAGAGCCCTTTTTTCGGTCAATTGCCATCATATGAAGCGTTGCCAACGCCTGACCGAAAACCGGCACATAGTGCAGTTCTTTTTTATAAACAAAACTCGTTTGGTGGGGAATAATGGAAGCGAGCGCAAAAATATCCCAGGCTGATTGGTGCTTTGAGAGAATCAATAAAGGGCTGTCATCTTTCGGGAAGTTCTCCAAACCCTTAAATTGATACCGCATGCCGCAGACGACCTCTCCGACCCTGAGCATAAACTCTGCCCACTGAGTGGCCAGGCGATAGCGAAGTGCAAGCGAGGCGGGATAAAGGATGATTAAGGCAAGAGCCAAAGGAATCAGCGTGAGCGCCAGCACAATGTAGTAAATCCAACCTCGAAGAGTTGACATAACGTTTCCCCGATACACGAAAGGCTCCTGAACGGAGCCTTTCGCCTGTTTTTACAATCAAACTACTTAGCCAAACGCGAAAGCTCAGCCACCATGTTCATTGTACGATGTAATCGCCACAAGAGGGCCAAACGATTGGCTCGAACGCGGCTGTCTTCCACATTGACCATTACGTCTTCAAAGAAGCGGTCAACCGGTGTCTTCATCGGTGCAAGGCTCTTTAAAAGCTCGGTATAGCGACCTGCCTCATAAAGCGTCTGAGCATGAGATTCTGCCGTGCAAAGTGCATCGTAAAGTGCTTTTTCAGCTTCAGAATCAAAAAGCGCAGGATCCACAGCATCGGTTTCAGGCGCAGTTTTCTTGATGATGTTGCCGATACGCTTATTGGCTGCAGCCAAGGCTTCAGCTTCAGGCAATTGGGTAAAGGCGCGAACGGCTTCAAGGCGCACAGGAACGTCCAAAATCGTCGTCGGATGGGTAGCGAGCACCGCATCGACTTCCTGAGCGCTGTAGCCCTTGTCTTTAAACATCACGCGCAAGCGGTCTTCAAAGAAAGCTAAAAGCTCATCGCGCGCATCTTTGACATTGGGAACTGCCTTTAATGCTTCGTAGCCGATATTGACCAAATCGGTGATGGCAACATTGAGTTCCTTTTCAATTAACATGCGAAGGATACCCAGTGCGTGACGGCGCAGGGCAAACGGGTCTTTGTCACCTGTGGGCATCTGACCGATACCGAAAAGTCCTGAGAGGGTTTCAAGCTTATCGGCCAAGGCCACTGCCAAACTCACACGGGTAGAAGGCAGAGCGTCGCCTGCAAATCTCGGCTGATAGTGTTCACGGATCGCAAGCGCCACTTCTTCACCTTCGCCATCATGCAAGGCGTAGTACTCACCCATAATGCCCTGCAGTTCAGGAAATTCCCCGACCATGAGCGTTAAAAGGTCAACCTTGGCAAGCTGCGCGGCACGCACGGCTTCATCACGGTTGGCGCCGATTAAGTCTGCTACCTGAGCAGCAATGGCTTTTACGCGTTCCACGCGCTCGGCCTGAGTGCCGAGCTTATTGTGGTAGACCACATTCTTTAACTGCGGAATGCGGCTTTCCAACGTTTGAAGCTGATCCTGATCATAGAAGAATTTTGCATCAGCCAAACGGGCGCGCACCACGCGGGCGTTACCCGCGCTAATGGCCTTTCCGCCATCCTTAGCTTCCAATTGAGAAACCAGGAAGAAGCGATTCATCAGACGGCCCTTTTCGTCCTGAACGGCAAAATACTTTTGATTTTGCTGCATGGTCAAAATGAGGCACTCCTGAGGGACCTTTAAGAATTCTTCTTCAAACGAAGACTGATAAATGACGGGCCACTCTGTCAATGCCGTCACTTCATCGATTAAGTCCTTGGGCATAATGGCTTCGCCGCCAATCGCGCGGGCTCCTTCAGTCACATCGTGCACGATCTTTTCACGACGCTTGGCAAAAGAAGGCATCACCTTGGCTTCTGTCATCATCTGTTCTTCGTAGCCGTCGGCCGAGCGGATTGCAATCAAATCCTGCGTATGGAAACGATGGCCGCGGGTGAGGCGATCGGCAGTCAGACCCAAAAGGCTTACAGGAACCACTTCCGTGCCGTAAAGCGCCACAAGGTGCTTGGCCGGGCGGACAAAGGAAACTGTCGTTTGACCGTCAGCCAATTGATAGTGCATCACTTTCGGAATCGGCAGATTAAAAGCCGCAGCTTCCAGAGCCGTTTGAAGGCCTTGAGCCAAAGCAACACCGGGGCGGATACCTTCGTAGAAAAGCTGCTCATTTTTGCCGTCATTGACGCGCTTTAAAGACGATACTTCAGCTTCAATTCCCAAAGCCTTCATCTTCTTGATAAGAGCTGGCGTTGCGTTGCCTTCTGCGTCTAAGCCCACCTTCACAGGTACGAGCTTTTGCTTAAAGGCTTCATCGGGAGACTTTGCGAGCACATTGGTCACCAAAGCCGCCAGACGCCTCGGAGAACCGTAGACGGTCGTGGTGCTGTCATCAGCTAAAAAGTGCTGAGAGGCTAAGCTCTTCGTTAAGTTTTGAGCAAACGCTTCGGAGAGTTTTTTAAGGGCCTTGGGCGGCAACTCTTCGGTCTGCAATTCCACTAACAAACTGGTCATTTTTCTCTAGCCTCTTAGGAATTCTTTTTCAACATAGGAAAGCCCAAACGTTCGCGGGCATCGTAGTAGCTCTGAGCCACCGCACGGCTGATCGTACGGATGCGGGCAATGTAGGCCGCACGTTCCGTCACACTGATTGCGCCTCGAGCATCGAGTAAGTTAAAGGTGTGGCCGGCCTTCAATACCATTTCATAGGCAGGCAGCGCCAAATTTAAATCCATCAGACGTTTTGCCTCACCCTCAAAGTAATTGAATTGATGCAAGAGCTTTTCGGGATCGCTAGCTTCGAAGTTATAGTGGCTTTGTTCTACCTCGTTTTGATGGAAAACATCACCGTAGGTGAGCGTACGCGTGGAGCCGTCAGCGTCTTGCCAATTCGTGTACACCAGGTCAAAGACGTTATCGCAGTTTTGCAGATACATTGTTAGACGTTCCAAACCGTAGGTGATTTCCCCGGTAATGGGTTTGCATTCCAAGCCACCCACTTGCTGGAAGTACGTAAATTGAGTGACTTCCATGCCGTTCATCCAGATTTCCCAACCCAGACCCCAGGCACCCAAAGTCGGGTTTTCCCAGTTATCTTCTACAAAGCGAATATCGTTCACTTCGGTATCAATGCCCAAAGCACGAAGGCTGCCCAGATACAAATCTACGATATTGGTGGGAGCGGGCTTAAGCACCACTTGGAATTGATGGTGTTGGTGTAAACGGTTGGGATTTTCGCCATAACGGGCATCTTTCGGACGGCGGGAAGGCTGCACATAAGCCGCACGCCAGGGCTCAGGACCCAATGCACGCAAGAACGTCGCCGTATGCGAGGTTCCTGCCCCTACTTCCATATCAATCGGCTGCAAAAGCGCACAGCCTTGTTGATTCCAATATTGCTGCAAACGCAGGATGACTTCCTGAAATGTAATCATCGGTTCAATCCAAAAATTGAGAAAACGGTTAAGGGGAAAAGATGCCCCGAAAATTGTTTAATTTTAGTCCTTTTGAAAGCGCTTTTCGGCAAACGCCCCTATAAAAGCACCTAGAATCATCAAAATTGCAAAAATAACTGCCGGCCAATCTCCGAAACGCACATAGGGAGTCGCCTCACCCTTCATGGTCGTGACCGTCACATCCATCACCGCATCGATATCGGTGTCGAGCTTTTGGACAATTTTGCCCTGCGCATCAATTAAGGCTGTCGCGCCGCTATTGGTCACACTTAAAAGGGGACGCGCGGTTTCAAGCGCACGCATCTGAGAAATCTGAAGGTGCTGACTTGCAGCCTTAACAGGCCCAAACCACTTCAGATTAGATAGATTAATAAGCCATTCGGGCGACTCTTTTCCCCAAGCCTCGCGCCACTCATCCCCGAAAAGATTTTCGTAGCAAAGATTGACCGCAGCCGTGTGACCGGCAAACTCCATCGTCAACTCCTCTTGCGGTCCCCTCGAGAGATCCGTCATCGGAATTCGCATGGAGTCAATAAACCAGCGAAATCCCCAGGGCACAAATTCGCCGAAAGGCACCAAGTGGCGCTTGCGGTATAAAGAAAGTTCTCCTTGCGGATTTAACGCAATGGCAGCATTGCTGTAGCGGTCATTCTCAAACCAAAAAGCATTAAACAAAAGCGATTTATTTTCTTTTTTGACCCAATCCAAAAGCCGCTTTTGCTGAGATTGCGGAAACTGCTGCCAGGCAAGCGGATAGGCAGACTCGGGAAAAATCACAGCGTCAAGCTGCGCGTTTTCTACAGAAGTACTGTCTAGATAGAAATACATTTCATCAAAGCGCTCGCTCATTGATTGCTGCAACAGCCTCGGCTCTAAATTAGGCTGTACAAGCCGCACCTGAACTTCTCCAGCGGGCTCACTCCAGAGAGCTTCTTTGCCACCGAGCGCTAAGAGCAAAATAGAAAATATTGTGATGCCACAAGAAGCAATGTAAATCCACTTGCCCTTTAAGGTCCAAATTGCAGCAATAAGCCCTGCAATCCAACTCAAGCCTAAAAGCACACCAAAACTGCCGATCAATGGTGCCAAGCCCGATAGGGGCCAATCCACAACCGCATAAGCGGGATTAAGCCATGGAAACCCAGTTAAAACCCAACCGCGAAGCCACTCAAAAATCGTAAACGCCGCAGGCAGCCCTAAAGCCATTCGAAGAACTGGTTTTTCAAGGAGTTTTGCGGTGAGCGTAAAAGCAGCCGTGGGAAAAAGCGCTAGTCCTAAAGAAAAGACCGCTGTTGTCACATAAGTCCATTCAAGCGGCATGTAACCGTAGTGATACATGCTGTAGTAGACCCAATTGATACCACTTACAAACCACCCAAAACCAAAAGCCAATGACCATAAAGCAACGTGAGAAATTTTCTGCGTAGCGCCCACAAGATAAAAAATCACAATAAGCGCCGCGAGTGCAAAAAGCGGTTCATTGGCCGGCGCAAAGGAGCTGGAAAGCGCCATACCGCTAGCCAAGCTCAAAATGAGCCGATAGGCAAAGTACTTTTGTTTGGGAGATAAGAGCATCACTTTTATTCTTCTTTTTTAACCGGTTCCTGCACCGATAATTTTTCTACTTTCAGTAACCGTACCTGTCGTTCGTCAGCTCGCAAAACCGTAAAGCGAAATCCTTCGATCACTACGGTTTCGCCGATCTTTGGCATGTGTTCAAGACGGTCAGCAATCAGGCCTCCGATTGTTTCGCAATGGCAGTCCTCATCGGTGTTGATTTCAGTAGAGAAAAATTCATTGAACTGTTCGATTTCCGTCAGTGCCTTCACGCGCCAACAACCATGTTTGGGATCTTCGAGGATGTTATCTGCGTCTTCATTGACGTCGTCAAATTCATCATCAATTTCACCCACAATTTGCTCCAGCACATCTTCGATCGTGATTAAGCCAGAAACACTGCCGAACTCGTCAACCACAATAGCCATGTGATTGCGCTCAAGTTTAAAGTCACGCAGTAAATCATTGAGCGGCATGCTTTCTGGGATAAATTTTGCTGCTCGCAAATGATCACGGGCCTTAAAATTCGGATCAACCAACACACGTAGAATTGTCTTTGCGTGCAAAATACCGATGACATTGTCTCGATCATCGTCCAAAATAACCGGAAAACGAGAGTGACCGGCCTCAATCATCTGAGGTAACCACACGTCTTTACTCTCACTTAAATCCACCACCTGCATCTGTGAGCGAGGCACCATCAGATCACAGGCTCTAAGGTTGGAGAACTGCATCACGCCTTCCATCATCTTAAGGGCGGAATCGTCGATGAGTTTTTGTTCGTTGGCTTCGTGAAGCGTATCAATGAAGTCTTCACGCGTGGGCGTGTGGAAAACGCCTGAGAGGCGTTCAAAAAAAGTGCGGTGTTTTGATGTTCCCGCCTTAAGCGGTGGTTCAGTACTCATGAATTTTGGTTTTAAATAACAACGAGAAGTTTAATGTTATCAGTCTTTTGTCTGACTTGCTCAACCCGGACTCAATGATTGATCAAAGGTTGACCTTAAACTGCTTACGAGCTAAAGCAACAAACACCAAACGATTTTTATGCATTAGGCTTCAATGCAGTCTTTGTTTACTTGAAGTGCAGTTTCAGTTTTTTACCTTTAAGCAAAATGCGATCTTCGTAAGGATTATCAAAACCCAACTTTAATAGTGCCCCAATCTCCTTATCTTCCATGACATTTGCTTCTGCATATTCCATGTGATCATAACCGTGTGCATGAAGCGTTCCATGAATGAGTAAGTGTGCTAAGTGCTCATCAAAAGATTTGTTTTGAGCTTTGGCTTCTTTTACCAACACGGGCACACAAATGACTAAATCAGCAACTGCCACAGGCTCGTGCTGATAATCGAATGTCAAAACATTGGTCGCATAATCTTTATGACGGTATTGAGCATTCATTTCACGGCCTTCCTGCTCACCGACAAACATGACGTTAAGCTCCGTTGGCCTTTCAATAGCGGCTCGCACCCACTTTTTCATCTTTTTGGCAGAAGGCAACTTAAAGTGCCCGTGTTCAAAAACATTTAACTGCAGTTTCTTTTTCGACATTTTTTATTCTTCGATCCCTTTAGCCAATTTAGCCAAATGACGCCTTTCATCAGCTTTAGCGTACGCCTCAACGATTCTGGCCACAAGCGGATGGCGCACAACGTCAGCCGCGGTAAAGTAAGTCATCGCTATTCCTCTGACTCCTGCGAGTACATTTTGAGCTTCAACCAACCCAGATCTTGTGCCGCGTGGGAGGTCAATTTGCGTCACGTCCCCCGTGATCACCGCTTTAGAACCGAACCCAATACGCGTTAAAAACATTTTCATTTGCTCTGGCGTCGTATTTTGCGCTTCATCCAAAATGACAAAAGCATTATTCAATGTTCTGCCGCGCATATAGGCTAAAGGCGCAATTTCAATTGTCTGGCGCTCTAAAAGCCGCTGAGTTTTATCAAAACCCAACAAATCAAAAAGCGCATCGTAGAGCGGCCGCAAATAAGGATCTACTTTTTGAGAAAGATCCCCTGGTAAAAAGCCCAAACGCTCCCCTGCCTCCACCGCAGGACGTGTCAAAATGATACGCTCAACCCGATCTCGTTCATATGCATCCACTGCAGCCGCTACCGCCAGATATGTTTTACCGGTTCCAGCCGGTCCAATACCAAAGGCGATGTCGTTATCTAAAATCGCTTGGATGTAGTCATTTTGCCGGGGTGTACGCCCCTGAAGTTCTCGTTTTTTCGTATGAAGCACGGGAGCTGTGGGGGAATCACCATCGAGCTTTTTAGCGTTTTCTCCAACAAAAAAAAGCTGCACATCGTCAGTAGTCAATTCCTCGGCTGAATTTTCAGCCCGAAGTGCCAGTGTTTGCAACGCATTTAAAGCATCTCGAGCTTTTTCTGCGTCTCCTGCAATCCGAAACTGATTATTTCGACGGGAAATGGACACATCCAATATCACCTCAATTTGGCGCAAATTAGCATCCATCGGCCCCACAAGACTCGCTAAGGCCGTGTTGCTGATATCTAAATTGAGTGATAGAAATTTTTCTTCTGCCATAGATTTATCTTAAATCATCTCGCCCACTAGGGTATGGGGATTGACTTCTGTAATTTTGACGTTAACCATTGTGTTGGTCAACGTATCGTCACCCACAAAATTCACAATGCGATTGTTGTCTGTTCGGGCAGCCATCATGCCGCGTCCGCGTCGAGAAGGACCAATGACGAGCACACGCTGAATAGTGCCTAACATTGACTGAGCAATTTCTGTAGCTTTCGCGTCATTTTTTGCTTGAAGAATCTGCAGTCGCTTTAATTTCACTTCCTGCGGTGTATCGTCTTTTAGGTAAGCGGCTGGCGTCCCCGGACGGCGGCTATAGACAAAGGAGAAACTGGCATCAAAGCCCACATCATCCATGAGTTTGAGTGTTGCCTCAAAGTCTTCTTCAGTTTCACCGGGGAAACCCACAATGATATCGGTTGCAATTGAAATGTCGGGTCGCACGGCCTTCAGGCGTCTGATAATCGACTTATATTCAAGCACAGTGTAGCCGCGCTTCATCGCTGCCAAAATCCGATCAGAACCTGACTGAACAGGCAAATGAACATGATTGACAAGCTTGTCGATCTTGCCGTAGGCATCAATTAGACGCTGGGTAAATTCTTTCGGGTGAGACGTCGTATAGCGGATGCGTTCAATACCATCAATTTCTGCTACATATTCCAAAAGCATCGCAAAATCTGCGATATCCCCATCAGGTGTCAATCCTCTGTAGGCATTAACGTTTTGTCCTAAAAGCGTCACTTCTTTGACGCCTTGCGCGGCTAACTTAGCTACTTCAATTAAGACGTCGGCCATCGGACGAGAGATTTCCTCACCTCGCGTATAGGGCACTACACAATAAGAGCAGTACTTACTGCAGCCTTCCATAATGGAAACGAAGGCGGTAGCGCCTCGTGCGTGGGGCTCTGCCAGATGGTCAAACTTTTCAATTTCAGGGAAGCGAATATCGACTTGCGGTTTATGCGTTTCGACTACCTTTTTCACCATATCTGGCAAGCGGTGAAGCGTTTGTGGTCCAAAGACGATATCGACATACGGTGCGCGAGACAAAATCTTTTTGCCTTCCTGACTGGCGACACACCCGCCCACAGCGATCATCATCTCATCTTTGTGCGCTTCTCGTTTGGTATCGCGAATACGACCCAATTCAGAAAATACTTTTTCCTGTGACTTTTCACGAATGGAGCAAGTATTTAAAACAACGAGGTCAGCATCCTCAACTTTCTCGGTATGCTCGTAGCCATTTGCAACCATCAGGTCAACAATTTTTTCAGAGTCGTACTCGTTCATTTGGCAGCCAAAGCTGCGAAGGTAAATTTTTTTCGCGGTCACGGTTTACATCCGTTGCACAAAAGTTATTTGTTTAATGAAAACAAATTGTTGTTAATCAAAGGAAGTCGTTAAGTATAGCAACTTAAACGAATTCCTTTGTTTAGTCCTTTGAAAAGAAGCTTTCACAATTTCCAACAAAACCTTGAACTTGAAGAGGTTGAAATTGGTTAGCGATAAATTCGTTGTTTCGAATTTAAAACGATTCTTCTAGAAGAGTTTAGGACGCTTGGAACTGAACTAGACCGTTTTAAATAATACAAAGGCCTCGATGGAAAACCACCGAGGCCAAACTTTTAACTAATCAATAAGTCAAAAACTTATACGATCAGATTAGAAGTAGTGAGCCATACCGAACATGAAGGCGGTGTTCGTCGGTTCAGCCTTCGTGTCTTCGATATTGTCCTTGTACTCGTCCTTCGTGTAAGAAGCAGCCGTGTACAACTTCGTGCGCTTGCTCAACGGATACTCGTACGTCAAAGCAACGGTGTAGCGCTTGAAGTCCTTGTCGTTTTCCAACGTCACGTCAGCGGTTTCAGCATCCATGTAGCCGACCATACCTTGAACGGTACCGCCAAGAACCGGAGCAGCAGCAGCCAACTTCACGCCATAACCGTCGATACGACCCAGATAGTCTTCATAAGCGTCGTTGATTTGGTTGACGTCGTTACCATCCTTGAAGTAACGAGCCGTCATAGCCGTCTTCACGAAGCCAAAGTCATAAGCCACAGAAGCTTCAACACCGATCGAGTCGTCCTGATCTTCGCCGTGAGCAGGTTTGCCAGCTGTCGTAATGCCCCATTCGCCATTATCCATTTCACCCCAAACATTGTCAGTTTCGGCGAAGTAGGATTGATAGTTGGTTTGTTCAAAGCCCAACATAGCGCTCAAAGCACCCCAGTGGCCGACTGCAGCGATACCATAGTAGCGGTCCGTAGAAGAGGTGTTTTCTTCACCTTGGTCGCCCATACCGTATTGAGCCAAAACGGTCACACCAGCAAATTCCGGGGACTTATAGGTGATCATGTTGTCCAAACGAGAATCGGTTCTGTCAGAAATAAGTTCCGTACCACCGGTCATTCCACCCCAGCTGGAACCAATGATGAAGTTACCACGTTGACCATATGTACCAGCATCACTCAAGATACGGCCCATACGACCAACACCGATTTCACCGTAGGCGGTCGTCACGCGCAAGCTGGCTTCACGATCGAACATCTTGTCGCTATTGCCCTGATTACCCGTGTCGGACTTGAAACCGTTTTCCAATTTGAAGCTAACGGTAACACCATCGGTAACTTGTTCAGAACCCATGATACCGAAGCGAGAGCCCGTCATATTGCCGGATTCAAGACCCCATGTGTCTTCAGCGTCTTGACCTTGGATATCAGCATCTTGATGTTGATAGAGCAAGCCAGCATCAACACGACCATAAAGAGTAACGTCGGCAGCGAAAGCGGAGCCGGCAAATGCGCCGAGCACGGCGACTGCAGCTAAAGTCTTTTTCATAATTACTACCTTTTTATATGAAAAAACAAATTGTTTTTCCTCTAGAGGAAAACGCAGAATACTTTCTGCTTGAGTTGCATTGTTGCTCGCATTAAAGAACTAAGTCAAACAAATGAGATTCTTACCTACTTGTTGTGCCCTTATTGATGAATCCAAAAAATACCTCTTAATTCTATGATTTACTTACATATTTCAATAAAATTAAACATGAATTTACATAGTTGTTTTTTTACAACAAAAAAGCGGATCCAAGAAATAATTCCTTGAACCCGCTTCACAACTAAGTCTAAATCAGACAGAAGGTAGTAGAAAACTGTCTAATTCAGATTAGAAGACTTCTCAGATTAGAAGTAGTGAGCCATACCGAACATGAAGGCGGTATTGTTAGGCTTGTGATCCTTCGTGCTGTCGACGTTATCCTTGAAGTCATCCTTCGTGTAGGAGGCAGCCGTGTACAACTTGGTACGCTTGCTCAGCGGATAATCGTATGTCACAGCAACCGTGTAACGATCAACTTCCTTATCGTTGGTAGCGGTCGTATCGGCAGTTTCAGCGCTCATGTAACCAAGCATACCTTGGAGGTTACCGCCAAAGACCGGAGCAGCAGCAGCGACCTTGATACCGTAACCATCGATCTTACCGATGGATTCACTATCAACGATCGTGTTAAAGTCGTTTGCGTCCTTGAAATAACGACCCGTCAAAGAGGTCTTGACAACACCGAAATCGTAAGCGACAGAAGCTTCAACGCCGACGGAATCATCAGGGTCCGTACCATCATACGTCTTTTGATCATTCGGTCCGTAAACAGCTTCACCGCCAGCAGTTTCACCGATTACAGAAGAATGAGAGGCAACGTAAGACTTATAGTTGGTTTGTTCAACACCCAACATACCACTCAAAGCGCCCCATTGACCAACAGCAACTAAGCCATAGTAACGATCAGTCTTGGAGGTGTTTTCTTCTTCACTGCCAGCCTTAGCCGTGTCACCACCAGCATACTGAGCATAAACAGTCACACCACCAAATGTCGGGGACTTATAGGTGATCATGTTGTCCAAACGAGAGGAGGTCTTATCCGTGATAATTTCCGTACCACCAGTCATTCCACCCCAGCTGGAGCCCAGGATGAATTGACCACGTTGACCGTACGTACCAGCATCACTTAAGATACGGCCCATACGACCAAAGCCCAATTCACCATAGGCAGTCGTCACGCGCAAGCTAGCTTCACGGTTGAACATGCGGTCATCGTCACCGAAAGAACCGTCATCGGGGTTAAAGCCTTGTTCCAACGTGAAAGAAACCGTCAAATCTTCAGAGATTTGTTCAGAACCCTTGATACCGAAACGGGAACCCGTCATGTTGCCGGATTCAAGACCCCAAGAGTTATCGGCAGATTGATGAGGTTGGTCAGCGTCAACGCGTTGATAGAGCAAACCTTCATCGATACGACCATAAAGAGTAACGTCGGCAGCGATAGCAGAGCCGGCAAAAGCGCCGAGAACAGCGACAGCAGCTAAAGTCTTTTTCATAATAGATATTCCTTTAAAAAGACATCTTTCTTTTGTAAGAGTGAAAGCAAATCTCTCAAGACATTCGCTTTGCTGTCTGGAATTTTCCTACCACATACCCCCCCCCGTGTCAAATTAAAGAATGTTTTTCCATTTGTTAGTGTATCTTTTTAACAACACCTAGAGAAGCAAAAGTTCTTTTTGAAAAATCTATTTGCTTGATATATAAAAGAAATTGTATTTTTGTTATGTCGCACAAGAATTTCTCGATTCAGACTTCTTAGTTTGTTCTTTTGATTAATCTTTGCTTGTGTAATCAATGGTTAATTTCCTGTATCCTGCCTTTGATTTAAAATTGCACGAATATTTTTGGAAATAAAAAAGAATGCCTTTAGTTATTGACGCTCCGGACGCTTCCTTTCGACTTAACTATCTCTTTAACCGAGTCGAAATCAGCCATGATTTTCGCCAAACGTGGTCCATCTTTTTTGAGGATGAAAACCATCCGCTCGGAGCACTTCGGGGCTTAACTTTTCATCGAGAGTTACTGTTTCTAGTGACTGATTCTGGCATCTATAGCTCCCCTACTGACTCCGCTCAATTCACCCTAGTCAGTCCCCAACGCAAAGGCGCAGAATTCGTTGACATCGAAAGCTACGAAAATATGCTTTATGCTTGCACGAATGACGCTATTTTCCAAGCCTCTTCGGGCTCTCGCTGGCGCCTCAAATACGATGGAAAAGCCTGCGGACATTTTTTCTCACTGCTACATTTCCAAGGAAAATTGTTTGCTGCCTGCGAAAAAGGCATTTATGTTTCTAGTCAGGAAGGTAAATTTTGGCATCCCCGCTTTATCAGCAAAGAATTAGGTATGTTTGTGGCGCTCGATGGCTTGGGTGACAAATTATTTGCTCAAACCGACAAAGGCTTCTACGTAAGCGAGGATGCGGCCCAACACTGGCACCCCCAAGATAACGTCAAGGGTCCATGGACAGCTGCCATGGGAGGCGCCATGCTTTTTGAACCGCGTCTAAAAAAACGTGACAAGAACTCTGAAAAAATTTTGTGAGGATAAAAGACAATGTTTGAACGTCCTTCTCACCGTCGTGCCGACGAAATGCGCTCTGTGCGCTTTACTACACACTATACGATGCACGCCGAGGGGTCAGTGCTAGTGGAAGTAGGCAACACCAAAGTAATCTGTACGGCAAGCGTCATTAACGGGAAACCAAAATTCTTACAAGACCGTCCAGAGGGCTGGGTGACTGCAGAATATGGTCTGTTGCCTCGAGCCACTCACACGCGTTGCGACCGAGAAGCTGCCAAAGGCAAACAATCAGGTAGAACGCAGGAAATTCAGCGCTTAATTGGGCGTGCTTTGCGCGCAGTGGTAGACCGCACAAAGATTGATAACTTCACGATTCAGCTCGACTGTGACGTGATTCAAGCTGACGGCGGCACGCGCTGCGCCTCTATTTCCGGCGCTTGGGTCGCTTTAGCGCTTGCCGTTCAAACGATGCTTGATAAAGGTCAGATTCAGGAAAATCCACTTAAAGGTCAGGTGGCTGCAGTAAGTGCCGGTATTTTTGATGGAACACCGGTCGTTGACCTGGATTACCCGGAAGACAGTCACAGTGAAACCGACATGAATTTCGTAATGACAAGCGACGGACGTTTTGTGGAAATTCAAGGCACAGCAGAGGGCGATCCCTTTAGCGAAAACGAAATGGGACAAATGACCGCTTTGGCAAAAGCTGCCATTGCTGAGATTATTGAATTGCAAAAAGCCGCCTTAACGGCTTAACGGAATTTTGAAATGAAAATTGTTTTAGCCAGCAACAATAAAGGGAAACTCCGGGAATTCAACCGCCTTTTGGCACCGCTAAATGTTGAAGTGCACCCTCAAGGCGAATTTAACATTCCAGCTGCAGAAGAACCCTACGGGACCTTTCTTGAAAATTGTCTCACAAAAGCGCGTCACGCAGCCAAACTCACGGGACTTCCCGCCATTGCGGACGACTCCGGCATTTGTGTTAATGCTTTGGGAGGCGCGCCCGGCGTGCACTCTGCGCGTTTTGCAGGTGAGCCCGGTGATGACAAAAAAAATAATGCTCTTTTAGTGCAAAAGCTTCAGGGGACAGCCGACCGTGGCGCTCATTACACCTGTGTATTGGTAGCCGTGAGAAGTGCCGATGACCCGGAACCCATTATTGCCGAAGGACGCTGGTACGGTGAAGTGATTGATACACCGAGAGGAGAAGGCGGCTTTGGCTATGATCCGCATTTTCTTTTGCCTGAAATCGGTAAAACGGCAGCAGAACTCACGGCAGAAGAAAAAAATGCTGTGAGCCATCGCGGGCAAGCCATGGTCAAGCTGATCGAAGAGATGAAAAAACGCTGGGCTCTATGAGAAGCGCAGACATCCCGCTCTCGCTTTATGTTCACTGGCCCTGGTGCGTGAGAAAGTGTCCCTATTGTGACTTTAACTCTCACGCACTGCCGCAAGCCTGTGATCCTTCTGCCCCCTATATTGACGCTCTGATTGCTGACCTGAAAACTTCCCTTCAATACGTTCAGGGGCGCTCACTTATCAGTATTTTCATCGGAGGCGGTACGCCCTCCCTTATTGCCCCAAATGAGCTCGAGCGCTTTTTAAACTTTGTTCAGAGAAATTTTTCGCTCGCTCCTGACATTGAAATCACCCTAGAAGCCAATCCGGGCACAGTCGATACGGTGCACTTTAAAGCCTATCGATCAATCGGTATTAATCGGCTCTCCATGGGGATCCAAAGTTTTAACGATGAGCTCTTAAAACGCTTGGGACGAATCCACAACCGCGCCGATGCCCGCCAAGCCATTCAAATCGCCCGTGAAACGTTTGATAACTTCAATTTGGATGTGATGCTTGCCCTACCCGGTCAAACGCTCTCAGAGCTCGAATTTGAGCTCTCAGAGGCCATCGCCTCAGAAAGCACCCATTTATCCTTCTACCAGCTCACTCTTGAACCTAACACGGTTTTTGCAAAACACGTTCCGGAAGGAATGCCGGAGGCCGATACGGTTTATCAGATGCAGGATCTCGTGAGCAATACGCTAGAAAGCGCAGGCTTTGAACACTATGAAGTCTCGGGCTACGCCAAACCGGGACTGAAGTGCCGCCACAACCTCAATTACTGGCAGTTCGGAGATTACCTTGCATGCGGCGCAGGCGCTCACAGTAAAGTCTCACTGCCTGACGGGACAATCCTGCGCGAAGCGCGATATATGCAGCCGGAGAGTTTTATTAAACACGCTTTAGAGAATTCAGCCGTCGCACACAAACGAGTGGTTGAAATAGAAGATCAGCCTTTCGAATTCATGCTCAATGTGCTTCGTTTGCGAAAAGGAGTGCCCTTGGAGTTGCTGAGCGAGCGTACGAATTTACATATTGAAGATATTGAAAAACAAATTTCGGAAGCTCAATCTTTGGGATTAATGCCAAAACCTCTTAATCGGATTGTGGCCTCAGATAAGGGTTGGGATTTTCTATCTGATTTGCAGGAAATCTTTCTTTGAAGTCATCTTGGCTGATGTCATTTCAAAAAAATCTCAAATAGCTCAGATACTGTTATTTGAACGTCTGAGCATAAGGCATTTTCGCCTTTCAGAAAACAAAAAGGAGACCGGTAAAACGATCTCTCTTCTTTGATTCAATGGTCGGGGCGGCGGGATTCGAACTCGCGACCCCTTGCACCCCATGCAAGTGCGCTACCAGGCTGCGCTACGCCCCGACGTAAGGATGGGAATATTACACAATCCCATTGTTTTTAGCAAACGCCTCAAGACAGGTCCCGAATTATTTTTTCTTCCACATCATGGGAGAACCGTAAATCAGAGACTGTTCGTGATTCTTAGGCACTTTCATCCCCACCGTAAAGCCCTGTCGTTCTCCGGGCAGCGGCGGCACAACCAAATGAGAAGTATCAACTTTAGGCTTTGAGGCCGCCTCCTCTTTCTGAGGAGCTTCTTCTTTTTTCTCTGAAGAAATTTTCATATCACCGATCTTGGGGCTGGGCTGCAGAAAGTCTTCGCTATCCACACCGATTGCCCCCAAGTCGTATGAATGAGGCGCCGTGACTTCTTCCTGAGCTTCAGACTCATCCTCAAGCTCAGAGCGTTTTGCCTCTTCTTCAGCTTCTTTCGCCAGGAGTTCGTTTAAATCTTCCGATACCAAAGTGAAATTTTCTACCGCGTCACGTTCGGCTTTCTCTTTGGCCTGCCTCTCCCGGCGAAGGGACTCCTCCAGGGCGGGTGAACTCAGGATGGCGCGAATCGCCTTTAATTCGTCAAGTGTTGCCTGCAAGTCAATTGCCGGTTCCTTGGGCTTAATCTGCAAAGGTGCACTGGCTTTCTCATCCAGGATGCCCTTGACTTTATTTTGGACCTGCAGCTCGTGGATTTTATTTCTCGCCCCTAAAATCGTGTAATGCTCTTCATAGAGCAAATGCTGAATGGTGCGAATCAAAGCCACGTCTTCCGAACAGTAGTAACGGCGATTACCCCGTTTGGTCGGGCGCAACTGCGGAAATTCCTGCTCCCAGAAACGCAAAACGGAAGGATTGACACCGATGGATTTCGCCACGTCGCCAATCGGCAAATACCGTCCCAGAAGTTCCTCTTCCGGGGCGTCCAATTCGGTCAGCTCAAAGTCCTTGTCGGACTCGAGCATGCGTACCGGTTCTTCAGAAGCCATAATGGTCCTCCCGAAGCATTAAAGGTTGTTGTTTTCGCGCATGGAGGGGTGAGTCTTGGCGACCGCTTCCTTCAGTTTCTGACTGGCATGGAAAGTCACCACGCGGCGAGCCGTAATAGCGATTTCTTCGCCTGTTTTGGGATTGCGTCCCGGACGCTGGGCCTTATCGCGCAATTGGAAGTTGCCGAATCCCGAGAGCTTTACCGTGCGGCCGTCTTCAAGCGCAGCGCGGATTTCATCGAAAAAGG
The DNA here is from genome assembly GCA_900545335.1 of uncultured Sutterella sp. GTDB lineage: Bacteria > Pseudomonadota > Gammaproteobacteria > Burkholderiales > Burkholderiaceae_F > Aphodousia. The sequence goes on along the minus strand of UQYP01000009.1, from coordinate 12,656 downwards.
CATCGACCATATCCTTGGCGTCGCGTTTATTCATCCCCATACGGTTAAAAAGCATCTCCACCAGATCTGCCTTCGTCATGGTTTTCGTTTCCATCTTATTCTCTCTTCGTTCTTGATTTTTATAATGCGTGCATTGTACCAAAGAAATGATTTTCCTTTGATTTTTCTACTGTTTTTATGCCTTGGGACAACTCGGGGCCTCTTTTTCAAAAGGCCCCGGGCAATTAAGCGTTCAAGTTCGGCTAAGTACTACTGACGCAGCACCGCTCCCTGAGAAGCTAAAGTTTCAACGACTGCCTGCAAAGCATTTTCTGCATCTTCACCCGAATAGTTTTCATCTTCGGGCTGCACGGTCATGCGAAATGCCATGCTGACTTCAGCGGGCTTATCTCCTTCTGCTGCCTTGTGATAAAGGTCAAAAAGTTCGAGCGAAACAAAGCCCGTCAAACGCTTATCATTTTGGGCAGCCTGAGCAACTGCCTTTTGCAAAGCTTCATAGGTCACGCCATGCGGCACCACGACGCTGATATCACGCGTAATCGGCTGGAATTTGCTCACAGGCGTGTGCCACGGCACATCTTTACGCAAAATAGAAGCCACATCGACTTCAAATACGATCGGCGCATGAGGCAAACCGTACTTTTGCTGCAGCTTCGGATGCAGTTCGCCTACAAAACCGATCTCGTGGCCGTTTAACAAAATCGCAGCGCTGCGTCCCGGGTGAAGCGCCGGATAGCTCTTTGCGACAAACGTCGCTTCAATCGGAGCAATCAAGCGTTCAACATCTCCCTTGGCGTCAAAGAAGTCAGCCAAGCGGGCAGGCACTGACCATTGTTCACCCATCGCGTCTCCGTAGAGAAGCCCAGCGATACGCACCGGCTGATCAACCCCCTTTACGGAGTGCTCTGTTGTTTCAACCGAGTCATCACGGCGGAAGATACGGCCCACTTCGAAGAGTTTGGCGCTCGTAATCTTACGGTTGAGGTTATATTTGAGGATATCCACAAGGCCGCCAATCATTTGCGTACGCATCACGGACAATTGGCTGGCAATCGGATTTAAAAGCTCGATCGGATTGTCGTTGCCCGCAAAGTCTTTTTCCCATTCGCGGGGAACAAAGCTGAAATTAATCAGTTCCTGATAACCCAAGTCAGCCAGATTTAAGCGAAGGCTATGAACACTGCGCATTGCTTCGGGACGGGAATGCATATAGGCGCGAGCCTTGGGCGGCACATCAGGCAGCTTTTCGTAACCCACCAAACGGGCCACTTCTTCAATCAAATCTTCTTCGATTTCGATGTCAAAACGATAGGTCGGTGCCTTTACGCTAAAGACTTCATCCTTTAACGTAAATTCAAAACCCAGGCGCTTAAAGCATTCGGCCATCGTGGCAGTATCGATATCCATACCGATCACTTTACGTGCACGATCGGCTCGCATAGTGACTTCATGACGTTCAGGCAAAACGGTCACCGCATCAATCACAGGGCCGATAGCGGTCGTTTCAGTTCCGCAAATTTCAGTCACTAAACGCGTGATGTAGTTAAGCACCCGTTCGGTCTGACCGAAATCCACCCCACGTTCATAACGGTAGGCGGCATCGGTTGAGAAATTGAGTCTTCGGCAGCGGCCCTGAATGGCCTTTTGATGCCAGAAGGCCGACTCTATGGAAATACAGGTCGTCTCCTCGGTCACCTTCGTATCTTCACCGCCCATGATGCCGGCTAAGACCTTGGGACCTTCAGCGTCACAGATCACGCCCAGCTCGGCATCAACTTCCACAGTCTGACCGTTTAAGAGTTCAATCTTTTCGCCTTCTTTACCCCAGCGAACGGTATAGGCGCCGCCCACAATCTTTTGAGCATCGCTAAAGTGCGTCGGAACACCCGTCTCGAGCATCACATAGTTGGAGATATCCACGAGAGCAGAAATACTGCGCTGACCGCTTCTTTCCAAGCGATCTTTCATCCATTGCGGAGTCGGGGCATGGATGTTGAGATTATCGATACGGCGCGTCGTGTAGCGGCCGCACAAGTCCGGCGCTTCAATCTTGATTTCGATCTTTGTGTCGGAATTAGCGGGCACTTCAGGCATTTCAGGCAACGTGAGAGGCGCACCCGTAATCGCGTGCAGGTCACGCGCCACACCGATTAGGGAGAGCGCGTCACCGCGGTTCGGTGTGAGCTTGATTTCGATCTTTTTATCGTCAAGGTGACAGGCCTTGCGGATATCTTCACCGACGGTCAAACCTTCGGGCAAAATCCAAAGACCCGTATGGTCTTCTGTGATCCCCAATTCGCGGGCAGAGCAAAGCATACCCATTGACACTTCACCGCGCATCTTGGCTTTTTTAATGGTAAAGTTGCCGGGCAAAACAGCACCGATCTTTGCGCACGGCACCAAAATGCCCTCACGCACGTTGGGTGCACCGCAAACGATCTGCAAAGGTTCTCCGCCATCGCCGACATCGACTTGGCAAATGTGCAAGTGGTCAGAGTTTTCATGATCGCGCACTGAGAGCACACGAGCCACAACTACGCCGGAAAATGCCGGAGCCACAGAACTCACTTCTTCGACTTCAAGTCCTGCCATCGTCATGGCTTCACACAACTCATCTGTTGTCAGATCCGGATTAATATAGGAACGTAACCAGCTTTCAGAAAATAACATCTTGTTTTCTCTTTAAAAATTGTTTAGCCATTAACGATTGAATTGCTTGAGGAAACGAAGATCGCCCTCAAAGAAAAGACGCAAATCATCAATCCCGTAGCGCAACATCGTCAGGCGCTCCAAGCCGGAACCGAATGCAAAACCGATATAGCGTTCAGGGTCCAGACCATAGTTACGAACAACATTGGGGTGCACTTCACCGGCGCCCGAAATTTCAAGCCAACGTCCCTTCTTCGGTCCGCTCGTAAACATCATGTCCACTTCCACAGAGGGTTCCGTGAACGGGAAGTAGCTCGGACGGAAACGCACTTTCAGCTGATCCGTTTCAAAGAATTGACGCAAAAAGTCTGTGTACACACCCTTTAAATCCGAAAAACTTACATCGGTATCAATCCAGAGGCCTTCAACCTGGTGGAACATCGGTGAGTGCGTAGCGTCACTGTCAACACGATAGGTGCGGCCCGGGGCCAAAACCTTAATCGGCGGCGTATGCGTGCGGGCATAGCGAACCTGCATGGGAGAAGTATGCGGACGCAAAGGCAAGAGCTTACCCGTTTCATCCTTCATATCCACGTAGAAAGTGTCCTGCATGGAGCGGGCAGGGTGGTTGGGCGGATTATTTAAGGCCGTAAACGAGTACCAGTCGGTTTCAATTTCAGGACCATCGGCCACATCAAAGCCGATAGATCGGAAAATTTCTTCAATACGCATCTGCGTCATGATGACAGGATGCACGCCGCCCTGAGGATACTTGCGGCCGGGCAAAGTGACATCAAGCGCCTCGGCTGCCAGACGGGCTTCCAGCTTTTCATTGGCCAATTCTTCACGGCGGGATTCCAGCGCCTTTTCAACCGCACGCTTGGCAGCACCCAAAGCTTGTCCCATCTCACGCTTTTCTTCAGGCGTGAGTTTTGAGAGACCCTTCATCAAAACCGTAATCGAACCGGTTTTCCCTAAAAATTTAGCCTTAGCATCTTCCAGTGCTGCCGGCGTTGCTGCTTCGGCAAAGGCACTTTGCGCCTGGGCAATGATCTGGGACAAATCTTGCATAATTATTCGCTTGTCATAAGTCAAAGAAAGTTTCAATTATAGTCCTAACAAAATCGCTTTTCAGACTGATTTTCAAGGCTTTTTCTTCGATTTAAGCTAAAAAGACGCTATTGGCGAGACACGAAAAAAAGTGCTCGTACGGGGCAATATCGGAGTACACTGGAATTAGGAAGACAGGCAAATTTTCCTACTCTACAACTTGTTGAATTTTAAGAATTTTTGCTTCCCTCAGTTATTCATAAAACAACATGGAGAATCGATTTATGCGTGTGATAGTTCCTGTTGACGGCGGCAGAGATTGCCGTGAAGCGATTAAATTCATTGCCTCTAAAAAAGATTGGTTTGAACACGACAAACCCGAGATTGAATTGGTTTATGTTCAAAAGCCGATTGTTGACCGCGTCACCGAACAAGGTGAATTTAACCTGACGGCCTACTACGAAGCCACTTCCAAAGCGGTTTGGTCCGGTATGCGCCAGGAAATTGAAGCTATTCCGGCCGAGGTGAAAAAAACTTCTCTTGTTGGACATCCGGCGCAGCTTATTCCTGAGTACGCCAATGAACAGAAGGCCGATTTGATCGTGATGGGGGCTCGGGGACTGAGCGCCATGCAAAACCTCTACTTGGGCTCTGTGTCACTAGCAACCATTGCCTCTTCCAAATGCCCGGTTTTGGTTTTCCGCCAAACAACTGAGGTAAAACCTTCAGGTTTGCACGTTGGGCTTTCCGTTGACGACTCTCCCTTTGGTCCGAAGTGCGCTGACTATCTGATTGCTCATCGTCAGTTCTTTGGTGCTGATGCAACCTTTGAAATCATCAACGTTGTCCCGGACGATCCGCTGTACGCTCCTGACTTTGTCAACGAAGGACCGGTTCCTCCGCAGATGACTTGGGAAGAAATTCAGGGGCTGGAATTTGAAGCCTCGGTCAAAACCCCGGTTGAAAAATTTGATGTGGCAGGCGTCCCCGTTAAGGCAGTTAAACTCATCGGCGACCCCGAATACGTTCTTCCGAAATATGCCGACGAGCATTTAGACGTCATGGTTATGGGAACACACGGCAAAGGCGCCTTGCGGTCGCTTGTTTTCGGCAGCGCCACCCGCGCAATGATTGCTGCCACCAACCTGCCGATTTTGGTCGTTCCGAACGTCTGATAGAACTTCAAAACTCTTAAGAGTCAGCCCGGGTAACTTCATCCGGGCTTTCTTTTGCCTTTAATCAAAGATTAGCGTAAACCCTTAATCGTTTCTACGGAATAAGCGTACACTGAAAATTAAGAAGAAAAAGCTCAATAAAGTTTATTAACTAGTTGAGTTTAAAGGGTTTTTATCACTCAGAAACGGAGTATCCTATGCGTGTATTAATTCCTATTGATGGTGGTGCGGACTGCCGCGAAGCGATTCGTTTTGTCAACAGCAGAAAAGAATGGCTTGAATCTGAAAAACCGCAGATTGAGTTGCTCTATGTTCAGAGACCTTACATTGAACACCCGACCGAAGAAGGTGACTTCGATATTCAGTCCTGGTACTACGATGACAAGATCAAGGCCGTTTTTGAAGACATGGCTGAAGATATCGCGACGTTGCCCGAAAATGTCATCAAGACCAGCAAGATCGGTCACCCTGCCAAAGTGATTGCTGATTATTCGCGCGAAATCGGTGCGGATTTGATCGTTATGGGTGCCCGCGGTTTGAGTGCTTTAAAGAACCTTTATTTGGGCTCTGTTTCATTAGGTACGATTGCCCGTGCTGCATGCCCGGTCTTGGTTTGCCGTGAACACTACACGCCAAGAGACGAAAACCTGCGCATCGGCATCGCTGTAGACGGCTCAGGGTTCGGAGACCTCTGCACAAAATTTGCCATTCAAAATAAAGGGATTTTCGGCAAGAATGCCACCTTTGAAGTGATCTACGTTCATGCTTCCGAAGAAACGGTTCCGAGAGAATTTCTCGATAAGGGCGTACTTGAAATCGACAAGCTGCTGCCTAAATACGAAAAAGAAGAATTCATGGGCGCAATTGAGTCCCCATTAGCACAACTTAAGGCTGCAGGGCTCGAAGCGAAGGTCGTTGAATTACGCGGTTCACTGCAAACGACCCTAACAAAATATGCCGATGAAAACCTCAACATGGTCGTGATGGGCTCTCACGGCAAAGGCCGTATCAGCTCGCTCGTATTCGGCAGCTCCACGCGCGCGATGGTTGCATCCTGCAGAATGCCTATTTTCATCGTTCCGGGTGAAAGCAAGTAGTTTTAATCTCTTCTGACGACATGAGATTGAGCCTCCGAGGGTATTTCCTTCGGGGGCTTTTTTAAATTGCTAATATTGACTCCCTACCGATATCCCTTTAACAAAAATTGGCCATAACGTGGAAAACTTAGATTTTTTTAAATCTCGGGCGCTCAATGATGAGGTCTTTGATGAAGAAACTCTTTTAAGCATTGCCCAATACCCTCTGAGTGAACTCATCGAAGCCGCCCACGAGATTACTGTTCGGAAAGCCAGTCGAGTCTTTAATTTCTGTGCGATTGTTAATGCTAAAAGCGGCAAGTGTTCCGAGAATTGCCGCTGGTGTGCACAGTCTCGCCATTACAGTGCTCATTGCGATATTTATCCCCTGCTGGATAGTTCAACCGTTATTGAATGTGCAAAAGCTGCACAACAAGCCGGAGCCTCGCGGTTTTCGCTTGTCACAAGCGGCCGAAAACTCTCTGCCAGAGAAGTTCGTGAAACTGCCCGGATTGTCAGAGAACTGAAAAAAGAAACGACGCTCGAAATCTGCATTTCTGCGGGGCTACTCACAGAAAAAGAATTTCTCGAATTAGCGCAGGCCGGAGTGACTCGTTGTCACTGTAATTTGGAAGCCGCAGAGAGCTTTTTCCCGTCGGTGTGCTCTTCTCATACTTTTGAAGATAAGGTGAAAAGTCTGCTGGCTGCGAGAAGTGCCGGCTTAGAGATTTGCTCCGGAGGCATCATCGGCATGGGTGAGAGTCGGAGAGCCAGAGCACAATTAGCAATAGCGGTTCGAAGGCTCGACGTTCCCTCAATTCCGATTAACATTCTGGAGCCGATTCCCGGAACACCGCTGGAAAATATCGAACGTATTTCAGAAGAAGAAATTCTTCGAACGATTGCGATGTTCCGATTTGCCAACCCCAAAGCCTATCTTCGCTTTGCCGGAGGCAGAAGGCGACTATGTGAAGAGACTACGCGTTTGGCCTTAAGAGCCGGCATCAATAGTGCGATTGCCGGGGACATGCTCACAACTCAAGGAACCAATGTCAATCAAGACAAAGTACTTGTGAGGCAAAGCGGTTACTCGTTAGAATCAGCTCAAACTGAAAATTAAATCGCACATTTTTTGGAAAAAAACAATGCAATTATCCGTTATCACCGATCGCTCTGAAGACCTAATTTCTTCACTGACCGAACTTTGGGAAAGAAGCGTGCGTGCAACACATGACTTTTTGTCAGAGGCTGAAATCAACAAAATCAAACTCTATGTTCCCGATGCTTTTCGTCATGTCCCGTCATTAACAGTCGCAAAAGATGAAACAGGTACCTTACTCGGATTCATCGGTACGGCTGATAAACGAATTGAAATGCTTTTTGTTGAACCGAACTGCAGAGGCAAAGGGATCGGCAAAAAACTGCTGATGCATGCAGTAGAGGCTGATCAAACCAATGAGGTCACTGTAAATGAGCAAAATCCTCAGGCTGTAGGTTTTTACGAACATATGGGTTTTAAAACCTATAAGCGCACCGACTTGGATGAACAGGGCAACGCCTATCCGCTTCTTTATATGCGGCTTTCGTGACCCAATTGTTATCAATGAGTGAGAGTTTCTGATAGAAACTCTCTGGCTTTAAGAGGACTTCTAAAGTTGCATCTTCAGTTTCGCAATAACTAAGTTATGTTTTTTCAGCTTTTTAGCTTCTTTGTTTTGTTCTCCAGGACATAAAGATCGAAGTCTGACCGGTAATTTTTAAGCTGACCTTGTCGAAATAGCTGATATTCGCCAATAGCAAAGGCGTTTGCTAAAGCTCTGCTGACTTTCCCGCTCGGATCGGTCAGTATCTCTTCTTCGTTAAATTCAAGAAAAGCATCTAATCGTTTAATCCAATCTGACATTGTCATTGCAATGCGTTTTTGTGCCTGATTTTCAGCATAATCAAGATACATTCCGACAATGCGGTTAAGTCTGCTCATCTCCGTTTCGTCTAAATAATTCTTAGCTACAAGAACATCAGACTGATAGATTCTGCCGTCTGGTGCGTGTTTCCATGTCATCAAACCCATATTGGGTTTCTTATGATTTGCCCGCGAGCAAATAATTTCTGCCGCTGTTTGTTTCGAAATTGCCCAGTGCAATTTGTTTTGAACCGTGGCAAAAAATTGACGTGTTAGCTCGGAGTTTCTATCGTAGTCAACGGAACACTGAGCATAAATATCGGTGATTTTCTGGTAAAACCGGCGTTCACTTGAACGGATATCCCGAATCCGCTCAAGCATTTCGTCAAAATAATCTTTTCCAAGAAAATAATCCGGATTTTTCAGACGTTCGTCGTCCAGAGCAAAACCTTTAACTATGTATTCGCGTAAAACCCGAGTGGCCCACTGACGAAAGGCTGTAGCACGCTTGCTATTCACTCTATATCCTACTGCGATAATTGCATCCAAATTGTAATGCTTCACCTTCCGGCTAACTGTTCGTGATCCTTCCTGACGAACTACCGAGAAATCTTCGGTAGTTGCCTCTTCATTCAATTCTTTCTCTGCAAAAATATTTTTTAAATGAACACCTATATTATCCGAACTACATTCAAAAAGCTCGGCCATTAGCTTCTGAGTTAGCCAAAGAGTCTCATCCTGAAAAAGCGCATGTATTTGAACTTTATCGTTCTCATCACGATAAATAACAATATTTCCCATCTGAGTATCTTGAATAACAGGAACCTTTGGCATTTCAATTTCTTCCTAAAACTCTCATAGATTGTACTGAACAACAGTTGGTGATTTTGTTATTCAGTAGTTTGCGGGCATCCTGAAACGAGAAAACCCAGGTGTTTTAGCACCTGGGCTTTTTGAATTCTGGTGGCGAGTCAGGGACTCGAACCCCGGACACAAGGATTATGATTCCTCTGCTCTAACCGACTGAGCTAACCCGCCAGAGAAGTGCAATCATACAGACACGTTTTCTGAAATGCAACCCCAATTTTCACATTTTTTTAAATTATTTCAGAGTTTCCTTTTAAATCAATTAATTATGGAACTGCCGATAAAAATGATGAACCGGGCCATGACCGTGTCCCACAGCAAGCTCCCCCGAATACTGAATAGCATCCCAAAGATACTTCTTAGCCTTTTCTACAGCTTCTGCCACACTATCACACTGAGGTAAAAGCGTTGCAATCGCAGAAGATAACGTACAACCCGTGCCGTGCGTATTTTTTGTTTCAATGCGTACTGCATTGAAGACATGGGTTTCAGTACCGTTAGTGAGCCAATCGGGCACCTCAGTCCCCTTTAAATGCCCACCCTTTAATAAAAGCCAGCTTCCCTTTTTCATGAAGGGTAAAAGCTTGTCGGCCAAAGCCTGCATTTGACCGGCCTCTTGAATTTCTTCAGTTCCGACAAGTGCTGCCGCTTCCGGCAAATTAGGCGTTAACACCGTAGCCAAAGGCAAAAGTTTTTGCTTAAGCGCCTGAACACAGTTTTCAGGCAAAAGTCTGTCTCCGCTTTTAGCGACCATAACCGGATCCAAAACTACAAAACGAGGGGCATACTTTTGCAGTGCCGCAGCGACTTCATCAATCACCGCTTCGTCTGACAACATACCGATCTTTACAGCATCAATCTCAACATCTTCAAAAAGCGTCTTTAACTGATCCCGCACAAAATGAGCCGGTACCGGATAAACACCTGTTACGGCACAGGTGTTTTGTGCCGTAAGCGCTGCGATTACGCTGCACCCATAACCACCGAGCGCTCCTATGGTTTTAATGTCTGCCAGCACACCGGCGCCACCCGAGGGGTCCACTCCGGCAATCGTCACAATATTAGGAATTCGTTTCATCAAAAAAGTTCTCCAATACCTTCATGGTGCGAGCCGTTGCACCAACATAAGTCTGAGAAAAAGTAAGCGCTTTTTGTTTAAGCTCCAAAAGCCATTGAGGATTATCCAGCCACTCATGAGCCAAATGAAGAGCTGACTGCACACTATCAACCTGAGTGATCGCCCCTATCTGTACACCCTTTTCCACAACCATAGAAAAATTAAAAGTACTCGGTCCAACGATAACCGGCACACCGACGCTCGCCGGCTCAATCACATTTTGACAACCGAAAGGCTTAAAGCTTCCGCCCATGAGCGTGATATCGGCTAACGCACAATAAAAGAACATCTCACCCATTGAATCACCCAAAATCACTCGCGTTGTATTTTGAATGTCAGAGGGACTTTTTAATTCAGAGCGCTTTTGATAAGCAATAGCTGAGTCTTTCAGCAAAGACTCCACTTCAGCAAAGCGCTGAGGGTGACGAGGCACAAGTAAATAGATGACATCGGAGCGCATGGATTTTTTCAGCGCTTCAACAATCTGCGCTTCTTCCCCGTCACGAGTACTGGCAAATAAAACGACCGGATAAGGCAGAACCTTTTTCCATTCAGACGCCATTATCAAAGAAGATTTCGGTGCCTGGATATCAAATTTAAGCGATCCCGTGATAACGGGTTCAACCGTGCCCAAGTTTAAAAATCTCTGTGCGTCACTGTCGGCCTGTGCGCAAACTGCGCTAAAGCGCCCCATGGCTTTTTTCATCAGATCGGGCACACGCATGGCTTGATTAAAGGATTTTTCTGATAAACGGCCGTTAACGAGCACCATCGGAATGCCTTGAGAGCGTGCCTCTTCAAGAACGGTCGGCCAAACTTCGGTCTCCATTAAAAGACCTAAAACGGGTTGAGTTTGCTTTAAAAATTTTCTGACTGCGTACACCGCGTCGTAGGGCAAAAAGCACTGCCGAATACGATCGGGCGCCAACTGCACGATCTTTTGTCCGGCTTCTCGTCCGGTCGGCGTCATATGAGTCAATAAGATATCGCACTGAGGCCAGCGTTTAAGAATTGCCTGCACCAACGGACGCGTCGCATTGGTTTCACCGACGCTTACTGCGTGAATCCAAATGACCGGATGCGACTGTCTGGGGTGGGGAAACTCTGACCAGGCAAATCGTTCTCCCCAATTTTTTAAGTATGAAGGCTGTTTTCTGGCTCGCCATAAAAGATAAAGCGCAGCCAACGGCAGTAACACCGGAACCAGATAACGATAACTTCTCGGAGAAATATTCATTAAGCTTGACTCTTTATACCCAATTGTCTTAATGCGGATTGTACTTCGTCGACCGAAGGATCTGCACCAACCCCGCCCAGGCTTTGCACACGGACTCCGGTCAGACCCACAAGTTCAACGGGGTAGTCCAAAAAAAGACCGACAGTGGGTTTAGCCGTTGCGGCTGCCAGGTGAGTTAATCCCGTATCCACTCCAACCACAAAGGTCGATTTTTGCATTTCAAGCGCACAATCTTTAATCGACATACGGGGCATGACTCGGCAAAAACTGCCCGCTTGAGAAGCCACTCGTCTGACTCGCTCTTCTTCGGCGGGCGCCCCCCATAAAAGATGCACATCAAAGCCGGCCCGATGAGCATCTTTAGCTAACTCAATCCACTTGGCCTCAGACCATAATTTGGTTTCTCGGCTCGTATTGAGTAAAAAAACTGCGTACGGCTGCTCGCCCGCTGGTTCGTTAACAACTGACAGACCGAAATCCAAAGGATATTGCCGATAGTCATAGTCAAAGGCGTAAGCCATGAGCATCCTACAGCGTGTCACGGCACTGAGACTTTTAGAGACCGCATAGGTGCGATCATAAAAGCGGCTCGCCCAAGACTCTTTAATACTGTCCTTGTCATAACCCAACAAAAAAGATTTCGCCCATTTACCGATGACAGCACTCTTTAAAAGGCCCTGAAGATCGACTACACGCTCATAATGTGCGCTTTCCAAAGCTGCACGGGTGCGCCCTACCGCTTCCCAAGTTTGGCGGCTGAAAACATTTTTGCGCCACTGTCTGACAGCGACTTCATGAACCTCACTGACATAGCGGCTCAAACGAGGAATATCTGAAAAACTTTTTTCGACAACCCAGTCAATACTTAAATCAGGCTGAGCACGAGCCAAGTCTGCCACGGCAGGCAACGCATGAATGACATCACCCATTGAGGTCGTTTTTACAATTAAAGCCCGCCTCATTTGCATTTTCCTCAAGTGCTATTGACCCAATTGAGATTCAAGTTCGCGGCAAAGGCGCTTGCCGTATTCCACAGCCGGCTGATCAAACGCATTTAACCCGTAGAGCGTTGCAAGCATCGTGGTTTTGTGCTCATACATTGCCATAAAGGCCCCTAACGTTTCGGGAGTCAATTCCCGAATCTCAATGGTTGAAACCGCGTTAAAAAATTCTGTCGAGGGCGTTTGTCTTGTCACAAGTGCTTGAGCCTGAGCCTGTGCGTTGGCGTTGAGTACCAAATGATGATGCGAATGGTTGTGGCCCGGCTTTTCGCACCAAACCAAATCAATGCTCGTGCGGCTGCTGCCGTCTCGAAGCCATTGATAAAAAGAGTGTTGCGCTTCGTTTCCAAAGCCGCCCCAGACAGGCAATCCCGTACGGCTAGCAGTCACAGAACCGTCGGCTTTCACGCTTTTGCCCAAACTTTCCATTTCAAGCTGCTGCAGCCAGGCAACGATCAGGCGCAGACGTTCATCGTAAGGCAAAAGGCAATGCGAGCCCATCTCAAGATGAGTGGAATTCCAGTACGACAATAACGCTAAGGTCAAAGGAAGATTCGCTTCTTCTTTGGCTTCAAGCATGT
>UQYP01000008.1 GCA_900545335.1 uncultured Sutterella sp. | reverse complement strand
AGCGACTGTGAATTAACCTCTTTGAGCCACGGGTATTGTTTTTTGAGATTAACCAGACGGACAATGAAGTCATTGCACCGCATGGATTTTCCGGTTCGTTTGTAACAATCATCAGCCTCGGAGAGATAACGATTGAAAACCCAACGGGTACAGCCGAAGTGATCAATCAGAGATTGACACTGAGAAGCACTTGGATAGATCCTGAATTGATATGATACGAATGACATATTTGAATAGTATCATAATTAGATCTCAATATTCAATAATCAGCACAACTAATTTAAACTTTCTCATTGATCTATCAGTACTGTCCAAAATAAATTTTCAGACTGACAATAATCGAAGGCAATAAAAAAGCATATCGGAATCCTTTAAAGTTTTAGATACCACTCAAAAACAAAAGGAAATCCGATATGCGTAGAGCAACAGTATCGATGTTTGCGCAAATTGTCCAGCTTTTGCCCCAATCTTTATTTTTTAAGCTCGTTCAAAAGTATCAAACAGACAAAGGCTCTAAGGGTATCAGCACAAGGGACCAGCTCATCGCAATGATGTTTTGTCAGCTCAGCGGAGCAGAGTCTCTCAGAGAAATAGCCGATGGATTGTATTCAAGTTTAGGCAAGCTCAATCACCTCGGTGCAAATGCTATCGGACGTTCAAGCCTTTCCTATGTCAACCAACACCGTGATTACCACGTTTACGAGGACTTCTACTACGGTCTGCTGGAGCACTTTAGAAGTGAGTTAACCGGGGCAAGAGTCAAACCAATTTGTACGGATAAAAAGATCTTCAGCCTGGATTCCACAACGATAGGTCTTTGTTTAAAGCTGTTCGATTGGGCTCGCTTCAGAACACGCAAAGGCGGCATCAAACTTCACACACTGTTGGATAACGATACGTTGATGCCGGAGTTTATTGCCGTCTCAGAAGCGGCTGTTTCAGATATTAAAGCGGCTCGAACTCTGGTAGACATACCCCAAAACTGCATTTTGGCCATTGATCGTGGCTATTACGACTTTCGTTGGTACAGACAGTTAAGCAAACGCCACATCACCTTTGTCACCCGAATTAAAGAAAACATAAAACTCAAACGAGTAAAACGAATTCTGGTCGATAAAAATGAAAATTGGGGTTGCTACGAAATTACCCTTCAATCGGATGAAACCGCGTATGAAAAGGGACGTTTAAAAGTGGTACCCAAATATCGACTGGTACAGTGGAAAGACAAAGAAAGCGGAAGATGGTTTGAGTATCTGACCAATGATTTCAAGCTCAAGGCTGAAGAAATAGCGGCTGTTTATAAGGACAGATGGCAAATTGAATTATTTTTCAAGAAGCTCAAACAGAACCTGAAAATCAAAACTTTTGTTGGAACAACGCTCAATGCCGTGATGGTGCAGATTTGGACAGCTTTGGTGGTGACCTTACTTTTGGAAGTGCTGAAAAGACGTTCTAAATACTCTTGGTCATTTAGTCGCTTAAGGAACTATATAAGACTGAACCTAATGACCTACAAAGACCTAAATGACTGACTTGACGAACCGGATATCGTCCCCATAAAACCACCGGAAAGTCCCCCTCAGGCATATTTATTTTGACCTGAGGGGGTTGAAATTGAAATCAAGCCGTTTTGGACAGCAGGACACTGAAATGATTAATGGCTCTTTAAAAATTCAAATTATTTTGGACAGGAGTGACGAAGGAATAAATGTTTGGTACACTCAGCCGAGAGGCCTGTACAACTTCAGGTGTGTTTCAATTCAGAACACTTACTTTTCAGACTTGACTAATTGCGAGCGACAAACTAAAGGAAGCATGAAATATGGATAAATGTTTTATCCCGTTTGAAAAACGATTGATTAATGAATCAATTCATTCAGCATTAAATTCTCATCATGGGGGGGGCATTCGCATCCTTCTTTAGTTCTGGCTGTCACGTTAGTTTGTTCTGCATTCATTGCCGCAACAGCATCTGCAGCGACAGAAGAGAAGTTATTTCTCAATAATGGCGAGCAAACATATCATGAAGATTTAGAGTTAAGCCAAGGCATTTACGGTAGTCAAAAAAATAAACCAAATCCGTACGAAGCTTCCTTAACTGTTGACGGCAAGTTAACCATTAACAAAACCGATGGCATTTCCGGTGCTACAAGTGACTCAGCCATCATCATTGATGGTGGACTAAAGGCCAACTATCTAGGGAAGATTAATGCAGACGACATTGCGTTGATCAACGCAAATAACTCCGGTGCTGTTGGTATCGCAATGACAAACGGAATGACAACCGGTGACGGTCAGCATAGTGCAACATTAAACATCAATTCAAACAAAGATCTTACGATTAATGGTTTTGCTAGAGGTATCCTCGTTAATGCCAATAACAACCTAAATATAAACATTGGCGGAAAATTTGATCTGATGGCAGGATCAATCAGTGACAATTTTCGCGGAATTAATCTTGGCAATAAGCTATTTGGAACGTCTGATAGAAAAGATATAATCAATTTCTCTCTGACAGCCAATGATGACATCAACATAACTGACTATAAGTCCGGATTTTTAGTTTCTGTCGGAGGGAATTTGACTTCGACTGTTACAAGTCAAAACGGCAGTATCAACATTATCAATAATAAAAATGATGGTGATGCCGGGATTGACATTAGCGAATTTAGTGGTGCATTCTCATCAAAAGTCAATTTTAATGCAGGACAGAATTTCGTAATTCAAAATTATGACACCGGTATTAAGACAGTATTTAAAGATTTAAATATCAAGCTGGGTCAGGAGTTAAGAATTGTTGATGTTAATACCGGTATATATGCAAAAGATTCCGGTACGACTGTAAACATTAGTCCGCTTGATGAAAACAATCTTACAAACTCTGTGCTCATTAAAGCAGCTGAATACGGTTTGGACGCACGCAGTAGATCAAAGATTAACTTGTCAGCTGATAGAAACAGCATTATTTCAGACGGTTACGGTACAAGTAGTCAGGGATATATTACCTCTGTCAACCTTACTGCAATTAATACTAATTTAGTTTTTGGTAAAGACTACAGCGCCTACACAAAAACTTCTGCACAAACTTTAATTACGTCAAACCAAGCCAATAATGTATTGGGTATATTTGAAGATGAAAATAATGCAATTAGCTACAGCAATACTGCGGTATTTTCGGCTAATTATGGTAAAACACAATTAAAGGCGCTAACAGGAAATCAACTCTATGCGACAGAAATCGGCATCAGTACAGAGTCTTCCGGTAAGGTGACGCTGGAATCAACAGAAGGCAGCAACTTTATTCGTGCCAATGACGATAGTGAGCTTTCTCAGGAATCCTTCGGTAATGGCTTGGCAATTAAGGCAATTGGCCGATCATCTATAACATTGAATGCCGTTAAAGAAAATACTTTAATGGGTGCTGTCTATGTTAAAGATAGAAACAGCTCTGTATCCTTTGGCGGAATAGAAGGCAATGACCAGACTAATACCATTAACTCATTTGCCGTAATCGACAATGCCGGTAATTTACAAGCAGATGACTCATTTGCCGGTAAAAGTGTTATTTCTGCTCTTTACGCCGAAGGAGATGGAGCATCAATTACTCTAACCGGTGATCGCAACTATCTCAATACTTTTGCCAACAGTGGTACCGACACTCAACTCGAACGCACAGTCTGGGCCTATAGCGGTGCCAAGATTGAGTTAGACGGCTGGACTTCTATCAGTACGGATAATTATGACATCAGTCCCAACAGTCTTGATGTGGCTGTCGCAGCCGGTACTGCAGTTAATTTGGATGAACAGCAGGTTATCGATAATGCAGATCCTCGCTCCGTAGTGAAGATTAACTATAAGAGTTCAGAAGGCGTAGGCAAGAGCTACATTTCAGGTGACATACTGGCAGCGTACGCAGGCGATATTGCTATCAAAACCGAAGACAATAAGGCCGGTTTAGATGTTAGGGGGAATTTACTTTCCGGCAACAAGGGTACTTTAAGTGTTGACCTTGGTACAGGCGGTACCCTCACCGGTCGTGTAGATGATTACGGCGATGTAGGCATTGTCGAAGGAATCGACCATAGTGCAGTGTTCGATCCGGCTTTTAGCTCTGATATTTATCGAGGCGGCAACACCAGCCTCACAATGGGCAATAACTCCAAATGGTTAGTTACCGGTCAAAGCTGGATTTCGAATTTGGAAGTAAAAGACGGTGCACAAGGTGTTGAAATTGACTTGGTTGAGGCCAATACCGATCGTAATCAATCTGCACACGCGCTTACGATCCGTAATATGAAGGGTAACGCGACCTTCCACATGAGCCTTGATGGCAATCGTCAGTTGAGCGATATGCTCTATATGGGTAAAGCTGACGGTGAATATGTTATCAACGTAGTGGACCCCATCACTGTCGAAGACATGTATAAGGATGACTTTAACGGTTTGCGCTTTGCTACTGTCGGGAAAGGCTCTAATGTAAGTTTTACGGCTGTTACATTGGATCAAGGCATTAAAAACGTTGAATATAAAATTGCAACGGATGCTTACGAAAATAATGCCGAAAACGATGATTACAACGGCAGCACACTTGACAAAAATAAGCCCGGTTCAGATTTAGTGGATCACTTATTTGGTGAAAATCAAGCCAATGATGTAACGACTGTTGCTTCCGGTGAGACGAAGGCAGATTCCGACATTGATAAAACGACCAACTTCAAAATTGTTGGTGTCAAGGGAGAGGAATCCGGTGGCGGTGAAGATCCTTCCAATCCCGGAGGAAATACATCTGACGCCGGCCGCACAATCATCAATATGTCCAGGGCGAACTACGCAAATGCTGTTCAGCTTGATATGCTCAACAAGCGTCAGGGTGAAATGCGCTTTAGCCAAGGCCGGGAAGACGGTATGTGGGTTCGCATGAGGCACGATGATATCGGTAAGAAACAATCCTTCCGCCTCAATAACACCATGGTTGAAGTGGGTTACGATTGGTTGGATAAAGCTGACGACGGCGAATATCACACCGGTGTAGCGCTTGATTATATGCAGGGCGATACCGATTATCACAACATAAGCGGTTCAGGAGAATTAGATCGCATTGGTGTCTGGGCATACAGAACGTGGCTCGGCAATGATGGCGACTACACCGACATGATCTTTAAGTATGGTCACTTGGAAAACGATTTTGAATTGTTTGCCAAATCCACGGGTGAAAAGATCACGGGCGATTACGACAATCATGTCTTGAGTGTCTCTTTAGAACACGGCAAGAAGTTCAAGAACAGCGAATCCTGGTTCATTGAACCTCAGGCTCAATTGCAATACTCATACGTAACTTCGGCTGAGTATAAAACTTCTCAAGATTCTGAAGTACGCCTGGATGCTATCCACAGCCTGATCGGTCGCATGGGTATCAGAGCCGGTAAGGATCTCTCAACGGACGACCCGTTTACGATCTATGCTCGAGCTGACATCATGCATGAATTTTTGGGAGACCAAGACATTTATGCAAAGGATAAGACAGGGGCACTCAAAGTACGTTATGAAAATAACGAAACATGGTATAGCAGCGGTGTGGGCATGACCTATATGCCAAGTAAAGACTCCATCATTTACTTTGAAGGTGAAAAGGTTTTCGGCGCATCGAACACCAGCAGCTACATTGTTTCCGGCGGTATACGCGTGTTATTTGAGTGATTTGATTAATCTCAAGGGACTACTGCATTGTCAGTAGTCCTCTTTTTCACGCTTTTTGAAGCTTCATCGGCAAAAGCAAAATCAGTCCCACAACAAAGAACATCCCGGTGCAAAGAAGCGCTAACCGCTGATCATTATCGGTGATCCAGGTGATGTAGCCATAGGTCATGGGACCGATGATATTGGCTATCCATAGTGCCATGTTCCAAAAAGAATAAAAGGCTGAGCGATCTTTTTCCGGCGCCAGCACCCCCACTAGGGCGCGCCCTGCCGATTGGCTCGAGCCCATAGCAATACCGGCTAAATTAGCAGCAATCCAAAAAATGGGCTTTGTTTGGGCAAAGTAGGCAACCCCCACCATCGCGATCCAAATGAAAAGCGTCACAATAAGCGCATTTTTATGTCCGATTCTGTCTTCAACGTAGCCGAAAGCAAAAGCACCGATCGCAGCCGTAATGTTGACGAGCAACACCAAAAGAATGGTTTCATCGGGCGTAAAACCCATCGCCTGATCGGCATAAACGGCAGCCAGGGTCACCACAACGGCAATGCCGCCCTGAAACGACAGGCCGCTGGCGACAAGCCAGGCAAAGTTTTTGTGTTGAGGCAGGCTTTTAAATGTTTTCACTAGACTTGCCTGAGACTCTTTGACCAAAGGCCAAAATGAGGCATGACTTCTCGGGAGAGCGCGCTCTTTTAACCACAAAGCAAGGGGCAGCGCTGCCACGAAGAAAACCGCCGCGGTAATAAGCATTGTGTAGGGAACATAATCCTCTGCACTTGCGCCTTTTGACTGCATCACAAGCACAACCGCTAAACTTAAACCCAGTGTTAAAAGACCTCCGCAATAGCCAAAGCTCCACCCCCAGCCCGAGACTTTCCCCATAGAGCGCTCATCGGCAATTTCAGGTAAAAAAGCGGAATTTAAAGTCTCTCCGACGTTATAGGCAAAGTTGCTGACGACAACCATAAAAAGAGCCCAAAGAATAGTGCCTTGCCCCGTGAAAGCCAAACCGACTGTCGCCGCAATACAAAGCACACTCATCAAGACGGTCCAGAACTTTTTATTGGCTTTAAGGTCAGTGGCCGCTCCGATCAGAGGCATTAAGACAATGGCGAGAATATTGCTTGCTGCAATGACGCTTGTCCACAATAGCGTTGCCCAGGAAGCATCGGCGCAGATGACGCTCACAAAATACGCATTGAAAACGGCCGTTAAAACGACCGTTGTGTAACCGGAATTGGCAAAGTCAAAGGCAGCCCATGACCAAACCTCTCTTTTTGAGACGCCCTCTTTTAAGTGTTCAATGGAAAAAAGCGACACGAGAACTCATCCTTTAAACATGAGCCAAAGTACGGATGTGAGCAATCACGGCTCTTGAGAGGCTTCGGGGTTCATAACCGCCCTCTAGGACACTCACGATTTTTTCTTCACACACATTGCGCGCAATATCATCAATGATTCGCGTGATGTGAGCATAATCGAGATCAGAAAATTCCAACCCCGTCATGGTATCTGAGCGGTGAGCATCAAAGCCGGCTGAAACAAAAATAATCTGCGGATTACAGTACCTTAACAACGGTTCCCACTCCGAGCGAATGATTTCACAGGCTCTCTCTCCGGTGTCTCCCGCACTTAATCCGCTTTTATGGATATTATCTGCCGGGCTTTCCAATGCCGGATACGGGAAAATATCTTTTTCAAAAAAGGAGAAAAAGCTGATGGCTTTTTGACCGGCCAGAATGTCTTCTGTTCCGTCTCCGTGGTGCGCATCAATATCAATCACAGCGATGCGCTCAAGATTTAAAACGTCTCGGGCGTATAAAGCCGCAATCGCAACATTATTTAAGATACAAAAGCCACCTGCTGAGGCACGGTGGGCATGGTGTCCTGGGGGTCTGACACAGCAAAAAGCATTGGTAAGCTGCCCCTGATGGACGCACTCCAGCGCTTCAAGAACGCACCCTGCACTTTCAAGCGCAGCCGTCCATGATTCACTGCTCACAACCGTGTCTTCACTGATATGAACTAATTCTCCCTCTCGGGTCGGGATAGATGAACGAACATGCTCGATGTAATCCATCTCGTGCGCTCTCAAAAGATCTGTCAATTGAGCCTGACGCTGGGTTTGTTTATGCGTAAACGCCCCTTCAAGACCGGAAGCCACAAGGCGCTCTTCAATCGCTCGAATACGCTCGGGTGACTCCGGACTCATGGGACCCGTGATATGTCGATAGCAGGAATCGTGAGTAAATAGACCGGTTGACACAAAATATCCTTTTTCTTTAATTGTAGCTCAGATGCCTGCTGACTCAGAAAGGAAAAGAATGGAAACTATAACGGACAAAAATTACTAAATTTTCAAGTTTGTTCGGTATACCGAACAAAAATCTATTTTTATCAAAAACCGGGTTAAAGTCCGGATCCAATATTGAGGCCAAAAAAAGGAATAGATCATCAGGATTTGTGTCAATGGCTCTTAAACGCGAGTAAGTTGAGTGTTTTCCTCAATAGGTGGGCTTTTTGACAGAATTTTTGCCGCGTCTATTCTCAAATTGCTTTAAAATTTGAGGCTCAGTTTTAAAGATTTCACATTTTTTACATGAAGCGCTTACTCGACATTGTGCTCATACTGGCCTCGCTGCCCGTTGTCCTGCCCGTGGCGCTTATTGTAGCCATTGCCATCAAAGTGGATTCCCCGGGGCCTGTGCTTTATTGGTCGCCCAGAATCGGCAAAAACAGTAAACCCTTCCCCATGCCCAAATTCCGCTCCATGTGTATCGGAGCACCGGTGGTTTCTGCTGAAGAATTTAAAACGGCCGATCACTACATCACCCGAGTCGGTGCATTTATTCGTAAAACAAGTTTGGATGAAATCCCTCAATTTTGGTCTGTGTTAATCGGCGACATGAGCTTGATCGGTCCGCGTCCCCTTTTACCCATTGAGCGCCATGTACTCAGACTCAGAAGAGAGTCCGGAGTCGATCAGCTCTTGCCCGGCATTTCAGGCTGGGCTCAGGTCAACGGCCGCACCTGCATCAGCGGTGATGATAAAGCGGCGCTTGATGAAGAGTACCTCAGAAAGCAATCCTTTTTATTTGATCTGAAAATCATTGGGCTCACGATTTTAAAAGTCCTCAAGCAAGACGACATTGTTCACTAAGTCTGTCAAGACCAAGCACAGGCTCTCAGATCTTCTTAACCATTTGAAAACAAACAATTTTTAAGGTTTTTGTTATATTTAATGTAACGTTTTTCAAACTTTAAATAGTCTGTTTTGTCACGTTTTTTGAATATTTTTCTGCTGATTGTGTAACGTTTTTAGAAAATATCACCGACCATCCTACAATTTTTGAACTCCCTTGTTTAAATTCCGAATAATTTGTGCTTGAGCAGAAAGCTTGACCCGGACTCATTTTTTGTAATAACAGCGATTCCTATTTTTTAGATTTAAGGAGATTATTTGTCGATCATTGCCTCTGCGTCTTTCTTCTCATCGGGTTAAGTTCTTCATTTCAATCATCTTTTTGTTTTCCCGCCAATTGCTCTTTAAAAGTCGACAAAAATAGGGCTTTTGTTTTCATTTTTTCGCCTAAGTAATCATCCCTAACTTTTTGATCTTTTTGAAAATTTTCCACTTGTGCGCAAATTGAAAATCACCATAATTGATCAAAAAAGGAAAAAGAATTTTCCTCAAAGAAATTACATGATCAAACTGATACCGGAGTACAAAATGTCCTTTAAACACTTAATCGTTTCTGCTTCTATTGCTTTGGCCTGTGCGGGATTTTCCTGCGGTGCAATCGCCGATCAAACTGCATCGGCTAAAGAAGCTCCCACCTACACAGTGGGAACGGGTGCAACGTACCGTCCGTTTGAATTCCAAACGCCGAATAAGGAAATTGTGGGTTTTGATATCGATTTGATGAAAGAAATCGCTAAAGCCCAAGGCTTTAAGGTGGAATTCATCAATACGCTTTTCGGCGTGATTTTTGAATCCGTCAAAAACGGTGACCGCGACATGATCATGAGCGGTATTACGATTACGCCGCAACGCCAGGAAGCCGTTGACTTCTCCCTGCCCTATTTTGCTGCTCACCAATTGATCCTCACGCAAAAGGATCTGAAAGTGAAGTCCATTAATGATTTAAAGGGTAAGAACATCTCTGTGGTCGCCAATTCCGCAGGCGACATTGCTGCCACTAAGGTGTTTGGCAAAGCCAGCAAAAACATCAAGCGCTTTGACAATACGCCCCTTGCCTTGGAAGAGCTCTCCGCAGGCGGCGTTGATGCCGCAATCGGTGACGTCGGTGTCTTTGCCTACTACGCCGCTCAAAACCCGGATAAGCAATTTAACATGACGCGCGACCCGAGCTTCGAAGACCAATACTTCGGTATTGCTGTTCGCAAGGGCAACAAGGAATTGCTCGATCAAATCAATGCCGGTTTGAAAAAGACCATTGAATCGGGTGCTTATGCCAAGGTCTACAAGAAGTGGTTTGGTGAAAACACCCCCGTTCCTCAGTTGCCGATCAAATAATTAACTAACACACAAGAAAAAAACTTCCCGACAACGTTTATTGAGACGTTGTCGGGTTTTTGGAATAAAAAAGAGGGAATTCTAAATGGGCGGTTTTCGTTTAGACGTATTGGCAGAGTACTGGCCACTCTTTGTCGAAGGCGCACAAATCACAATTGAACTCACTGTCGGTTGCGTCTTTTTCGGAGTGATTTTAGGGATGATTCTCGGCATGGCCCGTATGGCCAGTGCCAGACACGATCCCTGGAAGACGATTCTTTATTACGGTGTACGGTGGCCTGTGACGATTTGGGTGAGTTTTTTCCGCGGAACGCCCCTTTTCGTTCAGATTTTCCTGATGTATTTTGCGGTGCTGCCGATCTTTATTCACCCGGTTGACGGTCTTATCTTTGACGGGGCATTTGCCAGAGAACTTCGCAGCAACTACGGTGCATTCATCGCCGGTTTCTGCGCAATCACATTAAACGCCGGCGCTTACATGAGTGAAGTGTTCCGTGCCGGTATTCAGTCTCTTGATAAAGGCCAAACCGAGGCTGCCCGCTCAATCGGTATGACCTGGTGGCAGACGATGCGCCACATCATTATGCCGCAGGCTTTCCGCCGGATGCTCCCCGCATTAGGCAATAACGCCATTGCCATTTTGAAGGACTCATCCCTCGTTTCAGCCATCGGCTTGACGGAACTTGCCTACGCCGCCCGTACCGTTGCCGGGGCTTCTGCCCGTTACTGGGAGCCGTACCTCACCATTTCTTTAATGTATTGGGTGATGACTTTGGCTCTGGCCTATCTTATCCGGGAAATGGAAAAGCGTTTGGGTAAAGGAGATGACAAATGAGTAACGAAGTGGTTGTTGAAATCCGCGATCTGCACAAAAATTACGGACCGCTTGAGGTACTCAAAGGCATCAACCTTACGGTTCATCGCGGGGAAAAAGTGGTGGTATTGGGACCGTCAGGCTCGGGCAAATCCACCATGCTGCGCTGTATTAATGCGTTAGAAGACGCTGATTCCGGATCCATCAATGTTGCCGGTCAGGAAATTACCGACCGCAGGATCAACATTAATAAAGTCCGTGAACACTTGGGGATGGTCTTTCAGCGTTTTAACCTTTGGCCTCACAAAACAGTGATTGAAAACGTCATGTTGGGTCAAATGGTCGTAAGTGGCAAATCAAAGGACGAAGCTCATAAACGTGCTCTTGAAACCTTGGAGCGCGTGGGTTTAGCCGATAAAGCCGATCAGTACCCCGTGCGACTCTCAGGCGGTCAGCAGCAGCGCGTGGCGATTGCCCGAACGCTAGCCATGGATCCGAAAGTGATTTTATTTGATGAACCCACTTCAGCGCTTGATCCTGAGCTCGTCGGTGAAGTGTTATCCGTCATGAAAAGCTTGGCCGACGACGGTATGACCATGATTGTGGTCACTCACGAAATCACGTTCGCTCGTGAAGTTGCCGACCGTGTGATCTTCATGGACGGAGGCGTGATTGTTGAAGAAGGGTCACCCGAAGAAGTGCTCGTCAATCCTAAGGAAGCTCGAACACGCGCCTTCTTAAAGCGCGTTCTTTAAAACAGCCATTCAAGCTTATCCCCGTTTCTGTTGAAGCGGGGATTTTTTTGACCGGTTCAATCTTTCATCTCTCAGAAAAAATCACCCTCTCAATCTTTCCATACAGGTTTCGTATTCATCAAATTTTGGCGTGCGCTTAAAACACGGGGATCCTTTTCTCCTTCTTCCAGCTGTTTGAGCAATTCATCAAATTCTTTCATGGGAAAACGTGTAACCGGACTATTGTCCCTCATCGAGCCATGTAAAAAGCGTAACCCATCGGTCACCAATGCTGTTTTACTCTTGCCGGTATTTTTAACTAAATCCTCAAGCAAGGCAGAATCAAACTCACTAAGCCGAATAGTCAGCTCTGTCATGATTTCTCCTGTTGTGCTGCAATTGATGAGCCTTATTTTATTAAAAATCATTTTTGGATTGAGCTTGAAGAAACCATTGCGCAAACACAAAAATGAAAGGGGACCCGAAGTTCGGTAGTCCCCTTTTGATTAAATCAGCTCTTCAATCAGTCTTCATCAGCTTTCTTAGGCTTTGCCTTGGCAGCATGAGCCTGAGCCTCAAGCTTACTTAAGTACTCTTCTGTCACATCGCCTGTGACATAGTCCCCTTCAAAGCAGGAGCATTCAAAGCGCTTGATTTCAGGGTTCATGTCGTGAAGCGCAGACTTTAAGTCTTCCAAACGCTGGTAGACCACAGCATCGGCTTCAAGAAGCTTACAGACTTCATCATCACCCTTACCGTCACCGCAAATCAATTCCGAGCGTGTCGGCATGTCAATGCCGTAAACGTTGGGGAAGCACACGCGAGGAGCCGCGCTTGCCACAAACACTTTCTTAGCACCGGCTTGCTTGGTCATACGCACGATTTCGCGCATCGTCGTTCCGCGAACGATGGAGTCATCGACAAGAAGCACATTCTTATCTTTAAATTCCACCGCCATAGCATTTAACTTCTGACGCACGGTCTTTTTACGGATAGCCTGTCCCGGCATGATAAAGGTGCGACCCACGTAGCGGTTTTTAATAAAGCCTTCGCGATAAGGCAGACGCAGTTTTTGGGCCAATTGCTGAGCTGCAGGACGGGAGCTGTCCGGAATCGGCATCACCACATCAATTTCGTCCACGGGAATTCTGCGGGCCACCTGGTGTGCGAGGTATTCACCCAGACGCAAACGGGCGCCGTAGACAGAAATGCCGTCAATGACGCTGTCAGGACGGGCAAGATAAACGTACTCAAAGGCGCAGGGCACGAGTTCAGGATTTTCAGCGCATTGAGCCTTGTGAATTTGTCCTTGCATATCAACCCAAATAGCTTCGCCGGGAGCTACGTTATTGAGCGTTTCGTATTCCTGGGCTTCGAGCACATCGGATTCAGAAGCAAAGATCACATCCGTACCATTTTCCGTTTCTTTTGTACCGTAGCAAAGCGGACGGATACCGAACGGATCGCGGAAAGCCACCATGCCTTTGCCCGCGATCAACGCGATACAGGCATAGGCGCCTTTTACGCGCTTGTGCACCCCGCGCACGGCTTCAAAAACGATTTGAGGAGAAATCTTCGTGTTGAGCGTCAGGCGAGAGAGTTCATCGGCAAAGACGTTTAAAAGCACTTCCGAGTCACTTGTCGTATTGATGTGACGGCGGTCAGAGTCGTAGAGCTCCTGCTTTAAGCTTTCGGCATTGGTGAGGTTGCCGTTATGCACAAACATGATGCCGTAAGGGGCATTGACGTAAAAGGGCTGACTTTCTTCATTGCTGTCAGCGTTGCCCTGCGTGGGGTAGCGCACCTGACCCACACCGCTGTTACCCAGGAGATCTCTCATATCGCGCGTTCTGAAAACGTCGCGCACCAAGCCCATGGCTTTATGCATATGGAAGGTCAAGCCATCCAGCGTTGCGATACCGGCTGCATCCTGGCCGCGGTGTTGCAGCAAAAGCAGCGAATCGTAGAGCCGTTGATTGACCGGCTCATGAGAAAAAAGTCCCACAATCCCACACATTTGTTAGCCTCATCGGTTAAAAATTAAAAACTTTTACAACAATCCCGCGCTTTTATTTGCGAAGTTGGGCGATGGAATCCGGCATCATCGGCATCATCCAATCAATCACATTTTCAGCTAAAGGAATACAAGCCGAATGACGCCACACGGCCGTTGAGGTCGCACTCGTCATACCGGCTAAAAACACCACCGCGCAGACAAAAACGACTCCGCGGATAAAACCAAAGACGCTGCCCAAAACGCGATCTTCGGCGCTGATTCGGGCCACTTCAAGCATCTTTCTTAAAATCGTGCCAAGCAGGCCAATGGCAAAAACACAGAGCACGCAGATGAGCACCGCTGCAATAATCGTTCGAATCGCAGGGCCCAGGCTCTCAAGCGGAATGTGCACAGCCAATTCCGGAGAAAAACGGATGGCAAACACAATACCGATTACCCAGCCCACAATGGACAAAATCTCACGCACCACGCCGCGCGTGACCCCCACAATGGTGGAGAGCACTAAAACGATAATGATGGCCCAGTCCAATTCGTTCATGTATCTTTATCCTTTCTTTTTTATTGTCGGGCTTCCCGAAGTTTTTGCGCAATCACATCTTCGCGCGTTGATTTGAGCAAATCAGCTAAAGGATCATCGGAAGCTGCGGGCTTCGGAGCCTGAGCTTTGGGCTGAGGGTTAGCCTGAGATTTAGCTTTAGCCGGCTGAGACGCTTTAGCCTGCTCTTTTTTCACTTTAGATTGATTAGCATTTTTAACGCTCGCCTGTGCTTTATTCACAGTCGTTGTGCTTTTTACCTTAGGCGCTTCTTTTTGCACCTTGGGCTTTGAAACAGCTGCCGTCTGAGATTTAGCCTCCTTGGCTTTACTCTGAGCTTCCTGCACCGTGCTCTTTAATGTGCGCGTGGGCGCAATGCGATTCATATCTTTTTTGGCACTGGCTTCAACCTGAACCGGTAAGTGAGAAATTTTGCGGGCATCAAGCACCTTGGCTACGCGTTCAGCCTCTTCACGCGTCTTAAAAAGCCCCAGGCGAACACGCCACAGGGTAGCCGATTTTTTCTGCACTTTGACGGAATACACCGGCAGCCCCATTGCCTGATACCTTGCCATCTCTTTCATGGCGCCCGCTTCGCTTGAAGTCGCAAGCACCTGAATGTATAAAGACCCCTCCGTTGAAGGGGCATAGGATTGAGTTTGAGCCTTCTTTTCATCCAATTCAGGCGTGGGGCGTGCTTCAGGCGCCTCAGTCACTTCATTGGGTTTAGAGAGGTCTTTAAGCGCACTGCCGTCAGCGGGGCGAGAGACCGAAGGCCTGTCGTTAACCGGGAGCTCCATCTTATAAAAAGGCTCTTTGGCAATGGGAGGAATCTTTGTGAGCGCATGCTGATCGCCTTCAATAGCAGGCGTTTCAAAGAAAATCGGCAATACTGTCACGAGTGCTGCCACAAGCACCACGGCGCCCACCAAACGGTGGCGAAAGCGAGCCTTCACCTGGCTCACATCCATCACCTTGTCATCAGACATGGATGTCGCCGATCCGTCAGCCTCCGCAGGCTGCGCTTTCCAGAACGTGTCGTTTGTAGGCTTATCAGATTCTTGCATGGGCTTTAAATGTGAGGCAGGGCCGCTGTCACTGTGACAAAGGAACCGAAAACGATGATTGTATCAGCGATCGTTGCCGCCTTGCGGGCAGAACTTAACGCCTGATCCACACCATCACAAACATGAATTTTATCGACTTCTACCCCCGCTTCCAACATGACTCTGTAGAGCGTTTGACTGTCGGCTCCGCGAGGCCCGGGCAGTCCGGTCATAAACCACTCATCAATCACCGGATTCATAATTTTGACGACATCGAGCATGTCTTTGTCAGCAAGCATGCCGAAAACGGCAATGGTGCGGCCTGCAGTCTTCAGATCCCGGACATTTTGCGCCAAAACACGCGCAGCATGAGGATTGTGTCCGACATCCAATATCGTTTGCGGGTTTTCAGCCACTTTTTCAAAGCGTGCAGTGACGCGCACCGTTTCAAGCCCCTCTTTAATAGCACATTCCTGCACCGGAAGCTTATCCATTAAAGAAGCGATAACTGCCAAGACTCCCGCGGCATTGTCAACCTGATTGTGTCCTCTCAAAGCAGGCTTGGGCAATTTCCAATCAAAGGACTGCATCTGAAAATGCATCTGATCCGAAGAAGTCTCTTCAATCTTAAAGTCCACCCCTGCGAGCGTGAGCTTACAGCCTAACGCTTTAGCATACTCAATAAGCTTCACCGGAGGCTGCAAATCTGCGCAAATGGCAGGACGACCTTTTCGATAAATATGGGCTTTTTCCCAACCGATCGCGTCTCGGGTGTTGCCCAAAAAAGCTTCGTGGTCAATACCCACCGTTGTCACAATAGCGGCCGTTGACTCCAATGCGTTAATGGCGTCGAGCCTGCCGCCAAGGCCGATTTCCAAAATCACCACATCGGGCTTGGCTTTTTGAAAGACCTTTAAGATGCCCAAAGCAGTGAATTCGAAATAAGTCAAAGGCAACCCGTCTCTGGCAGCTTCGACTTCTTTAAAAGCCTCAACGAGCGGCGCATCTTCAACAATTTTGCCGTCAATTTGGGCTCTTTCGTTAAAGCGCAGCATGTGCGGAGACGTATGCATCGCCGTCCGATAGCCCGCTGCCCGATAAATGGACTCAAGCATGGCGCAGGTACTGCCCTTGCCGTTTGTCCCCGCTACGGTAATCACGGGGCAGTCAAAGGCGATACCCAATCTTGCGATCATCGTCTTCATGCGAGTGAGTCCCAGCTCAATCACATTTTCAGGGTGTGATGCCAGGATATAGTCCAGCCACTCATTTAAAGTATCTTTACATTGAGACATTTTCCGGTCCAAAAACAACGCGACCACGCCCAAAGCGTGGTCTGACGTTGTCTAATTCTAGCTTAATTTTGCCGACGCGCTCAGTCTGCGTCTGTGATGCGTTTTCGCATCAGCATGGCCATGATTTCAGCAATATTGGCCCGCATTTCACGGCGATCGACAATCATATCAATCGCGCCCTTCTTTAACAAAAATTCCGAGCGCTGAAAGCCTTCAGGTAATTTTTCACGCACGGTCTGTTCAATCACGCGAGGGCCGGCAAAGCCGATCAATGCCCGAGGCTCAGCAATCACCACATCGCCCATAAAAGCAAAACTTGCGGACACCCCACCCATCGTGGGGTCTGTTAAAACAGAAATAAAGGGAAGCTTTTCTCGGGCAAGTCCGGCAATAGCAGCCGTAGTTTTGGCCATTTGCATAAGAGATAAAAGGCCTTCCTGCATACGAGCGCCGCCCGAGGCCGCAAAACAGATAAAGGGGCACTTCATACGTGTGGCTTCAGCCACACCGCGCACAAACCGTTCGCCCACAACTGAACCCATAGAGCCGCCCATGAAATTAAATTCAAAGGCAGCGACCACTACGGGCAAACCGCGAAGGGTACCGCGCTTGACAACCAAAGCGTCAGTTTCACCCGTTTTTTGCTGAGCCTGAGCTAAACGGGCAGGATAGGGCTTGCTGTCTACAAATTTCAGGGGATCCGTCGGCTGCACTTCCTGAGTGATTTCCACCTGGTTTTGAGCGTCTAAGAAATTTTCCACTCTTTCTCGTGCACCGATTCTCATGTGGTGACCGCATTTCGGGCACACCATTAGCGAATCTTTTAATTCCTCGGTATAGAGCACTTGATCACAGCTCGGGCACTTCGTCCAAAGGCCCTCCGGAATCATGCTTTCTTTCTTTTCAGCCTTTTCCGATTCCGTCTTATGAATACGCGGCAACAGCCGATCGATCCAACTCATAAAAAATGTCCTTCAAATGCATTTCATGCAAACAATACGATTAGGGATTTTATCAGACTGTGATCTCTATCCCTATACATGTTTTAGGTATTTTTAGTCGACTGATAGATCGAGTCTGAATTAACCATATTGACAAAAAATTCAAAAACAAGCTCAGAGAGGTATTTTTTGCTTAAAGTTCAGGAACAAATTTTGGCCAAACGGGGAAATGAATTTTAGCCAAATGAGGAAATAAATCTTAGCCAAATTAGGAAACAAAATTTGGCCGAATGAGGATATAATTTTTGGACGAATGAGGAAATATATTGTCAAATTAACGCAAAAGCCACTAAAAATTTCCGGAGAAATCATATGTTCAACTATCAACCTCGCATCGTTGATTCTTTGTTGCAAAGAAAGCTGCAAACCATTGGTGCTGTGCTGATAGAAGGTCCGAAACTTTGCGGTAAGTCGACAACTGCAACGATGCAGGCTAAGAGCGTTCTCTTCATGGAACCGGGTCAAACGTTGGAGATCGCCGAGCTGAACCCTAAGCTGCTTCTTGAAGGAGAGGTCCCGCGTCTGATCGACGAGTGGCAGCTCGCTCCTAAGCTTTGGGATGTCATACGACGCGAGATTGATCGTCGAGAAGGTCTCCCGGGACAATTCATTCTCACAGGATCGGCAGTTCCCCCTGACAAAAGCGGCATCATGCACACCGGCACCGGACGATTCGGCTGGTTGAAAATGCGGCCGATGACACTTTTCGAATCTAAAGAATCAAACGGCTCGGTGAGCCTCGGCGCACTCTTTGAGGGTGAACTCAATATTGCGAACACCTGTTCTCTGTCGCTTGAGGACGTCGCTTTTGCCGCCTGTCGGGGAGGTTGGCCGACTGCGCTAAGACAAACTGGTCAACTGGCTTTAGCTCATGCATTTGACTACTTCGATGCGATTGTCCGGGAGGACATTTCTCGAGTAGATGGCACGCGTCGGAACCAGGAGACGACTCGAAAGCTTTTGCGTTCCTATGCAAGCGCCCAAGGTTCGCAAATTTCATTGCGCGAAATTGCAAAAGATGTTGGTCAGCAGATCTCAGAGAAAACAATCGGGTCTTATCTCTCGGCTCTACGACAGATCTTCGTCGTTGAGGACATACCCGCCTGGAACCCGAATCTGCGCTCCAAAACAGCTATTAGAACTTCCGATACACGCTATTTCGTCGATCCATCCATTGCAACGGCGGCGCTCGGTATCGGTCCGCGCGAGCTGCTTCTGAATCCTGAAACTTTCGGCTTCATATTCGAGACGCTGTGTATGCGGGATCTTCGCGTCTACGCAGAAGCCCTGGACGGATCAATCAGTCATTTCCGAGACAAAAACGGGCTCGAGTGTGATGCCGTTCTGCATCGCCGCGACGGTCGCTACGGTCTGATTGAAATCAAACTCGGAAGCGAGAAAGGCATTGAAGACGGCATCAAGACCCTGACGGCGCTCTCTAAGAAAATCAATACTGATACCATGCTCGCCCCTTCTTTTCTAATGATTCTGACCGCTTCGGGCGATTTTGCCTATCGTCGAAACGACGGGATCTTGGTTGTGCCGATCGGTTGCCTTAAGCCTTAAGCGAGACCGGACAGCAAGCTAGTAACTGATTCCTATTTTGATGAGAAACGCACGCCTTTGCCCGTGATGAATCACATTTAACAGTGTTTTCTTCTAAGACTTAATAGGTCTGAGACTAATATTGAGAGCGTTCAGAATAAGAAGAAAAGTAGACAATTTAATCTCTTCGTCTTTCTTAAGAGTGCAATATAGCTCTTCAGAAGTCATTCCAACTTTTTTGGATAGTCGCTCGATTCCATAGGCTTCAGCAATATCTTTAAGTGCTTTTCGGATTAATTTGCCGTCACCGATATCTTCTTTAAAGCAGGCTTGCAGATACAGTATGCATTCCTCATGACTACCCAAAAAGTTTTGAACATTAAAGGTGCAGACTTTTTCTTCAGACATCCGTGGATCCTTCAAACCTCTTAGTCTCTTGGACCAAAACTCAATTGAAAATTACTCCAAGTGGCTCCAGGGCGAGGGACTGTAAGAGGGCAGGTATGGATGGTCGGGGTACTTCACACCGACAAGGTATAAGCCGCCGGCAGCAAAGGTAGGCGCCGCCACTTTTCGATCACGGGCTTCAAGCACCGCATTAAACCACTCCACGCTTTCCTTCCCGGTACCTACGTAAACGAGACTTCCCACAATATTGCGAACCATATGGTGTAAAAAAGCATTGGCCCGAAGCTTAATGCCGATCATCTTCCCGACACGGCGAATGCTTACTTCATGCATCACTCGAACGGGGCTCTTGGCTTGGCACTCCGACGCTCTGAAACTCGTGAAATCGTGCTCCCCTAAGAGAAACTGAGCCGCTTCCTGCATTCTATTTTCATCGCAGGGTCGAAAGACCCAACCGACCATGCCATCGGTTAAGGGCGATCTCACCGCATCATTGAGAATCCAGTATTCATAGGTGCGCTCCGTGGCACTAAAGCGCGCGGAAAAATCGTCCGGCACTTCATGGGCCCAGCGCACAGCGACAGTCGACGGCAAAAAAGTATTGACACCTCTTACCCAAGCGGTCATCGGACGATCAACAGGCGCTTCAAAATCGACGACCTGGTGCGTGGCGTGCACACCGGTATCGGTGCGTCCTGCGCATACAGTTGAAATCGGCACCGTAGCAAACGCTTTCAGTGCCGACTCCAATGTGTCCTGAACGTTCGGCATATCGGGTTGGGTCTGCCAACCGCAAAATGCCGAACCGTTATACTGAATCCCTAAAGCAACACGCATCAGCCGCGCTCATGAATTTGCTTTAAAAGGGCTTCAGCCTGAGCTTTATCAGCGGGGCTGCCCTTTTGAACGACTTCCTGCAAAAGCGTGATCGCTTCATTTTTTGCGCCGATCGAGATAAAGGAGCGCGCCATATCAAGCGAATCCTTCATGCTGTGATCGTCAGCTACTGCAGGTTGTGCCTTAGGGGCGGCAGCAGGTTGAGTCGCCACTTGCACGGGTTCATCATCAGCGACCAAATCAAACACATTGGCCGTGGCTTGAGCAGAAACAACAGGCTTCACGGGCTCAGCGGGCTTAGGCGCTTCAGTGTGAACGGGCGCAGGGCGAGGGGCCATGCGGGGTTCTTCATGAACCGGTGCAGCATGGTTAATGGTTTCGACCGTGTGGCTTGTAACTTCTTTGGGTTGAGGAGGAACAGGACGAACGGGAGGCGCTCCTCGCGTCACAGGTTCCTGACGCTGCCCCTTATTCATCGCGCGCTTTAAGGACTGAAAGTCCACATAACGGCCCTGTTTTGTGCGCCAGTAAATGAAGCCCGCCGCACCCAACATCAAAACGATCAGGAGGTACCAGAACCAGGAAGTGGATTCCTCTTCCTGAACCGGAGCTTCCTCGGTCATAATTTCAAGCGTAGGCATCGCTTCCTGAGGCGTCAGAGGTTCAGGCGCAACATTTTGTTCAGCAGGCACTTCCTCTACCGGAGCCTGTGTCTGAAGCGGCTCTTGAGCCGGTTGATCGACATCACTCGGTGCCGGTGTGGGCTGAGTTTCAGGAGCAGGCGCGACCTGTTCTTCAACGGGGGCCACTGTTTCAACCGGCTTTTCTTCAGCCTTCACTGCGGGCTTGGCTTCTTCCTTGACTGATGGACGGGACTCGGCAGCTTTTTGGGCTACAGGCGCAGGCTTTTTAGGTTGAGCCTTAATGGGCTGCGGTTCACGAGCCACTTCGTCAATATTTAATCCCTTTTGAACAATTTCACGGGCTTTTTGAGCATCAATGGAATTCACCAGGCGAGCCGAGGGGGCGCTGACGTGAGCGCCGGCTTTAAGCTGTCTGACGTTGCCTGCCGGGAAAGCTTCCGGGTTTTCAATTGCAAGGGCCACAAGCACCTGATTGACGCTAGCCTTCGGGAAAAGCTTTTGATAAAGCACACCCAATGACCACGGCGTATAGCCCGATTCAACCAAAACCGGCTTACTTAAGTCATAGTGCTTTGACTGCATACGCTCAAGCGGAGACATCTCTGTCTTGGTTTCCGTTTGACTACGGGTTTTAGTAGCAGAAACGATGGGATCGGCTTTTTGGGTAACCGGTGCACTTTGCTTAGCCACAGGCTGCGCTGCGGTTATA
The DNA here is from genome assembly GCA_900545335.1 of uncultured Sutterella sp. GTDB lineage: Bacteria > Pseudomonadota > Gammaproteobacteria > Burkholderiales > Burkholderiaceae_F > Aphodousia. The sequence goes on along the minus strand of UQYP01000008.1, from coordinate 89,150 downwards.
GGCGCTGCAGCCTCGGGTGCAGCTGCACCCATTGCAACCACTTCAACCGGCTCCACGGTCCCCGCAGCGCCGATATGAATGTTGTATTGGCGCACCGTGATCCGTCCGCCTTCATTGAGTTCCACTAAAAGCGGAAAAGCGCGCTCGGCTGCCGGACGGTTTGAAGAAATACGCAACGTAAGAGGAGACTTCTTGATGAGCGCAAGATTCATTCCCTTAGCGCTTTGAGGCATCGTAATGCCGTACTTTGCATAAGTCTCAGCAGGAGCCAAACGGGCGGTAAGCGACGTCCCCGTAGGTGAGACGTCATGGACTAAAAAAGTCGCTTCAAAATTTTGACTGGCTTGGCTAGTGACCTGAAGCTGACCCAGATAAGCGGCCTGAGCAACAGATCCCACTGCAAGCATCATGGCCAACACACATGTCTTTTTGGAAAAACTCTTCATCTTTGGCTCCCGAAAGCCCATCACTTACCATGCTTGATACTGCCAACAGCGACAGGCTTTGCGTACAAAAACCGAGCACAGAAAATCACTCTCGGTCATGATTCACGTATACTTTTTGCATTTTAAAGAGTCAATTGCCCTTTTTGGGACTTTTTAACCTTTAGGAACGAAAAAATGTCTGTAGACCGCCAATGGCTCATTGATGCGTTAAGCGACGCACTTGAAACCCTCTCGGAAACGATCGAAAGAATGGAAGATGAAAGGCTCGATCCCGAAGAGGTAATGCTCGATGATTTAGCCAATGTTTACGCAAAACTCAATTTTGCCGTGAACACCGCTGAAACCGGCCCTGCAGCGATTGATACAACGGACCACGATGAACTCATTCAGTGGCCCGAATGCATGCCTTTTGACCGCATTGAAGATGGTCACGACGAAGAAATTCAGATATCGTAACGGGGCTTTAGATGCCGGGGTCGAAGGCCCAAAAGAACCAAGACCCCGAAGTACACAATGAGCGCCGCACCGATATAAAGGAAAATGAGACCTGCGCGCTTTAACCACTCGCTTTGCATCCCGGCCCAATCCACTCCTGCCTGCAAAAACGCAATGACAGCTGCCATGGCTAACGTTGCGATAATCACACGAGCAAACCATACGCCCCAGCCTTTAACCGGTAAGTATTGTCTGCGGTGAATCAGAATCACGAGAAGCGTTGCTGCGTTTAGGCAGCTTCCGATACCGACGGAAAGAGCCAGCCCTGCATGAGCAAAGTAAGGAACAAAGATGAGGTTACACAGCTGCACACACACCAAACTCACTGCAGCGACCTTAACGGGCGTTCTGATATCTTTTCTTGCGTAAAAAGCCGGAGCCAGAATCTTGATGGCAATAAGCCCCAAAAGCCCGAATGAGTAACCCATCACGGCAAGGCTGGTTTGATGCACGTCTGAAATTAAAAAGTTTTTCCCCTGATACAAAAAGGCTACCAGAGCTTCTGCCATAAGACCCAAACCAACGGCAGCGGGAATAGCCAATAAAACAACCAGACGCAAACCGTTATCTAAAAGTGCGTTGTAGCGCGTGAGATCGTTTTTGGCATAAGCCGCAGAAAGGCTCGGGAGCAAAACAGAACCCAAAGCCACTCCCAATAATGCCGTGGGAAACTCCATCAGGCGATCGGCAAACGATAACCATGTCACAGAGCCCGTTCCCAGGCGCGAAGCAATGTTCGTATTAATGAGTAAAGAGAGCTGTGCTACGCCCACGCCAAAAAGCGCAGGAATCATGAGTTTCATCACGCGGATAACACTTGCGTCACGCAGGGCTTTAATGGGATTGACCGGTCGAGGCAAGACGCCCAACTTCATTAAAGAGGGAATTTGAATACCTAACTGCAGCACCCCGCCCACAATCACAGCAACGGCAAGCGCAAAAATGGGACGATCCAAATGAGGCGTTAAAAGTAACGTGAAAGTGATAAATGAGACGTTTAACAGTACGGGCGTAAACGCGGGAATTGCAAAGTGCTTCCAGGTATTTAAGACACCCGCGCTCATGGCCACCAGACTCATAAAGAAGATGTAGGGAAACATCCAGCGAGTCATCTCGGTGGCTAAATCAAAACCTTCCGGATTTTCTGCCAAGCCCCCTGCAATTAACCAAACCAGAGCCGGCGCAAACAACACACCGATCACACTCGTCAGCACCAGGACGCTTGCCAAGAGACTGAAGACGCGATCAATGAAAGTTCTGACTTCTGCTTCTGACTTCGTTGCTTTAACGTCTGAGAGCATCGGCACAAAAGCTTGCTGAAAGGCACCTTCAGCAAAAAGGCGTCTTAGCATATTGGGAAGTCTGAAAGCCACATAGAAAGCATCGGTTGCAGCGCTCGAACCGAAATAGCGTGCAATCAGCATATCCCGTACGACACCGGTAATACGGGACAATAACGTTAAAGAAGAAACGGTCGCAGCCGCTTTAATTAAACTCATAGAAGATCCGGATAAATCTTTTTTCTTCAAAGCGCAACTTACAGGCAATTGAGGCCAAAGCCAAGTTTTTAAAAGTGCGATCGCACAGGTATTAGAGCTTGTTGACCGATTGATCGGCGCTTTGATCAGACTGACAGAATTTGTTTATTTTAGCGACTTTTAGCTTAAGCACGTGCCGGACATAGACGCAGGATTAATCTTTTCTTCCTGAGGCTCTCATTGAAGAATTTTTCTGAGAGCCTTTTCGTTTTGACGTCTTTCCTTTTAATGCTTTCTAACCTTTAACACAGAGTACCTGCTTAAGTTCATGCAAGGTGCGGGTTAAATCGGACTGATTGGCCATTACTTCTTCTATCGATTTATAAGCACTCGGAATTTCGTCCAAAACACCTTCATCCTTACGACAAACCACGTCGTTAGTTTGTTTTTTCAAGTCATCAACACTGAAGTGCTTTTTTGCCTCAGTACGACTCATCTTTCTTCCGGCACCGTGCGATGAGCTGCAAAATGACTCTTCACTTCCCAGCCCTTCAACGATATAGCTTCTGGCACCCATGCTGCCCGGTATGATGCCTTTTTCTCCAAGACCGGCTCGGATAGCACCTTTGCGCGTTACCCAGACCATTTCCCCAAAATGCTCTTCTTGTGCGACATAGTTATGGTGGCAATTGACAATTTCACCTTCTAATTGAGCTTCTGGTCTCAATACTTGAATGGCCTCTAACACATCCTTGAGTATCTCTTGACGATTGGTCATTGCATAAGCCTGTGCCCAATCCACAGCCTTCATGTAGAGGTTAAATTCATCGCTCCCCTCTTTCAGAGAAGCCAGATTAATATCCGGCAGTATTTCTCCGTTCGCTTTGGACAATTCTTTAGCGCGTTTAATAAAGAACGATGCCATGGTATTGCCCACACCGCGCGAACCGGTATGAAGCATTATCCACAATTGGTTTTCTTCGTCAGAGGCAAGTTCGATGAAGTGATTGCCGCTGCCTAATGTTCCCATTTGAGCTCGCCAGTCTGATTTCACCATCGGCTTTAACATATCGGGTTCTTGACCCAAAATATCAGCCAAACCTTCGGCAAACGATTCACAGATCTGATTTCTGATCTGCGCTTTATCTCTTTGTTCTCGACCTACCGGAACACGTTTGAGGATTTCAACCATAAGAAGCTCAAGATCCTGATCCGTGAACTCCTTCCTCAGTAAATTCGTTCGGACCGCAAGCATTCCGCAACCGACATCCACACCAACAGCGGCAGGAATCACTGCTCCTTTTGTAGCAATCACACTTCCGATAGTCGCCCCCATGCCCGCATGTACATCAGGCATTGCGGCAACGTGATGAAAAACAAACGGCAGTCTTGCAACATTTCTAAGTTGTTCGATCGATGCCAAATCAATGTCACGAGTCCACACTTTCACAGGCACGCAAACATCATCAGAAAAAATTTGTGCTATCGGCATATTTTCCTCGTTTAGTTTCGGTCCTGATTTGAGGCTAACATTTACACCTTCAATTTGAGAAGTTAATTATCAAACAAAAATTTTCTGTATTAGGTGATGCGTTTTTAACATAAGCAAAACATTTGGACCTTCATTGTTACAAACAGTCGTTTTGCGCTTGAGAGGTTTAAAACTTTTTGCTAAACTTGGGGACTTTTCCAAGGGAGTGTTCTTCGTGGACGTTTTCGTATGCCCGAAAGAACCGCAAAAGTCCGTTGGGATGAACTGATTCACCAGCCGCTTCCGACTTTGTGCTGCAAGCGTATTTCAATGCTCAATGCCTTTGAAAGCGGCTGTAATTAACAGCCGTAACTTTTTATATAAGGCAAGGAACTAACAATGGCTAATACCAAACAAGCTCGTAAGCGCGCCCGTCAAGCTGTTGCGCGCAACCAGCACCTTTCTGCACAACGCTCTCAATATCGCACCGCCATCAAGGCCGTGCGTAAGTTGATCGTTGCCGGCGACAAAGCCGCCGCTACCGACGCTTTTGTGAAGGCTCAAAAGGTTATCGACACGATGGCCGGTAAGAGCGTTTTGCACAAGAACGCTGCTGCTCGTCATAAGAGCCGCTTGGCCGCTGCTATTAAGGCAATGGCCTAATTAAAGTCTTCTAAAGACAAAAACGGGACTGGTTTTTCAATCAGTCCCGTTTTCTTTTACTTAGAAAAGGCTACTTTTCGATTTCATAGGGCCAATCAATAATGCCACCCATATCATAGACATGCGTGTAGCCCGCCGCCTGAAGTTTGAGCATCGCATAGTGGCTTCTGACACCCGATCGGCAATAAATAATAATCGGATGATCCAAATCCTCCGGTAACGATTCAGGTCTTACCCCTTCCTCAATATCATCGTTATCAAGTAACACTGCACCAGGGATATGACCCCATTCGTACTCGTGAGCATGGCGAACATCTAAAAGAAGCACTTTATCGCCCAACTCATCGAGCATCTTTTTTCCTTCTTGAGCAGTAATGGCCATCGTTATTGCTCCTTAAATTTCACTTTGAGAACACCAACACCTTGTACGCCACCTTCTAGTACGTCACCTGGATGAATAGTACCAATACCTCCGGGTGTCCCCGTCATAATCAAATCACCTGGTTTTAATTCATATAAAGTAGAAAGGTAGCTGATAATTTCAGGCACACTCATAATCATTTCTGAGGTCGTTCCTTCCTGACGCTTTTCGTTATTGACATAAAGCCACACTTTCATCGGCTCATTATCAGGCGTTCGATGCGCTGGCTTTAATGCTGTCATAGGAGCAGATTCATCAAAAGCCTTAGCCGTATCCCAAGGTTGTCCTTTTGCTGCACTTGCTCTTTGCAAATCCCGCCGCGTTAGATCCAGTCCCGCAGCATAACCCCAAACATAAGACATAGCCTCTTTAACACTGATGTTGCGGCCGGCTTTGCCGATAGCCACTACAAGTTCAATTTCGTGCTGTAAATCATCAGTTGCAGCCGGAAAATCCAATTCCAAAGTTTTGTCCGCTGCTACATAAACAGCTGCATCAGCGGGCTTTAAGAAAATACTAGAGGGCGTTTTTTCACCTAATGCAGCATTGGCTGCCGCGTAATTGCGTGCTACACCATAGATACGGTGAATCGGAAAATAGAGATTAGCTTCGCCCTCAACAGGAAGCACCGGCAATGCACAAGGAGCAAATAAAAATGACATTTTTATACCTTAACGAAAAAAGGGGACAATCCATACGGATCATCCCCTTTACTTTGAAACCTATTGTTCGTCTCTTACGGGGCGGACCGGATTGGGCAGGCCGCGTACCCAGAGGTAGAACTGATAAATGTAGCCACTGACTGCATAGCAACAGAAAAGGATAAAAGCAGAAAGCGACGGATTGCTTGAGAAACAGATAAAGGCAATGGCCGCCACGAGTACCACCCAGAAAGGAATCGTACGCACAAAGCCCATGTTCTTGCCGCTGAAAAACGGCGCATTAGAAACCATCGTCACGCCTGCATAAATACAAAGTACGGCGGTAATATGAGAAGTGTATTGGGCCAATTGTTCCGTTAAGTGACCGGAAACAGCAAGCCAGACAAAACCCATCACTAAAGCTGCTCCGGCAGGGCTAGCCAAACCTTGGAAAAAGCCCTTATCGATAAAACCGATATTGGCATTAAAACGAGCTAAGCGAACACCGGCACCAGCGCAGAAAATAAAGGCCGCAGCCCAACCAAGACCGCCCATGTCTTTGAGCGCAAACTCATAGGCAATTAAAGCCGGGCAAACACCGAAAGCAGTCATGTCTGCAATAGAGTCAAACTGCTCTCCAAAACTACTTTGAGTGTGCGTAAAGCGCGCTACTCGTCCATCCATGCCATCGAGCAACATCGAAAGGAAGATCGTTGCTGCAGCAATACCGAAGTCACCAGCCATAGCCTGAGTGACACCCCAAAAAGCACAAATCATTGAGCCCATCGTGAAGGAGTTGGGCAAAAGATAGATACTACGGGCACGAGCCTCCTGAATGCGTTCTTTGATGTTTGCTCGAGGAGAACGACGAATCTTTCGCATGATTAAACCTTTTTTGTTTAGTCTCAATTACTCGGCTTTGGGAGCCAGTTTAGCCAGAATAGTTTCAGTACCCAACACCTTTTCACCAATCGTGACACAAGGCGTGGCATCAGTTGGCAAATACACGTCCAAACGACTGCCAAAGCGGATAAAACCATAACGCTCACCCTTTTTGAGCTCATCGCCCTTTTGGACGTAGCAAAGTATGCGGCGGGCAACAAGGCCAGCCACCTGAACAACGGTAATACGGTTGCCGTCATTGACGCGAACAATCACCGCATTACGTTCATTTTCCGTACTGGCTTTATCTAAATCAGCATTTAAGAATTTACCGGGATAGTACTGAACGTCTTCCACAGTTCCGTTCACAGGGAAGCGCTGGCAGTGAACATTAAAAAGATTCATGAAGACGCTGATTAAAATCGCCTCTTCATTGGTGAAAGGATCAATCGTTTTTTCAACTTTAACGATTTGACCGTCAGCCGGAGAAAGCACCGCTTCAGGCATAGAGGGAACGGTACGCGGAGGATCGCGGAAAAACTGCGTAACAATTAAAAATAAAATCCACAACACGGCTGCTATAAAACCGAATCCGGCAAAAGCTGTCCACAAAAGTGCCAGTAAAAAAGTACCACCGATAAAAGGCCAGCCTTCACGAGCCAAAATGGGGTGAGGGTACTTTTGATTCATGAGTTCAATCTCCGTGACTAAATTTAAACAGCTAATTGTACGCTATTGGCAAAATGTTTCCGTTTTTTGCCATCTTAACCGCAAACGAGTCAAAAAAACCGAAAAGTTAATGCTCTGTAACATTTTTGTCACAAAAGCCCGCCGAAGCGGGCTTTTTCTGAGTTGAGAACATTTAGCGTTTAATCTGTACTTCCGCAGTGACAGTTAAATTTAATTCGCTCGTACCAGCTTCAATGGCAGGAGCTGGGATGGCTTCATCCATAACACTTTTTGCCGAAGCTCTCATGAGCATATTCATCGGGCGAGGCATTGATGCTCCGCTAAAACGTAAACTTTGCACTTCTACTTTCCCCGCTTCGCTTCCTACGGATTCAGCAATCCATACAGCCCGCTGGGTAGCATCAGCTACGGCCATCTTGTACAGAGTTTCGTCGTACTTCGCTTTGGCAGCATCTGAGACACGGAAATTTAAATTTTCTAACGCCAGAACACCATTAACATTTTCAGTCACCTTAGGAACGAGTTCAATATTGGGAGCGACCACTTCCAAAGATTGAGAAACTCTCCAAGCAACAATCTTTGGCGTTTGATTACCTTTGGTTTCGCCATACACCGGATAAGAATTCATGGATTGGGTCTGAAGCTGAAGCTTATCGCTTACAGCCTTAATTTGACTTAAACCCGAATTCATCGTTTTGATCGCCTGAGCAGTTGCTTCTTTGAGAGTCTTTGCCTGTGCCGAAACCGACCAATACATTTGAGCTTCGTCGTTAGGAACCGTGATGCTAGCCGTACCGTTCACGGCCAACGTCATACCCTTTTCTGATAATGTCGTTCCATTCATTGAGTTCGCAGCCATCGCCGCAGACATCGTCATTGTCATTACACCTGCTACAGCTATCTGAGTCATTTTTCCCATGAGTTTTCCCCTTTATAAAAATAGCCTTCATTGACTGTATTTTAGGCGAGCAACTCTAGTAAAATGTGTCATTATTTGCTTTTCTGTATCAGCTTATTAAAACGAGACTGTTATGAATCCCATTGTTGTTTGCCGCCTTCCCAACCATGTTGGCGACTGCTGTATGACCCTTCCTTCCTTGCGTTTACTAGAAGCTAGTGGCTTTACGCCCTATTTGGTCGGCAAACGCTTTGCTGAAGATTTAATGTTGGGCATGGGCTGGCGCTTTGATCCTATTGAGGGACATGTAAGCGAAGATCTGCAAAGGCTTCATTACCTTTCGGAACAATTAAACAAACCTCTGGGACTCCTATTTCCTAATTCTTTCGGCTCTGCCCTGCAATTTCGTTTAGCAGGGATTCGTGCTGCGGGTTTCCCCACTGACGGACGCTTTCTCCTTTTGGATCAAAAGGTGCCAGAACCGGAGAAAAACATTCATGAAGTCAGACGCTTTTTTGCGGCAACTGTGGGAGCCATTAAAGCGTGGGGAAAAGAACCCGCATGGACTGAACCTACAAAAGATTTGGGGTTAAAGCTCATTACTCGTCACACAGCTGGAGCTAAAAACTTAATAGAAAAATTCAATATTCCTGAAAAATTTGCCTTAATCGCTCCAATTGCCCGCGGTGTGCATCATGGAAAGATTAAGCATTGGACGCATATCAACTGCGTTGTTAAACCTTTGCGTGAATTAGGCATTGAACCCATCGTTCTGCCCTCACCTGATGAAGCCGCTGATGCTAAAGTTGCCTGTCCAGATGCTACTCATTTACCTCCTACTAACCTGGGTACTTACGCCGCGCTCTGTAAGGAAGCACAGTTAGTTATCGCTAACGACTCCGGTATCAGCCATGTAGCGGCTGCTGTCGGCGCTCGTCAGATTACTTTGGTCGGCGTAACCGATCCCAAGCGTACCGGTCCCTGGAATCCCAATGCGATTGTATTAGGTGAAGAAAATCGGTGGCCAACGGAAGAGGAAGTCATCAATAAGATTAAAGAGATTTTTAAATAAATCGGTTTTAACCATCGGAGTTGAGTTCCGTGAATATCGTTCTCATTAATTTTGATGCAATTGCAGGCTCTTTCGGCGGTACTGCCAGAGTATTTGCCAATATGGCGAACAGCATGGTCGAAAGAGGGCATCAGGTAACGGGCTTGTTTTACGATTTAAAAGACGGTGAACCCGCTTTTACGATTGACAGCCGCGTACATCTGAAAAATTGCTGTTCCGGTTGGTACGAAAAAATCTTTCATAATGAAAATCTGGCCAAATTGAGAACCTTCTACATATCGGATAGAAAAGTACGCCGAATTAAGAGAACCATTCTGGAGCTTGAAAGCAAAAGGGCTTCTATTGAAAAAGCCCTGAATAAAATTAACCCTGATGTCATTGTCGTCTTTCAACAGGAGATTGCTTACCTCTTAGAAGAGATTATTAAAGTCAGGCAACCGGTTGTGACGATGATTCACAATAAGCCGACGTATTACTTTGAGCGGCCGGAGTTTGAAATTTATCGCCCGGCGCTCAATAAATGTGCTTATGTACAAGTTTTAATGCCTCAGTATGTACAAGAGGCTGAAAACTATCTCGATAAAGAAAAAATCGTTTATATCCCCAATGTGGTTCCTCAGTACCCCGAATATCTCGGTGAAAAGAAGAACATCATCTTAAACGTTGCAAAAATAGCCAACCGTAAGCGCCAGCATTTGATTGTTGAGGCTTTTGCAAAGATTGAAAAAAAATACCCCGATTGGACGGTTGAACTTTGGGGGTTTGATCAAACCGAATACGCTCATAAATTAAAAGAACGTATTGAAAAATTAGGGCTAAGCTCCAAAATCAAGTTGTGCGGAGAAACAAAGCAAATTACTGAAAAGCTTCAGCAAGCTTCTATTTTTGCGTTTCCTTCTGAATATGAGGGTTTTAGCTTGGCCTTTACAGAGGCTATGTCCATGGGATTACCGGTTATCGGCTGCAGAGACTGTATTGCAGTGAGTGCTCTGATTGATGACGGCAAAAACGGGTTGGTTTCTGAAGGCAATGCTGATGACCTTGCTCAAAAATTAGAGCTTTTAATAACTAATCCCCAGAAGCGCCTCGAATTTGGGAAAAATGCCAAGATCTCGATGAAAGAATTTTCTCCTGAAGTTGTTTGGGGAAAGTGGGAAGCTTTATTGAATTCTTTGACACAACGATAATTTTAACGACCTAAGTATTTTCCAAGATTAGAAATGCATTCCAAATTCTCCTCTCTGCAAATCTCCGTCGTTATCACCTTGGTCATTGCTGCTTTGTCAGGGGGGTTCTTTTTTGTAACCGGTTCTCACATTCCTAAATACCTGATTTTTGCTGCTTCATTAATCACTATCGTTCTGGCAGCTCGAGCTAAAAATTTCAGTCTGTACTTTAATTGGACGACTATTCGCAATTTCTTTATTCCTTGGCTGCCATGGTATTGTTCTACGATCATCCTGGTTTGCTTCTTCGCTGGCGTTCCGGCTTATAAAGAAATCCTGAACTCTTTTTTGCTTTTAGCTTGTCTGTTCTTTGCACTTTACGCCAAAGACATCACCAGAGAACAGGTGATGGCTTGTCTGGGTATTGCGTTGTTATTGATGACGCTCAGTATTAATTTTCAGGTTTTAAGCGCCGGTGATGTCAGCAACGATGTCATTGGAGCTAACAAAAACAAGGTTCTTACGGTTGCCTCAGCGCTCACTGTCTGTTGCATCGGATCATTACTGTTTGACGGCAAAACCTATAGCCGTAAAACAAAAATCATTCTCGTTGCTTCAATCATTTCTTCTGTCGCCGCAATTATTCTGGCTGAGGTTCGTACTGCTATTTTGCCGTTTTTAGCCTTGATTCCCGTTGTTTTATATTTGTACAAAGGTAATAAAACCATTGTCTTTATTTTTGTCCTGTCGGCCATTCTTCTTTTAGCCCTGTCTTTTTTAACCGGCAGAATGCAGCAGGGCATCGTTGATCTCCAGAACTACAATCATGGTAATGCGAATTCCTCCTGGGGTATTCGTCTAGAACTCTGGAAATTTGTTTTACGAGGCTTCTTGGATTCTCCTTTCTTCGGCTGGGGTGAAAATCCTTTAAATGCCATGCTGGAAACCGGACATACTATCGGCATTAAGGTTACGAAGTACTACCATTTCCACAATGACTTCTTAAATTGGTTGGCTATCGGCGGCTTATTTGGAATCGCCGGATGGCTCTCAACTGTTGGACTGCTGGCAAAACAGGCCTTCAAAGATCCTGCCCGCCTATTCTTTTTGGTCGGTTGCTTAGCCGTCGGACTGACGGAGCAGTTTTGGTTTCAGCGCACGACGTTGTTTTCCTGTGTAACAATCTGGACTCTTTTGTATATTTCTGCACCGGTCGGTTCAGGAGAAAAATCTGTTTCAGACTCTGCTACTACGGCTTAATCACATAAAGATTCAAGTTTCCGAGCCTTTGTCAATGGTGATATTTAGACTCGAGTAAAATATCTGAAGTGGTTATATTGATTGAAAGACTATGAATATCGCTATCTGCCTATATACCTATTTTCCTTACGGTGGACTGCAGCGAGATTTTTTAAGAATTGCTGAAGTTTTAGTCAAAAGAGGTCACCACGTCCGTGTCTATACCCGGAAGTGGGATGCTGATGTTAAACCGGAATGGCTCGATATTGTTTTCGTTCCCACCTCTGCATTCAGCAATCATTCAAAAAACGCTCAATATTACAACTGGGTCCAGAATCATTTGAAAGACCACCCGGTTGACAAAGTGGTGGGCTTTAACAAAATGCCCAATCTGGATGTTTACTACGGTGCGGATGTCTGCTTTTTAGAAAAGACTCAAGACAAAAACTTTTTCTACAAGTTATCCGGTCGTTATAAGCACTACACAGAATTTGAAAAACTGACTGTCGGCAGAGGTCTTAAGACAAAACTGATGATCATTACGCCGAACCAAAAGAGAGATTTTCAAAAGCATTATCAAACGGAGGATGATCGTTTCTATCTGCTGCCTCCCGGTATTTCTGCGGACAGAAAGTATTCAAACTTTCCTATTAACGCCCGCGAAAAATTTAGGTCAGAGCATCAACTCACCGATGACGATTTTGTGCTATTAGCTATCGGTTCAGACTTCAAACGAAAAGGGGTTGACCGCTCTATCGAAGCCTTGGCTTCATTGCCACAAGAGCTGCGAAGCCGTACTTACCTGTATGTCATCGGTCTGGATAAAGAAGGTCCTTTTGAGAAACGTGCTCAGGAGCTGGGTGTCAGTAAACAAGTTCGCTTCTGGGGCGGCCGAGATGATGTTCCGAACTTTATTGCCGGAAGTGATCTGCTTCTGCACCCTGCACGGTCAGAAAATACCGGTACTGCAATCCTCGAGGCTTTAGTAGGCGGATTGCCTGAAATCGTTACGGATGTCTGCGGTTATGCGCCTTTTGTCAAAGATGCTGAAACCGGTTTTGTTTTAACAAGCCCTTATAATCAGGCACAATTCAACGATTATCTGTTAAAGAGTCTTGATCGGGAATTACTGCAGAAATGGCGAAATAACGCTTGTCACTACGCCGATTCTCAGGACCTTTACTCATTACCCGAAAAAGCTGCGGATATTATTCTGGAATAAAGTTATGTTGATACTGAGAGCGCCTTTTGACCATCTCTGGAAAGACAAAGATGCTTTTGAAGAAGTTGAAAAACTTTCCGGTGAGGTTTATCGATCCGTAGCAACCCGTAAGACAATACGTTTTGAGGTTGAGGGGAAAAGTTTTTACTTAAAACTGCATCATGGGATTACCTATGGAGAGTTTTTTAAAAACATTTTCTCTTTCAGAATGCCGGTGTTCGGTGCCAGAAATGAATGGGAAGCCATTGAAAAACTCAATGCTGCCGGCATTGATACGATGGTAGGTGTTGCCTACGGTGAAAAAGGACTCAACCCTGTTCGTCAGACATCCTTTATTGTCACTGAGGACCTTTCTCCTACGATCAGCTTGGAAGATTACTGCGCAGATTGGGCGAAGAATCCCCCTGCCTACAGTATCAAGAAAGCATTGATTACCCGTGTAGCCTTTATGGTTCGAGAAATGCACAGATTGGGTATCAATCACAGGGATTGCTACATTTGCCACTTTCTTTTGCAACTGCCTTTTACGGATACAACAAATTTCAAACTTTCCGTGATTGATTTACATAGAGCCCAAATTCGCGATGCTGTTCCACTTCGCTGGCGAAATAAGGATCTTATTGCACTTTATTATTCTTGCCTTGATATCGGTCTTAAGCCCTCGGACTATTTGCGTTTTTTGAAAGTTTATTTCCCAAATAAGAAGCTCAAACAGATCTTTGCAGACGAGAAAGAACTCATTGAAACTGCTCAGACTAAAGCTGACAAAATCCGCGAACGTACGATTCGCAAGGGGTTATGATGACGGAATTTCATTTCGGTAAGCTCATCGGCAAAGGCATGGAAAGAGCTTGTTATGAGAACAAGGATAATCCCAATACTTGTTTTAAGGTCAGCCGTAAAGAGCACTCTAAGCAAACATTAAGGGAAGGTGCATACTTTAAATATTTACAAAAGAAAAACATCTCTCCTTCCTTTATGCCAAAATTTATCGGTCTTTATGAGACCGAGGACTCTTTCATCCTGGAGCAGGAGTGCGTAAGAAACACTGAAGAAATCAAAACCCAAACTCTGCGGGATTTTGTCCTTAACGCTTCTGAAGAACAAATGGTGAAATTGGAGAAGCTGTTAGAAAACCTCAAAGAAGAAATGCTTCGGCTCAATATCATCGTAAGCGATATGAGAACCACCAATATTTTGGTGTTAACGTATCACGATAAACCTTTCAAAATTATGATTTTTGATGGTTACGGTACGCCGGAGTTCATACCGCTTCCGAACTTTATTCCTTTTTTAGGAGCCAAAAAAATAGAACGCCAATGGAATAAATTCAGACGTTATTACAATGAAGATCTCCAGAAAAAAGCTCAGAATGCTTCTCAAAACACGTCAGTCAAATGTTGATTATTGAAAGTTACTCACACATTTGATATACATAAAGAAACTAGCCGGAAGCCTCTGCCATGACAGACATCAAATTTTCAATTTTGATCCCCGTCTACAACGTTGATCGCTATCTTTCGTTCTGCTTAGACTCCATCTGCTCACAAAGTTACACCAACTTTGAAGTCATAGCCGTCAACGACGGATCAACAGATCAAAGCGCAGAGATTCTTCAAAAATATGCAGATAAAGATCAACGAATTGTTGTCATCAACTCTGAAAATAAGGGAGTGTCTGCTGCCAGAAATACTGCCATACTGAAAGCAAGCGGAGACTATGTCTGGATGGTCGATGCCGATGACTTAATTCCCCCCGATGCTTTGTTAACTTTGTCCAACGTCATACAAAAATCATCGCCGGATATTGTCACCTTTCGGTATCAAAAGCTCTATAAAAGCAAAGCCCAGCCTATAGCCTCATCACCAAACTGTGAGCAACACCCTCAGGAGAAATTTGACTTCTTTCGCTCAATCTTTGATAAGTCGGATAAATCTTCTCACTATACAGGCGGCTATGTCTGGCTGAGGGTCTTCAAAAAATCGCTGATTGAAAACATCGCTTTCAACGAAATGATGAGCTACTACGAAGATGAGGAGTTTTTCCTCCGTGTATATCGCTCGTTCAAACCTGACACAAAGATCATTTCCATTAATGAGAAGCTTTACTGCTACCGCAAACGCCTCTCCAGTCTAATGAACACCAATAGAAGCGCACGCCTATTCTCGCTCTATCAATTCCAACGCCGTTCACTTCGAGACTTTCCGAAAGACTCGCATGAATACCGAATGCTCGACTACGCTCGCTTTCTTTGTTTATTAAGATTGATACAGTTATTGCTCGCCCAAAATCAAACCAGTGCTTTTAATTGTTTTAGAAAGGTACTTCTCGGTCACTTAAGTCAAGTTCCTATCCGTTTGGCTCTTCCGTATCTTTTAGGAAAACAAGCGGCTTGCCTCTATGCCAAACAACGCTTAAGTAAAACAAAAACAACGACAAGAGCTGATTCTTTCTGGGAGTAATCAATTCTGTGTTCTCGTAATTAGGAGGCCGGCAGAACAACCTTCTGCATCTTCTTTATCATTCTCTTTTCTCTATTTCTAGCAAACCACGGACAAACAAGTTCAATAGGGATAAACGAAGCAGTTCCGATATTGTCGCAAATCACAGGCTCAATTTCTGTTTCACTAATACGATGACACAGGATGTTAAACGGCTTCAGCGACATTGTTACGATGTGGTTATTAGTCAAATACTCTTCTAACTTTCTCACCAACGCGGTCATCTCTTCACGCTGCCATGGTTCTTTTAAATCCTGATAGCGCTCCTGCATTGTTTGCGAAGGCTTACCATCAAAATCAATAATTCGATCATAGACGTAACCAGTTCCTAAATTGGTCTCGACTTCCCCGTAATATTTTGGTATTCCTGACCAGTCTTTCAAAGATTTTTGTAAACGCCTATAGTAAGCAACTTCCCGACGCACTTCCTCTGATGCATGTTTTGACGGACTGTAGATGACTTTTATACATTTGTGACTATCTTCCGGATCAATGAAGCAGATTCGATGGTGGCCAACGCCAACCACCGAAGGATCAGAAGAATCCTTCGGTAATTCAATCATTTTGGGCATCCTCATAATTTTTATTTTTATTGCGTCTTTTTATCGACTAAGTGGTACGTTATACCAGGGATTTCCCGAAGTGTATCTAGTAAAGTTTGATCTAAGTAAACTTCCCAATCTTTTGATAACACAAAGGATGCCATCAGCCCTTTATTCATGACCCTAATGGCTACTCGACAACCCGCATCATCGACATCGGGTCGATGATCCTCTAAGAATGTCTTCAAAAGATCAAAATCAAAATTAGGATCGGTTAATTCAATCTGTAATACCGTGCCGTTCTTTGCACGAATCGTTGCCGGAACTTCAATGGAGCGCGCAGAAATGCTGACGCCAGATGCAGAAAAATTATCTTCTCTGGCACTGCCTCGAACAAAGACGAGTTCATCACTTTTAACGATATTACGGTAAAGTAGCCAATCGTCTCCAAAGCAAGTTACCGAAATCGTTGCCGTTCCATCATCCAAAGTGAAACTACCCATTAAGCGGCCTTCTTTATTGAAGCTTTGCCTAATATTGGAAGCAATACCCGCAACTTGAATTGATGGCGCGCGGCGTTTAACACTCTTGGGCGAAGGCTTAACATTGATAATAGGTGTCGGATGCAATGCGGCTGCCTCTTCCTGAACGCCGCCATAAAAGTGACCTCTGAACACGCACCCCATCACTTCACGCTCTCCGATTAACTCCTTATGAGCACTCCAAGGTTCCGCGTCAATATATTCAGGCTGAACCTCATCCATGACATCAGCAAAAAGACTTTCCTGCCCAGCATTAGAAGACTCACTTTCGCTCAATGCAATCGCATTATCGATATTGGCGGCAAGCTTTGCGCGATTAGGCTCAATACCGTCAAAGACACCCGCTTGGATAAAGGACAAGAGCGTGCGTTTGGAAAAATTCGTTCGATCAACGCGGCTGACCAAATCAAAAAGATCCTTATAGGGGCCGTGCGCTTTACGCTCATTCACAATCGCTTCTGCCGCATCCTTAGGAATACCTTTGATGCCGCCCAAGCCATAGCGAATTTCGTGCATAGATGTTGGCACGAATTCCCAATCACTCTTATTGATATCCGGAGGCAGCACCGAGATATCATTGGCAAAACAGTCATCAATCAGATGCTTTAACTTTTCACCTGAATCCATCACCAAACACATATTGGCTGCCATAAAAGGCGCCGGATAGTGCACTTTGAGATAAGCCGTTTGGTAGGCTACGTAAGAATAAGCGCAGGCATGAGATTTATTAAAACCGTAGCCCGCAAACTTTTCCATTAAGTCGAAAAGATCACCGGCCTTGTCCTCTGCCATTCCCCTTTCAACAGCGCCTTTGACAAAAACTGCGCGCTGTCTTTTCATTTCATCGACTTGCTTTTTACCCATGGCGCGGCGCAGCAAATCAGCGCCACCCAGTGAGTAGCCACCGATGATCTGAGCCACACGCATCACCTGTTCCTGATAAACCATGATGCCGTACGTTTCTTTCAAAACCGGCTCAAGACGCGGATCAGGATAATGAACTTCCTTTTCACCGTGCTTACAGGCGATATATTCCGGAATCAAATCCATCGGTCCCGGACGGTACAAAGCGTTTAAGGCAATGAGGTCTTCCAAACAGTCCGGTCTTGCGTCACGAAGTAGCTTGCGCATACCGTCACTTTCAAATTGGAAGACGGCACTCGTGTTACCGGTTTGGAAAAGGTTGTAGGTCTCCGGATCATCAATCGGGATTGCCTCAAGACGCAGCGTGGTCTTTGGATCCAATTGACGAATAAAGCGCATGGCAAATTCAAGAATGGTGAGTGTTGTCAGACCTAAAAAGTCGAACTTCACCAAGCCCACATTTTCCACGTCTTTTTTGTCAAATTGACTGATCACGTTATCGGGGTTTTCGTCTTGGGAATAAAGAGGACAGAAGTCTGTCAATTTCCCTGGTGCAATTAAAACACCACCGGCGTGCATACCCAGATTACGCACCAGCCCTTCAAGCGGTAAAGCCTTATCCACGAGCTGCGCAACCGTTTCGTCTTTTTCAATAAGATCTTTGAGATCAGGAACGGTTTTCACCGCTTCAGCCAAAGTCACGCTTTTGCCGGGCTGAGCCGGAATAAGGCGAGAAACCTTATCGCAAAGACTGTAGCTGATCCCCAATACGCGACCCACGTCACGCACAACACCCTTAGCCCCCATCGTACCGAAGGTGGCAATTTGGCTCACAGCATCTTCGCCGTAACGGGACTTCACATAGTTAATCGTGCGCTGACGGTTGTACTGACAGAAGTCCACGTCAAAGTCTGGCATGGACACGCGTTCTGGATTTAAGAAACGTTCAAAAAGTAAGTCGTAGCGCAACGGATCCATATCCGTAATACGCAGCGAATAGGCAACAAGTGACCCGGCACCTGAACCACGCCCTGGGCCTACCGCAACACCATTGCGTTTAGACCAGTTAATAAAGTCCTGCACGATTAAGAAGTAACCCGGAAAACCCATCTTCTTAATGATGCCGAGCTCAAACTGAAGCCGCTCTTCGTAGCGAGGACGCTCTTTTTCCCGTTGTTCTTTATCCGGGTACAGGAACTCCAGGCGTTGTTCCAAACCTTCGTGTGAGAGCTGATCAATGTAATCATCCAAACTCATCCCGTCAGGAGTCGGGAAAAGCGGCAGCTGTGGCTTACTCAAAACATCTTCCAGGTTACAGCGCTTAGCGATTTCAACCGTATTAGCAATGGCAGAAGGTACATCAGCAAAAAGACTGATCATCTCTTCCGGGCTCTTAAAGTACTGATCCGGTGAATAAAGTTTCGGTCTTGATTTATCAGCTAAAACTTCACCTCGGGCAATACAGACCCGAATGTCGTGAGCATCGAAATCCTTAGGCTCTAAAAACTGAATCGGATGGGTGGCAACAACCGGAATATCACAGTCGTCTGCAATACTTAAGTGATAACGAACGACAGCTTCATCTGATGGACGTCCTGCACGCTGCAATTCAAGGAAAAAGCGATCCCCCCAAGCTTGCTTCATTTTCTTAGCCAAGGCAATGGCTTCGTCTTTTTTCCCAGCTAAACACAACTGAGCAATTTGTCCTTCGGGGCCTCCTGAGAGAAAAATGAGTCCTTCATGGTGCTTAAAAAGCCACTCCATCTTTGTTTCACCACGGCCCATGTACTGATTTTTAAGCCATGCGTGCGTCAAAATTTCGCAAAGATTTTTATAGCCGTCGTGATTCTGACAAATGACTGCCATTCTGAAGGGCTTTTCTCTGTCTGCTTCATTCTGAATAACGAGATCGCACCCCATCAACGCCTTAACGCCGGCTTTACGTGCGTGGGTATAAAAAATGAGTCCACCGAAAATATTATTTAAATCGGTCAAACCGAGGGCGCCTACCCCCTGTTCTTTAACTTTTTTAATAGCCGAGTCGAGTCTTACCGTACTGTCTGTTACGGAATACTCGGAATGCATGCGAAGATGGACAAATTGCGGATTCATAAATTAGTAACTTTCAAATTCGAGCAACAACTTCTCTATTGTATTGTTCAAAATCAAATTCGGGGTTTTCACTCCATTCCTTCCCGTCTTTGGCCTCATTGACGTATTTTCCGGGAATCGGAATTTTTTTCTTGGCGCCCCTTAAATACCATTCATATTCAATATCCAAATGACCGATATCAATAGCACGGTAACCTGCATTGGTTAAATCCAATACTAAAGGTTTAGCCGTAGGACCAAGAGCCAACAAAAAAAGAACTTCTACTTTATTCTCAGCATTTAGATTTTTATTTCTTGCCCCAATTTCAAGGGCCTTTCCCAAAATTTGATCATATTTATCAAAAGCATTAACAGCGGGAGCCAAAATACGTTCAACCTGGCAAGCATCCTTCAATAAATCATTCCCGAGCCCAAAACGAGTCTTATCTCCCTCAATAATGATTAACTTTTTATTTTTAAATATTTTTTTTACCCCATCAAAAATTTTTTCTGCATATTCTCGATTTAAAGTATCCATGTACGGACGAGTAAATTGGCAGTCTCCGTAAAGAACATTCTCTGAAAGAATTTTTGAAAAATATTTATAAAACAAAACCATAACATTCCTGAAATGGTATTTTGCACGACTGTTGTAAATTTTTAAATTCTGAAAACCTGTTATGCAAACTAGTACATTTTCTTGTTTTGTTTGCAAAACCTGTTCCATTTTATTTTTTAATTCGTCAGAAGCTTTCTGAAAGCCCGGATGACCCATTCCGGTAAGAATCGAAAATTCTCCATCACCAAATCTTACGCATGAAGAGTTGCTATTTAACAAATATTGAACAGTTTGGATGGCTCCCATTGTCTGTATTTTGGACATTTTCTTCTGTAGAAAAAAAACAAACAACGGTAACCAAATGTATTTTCTAAAAATTTTTCTCAGGAAACCCATTTTCCCCTCTAATTAATCTATTTTTTACAAATTAGTAAAAATCTTTGAGTGTTCGATGGTTGCAATACCATATTTAGTCAAAGATCAAGTGCAACTCAGTAACTTATAAAACAAAATTTTAGAAATCTCTGTCTTATTTTGCTCGCTTATAACGATACTGACTGTCGCTTCTCAAAATCCTATGCGTCTTTACTATGCCAAAATTTTTTAATTTATAAAACACTGAGTCGTAATATTAATAGAGGGCATTTACAAAATCCTTTAAATAGAGGCTGTACTCTGTAGAATTTCTTTAAAATTGTGCTTTCTCAACGGACAACTGGAAACCAGTTTGAGATTTCTCATTTATTCGCACCGTGGTGCGAATGCGTAATAAATTCCAATCAGTTTGAAAATGAAATAAACGAAAAACACCTAATGTGAATCTTGTTAGTGGGCTTTAAAGTGATAACTAGGCACTAAACGAGAAGTAATTATCAATCAATGTTATTTTGAACGAATACCACTCTAGGAAAAATACATAGTTTCTTCAGTCGACTTTCTATAAATTTTTAAATAATGAAACTTCTTACATATAGAGCCTAGCGCTCGTAACCTAAGAGGCATTTTTTTCCTATATTGCGTTGCGTCCGCAATAGTTGTTTTAAAAAGATTCTCTTCGTCAGTCGTTATAACGGACGGATTGATCCTATAAGAATCAATTTTTTTCGAAAAATCAGACAAAGGATTAAAAAGAAATTCATCTACTGGAGCATAAATCCTCTGACTCATTTCTAATGCCTGAGCTGCGGCTTTCTTAGAAATAATGTATCCGAGAGTACCCCAAAAAACCGGAAAATAAGGGTGCAATAACTTATCACCATTATGCAATATATATGTTTTCCCCACTCGGGCCTTTTTCCTTTGCGAAGGACGCGTTGAACAAAGTTGGATCAAATTTATTTCTTTGGGTATCCAATCTTCACTTGATAAGTAATATCTTGCCCGTTCAGAGAATTGAATATCATCTTCTAAGACAAGAGCAAAATTATGATTTGAATCACAGAGTCTTTCCCAACAAAGCCTATGGCTAAGAAAACACCCAATTTCACCAAGGCTTAGATCTCTAGGACATAAAATTCTTCTTTTTAATCCTTTAGTTATCAAAATTTTTTGTCTTTCCTGATAGCTTAGTTTTTTGCCCTCAACTGCAGAAATACGTTCGGCATCCAATCCAAGACAAGCTAATTTTTTGATCATACTCTCGTATCGATCTGGAGATCTATCTAGATTGATAAGTAATCTGAGCATATAAAAAAGAAAGTGTGGGAAACTTTTAGATTCTACGACAAAGATTATAGAATGATATTCAAAACAGTATCCATAATAGATGTTGAGTTTAGCTCTATCTTTAGCTGGAATCACGACTTCGTAAAACCTATGTAATATTATCCAGTTTAATCTACAGGTATTTTTTATGAATCCGCTTTTATCTATTAACGATCTGATCGACTTTCCTTCTATTAAACCCGAGCACGTTGTCCCCGGCATGAAAGCCTTAATTGCCGAGGCTCAAGCTGTCCTTGACAAGGTCACAAAGGAATCTACTCCTGCAACATGGGAAGACGTCATTACTCCTCTTGAAAAGAAAACGCTCGCGTTATCGCGCGCCTGGGGAGCTGTGAGTCATTTAATGAGTGTTTGCGATGAACCTGAATTGCGCAAAGCCTACAACGAGGCGCTTCCCATCGTCACACAATTTTGGATTGGACTTTCTCAAAGCAATCTCTCTCAAAAATATAAAGCTATACGAGAAAGCGATGCTTTTAAAAATCTCTCTGCCGTTCGTCAGCGCATTGTCAATGAAGAGTTGATTGACTTTAAGCTTGCCGGTGCGTTCTTGCCTGAAGACAAAAAGGCAGAACTTAAAAAAGTCAAAGAAAGTCTTGCTCAGGAAAGTCAAAAGTTTTCTGAAAATCTTCTTGATACCACAAATGCCTACGGTCTTTTAGTGGAAGATGAAAAAGAATTGGCCGGGATTCCTGCTGATGACATCGCTTCCTTTAAAGAAACGGCACAGGCAACCGATCAAAAGGGTTATCGCATTACCCTTCAGATCCCTCATTATCTTGCCGTGCTGCAATACGCAGATAATCGAAAGCTTCGTGAAACGCTTTATCACGCTTATGTCACGCGCGCCTCAGAATTAGATTTTGAAGGCAAATTTAATAATAACGACGTGATGAAACGAATCGTTGAGCTGCGTGCTCGCCAAGCTTCTTTATTGGGTTATCACAACTATGGCGAAGTCTCTTTAGCCACGAAGATGGCCAATAGCCCACAGGAAGTTGTCAGTTTCCTCAGAGACCTCGCTCAAAAGAGCCTGCCTCAGGCTAAAGCAGATATGGCTGAAGTGAAAACCTTTGCCAAGGAAAAATTAGGCATTGACGATCCCCAAAGCTGGGACTTGCCCTACGCGAGTGAAAAACTTCGTGAAGCGCAGTACGCGTTCTCGGATCAGGAAGTTAAACAATACTTCACCTTGCCGGCAGTCTTTAAGGGGCTTTTCGGACTAGTGCAAACGCTCTTTAATATCAGAATCGTCAAAGACACAGCCCCCGTGTGGCACCCTGACGTTCAGTTCTTCCGCATTGAAAATGAAAAAGGTGAAAAGATCGCCCAGTTCTACATGGATCTTTATGCCAGAGCCAACAAGCGGGGCGGAGCCTGGATGGATAATGACCGGACACGCAATCGCCTCTACGGAGAACTTCAGACTCCGGTTGCTTACCTCGTATGCAACTTCGCCAAACCCGTAGGTGACAAGCCCGCACTTCTGACCCACGACGACGTGCTCACGCTTTTTCATGAGTTCGGGCATGGCCTGCACCATATGCTAAGCCGCATCGAAGAGCCTGCTGCCAGCGGTATTAACGGAGTTGAATGGGATGCTGTTGAGTGCCCGAGCCAATTTATGGAAAACTTTGCCTGGGACTGGACGGTGATTGAAAATCTGACCTCTCACGTTCAAACGGGTGAAAAGCTTCCCCGTTCTTTGTATGACAAGATGCTTGCAGCGAAGAACTTCCAAAGTGCCATGGCCATGGTTCGTCAATTGGAGTTCGGCCTTTTTGATATGCTGCTTCATACTGAATTTGATCCAGCAAAAGACTCAATCCAAGGACTGTTACTTCAAGTTCGTAAAGAAGTAGCGGTCACTCACCAGCCGGACTACAACCGTTTTCCCAATTCCTTCAGCCACATTTTTGCCGGAGGCTATGCAGCAGGCTACTACAGCTACAAATGGGCTGAGGTTTTAAGCAGTGACGCATTCTCCTTATTTGAAGAAACCGGAGTTTTAAATCCGCAAACCGGGAAAAAGTGGCTTGATGAAGTGTTATCGGTCGGCAGTTCCCGCCCTGCAATGGATTCATTTATTGCTTTCCGCGGAAGAGCCCCGAGAATTGATGCACTTTTGCGTCACAGCGGGATCAAACCCATTGCCAAATAAGGAACTTTGAGATGAAGATCGCCACCTGGAACGTTAATTCCCTCAAAATGAGATTGCCTCATGTTTTGGAGTGGTTAAAACTCTCTGAAACAGACATTCTCTGCCTTCAAGAATTGAAAATGACCGATGACGTCTTTCCGATTGAAGCACTTAAAAATGAAGGTTATGGGGCTGTCTGGTCCGGTCAAAAGACCTATAACGGGGTGGCGATTCTCTATCGAAAAGACAAACTGTCGGAGCCAAAGGATATTCAAAAAAACATTCCATCGTTTCCTGATGAGCAAAAACGCTTAATCGCTGCAACCTTTCAAACCGGTTCTGAAAGCTTAAGGATTGTTTGCGGCTACTTCCCCAATGGCTCTGAAGTGGGCTCTGAAAAGTATGCCTATAAACTCGCGTGGTTAGAGGCACTCCGTGAGTGGCTTAAGTCCGAACTGCAAAAATCTCCTAATTTAGCTCTATTAGGAGACTTCAATATTGCACCGGATGACAGAGACGTTTGGGATCCCAAGGGCTGGGAAGGCAATATCCTCGTCTCCCCGCAGGAGCGTCAAGCGTTTCAAAACTTACTGTCTTTGGGTTTAAGTGACTCCTTTAGACTATTTGATCAGCCCGAAAAACGCTATACGTGGTGGGACTACAGAATGCTCGGATTTCAAAAAAATCACGGGTTAAGAATTGACCTCATTTTGGTTTCCGAAGCTTTAAAAAATCATATTCAAGCGGTTGATATTGACAAAGCGCCGAGAAAATGGACTAAACCCAGTGACCACACTCCTTACTGGATTTCTTTTCAAGAAAAGAATTAACTGAAATAATTGGAAGTTTATAAAACGTTAATTATTCGCTCATGGCTTCGAGTAACACAACTTATAAAAGTGACCATCTTTGGCGCAATGACATTACCGGCTTGCGTGCTTTAGCGGTATTGCCGGTCATTTTTTATCATGGCTTCCCCTCCTTTATTCCGGGAGGCTTTTTCGGGGTCGATATCTTCTTTGTCATTTCCGGCTATTTAATTTCCGGGATCATTTTCAGAAATATCTATCGGGGAACTTTCAGTTACTTAAAGTTCTATTCCAAGCGAATTAAAAGAATTATTCCGAATTTATTCCTTCTTTTGTCGTTTGTGTTAATTGCGGGATATTTCCTTCTATTTGAAGATGACTATAACAATTTAGGCCGGCACGTTTATTCAAGCGCCGTCTTTATTGAAAACTTCCGCCTTTTGAGTGAAATTGATTACTTTACTGAAGACGCTATCAGAAAACCGTTGTTGCATCTTTGGAGTCTGGCCATTGAGGAACAGTTTTATATCGTGTTCCCCATTATCAGTGTTCTCATGTGGAAATTGGCCAAATCCATCCGACTGATGGGTATCTTAGTTTTTAGTATCGCTATAGCTTCTTTAGTTGCCTGTTTATTCGTTACCGATAAGAATTTCGCTTTCTATTTTCCTTTAACACGCTTTTGGGAATTAGGCGCAGGTATTGTCCTAGCTTATCTGGAAACTTTCCAACTCTTTGATCCTAAAAAACTTACTTTGGGGCTTCGCCATGGACTTTCAATCATTGGGTTGATATTGACCTTAGGGCTAATGCTTTTTTACAAACCTTCTTGGTCGCATCCCGGATTGATTACCCTCTTACCGGTCATCGGAGCTGTATTATTGATTGCCGCTCATCCGAACGCGCTGGTCAATAAATATCTCTTAGGCTGGTCTCCGATGATTTTCATCGGGCTCATCAGTTACTCGCTGTATTTGTGGCACTGGCCTTTGTTGTCTTTCTTAAATATTTGCTTACCGTCGCCTGCTTACCAATTTACGTTATTGGCCATTGCTCTATCTTTTATTCTTGCTACGCTCGTTTACTATTACGTGGAAAATCCCATCAGGCGATCGACATTTAAGCTTTCAATTGGGAAATTTAGAGTTCCGGTTGCAGTTTTATTGTTAATAGCTTTAATTTTGCCCTCTTCTTTCGGTTACATTTTAAGAAAAACTGAAGGCTTGCCCAGCCGCTCCATTAATCACGAATTCCCGGAACTTACAAAAATCCGAGAAGATATTAATTGGTCCAAACTACCTCAAATAAAAGTTGAAACTGTTGATGTATACGGTATTGATTCAGGAATACCTGAAATTATTTTTGCCGGAGATTCTCATGCCAATCAGTATTACTATCGAATGGCATTTCTTTCCAAAAAATTCTCGAAACCTGCCGCAATGATCCATACTTCCGGTTGCTTTCCCTTGTATCAGGGCGGAAAAGAAAAATGCCAGAAAGCTTCTAAAGCTTTTTACACGCTAATTGAAAATCCTCAAGTTAAGAAAGTTGTAATCTTCAACAAATGGGGATCAAACTACGACAAAGATTACTTCCAAGAAGGTGTTAAAAAATTCAAACAAGTTCTTTCAAAGCGCCCCGACTTAAAAGCCTATGTTGTACTGGATCCACCTTGGGATGAAGGTGTTGGTGGAGCACAGGGTAATTTTGATCCTATGAGGCACTTTAATCGTTTTAAACCTGATATGAAAAATTACTTCGTCAGCTACGATGATCATGGTCTATGGAAAAAAGGCAATGATGGGGTTACAGCAGCTCTAGGAGATGTTGCGACCATGATTGATACTGAACATCACATTTGTAAAAACTACAAATGCAATGTTCTTGAATGGTATCGCGATGATGACCATTTACAGCCGAGCCAATTAGGTAAGAAAGCAATCTGGTTAGATGAAATTTTTTATTAAATTCAAAAGATAAGCATTTGAGAGTTAAAAATATGTATACACGTTGGAGTTCTGAGCTGACTGAATTATTGGATAACACATCCGGCACGAAATCTGTTCGGATCGGCAATCTTGACTATCGTGTGTTAGCCGGATCGTTTCAGGACACACTACTACCCATTGCCTCAGATATCGATGACATCATCGAAAATGGCAAGCTGCAGAAACATTCCAAAAAGTCGACAGCCAGTTTATTTACTGTCAACAATCAAATTTTTTTTGGAAAACACGTTCGCTTTCATCAAAAAGCTTTCGGATTGCGTTTCCGCTATTTCATTCAACCTTCAAGAAGCTACTGGACTGCTGTAGTCGCAAAGAAACTTGAAGAAGCCGGGATCGGAACACCCAAAGTTTTTGCTATGGGTGAAAGAAGAACGCTGCAGTTAATTTCTGACTCTTACATCATCACAGAGGCTCTAAAAGACGCTCAAACAGCAGATTCAGTTTTAAAGCAACAGCCCAATTCTCTTGACTTACTTATTGATGCCGGAAAATTATTGAGACGCTTACACGATGCTCATATCAAGCACGGCGATATGAAATTAGCCAATTTCTACGTTCATGGCGATGAAATGGGCTTTTGGGATTTGGATTCAGCTCAAATTTTCTCATCAACTACCCCAATGAAATGGGTTGTACGTGACCTAGGACGTGTTCTTGCTTCATTTATTTGGATTGTGGACAGTATGCCTGAAACCAAGCCGGAATTTATGAATGCTCCAAAAATTGCCAAAGCACTGGCTCAAGCCTATGGTATTGACGTTCAGACATTCCTGCCGTCTTACTATAGCTATTGGCTAAAAAAGATTAAACTCAATCACGATTTCGGTTAAATCAAAGGCCTCTTATGAAAACAATTGCTGTGATCGGCGCCGGTGCGCTAGCAAAGATTTTTTGTACACAAACCCAAAGACTTTTAGCAGATGACTATCGTATTGTCGCGATCATGGCTAGAACCCCTGAACACGCCAATGCCTTAGCGCAGACTTTAGATGCCGATGCCTGCACAAGCATTGAAGAGCTTTTATCTGGCTTCCCGGATATCGTGGTTGAATTTGCCGGACGCGATGCCGTTAAGGAATATGCCCTGCCGGTATTGGAGCACGGCTCAGACCTCGTCATTGCCTCTATCGGGGCTTTAGCAGATGATCAATTTCGCTCTGATTTAACCAAATGTGCAGGGAAAAATCATCGCAAAGTTTATCTTCCGAACGGCGCCATCGGAGCACTTGATTTAATGCAGACATTTGCCTTAATGGGCAACGCAGAAGTTCAGATTGGCAACAAAAAAGCACCGAAAAGTTTAGAGGGTGCTCCTTATCTTAAGGGAGTATCTTTACCCACAGATCGCCAAGAAATCATTTTTACCGGATCTGTACCTGAAGCCATTAACGGGTTCCCCAAAAATGTAAATGTTGCCGTCGCTGCAGCACTCGCATCTGATTCCTTAAAAACTGCTACCGTTCAAATTACAAGCGACCCGAACACTTCTGAAAATATTCACCACATCGTCTTGAAAAATAACCTTATGCGTGCTGAGTTAACGGTTGCCGGTCGACCGGATCCTGCCAATCCCAAATCCAGTACCTCGACTGCTTGGAGCGTTGTGGCACTACTGAAAAATTTAGCCTCACCGATAACCTTTTTCTAGATTTTCGAGTTGATGAGATTCTTTGTTAAACTGCTCAACTAAAGATATCTATTTTGAGCGTCATAATGAATACTACGTTTCAACCCCGAAGAAAAACCATCAGTTTGTGTTATTGGAATACCATACCCAACTTCGGAGATAGTCTTTCTCCCTATCTTATTTCCAAAATTACGAGGTGTGAAGTAAAACATGCCAGCTTGAAAGGTAAAGATAACCTTGTTGGAATCGGCAGTCTTATCCGTTCATCAACGTTATTTAGTCAAAGTCATATTTGGGGTTCCGGTTCACTGACAAGTGATCCTTTCAGAAAAATTCCCTTTTATAGCATTCACAAGCACTTACAAAACTGGTACAAACAAAGTTTCAAACGATCATTTATTTATGCCTTGCGAGGACCTTTGACTGAAAAAGTCTGCCTAAATGCCGGTTTTAAAGTTCCCGGAATATATGGCGATCCCGCCATTCTGCTTCCACGTTTTTACGAACCAAAAACAGCGAGACAAGAAAAACACAAAATAGGCCTCATCTTGCACCATAGTCAAAGCAACAAACTTCAAGGCATCAATAGTGATACATTTGAAATCATTAATATTACTCGTCAAACGCCTCAAGAAATTGAAAGTTTTATCAATGAACTCTGCTCTTGCGAGAAAATTTTTTCTTCCTCATTACACGGTGTTATTGTCGCTCAGGCATATGGGATTCCGGCTCAATGGATCACAGTTAAAAATACCCCGATTCATCAAGATCAAAACTTTAAGTTTGAAGACTATTTCTTGGGTGCTAGGCAAGAGGTGCAAAAGCCGATTCCAATTGAGTTTCGGGCTGATGATATAGAAAATTTAAAAGAGGTTGTTCCACCCAGAATTAAAACAAAAGAGCTGCAAGAAACCGCAAATCTGCTTTTAGATTCGTTTCCTGCCTTAGATTTGATTGCCAAATAACTTATGATTTTTCAGTAGTGATTTCGGTTATTTGGAAGTAGGCGTCAAGGACGCTATCAATTGCTACGCTCAAATTATTTCACTTAGCGGACAAAGAGTTCGTTTGATTCATAACTAAAATTACCTATTCCGGATTACGTAATCAGCAGAAGCATTTTCTGTATTATTCAGTTTTGCTCCCTTTTTTTCCTTTTTTTGTGACGCCTTGACAGTTTTTTGACGTGTATTTGACACGAATACTAAAATGGAAGGCTATATTCTGAGAATCGTTCTCTTTGCCCTTAACTATAACCTGCGTTGAGACAAAGTTATTGGAGTCACTATGTCAGAAGAAAAGCGCCCTCGTGTCATGGTGGACATGTCTGCCACCCTCATTCATCACGGTCATATCCGTCTTTTGAAAAAAGCCGCTGAGATCGGTGATGTGATTGTTGCATTGACCACCGATGATGAAATCAAGCGCACCAAGGGCTACACGCCGGAGCTCACATTTGACGAACGTAAAGAAATCCTTGAATCGATCCGCTACGTCAAAGAAGTCGTACCCAGCCCCTGGCTGATTTCTTACGAATATATGCTTGAGCAAAAGTGCGACTACCTCGTGCACGGTGCAGATAATTCCAACCACATCCCTAAAGAAAAACTCGTGATTTATCCCCGCACGGAAGGCATCAGCTCTTCAATTCTGCGCGAGCGAGTGCTCGACAGCTTAATTGAAATGAATACGGACGCAAAACCCTCCAAAGCCTCCGACAAGGTTGCACGTTTTCTTATTGAATCCATCAAAAAAGAATTCCGTCTGGAATGATGCATTTCAAAAAGGGACTCTTCGCGTTTTTGAGTACTTTTTTACTGGCACTTGGCCATTCGGCCTGCGCCAAAGAGCCCCTGCTCGTCTATACGGCTGTCGAGCCTGAGTTTTTATCCGTCTATAAAAACGCTTTTGAGGTTCAGCATCCCGACATTGAAATCACCTACATTCGGGATTCGGCAGGCCCCATAACAGCGAGACTTTTGGCGGAAAAAGAGCACCCCAGAGCTGATGTGATTTTAGGGCTTTCAGCCATTGCGCTTGAAAGGCTGAGACTTTTCGGTGTCCTTACTCCTTATAAGCCCAAAAATGCTGACGAAATCAATCCCCTCATGCGTGCCGAAGACTTTTCCTGGTTCGGGATTAATGCCTGGGGTGGTTCCATTTGCGTCAACACTGAGCTATTGAAAAAAGCCAATTTACCGATTCCGAAAAGTTGGGAAGACCTTGCCGATCCCCGCTATAAAGGCAAGATCGTGATGCCGAGTCCTGTGGCTTCAAGTACCGGCTTTATGTTTCTTATGGGCTGGATTCAGGGCCTGGGAGAAGAAAAAGGCTGGGAGTACGTAAGAAAACTTCACGACAATATTCTCTTTTACACCGCTTCGGGGGCGCGTCCTGCTTCCATGATTGCGCAAGGAGAGATTCCCATTGCGCTCACTTCAGAAGCCTTTGTTCGTCCCTTTATGCGGTTTTCAATCCCCGTTCAAACGGTAGAACCTAAAGAAGGGATTGCCTGGGACGCAGAAGGCTCAGCTATGCCCAAGGGATCTCGTCATCCGCAGTCGGCAGCCAAATTTCTTGACTTTTGCGCGTCTGACAGTGTTGCCCAAATTGCCGCTTCATTTAGCGGCATTGCCGCCATTGATCGATTCAGCACTCAAAAGGGACGGGAACTGTCTTCTCGCTTTTTACCGATTGACTTTGAAAAAGCAGGCACTGACAAAGCCCGAATGCTTTCTCGCTGGCAGGCAATTGCAAATGAATAAAGGGAGAGGCCATGCAGAATCAGTTTCTTAAAATCGAGCATCTCTCAAAAAGCTTCGGCCAAGCTCAGGTTCTCAACGACATCAGTGTGGACATCCCCCAAGGGTCTTTTACCTGCATCCTGGGCCCCTCGGGAAGCGGAAAAACGACACTATTAATGATTTTGGCGGGGCTTGAATCAGTCACCCACGGGAAAATCTCTTTTGAAGGTGAAGACATCACAAGTGTTCCCATTGAAAAAAGACGCATCGGCATTGTCTTTCAGCACTATGCGCTTTTTCCCAACCTCACGGTTAAAGACAATATTCTTTACGGTTTTTCAAAGAAAAGTTCAGAAAAAGAGAAAAAAGAAAAACTTGATCACTTAGTTGCTCTTACGCACTTGGAAGGCCTTGAAGGGCGTTTCCCGCATGAACTTTCGGGCGGTCAGCAGCAGCGCGTCGCGATTGCCAGAGCCCTTGCCATCAATCCCAAATTTTTGCTCTTGGATGAACCGCTCTCAGCGCTTGATCCAACGAACCGCGCCAATCTCGGACGTGAACTGCGGGAGATTCAGCAAAAAGCAGGCATCACAACTGTCATGGTGACGCACGACAGAAATGAGGCGCTCGCGCTTTCAGACTTTATCGTGATATTAAATCACGGAAAAATTGAGCAGGCCGACACCCCGAGCCGCCTTTACGATCAGCCCGCCACACCTTTTGTTGCAACGTTTGCGGGCGGCATGAATCTTTTTAAGTCTCAAAAAATTAAAGGCGGGCGGCTTACCGGCGTGCGCTACGCCGATATTGAAGTGATGAAAGCCACCGAAAGGGTGCTCAGTGAGCCTGAAACCTTTACGGCAGAGCTTTTAAGCCGGGAATTTACAGGTGACTTTGTCATTGCCCGCTTTCTTTTAAATGACTTTGAAACTCAGGTCACCGCTCAGGTGCCGCGCACAAACCCTGTCGCAGATACGCTTACGGTCGGCAAACTTTATGCCGTGCGCATTCCTTTAGCCCGGGCTTGCTCTTGGGGAGAAGTTGCATGAGGCTGGAGCGGACCGCGCAGGCGGTTTTCCTTTTGCTGCTGATTCTTTTAGCCGTAGGTCTCATTTGGCCGATGGCTAATCTTTGCTTCACGCTTTTTGAAGCACCGACTTTGTCGGAATTTTTCACAGCGCACAACGCTAGAAGCTTCACAAACACTATGCTGATGGGTGTCGGAGTGGGTCTCTCTAGCGCCATCGCAGGCTTTCTGATCGCTTTTAGCCTCGTCACTTTAAAGGGACCTCAGGCCTATCTGATGAAGGCGCTTTTTCCCTGTGCGCTTTTTGCGCCGTCTGTGATGCCTGCGATCGGCCTTATTTATTTGTTCGGTCACAACGGCATTATTTTGCAGTCCTCTCTTTACGGTGCGCTCGGGATTTTCTTAGGCGCTTTTGTTTTTACGTTGCCGCACGCTACGATGCAGTGCCTTTTGGCCCTGGAGCGCTTTGATGCCAAACTCTTTGATGCTGCGCGCTCTTTAGGGGCTGGAAGTGTCAAACAACTTTTCACGTTACTGGTACCCCACTCAAAAGGGGCGCTTATTAATGCATTTTTAATTGCCTTTGTTCTCACCATTACCGATTTCGGTGTCCCCAAACTCTTAGGCGGCCCCTTCCCGATGCTTGCCACCGAAATCTACAACCAGGCAATCGGCACACAAAATACGGCTGCGGCCGCCTTTTTAAGTCTTTGGCTCTTGGCGCCGGCCGCTGCCGCGTTTTACTTCACTGCCTGCTTTTCTAAGAAAAAACCTACTCTTGCCGCCGCTAAAACACTTTCAGGCTATAAAACAGCCTGGGGCACACCCCTCCTCATTTTTTCCTGGGGCTTTGTCCTTTTTGAAGTAATGACAATCGCCATTGTCATCTATGGGTCCTTCGTAACCTTCTGGCCCTATAGGCCCGAGCTCACCTTAGCCAATTACGAATTTAAAAATTCCACTTACGGCTTAAGCCCCTGGGTCAATAGTTTTATTTTGGCTGCCGGTGTGGCGGTCATAGGCACCCTCATTGCTTTTATCGGTGCTGTCATTGAAAAAAGGTTCTCTTGCATACCCTCCGTCTTTTGCTCACTTTATGAAGCGCTGACCCGTTTTTCCCTTTGCATTCCCGGAACCGTTTTAGGCTTGGCTTTTGCATTAAGTTTTTCGGGACTGAGCTTTATTGAAAGCGCTGTGGGCGGCATGGGGCTTTTGATTTTTAATACCGTGATTCACCTTTTCACCGTAAGCCACCTGACTGCGGTCAATACGCTCGATGGCATTGACCCGCGTTACGAAACTGTGGGGTTAAGTTTAGGCGTCTCGCGTAGTGAAACTCTTTGCCAAGTCGTTCTTCCTTTATCAAAGACGGGCTTAAGAGAAATATTCTGTTATCTTTTTGCTTCCGCTTTGACCACCATCTCGGCAGTGGTCTTTTTGTATACTCCTCAGACTATGCCCGCAGCGGTGGCTGCTATCCAGATGATTGACAGCGGTTTTATTTCTGAAGGCGCTGCCATGTCAACCCTAATATTTTGCTCGGCTCTTGCTGTGCGCTTTATCATGCTCAAGTTGATTCGATAGCTTATGAAAATACTCGATAAATTCCTCAAAGTCTTTGCCATCATTGCTGCGGCTTACTGTCCGCTTGAAGCTTGGGCTTACCTTGATCCGGGCACAGGCAGCATGCTCCTGTCCGTTTTAATCGGTCTCACATCAAGCGGCTACTTTTTGATCAGAAAACTGCCCGGCATGATGCGCTCGGTCTTTTTTAAACTCAAAGGCAAAGAAGACGAACTCAAAAATAATTCCATCGTCTTTTACGCCGAATCGGCTGCCTATTGGTCTACGTTTAAACCGGTGCTCGAAGCGCTTGCAAAAAAACAAACTCGAGTCACGTATCTCACAAGCGACGAAAACGATCCGGTCTTCAATAGCGGCCTTGATCAATGGGTGCATGCCAAATTTATCGGTAAGGGCCAGACCGCTTACACGGCTTTGGGCTTTTTGGAAGCTGATGTTTTTGTACTCACTACGCCCGGCATTGATGTGCTTCAGATCCGGCGCTCTGCAGGCGTTAAAAAGTACGTGCACATTGTGCATGCCGCTGGCGACATTCACACCTACAAGTTCTATAGCTTTGACTACTACGATGCGGTCTACTGCGCAGGGCCTGCACAAGCCAAAAGCCTGCGCTGCCTGGAAGCCTTGCGGAACACTGCAGCCAAAGATCTGCCGCTTCTGGGGTGCCCTTATTTTGACGGAATGGTTGCCAGAAAAACCCCGGAGATGAAACCTGATGAAAACACCATTCTGATTGCACCGACCTGGGGCAAAAACGGTCTTTTAACCCGCACGGGTTCTATGATTCCGAAACTTTTAGCTGAAGCGGGCTATCACGTTATTTTGCGTCCTCATCCCCAAAGCTTTATTTCCGATAAAGCGCTCATGGATCAACTCACCGAAGAGCTCAAAGACTATTCCAATATAGAGTGGGACCGCAATCCTGACGGCTTTAAGAGTTTAAGCCGCGCGCAGCTGATGATTTCGGATGTCTCTGGCGTTATTTTTGACTTTGCCTTTATCTTCCTGCGCCCCGTCATTTCTGTGGGAAGCGGTCCGATGAAAGACGGCTTTGAAGCTTGGGAAATTCCGCACGAGGCCTGGGAAATGCAGTCTCTGGACAGTCTCGGTCGCAGAATTTATCCCGGCCAGGAACAATCAATTCCGGCTACCGTGAAGGATCTTCTGTCGCGCCACGAAGATTTAGCGGGCCGTATTGAGGCGATCAGAAACCAAAATGTTGTTAATTTCGGCTCAGCAGGTGAACCCATTGCCAAGGCCCTGATTCACTTAGCTCAAAGTCTTCAAGCGGAGAAAAAATCAAAATGATTGACTTTTTATATACCCTCTTTATTGCCCCGCTTGAATACTGGATGCACAAAGCCCTCCTCTGGGGTTTTGATATCACCGAACAGTGGGGCTGGGCCATCATTGTGATGAGCTTAATCGTTAACTTTGTGATTTTGCCCATCTACATGAAGGCTGAGGCCTGGCAGGAAGAAGAGCGCGCGATTCGCAAAACCTTTGAAGCCAAAGAGGCGATGATTAAACGCGCCTATAAGGGGCAAGAGCGCTTTGCGATGATCACCACGATGCACCGTCAGGCAGGCTACTCCCCGTTTCTGACGCTTCGATCCAGTATCGGCTTTTTCCTGCAAATTCCGTTTTTCTTTGCGGCTTATCATTTTTTGAGCCACTTTGAGCCGCTGCAGGGCGTTTCATTCCTTGGACTCACCGATCTCTCAAAGCCTGATGAAATTTTCAAAATCGGTGATTTTGCCATTAATTTCATGCCGATACTGATGACGGTCATCAATATCGCAAGTGCGCTCATTTACACTAAAAATCTCTCCAAGCGCGACAAATATCAACTCTACGGCATGGCCGCGCTCTTTTTGGTGCTCTTATATAACGCAGCCTCTGGCCTAGTTCTTTATTGGACGTTTAACAATATTTTTTCTCTGGCTAAAAATATTGTCTACGACCTTGTGCATCACTTCAGCCTCAAGCTCCTCGGTTTGGGCCGCTTTATTGCAGCAGTATTTGCTCGCCTTTTTGCTTTTACCGAAAAAGACTCTCAGCCCAAGGGCAACGCTCAGATCAAAGACGGCTACCTCTTTTACCTCTGGGTATTGGCGGCAGCTTTAGGCATTCTGAGCAGTAACCAAATCACGTTCTTGGCTGACGCTCTTAAACTCAATTTGAGTACCGCTTCGGATTACGCTTTCCTTTTGATCGGACTTTTAGCGCTTTTTGAAGCGGTGAGACTCAAGCTTTGGAAGCACCCCATTGCGCTCATTTTGGTCTTATTTCTCATTTACTACGAATTTAAAGTTTGGGGGCGCTGGAATTTCGGAGGGGCCAATCGCCACTATTTTTCCTTGTCGGCCGGTATTGCGTTCCTGATGGTGTCTCTCATCATCACGCACTTTAAGGTGGGTTTAGGCTATCTGCTTTATCCGAGTCAGAAGGTCAATCCGGCAAAGCTTTTGACACCTGCTGCCATTTGGCTTGTGATCCTTTTGAGTTTTTACCTGCCGATTCAGGCCTACACAACGGCTCCCGAAGGCTTTTCACGCATCGAAGAAGTGCTTGCGATGCTGCTTTTGTGCGTAGCGGTTGCGGGCGTCATCGTCTGGTGCGTGACGAAACTTTTTGAGCTCACCGGGTGGGCAGCGTGCGCGGGTTACACCTTCGCGTTCATTTGCCTGCTGATGACCGTTTACGCGTTCCTTTTGCCCTTAAATGTCGGCACAATTCAGGCCTTTATCATCGCCAACACCGATCCCCTTTTCCGCTCACTCAATGTTCTCGTTGATATTGCGGTCGTCGCAGGCTTCTGTTTTATCTTTATTTGGCTCATCCGCACGGGCAAAGTCGCTTGGGTCAAAACAATTATTGTCTTATGCATTGTGGGGGCAGTGGTCAATTCCGTCGTAATGCTTAAGGCAAGCGAAGCCGCCTGGTCGCGTGACGCGGAAAACGAAGAGTCGATTGAATTGCCGGCCTACAATGACAGACTCTTTGGTTTCAGCAAAAACGGTCATAACGTGATTGTGGTGATGCTGGACGCTTTTGCCGGTCGCCACTTAGACCGCATCATGGCAGAAAACCCGATACTGCAGCAACAGTACCGAGGCTTCACCTGGTACCGTGAGGCACTGGCTTCAGGACCCTCAACATTAACGAGTCTGCCCTCCATCGTGTGCGGTGAAGCCTGTACACCGTGGGAACTCAATAAAGAAAAAGATCTCACTCTGGCTGAAAAGATCAACCGTGGTTTTGCCGATACGTTAAACCGCTTCGGCAAAAGCTACGACTCGGTTTTGTATGAACGCAACTGGACGGAAAGAAATCGGCTAGCCAAATACACCGATCACGATCCGCTTTTAATCCGCAATATCGGTGAAAGCTATGTGCGCCGCTACACGGCAGACAATAACCTCAAAATTGACCGGGGCAACAGCGACAGTTTCCTCATTGCCGTGAGTCTTTTTAATTCCGTACCTTGGAGCTTGAAAAACTTCATTTATAAAGACGGCCGCTGGATTGAACGGCTGATGGGTGAAAGTACCGCTGCGTTGGTCTACAACCTTTATCGCGATTTGGCGTTATTTGAGTTAGTGCCGCAAGTGTCCAACACCCGTGCAGAGAAAAACACGTTCAAATTTATTGATTCGGAATTAAGCCACTATCCGTGGTTTACGGAGCCGGGCTCCTGCAGGCTCTTGGACCACGAAACCCCGGGCGTGCGCGCTGACGGTATTCCTGAAGGACAAATGGCTGCTGAAGTCTGCTCTCTTGCAACATTGGGCCGTTGGTTTGACTGGATGCGAAAAGAAAAGATCTTTGACAATTCCACCATTGTCGTGGTCTCTGATCATAGTTCAGGCAATGTGCCGGAACTCTCCGAAGTCTACAAAGAAAAAGGACAGATCGGCCGTCCGAGCTCGCTTTTGCTGATTAAATCGGTTAAGGCCGATCCCAATGCAAAACTTGCCGTCTCCGACGATCATCTGGGCATTGTCGATACGATGAAATTTATCTTTGCCGATATCGAGGGTAAACCCATTCGTGTCAATAAAGAGGTACGCATGACATTTGTTCCGGACGGACAGACGGCCAACGAATACCGAATGGAGCATCTCTGGGAAATTAAAGGCTCGATGTTTGACAGTCGTGCCTGGAAGGAAGTGACTCCTGAAAATTAACTTTTTGCTTTGTAATAGTAGGTGGCGAAACCTTTCGCCACCTTATCTTAGTCAGCTCGCCAAAGCTTAGCCATCGGCACCGCTGTGTATTTTTCTCCGAAGTTTCTGACTGCCTGCCCACAATACAACACGATTCCCCTTAAAGCAGACTCGGGATTATTTTCAAAATACCAATCGATATGTTTGAAATCTTCTTTTGTGACAGTTTCAGAGGCCTTCACTTCAACCAACAACTGCTGTCCTAACTCATTTTGCAAAACAAAATCGATTTCTTGTCTCTGGGAAACTCGAAGATGGAAAATTGACCAATTACCCGAAGCTCTGGCTATCGGGACAAGCTGATTAAAAACCCATGTCTCTATAAGGTTACCGATGAAATCACTTCCCGGCTTTCCGACATAGTTCACCCACCTCATTAAAGAATCAAGATCATAATGCCCTTGCAGTGCACTCATTAAACCTGAATCACTCATGTAAAAATTAGGAGCTTTCACCAATCGAGGCATTATCTTATTGGACCAGGCAGGAACTTCATCGATAAGATACATTGTTTTAAGCGCACCTAAATAACGATCAATTGTTGCGCTGTGCAGCATTAAGGCTTTAGAAAGTTCCTGACGACTGATAGTACGACTTGAGATGTTGCTTAATAAAAGCAATATTTTTCGTAATGCATCACCTTTTTCAAAATGTCCGATATCTTTTAAGTCTCTTTCTAACAAACGGGTAATATAGTTCTCAAACCATATTTTCCTTGCTTGAGGTGTTTTAGAAGAAACTTCCGGATACCCGCCGATCAACGCCTTATTTAAGACAACTTCTTTTGAGCATTCTTCAACTTTATAAAGTAATCTTCCCCATTCTCCTTTGGCAAAACTGTCAATCAAGTCTGCATTAATGTTTGAAGAGAGCTCTGATGCGGTCATTGTTCTCAGACGTACCTCTGCCAATCTGCCGGCCAATGACTCATTGACACCCGGCAGAGCCTGATAGTTTGAAGAACCGGAGATTAAAAAACGACCGGCAAGAGATTCTTCATCAACAATCAGTTTCATACTGCCTAATATCTCAGGAACTTTTTGAACTTCATCAATTGCTATACGGCGGTATTGTTTTAAATAAGGTCTTAAAAAAGCTACCGGATCCGAACTTGCTGCCTCTCGAATCATCGCATCGTCAAATGATAAAAATAAATCCTCCTCTTTTAACATTTGCTTTAAAAGAGTTGTCTTTCCACATTGGCGTGCACCGCTGACCAATACAATTCGCATAGAGTCAGCAGCTGCAGCAAATTCTTTTTCTGCCAATCGATGTAGATAGTTGGACATATCAAACCAATTTGTCAAAAATACACATTCTTATCTGTCAAAATTATACAAACATTTCTGTCAAATTTATATAAACATATTTGTCAAAAATATACAAAGTAACTTGTCAAAATCATACAGTCATATTTGTTATTTTCATTTTTAATCAATGAGTTATAAATGATTTTTTGTGGTTTTTCCATAATTCAATCCCCGAGAAACTTTCGCTCCTCGGGGACCACTGAATTCAGATAGGCAAAACAATCAGTGTTGAGAATCTTCCGGTTTTTCCGGATGACTCAGGAAGGGAGATGCTCCTTCATCATCGTCTTCCTCACGCCGAACCGGGTTCTTGGAAACAAACCAGGTAAAGTAAACCGGCACAAAGATAATGGCAATGAAGGTGGCTACCAGCATGCCGCCCAACACCCCTGTTCCCATTGATTGACGGGCTGCCGCACCGGGCCCTGTTGCAAGAGCCAGAGGCACCACACCCAAGATGAAGGCAAAAGAAGTCATCAAAATCGGGCGCAGCCGCAAGGATGCCGCTTCAAGTGCCGCATCAAAAACGCTTTTACCCTGCTCTAACTTTTGAGCCGCAAATTCCACAATCAAAATGGCATTTTTAGCCGAGAGCCCCACGAGCACTAATAGACCGATCTGGAAGTAAATGTCGTTGGAGAGCCCCCGACAATAAGTTGCAACCAAGGCCCCTAACGCCGCAAAAGGCACGGCCAGCACCACAGCAATAGGCAAAGACCAGCGTTCATACTGCGCGGCCAAAATCAGGAACACAACAATAATGCCGAAGATAAAAGCCGTGGAAGCCGATGCACCCAGGCGTTTTTCCTGAAAGGCCTGTCCCGTCCAGCCGATCGCATAGCCTTCAGGGAGCACTTCGTTGGCAATTCTTTCGACTTCTGCAATGGCTTCACCGGAACTCACCCCGTGGCTTGCTTCACCCATAAAGCGCGCTGCGAGATAACCGTTCATACGAGACATGGTCTCAGCACCCGACGTTCTTTCCCAAGACACCAAAGTTGACATCGGGATCATTTCGCCCGCGCTGTTTCTTACCCACGAGCGCCCCAAGTCCTCCGGCTTCATCCGGTACTTGGTATCGGCCTGCATGATCACGCGGTTAATCTTACCGTTGCGGGTAAAGTCGTTGATGTAGGTGCTCCCCATAAAGGCTGCAAGCGTATCGTAAATATCGGAAATGGAAACGCCCATCGCAAGGGCCTTGGCTTCATCGACATTCACAAGCAGCATCGGAGATTCTGCCATCGCCGTGTGACGAACACCGGTCAATAAGGATGAGCGCTCCAGCTCACTAATAAAGTTATCTGCGACCTGCTGCAGCTGCACCGGGTCATCGCTTTCGCGAGACTGTAAAAAGCCTGAAAAGCCTCCCGAAGAGCCCAAACCTCTGATCGGAGCCGGCGTTGAGGCCGTTGCCCGACCTTCGGTGATGTCTTCTGCCATCCTGGTGAGAATTCTCACGACATCAGAGGCTGTATTTTGTCTTTCATCCCAAAGTTTGAGCTTTAAAACAAAGGTTGCTGCATTCTGGCGTGTATCGTTTGCTACCGTATCAAACCCCGTTAAGGTCAAAACAGACTCAACCCCTTCGATTTGACCCATTTTCTTTTGCAGCTCATCGGAGACTCCTTCAGTTCTGGTTTGAGAAGCGCCTTCTGGCAAAGAAAGACTTAAACGCACCACACCCTGGTCTTCACGGGGGACAAAAGAGGTAGGCGTAATCTGCACCATTTGCCAGCAGGCTGCGATGACGGCAATAAGGACAACGCCGCTTGCTACCCGATGATGCAGCGCCAAGCCCACCACCCGCTGGAAGAATTTCGTAAAGCGCCCCAAACCTAAATTAAAGCGCCGGAAGAATTTCGCGGGATCTTTCGTGCGGGGTTTAAGCAAAATCGCACAAAGTGCAGGTGTAAGCGTCAAAGCGACAAAACCGGAAATGGCCACCGAAATCGTAATGGTGACAGCAAACTGACGATAAAGTTCACCTGCCATCCCGCCCAAAAATGCTACGGGCACAAACACGGCTGAGAGCACCAGCACAATAGCCACCAAGGCTCCTGCCACTTCTTTCATGGCGCGCTTGGCGGCGGTTCTTGCCGAGACGCCTTCAGAGACCATAATACGTTCAACGTTTTCGAGCACCACGATGGCATCGTCGACCACAATACCGATCGCTAGCGTCATGGCAAAAAGCGTGAGCGTATTTAAAGAAAAGTCAAATGCCCAAAGCCCCACCATCGTTCCGATCAAAGACACCGGCACTGCAATCATAGGAATTAATGTCGCGCGCCAGCTCTGCAGGAACAGATA
This sequence comes from uncultured Sutterella sp., assembly GCA_900545335.1. Lineage (GTDB taxonomy): Bacteria > Pseudomonadota > Gammaproteobacteria > Burkholderiales > Burkholderiaceae_F > Aphodousia. The sequence goes on along the minus strand of UQYP01000008.1, from coordinate 47,750 downwards.
AACCACAAGAAGCACTAAAAGACCGGCTTCCATCAGAGTCTTGGCCACTTCATACAAAGAGGCAGAAACGAAAATCGTTGTGTCGTCCGTGATGGTATGCGTAATTCGACCCTTCGGATAGTGCTGAGCAAGTTCAGCCACGCGCTCTTTCACGAGTTCTGCCGTACTCATGGCATTGGCCCCCGTTTGCAGATACACCGCAACGGTAATAGCGGGAGCACTGTTTAAGAGGTTATAAGAGTCGTAGCTGCGTTTACCTACTTCCACTCGGGCAATATCTTTTAAACGGATAATGCCCTCTGGGCCGTCCGAGCGAATCGTAATGTTGCCGAATTCTTCTGCGGTCAGAAGCTGACCCTCGGTTGTGACCGTATAGAAAAGTTGCTGATCGGGCGTCGTGGGCGCTGCTCCCACGCGGCCTGCCGCATACTGGCGGTTTTGAATATCAACGGCATTTTCAACGTCGCCCACCGTCACACCCAAAAGCGCCATCTTGTCAGGGTTTAACCAAATGCGCATGGCACCCTGCACGTTACCGAAGATGCTCACGTCGCCCACGCCCGGAATACGTTTTAAATCATCGACGATGTTGAGCGTCGCATAGTCGGCCATCTGCGTGGGGTTCATGGAGCCGTCGGGGGAAGTAAGCGCCATCATCAAAAGCGTTTCTTCAGAGCGCTTTCTCACCGTCACACCATTCTGACGCACGGTTTCCGGCAGCCGTCTTTCTGCGGTTCTTACACGGTTATTGATTTCGAGCATGGCGTCATTGGGGTCGATCCCCACTTCAAACGTGCAGGAAATGCGCACGTCGCCATTGGAGCGCAGAGATGTGGTGTAGTACTGCAGACCCTCGATACCTGAGAGCTGATCTTCAATCGGTGCCGCAATCGTACGCGCAAGCGTCTGGGCGTCCGCGCCTTCATAGCTCGTTGAAATGGAGACGCTCGGAGGCGAAATATCAGGGTATTGCGACAGCGGCAGAATACGCACACAGACCAAGCCCGCGAGCACGATCAAAATCGAGAGCACGGAAGCAAAAATCGGTCGGCGGATACAAAATTGCGAAAGCATCAAATCCTCCGACTAGGATGCATTGGCCTGAGGCTCTTTCTGAGAGGGCGCTTCGTTTGTTTTTTCTGTCACACGAATGCCTTCTCTGAGTCTTAAAATCTGGTTCGTAATCACTTTGTCTCCGGGATTAAGACCCCCGGTCACAATCCAGTCCTTGCCTTCCCAGTTACCCAGCGTGACACTGCGTTCTCTGGCTGTACCCTCCTGCATCACATAGACCGCATAGGTGCCGTCAGACTTCTGGCGCACAATCCCCTGAGGCACAAGATAGGCCTCTTTATATTCCCCCATCATGAGGCGCACCTGCACGTACTGCCCCGGCAGGAACCGGTCGGTCGGAGGCAAAATGGCGCGCAAGCGAAGCGTGCCTCGGTCGGCATCGACCTGCCGGCTGATAAAGTCAAGTTTGGCGGGTAAAAATTCTTTGGAATCCGGATAGAAAACCCGAACGAGATTGTCTTTAGTAAGTTTTGCCCCCGCAAGCGCTTTGTCGCCGATTGCAAAGGAGACACGCAAAGTATCGGGCTGCGTGATAGTCGTTAAAAGGGTAGTTCCTGAAGTAATGAGTGAGCCGACATTAACTTCGCTTTTACCGGCAATCCCGTCAACGGGAGCGGGAACCATAGCGTGCGAGAGATCAATTTCTGCGTTTTGTTCCTGAGCCTGTGCCAAAGCCAACGCGCTTTTGGCTACGGCCAAGGCGCTTTGCGCATCGTCGTATTCCTGGCGGCTGACGGCATTCACTTTAATGAGTTCTGAGGCACGTTTGGCATCGCGCTGCGCTTTTGTGAGTTCCGTTTTAGCCTGCTGCGTCTGAGCTCGAGCCTGGCGCAACTGTGCCTCATAGGGTTCTTTTTCAATTTCAAAAAGTGTTTGACCGGCTTTGACCCGTTCACCTTCTTTGAAATTTAACTTTCTAAGGACACCGGAGACCTGAGCACGAACTTCCACCTCCTCTGCACCTTCGGTTTGTCCGAAAGTATCCACCCAGCGAAAAGCTGTTGTGGGAGTGGCGGTCAGTGTTTCCACGACGATCGGAGGGCGCTCTGTCACTGTTTTTTTATCACCGCATCCGACAAGTGCCGCAGCGACGGCGGCAAAGACAAAAACAATCTTTAAATGCATTCTTGAGAACTAGTATCGGTAATTGATGCTTAATGTTACCTTAAGCCCAGCCACTCCCGCATTAGGAAAAATACAGTACTAAAGGACCGTTTTTGTAACAAAACCAAACTGTTTTAACGCCGTTTTGACTCATTAAGTCATTTTAGGCATCTTTGCTCTCACTACTGTCAGATATTTTCCAAACCAAATTACCTTTGCTTTCTTTATCGATTGCCTCAAGTGTTTTCATGTGAAGAGCTTCTTCTTCAGCGCTCGCTTTAACCACACGAAGCTTACTCACATCGGGCATCGCAGGCAGACTCTTCATATCCACGGCACTGATGTCGAGCGTTTCCTGACCTCGGGTCATCGCCAGATAGACTTGAGCGAGAAGCTTTGCGTCAATCAAAGCGCCGTGAAGCGTGCGGTCTGTGTTATTGATGCCGTAGGCCGAGCAAAGCGCATCAAGGCTTACGCGCTGACCCGGACGAAGCGATTTTGCCAAAGGCAATGTATCAAGCACGCCCTCGCAGTAATCGGTCACGGGACCCTTGCCGATACGGGCCAATTCCATATTGAGGTACGCAACGTCAAATGCGGCATTGTGAATAATGAGCTGACTGCCTTTGATAAAAGCCAGGAAGTCATCGACGATATCCACAAAGTATGGCTTACCCTTTAACTTATCCCACGTGTAACCGTGAACCTTTGCTGCGCCCTCTTCCACTTCTCTTTCCGGGTCAATGAGCTTATAAAAAGTTCTCTTCGTAATGGATCGCCCGACAATTTCCACGCAGCCGATGGAAATCAGGCGGTTACCGGCTTCGATATCCATACCGGTCGTTTCAGTATCCAATGCCACTTGTCGGTTATAGGTTTTAGCCATCTTTTCGTCTTTCCTTATTTATTTCGTTTTGGGCACACCGCGGTTAGCGAGTTCATCGGCTTTTTCATTACCGGGCTCTCCGGCATGACCCTTCACCCAACGCCATTCAATATCGTGCGTGCTCACCAACTGATCCAGTGTCTGCCACAACTCAACATTTTTAACGGGCTTTCCGGCAGCCGTTTTCCAGCCGCGACTCTTCCAGTTCGGCATCCACTCCAAAATACCGTTTTTGACGTACTGACTGTCTAGATGCAGCACCATGGGCACCGGGCGCTTAATGGCAGAGAGCGCCTCAATCACCGCCGTGAGCTCCATTTGATTGTTAGTAGTCTGTGCTTCGCCTCCGCAAAGCTCAAGACTTCTTTCGCCCCAGACGAGGTATGCACCCCAGCCGCCCGGACCCGGGTTGCCCTTACAGGCACCGTCAGTCCAAATGTGTAATTTACGTTCTACGTTTGCCATAAGAAACAATACTGTACTAAAGCGCTTTATTTTAACAATGCTTTGACTCTTTTCTACGACTAAAGAACCAGCCGCTGTTCTTTGTCAGAAGATTTCTCTATCGAATTAATCTGATCTTTCTAAACTATTATCAATTTTTTCCGCGAGAAAGTATCAATATTTTCCAGCGGCTACTATAAAAATTTTCTTAACAGTACTATAGATATTTTCCAATTTGACTGAATCGGTGTGGCGTAACAAATATTTCCCAGTGTGACACACCCTAAAATTTTGATATAGTCACACTGTAACTATTTACACCGCTGGGCACTTTGTGAACAGCAAATTCCAGGCCTCCTTTTTGGAGGCTTGGCTATTTTTAGGAGTCATAATGTATTTTTGTTATGTTGACGAGAGCGGTGATAGTTCAACACCAGTCTCACACGTAAAAGACTTCAATCTTTTTTTTCTTTTAGCTGCACTCATTACTAGTTCTTAATTTCTAACTATTACTGTTTCGAGTGGCTACTGTCTGCCCCGCCCAGTCTTTTTTGAGTAAACCAGTCTTCGGAATCAGTTTGCCGATGAGGCCCGGTTTTTCTTCTCTTTTAACGATGCTTAACATATAGGCATTAGCCAAAGCGGGCCACCAGCGGTCCCCTGCTTTTTCGCACCACCCCCATCGGGCTAGCTTTTGGGGATTATCACTTAAAGAAGGACAGTACACCCCAAAGCGCCCTCGATCAATGACGCCGTACTTTTGGCAATACCCTTTTACCTCAGAAACACCCAGCGGTTTGAAATGCGTCTTCGGGGCAAACTCAAAAAGGTTTTCTTTTTTTCGCATCCACCAGGGGCCCCAGGGATTAAGACTTAAGACAACAAGACGCCCCTCAGGAGCCAATACTCGGAAGACTTCACTGAAAAACTGTGTGGGATTCTGACTGAATTCAAGAGCGTGAACGCACACCACCAAATCGAAAACATCTTCTCTAAATGGCAAAGCTTCAAAATTGAGCTTTAAAGTTGCGCAGTCCTGAGCGACTGTAACCCTCAACTGCGCACCCAATATACGGCTTTCGTGCGAGGCATTTCGCAATAGTGACCCATAAGGAGCCCCAAGCTGCAATGCGCTCTCTCCAATGCAGTCGGCAAGCAGTGCATCCATCTGAGCCGCTTCCCAGCGTCTCAAAAGCATCCCTGCCGAAGTAGAAAAGAAATTCTCAAATGAGTTCATCACAAAAACTCGACTGATGATTTTGAAAATTACTTCAGTTAGCGTCAGTAGTCAAACTTTTTCAAAGAAGATCTCTAAAATGAGACTCACGGAAGCTTTTACCTTACCTCAGATGCTGTCGCGACGTGCATTTACTCTTGCTTTGGCTCTTTTGAGTCTGCCCTCTTTTGCCAAACCGCAAAGGATGAGAATCGTCGTGCCGTACCCTGCCGGAGGACCTCTGGATGCTGCGGCAAGGATGGTCGCTGAAGGACTTAAAACACACCATGGCCGTGTGATTGTTGATAACCGGGCAGGAGCCGCCGGTGCCAGAGGGATGCTTGAAGTCAAAAATGCAGCAGCTGACGATCAGACTTTGGTGATCGGCGCGTTAGCCACCTTGGTCGTCAATCCTTTGCTTTTTGATGATTTACCTTATAAGCCCGATGACTTTTCACCGGTTGCACTATTGAGTGATGCACCCAATGTGCTTGTGATGACGCAAAAATCCATGGATCGGCTTGGGATTAAAAACGCCTCAGACTTAATGCAATACATTGCCAAGCACCCGGGAGAACTTAACTGTGCCTCCGGCGGCACGGGCTCGGCCGGCCACATTCTCAATGCACTTTTAGATACCAAAGGCTTACATTCCGTTCATGTTCCCTATGCGGGCGCTATGGCTGCACAATTGTCGCTTTACGCAGGCGAAACCGACTTTATGTTTGATAATTTCGGCAACGCCCGAGGCCCAATTGCCGACGGGCGACTCAACGTTTTGGCTCAAACGGCAGCGCAGCCCCTTGCTGAAATCAACGCTCCAACCTTAAGCTCTATCGGTATTGAGGCTGATATTTCCACCTGGTTTGGGTTGATGGCACCTAAAGACACGGCAATGTCTGTTCGTGAGGCGCTTTTTGAAGAAATCTCTCAAATTCTGTCTGAAGCCAAAAAGCAAAAACAGTTTGAAGCAGCTTGCGGCAAAGTGAAACTTTTGTCACCTCAGGCATTTTCTCAATGGATTGAAACCGAGCAGGTAAAATACCGATCGTTTGTTCAATCGCTTAAAATTTAACTTTTGATGATTCATGCTCGTTTAGCCCGCGATACCGTGGGCGGTCTCTTTTTTGCCTTAATCGGTTTGGGTTTCGTTCTGCAAAGCGGCGACTTACCCATGGGAGAGGCTTCCCGCATGGCTGCCGGCTATTTTCCGAGACTTTTGGGCTATTTGCTGATCTTTCTGGGTCTTGTCATTTCCGTCAAAGGAACGTTTAGCCCCAAAAAGCCGCATGAAGTTATCTATCGCTTTGACTTTAAAAAAGTCGCAATCCTCGGGAGCTCTCTTTTAGCTTTTGCTTTTCTTTTAGAGCCTGCGGGGCTGATTGCCTCACTTTCTCTTTTGGTTTTTTGCTCTTCCTTTGCAAGTGCCGGGCGTTCTGTCAGAGAAGCGCTTTGGGTGACGCTTGCCGTTGATTTATTGGTGCTCGTTATTTTTGTCTGGGGTATCGGTATAGAGATAGGCCTTTGGCCTCAAGGGTGGGCGCCATGACCGAGCTTTTTACAAACCTTCTGATCGGCTTTCAAAATGCGCTCACGGTAGCAAACCTCGGCTACTGTTTCATAGGCGTTTTAATCGGCACCCTTGTGGGCGTTCTGCCGGGGCTGGGTCCGGTGGCAACTCTTGCGCTTCTTTTGCCACTAACCTATGCGCTCGATCCGACAGCAGCCGTCATTATGCTTGCAGGCATCTACTACGGCAGCCAATACGGGGGCTCCACTACCGCCATTTTGATGAATATCCCCGGAGAGGCTGCCTCGCTTGTCACCTGCATTGACGGCCATAAATTAGCCCGACGCGGCAGAGCCGGCAGCGCCTTAGGGGTAGCTGCCATTGCAAGTTTTTTAGCCGGCACAGTCGCGACGCTTTTAATTGCTCTGGCCAGCCCCCTTTTGTCTGAAGTTGCTCTTTACTTCGGTGCAACGGAATATTTCAGCCTCATGGTTTTGGGCCTAGTGGGTGCCGTTGCCCTTTCAAACGGCGATATTCTTAAAGCCATTGCTATGGTGATCACAGGGCTTTTGTTGGGGCTTGTCGGCACCGATATCAATACCGGAGAATTGCGCTTTACGCTTGATACGCTCACGCTTCAGGACGGCATTGACTTTGCCGTGATTTCAATGGGCTTTTACGGTGTCGCAGAAATTCTCAAAAACCTTCAGGCAATGGTAGCCGCAGGCTCCCCTTCAACCCTAAAAGTCACCTCTCCCTGGCCCGAGAAAAAGGACATCACCGAGAGCCTTCCCGCAATGACTCGGGGAACGCTTCTGGGAAGCCTCATGGGACTTTTGCCCGGAGGCGGTGCCATGCTTTCTTCCTTTGCGGCCTACACCATTGAAAAGCGCATTAAAAAGGCAGAAGAAATCCCCGTGGGAGAAGGCAACATCCGAGCAGTTGCGGCGCCCGAAGCCGCTAATAACGCAGGCGCTCAAACAAGCTTTATCCCAATGCTCACCTTGGGGATTCCGTCAAACGCTGTCATGGCGCTTTTAATGGGGGCGCTCATTATTCAGAATATCACGCCGGGCCCGCAGGTAATCCACACCAATCCTGATCTCTTTTGGGGACTCATTGTCTCAATGTGGATCGGCAACCTCTTTTTGGTGATTTTAAATTTACCGCTTGCTGGTCTTTGGGTACAGATTTTAAGAATCCCCTATCGCTTCCTTTACCCAGCCATCATGGCGATTTGCGCAATAGGCGTGTATTCAATCAACTACAACACCTATGACATTGTCTTAATGGCTGCCTTTGCTCTGCTGGGCTACATTTTTTATCAGCTGCGCTGTGAACCGGCTCCCTTGATTTTAGGTTTCGTGCTGGGGCCCATGATGGAAGAAAACCTGCGCCGGGCAATGCTCTTATCAAGAGGAGATGCCAGTGTCTTTTTCACGAGCCCCATCTCTGCTGTGCTTCTTTTAACTGCAGTTACGCTTCTTGCTGCCACATTATTGCCCAAGTGGCGTCAGACTAGAGAAGAAGCCTTTGCTGAGGATTAAATTAAACGCAGAGCTCACTCTCTTTTAGCCGGAGAAACACAAAACGAAAAAAGTCGGGAAGAAAAGAGAAATTGCCGTTGCCGGATACGAAAAAAGGAGTTATCAAAACTCCTTTCTTCTTCGAAACTGGTCACGATTGCACCCAGACTTCCTTTATTTTATAGCCTTCAAAAAGCAAATTTTAAAATTGGGTAATTAGTTGGGTACTAAAAACTTTTACTAGGCTTTCTCTATTCACCCTTCTCTTAGTCAGACACTTACATGCGCGGATCTTCTCTTACTATCTTCCGTTTAAGCCATTCCCATAATTTGAGATCCCTGCTCTCCTTTTTCGTTATTTCGTCTTCCTCTCCGCAAATAGTCTGACGAGCTTCTACCAAACAATCTGCGAGAGCATCTGGGCTTAGATCGCTTCTTTTGGCAACTTCTAACACAACATCCCAAGCCTGATCTTTCCAATTTTTCTTCATATCAACCTCACGGCTTCACGAAAACACGCCAATAGGTTGTTTGGCCATAATCTCGCAAGAAAGATTCGTAAAACATTTCCTGCGGATAAACACCAATCCCACCATTTGTGTATGCGGTAGATAGTTGAATCAAGTGCCCTTTGCTGCCAATTCGTCTCGCAAACATGTGCGATTTCGTTTTGTTGTCGAAAAGCTCAATGATCTTTCCGATTGCCGGATCCTTGTTAAAAAATAGCTGCCAAGTCATGCAATATGTCCAAAATTATGAAGATGAGAATGAAAATACCGAACCAAAGGGTTGTCCCAGCTATTACGAATGTCCTTCTAATGCCAATTCTGTCATTCTGATCTGTGAACCTTTGGAGTGTTTTTAGAAAATAAACCGCCGGGTAAGACAAGAAATAATCAAAACAAACGCACATATATACCAAAAATCTCATAGTTACCACCCATGCGAATTCATCAATCCGGCCATTACAAAGCCCAACATTTCAGCACGCCCGCTGCAGTTTTTAAATCCCATAGAATCTCTCCAACGAATGAGCTCTTGGAAGAATCTCCAATCGGCGTCCGGATCCTTAATAACGATCCGTCCTTGCTCACGCATTCGGTTAAATAATTCAACGGCTTCTGGAGGTGTTTTATCTTGTTTATTCACTCGGCCCTCCTAAGATCCCCATGCAGCAATGATTGTTTCAACGTACCTGTGGATAAACTCGTCCACATGATCTGTTTTGATTTGAAAAAGCTCAATAAAAGGGATGCCTGACAAAAGCAAAACCATTCGCTTTGTCGGTATTGAAAAATTATGGAAATCTTCATCCTGAGCGAGTATTTCAGCTATGGATGCAAGTACTGTCGTGATCTCTGGAGAGTTCTTCGGCTTGGGTTCAGGGAAACATTTCGCCAGTTCCTCTTTAATTTTCATCGTATCAATTAGCATCATAAATTCCTCTGTGGACTTATCTTAGATCGCTGATTCTGACCATTTGCCTTGAAAGTTTGTATTCTCGGCATTCATCAACCCAAGCCTTGAATTCAGGTGTGAGCAGATGCCGAATTTGATCCATGAGGATTTCAACATCTGCAAACTCTTCGCAGAACTCGGCATTGTCCAAAGAAGTGTTACGGTTTTTCAAATGGTGAATAGCAACAGTAAGCTCGGCCATTTCCTCAGTGAGCTTAGTGCACTGATGATCAAAACCGTAGTGGTCAGCGATCATGGCGATTCTGGTATCAGTCATTTTCATCCTTGTCAAAAATGTGTAACGCTTTAACGGTTTCTGGGTCGCCTAACGCATACTTCCTTGCTGTCCTTGCCTCCTGATATTGATACGATATTTAGAGTCCGCACCCCATCAAAAAGATCGAGCTGAGCCATTTAATCCTCCCATGGGCGGAAACGTATTATTTTTCTCTTGTCTTCTTTGAAACTGTCGACATTGATCCAGCCCTCGTAGCTTTCATAAATAAACAAAATTTGTGAGTCTTTTGTTCTACCTAAGCAACGAGTGAAATCTTCATCGGTCTCTATTTCAACACGAAAAATTGTGTTTTCTGGAGGTTTTACATCTGGGTACTCATTCCAGTTATTCGGGTCATAATTTTTAATTTCTTCAAGTTCCCATTTGTAAAACCAAAGCCTGCAATCTTCTAAAATACGACCATCAACAACTCTATTGAATTGAAGTCCAACGTAACTCTCGCACGGTTGTTCTTCTAAGGCTTTTTCAATCAAATTACTCAAGTTCGGAACAATTTTTGTGAGTTGTTTTTCGAGTAGGCGATCTTTCAAATGCCACGTCATGACTTAAACTCCCAAACCTCTAAAAAGAAAACACAACAAGTTGGTCAATGCATTTTTTGCAGTGGTCTACAAGTTCTTGAGATGTCCACTTTCTCCAACCGGCATCTCCATAACTGGCAACATAATCGCCAAAATGCGCGTAATCCCAACCGAGCCAATTTTTCTCAGAGTCCAATAGATGATGAGGACCAAAAAATGAGAATCCGCCGTGAACATCAGCAAATTTATTTGCCTTGTCGTACTCAATAGAGGAAGCAAACTCCCCTTTTTGCTCATTGATTCGATCCAAAAGAAGATCTGTACATTCAACGTAACAGCACGGATGTGTTCCGCCAGTAATAACGCCATATTCGAGTCCCTTGTAGACTCCTCTGCAAAGCACTTCTAATGGTCTGCTAGGACCGTAGATCATTTCTTTCATATTCAGGCTCCGTTTACGCAGCAGGCACAACCTGCAGCAAAGGATCTTTTCGATCCCATTCTTGGACTGTGTCGTAATTTCGGCCAAGGGCCATTCTGTAGTGAACATCCACCAATTCAGGATGCTTTCTCAGGAATTCGGGAGCGTTCTCTTTAAGCGCATCAATGAACGACTGACGGTCTTCGTTGTATGCCGCCTCCATGACCAGCTGCGCAACAGTCAAGCCGTATCGGACTGATTCAATGTTCGCTGCAGGGATATCATGATTTTTGCTACGCAAGCGGGCGCAAACGACACACATGAAAGCCGCGTGCTGCATGTCACGCAAAACCTCTTCTTCGGCAATCTTTGCTTTGTGCCAGATCAGAATTCCAAGCATGAGGCTTGAAGTGACCAAGTTGAAATCATCCGCATCCTCGGTAGTGCTCCACCTGTTGAGGGCGGTAAGAGACCTTAAAAAGCTCGTGCGGACATTTTTAAAATCGGTCAAAGCAATCATCCAGTCGAGCTGGTCACGGGCAACAATCGTGTCTCTTTCAAGCTCCTGCAGGTACTTTCTATCCCGACGGAACTGCTCAACGCTCTCGTAATTGTTCTTTTTGAAGCGGCGAACAATGTCAAACACTCGTGAGCGTTTACCTTTCTTCCTGGGCTTTTTGCTGACTGGCATTAGAAGAGGCTCCCGGCAATGTTTGAACCGATTTGGAAAAAGAGACCGAAACAGATCCAAGCTGCGCACACAGCAGCGATCAAAATCAAAATTTCTTTCATTTCAATTCCAGAGTGGCAGCGGTATTGGAGTTTGATAGACCGCATCAAGGAGATACCGCTGCCGAAAGAGGTTTAATTCGACTTGCCTTCCCAACGGGGCGCCAACCCATCGACCCAGGCGCAAATGTCAGACTTGCGCCATCGTGTCGCCGTACCCAGTTTTAGCCCTTTTGGAAAATTTCCATCCTTGGCCAGCTTTCGGACTGTCGATTGACCAAGACAGAGCATTGCTGCAACCTCCTCAAGAGACAGCATCAAAACGTTTTCGGGCGCTAAATCATTTCTTGCACGCTTATTCATACCAATTCACTCACAATCCAAGAGGCAATTAAGAAAAAATCCAATGCAATTAAAGAAACTGCGACTTTTATCACTTTCTTTTTTAGTTTCATGTTCAGAAGGGATCGACAACGGAGCCGAGCCACAAGACGAAGTACAAGAATGCGAAGATCCCGATCACTCCCCAGAAGTCGGGGTCAGTCAACCAGTTTCTCTTCCGTTCTTTATCTTGCATGACGAATCTCCCTTGTCCGGTAAACTCAAAATGATCTTTTGGAAAGATGTTAGCACCAAGCTAATACTTATTGCAATTATTTCAGCCATTTGCATGATTAGCATTTAGCCAATACTTGATCAAAATCAAAATTGACGAAACTTTGACGATTTAATGGAATAAAACAAAGGACGAAGAGAGATAAAGGGGAAGAGTGATCATTTTGACCGGTCGGTTAAAATGATCAAATTTGAGATCACGACAGACAAAAAGAAACCCGCCGAAGCGGGTATTTTGATGGAATTTAAGCTGCTTAGAACGCGCGTCCATTCCAGCCGAAAACAACTTTACCTAAAATTTCAATTTGAGTCTCTCCGTTCAACAATTCGGGGACGCCAGCACTGGGATTGTCGGACGAAATGACTGTTTCTCCCGTTGTAATCTTTCTTGAAATTCGCTTTACATACAACTCGTCCACAGCCCGAATAATGTAGATCCCGGAGCCTTGGAATTCAACGATTGACCGATTCACTAAAAGTATCGAACCATGTTCAAAAGTGGGGCTCATGGAATCACCAATCACGCAAAATAACCCCAAATTCCCGAAATCCCTCAATCGTGAAGCCGTCGCTAAAAATGGCTTATAAAAAGTAATTCCACCGGCAACTATATCCCTGTCCAGAACCTCCTGCCCCGGCCCTGCGCTCACTTTATTTTCAAAGATCGGAATGAACATTACATCTTCACCTAACTGATCCACATCCTCTTCCGAGAAATTGTGCTCCGTGTCCATCCAACCTACACCTAGATTTAATTTTTGCTCAATAGATCGAGCCAACCTATCGCCCATTTCTCTGGGCTTTCCGCTGGATGTATTCGCCACCCCATTCCTGATTTGACTCAAAGTCGCATCTCTTCTGTTACGACCAAGCGCAACATTGAATTTGGCAAACGAACCGTATTGCTCAACTAAAAAAGTGAGATTTTCTCGGCGAATTTCATTGATTGTCTTCATATTCACTGCTCCTTTGCATGAATTTTCGCATTAGCAATTTGCAAGTGTTAGCGTTTTGCCATACACTTATCGTAACCAAAACATCCTGCATTGAAAATGAAATTAAGAGATTTTTTGAAGAAATCGGATTACGGAACACAAGCAAAACTAGCCAGACACCTCGGGGTATCTAGATGGACCGTTTGGAAATGGAGTCAAGGAAGAATCCCGAACAAGGCGCACTGGCGAAAGATTGTTTCTTTTACGAACGGATCTGTTCGTATTGATGATTTATTGCCTGAATAGGCAGTAAAGGCGTGACCGGTCAACTCACTGCTCCCGATCGGTCACGCCACCTTTTCAGGGGGCAGTGGGAGCAGTCAAATATGCGTGAATACGGAGTTGTAAGCCCGATGTTCTGGGTGGGCGAAACAGGCCGTGCACTTAGGAAGGATCCTAATGCCCAACGCGTTGCCATCTATCTTATGACATCCCCGTCATCAGAAATGACCGGGGTCTACTACTGTCCTCTGACAGCAATTTTGAATGACGTGGGATCTTTTGAAGCCCCTTCTAAGCCCCTTTCAAGCCCCTTGCAAGGGCCTTTAGAGGGGACCATATCCCCCTTGAAAGGGGTAAAAGAGGCCATTTTGACCCTGATTAAGCTTGATTTCTGCTTTTATGACTTCGAAAGTGAGTTTGTTTTCGTTAAAGAGATGGCTCGCTGGCAAATTGGGGAGTCTTTGAAAGAAAAAGACAACCGGGTAGTCGGGCTTAGAAAATACGTCAAATCAATGCCAAAGCCAATAGCCGCGCGGTTTTTAGAGCGTTACAACGATGATTTTCATCTTGGTTTTGATTTAAGAGACTACGCAGAATGGCTTAAGGGAAAACCAAGCCCCGACAAAGCCCCTTCGAAGCCCCTTGAAAGGGGCTACATAGAGCCCCTTCGAAGCCAAGAACAAGATCAAGATCAAGATCAAGAACAAGAACAAGAACAAAATATATTTAACCATAACAAACAAACAACTGAAATATCCGAAGCTATGACTCCGGATAGCTCCGTGTCTGATTCTTTGGATTCTTTGACTTATTCGTTTGATTCGAGAATACAAAATCAAATTGATGATGCCGGTCAGCAATCAGCTCAAAAGCATCTTGACGATCCTGACCATGTCTTAACCCCGCTTGAAATGATTGCCTTGGCCCGTATGTATGCGGTCAAGCTCTCGCGAACGCAGGAGTTAATTGACCTTTGCAAACGGAAAACCATCACCGTGGACTGTTTCCGCCGGTGCATGGAGATCTGGAAAGCCCAGGGCAAACACACCGGCTACCTGATCGGCATTTTGCGCAACGCCGCAGAAGATCCCAAGCAATACCAAACAGAAAGCTACCGAGCCTCTCTGACTGCAAAAAAGCAAAGAGAGATTGAGGAATGGGCTAAAAGCGAAACCCCGCTATAAAGGAGCGTCCAAATGACAGTGCAAAAGCAACCAAGCTATGAGCCGTTCTTCGAGCAATTGCTCACCTTAGCGCGCCTGTACTCCCCGAGTGCGGTAACCGTTCCGGAAGGAAGCCGCCAGTACTGGGTCAACGTGATCAGCGGCTTCACGCCCAAAGCAATCAATCACGTTCTCAACGAGTGGGCGAGTGAAAACAACCGAATGATCCTTCCGGCAGACCTTGCGAAGAAACTTGCCGCTTATCGAAGCGACAAAATTGAAGCGAAGGCAAAAGAAATTGCAAAGGCTGACCATGCCCCGCTGCCGCAAAACATTGACGAGCTTTGCCAAACACTTAGAGCTCAAATCTCGCATCAAACGCTGAACATCCCAGATCTGCCAACGCTCTGGGCTCGTAGATTGCAGATCAAAGAAGCCTACGGATTTTCAATCCTCCCCTGCTCGGCCACTACTTGGCGACGAGTCTTGGGCTACGAAGACACTTACAACTTCGAGGACATGCCTGAATTGCCCTGCCGAACAGGGAAAGTCTACGTACCTAACGATCAGATTCAAGATGCGGAGGATCCCGGCCGAAAATTCATTTTCTTCTATGAGCATGAATACAAGCCCGGGCAACTCGTGACCGGTGCCGAATGGATCTTCGATCTTATGAACTCCGTTCAAGGCGACTACAGGCTTTACTACTTCAACCAACTTGAGCAAAAGGCGGCGTGATGCAAGACAGTATCCAATCATTTTCGATTGAGTTGCCATGGCCGCAGCGCGTTCTTTTCCCAAATGCGCGACCGCATTGGGCCGTCAAAAGCAAAAAGGTAAAGGTGCACAGAAACTGGGCTCGCATCGTCACCATGAACGAAGTAAAGGCTCCAATCCATCCTAAAGGCCGAATTGGATACACGATTGACTTCACCCCTCCGATCAACAGAAAACGTGACGAGGATGGGATTTTAAGCGCCTGCAAGTCATATTTGGACGGTGTTGCAGATGCCTTAGGCGTAAACGATACGCTTTTCACGATTAAAGGAATGCAGGGACACCCTGCTCAGGCTCCAGGTGCCATCAGATTGACTTTCAGTTGGGAGGAAAACAGAAATGCAGAAGATTGTGACAGGTGAATCGAGAATTGGTTTTTATGTCTGGAGAAATCAGCCTGACAAAGCATGGTCGATTTTGTTGCGGTACCTCAAAAATGACATCAAAAACAATTGTGGTCCTGATGAAGTTGTTTCAGATCTGAAAGTCGTATTCAATTTTGTGCTGAAAGGCTCTTATTTCCCTGCAAAGTATCACTATGACTTGGCGGTTGAATGTCTTGAACTCGCACAAAAAGAGCTGCCACTCATCAAACACTGGGGTGTTTGGGTGCGAAGAACTGTGCAACCGGATGTTCCTATTTCCCATGTCCTCATCCAATACCGGATGGTCATCAGCGATCCTCTTGCGCCCGGAATCGCAGAATAGGAGCTGCAGATGTACTTTGGCGGTGAATTTGACCAAGCAGAACTTGAAGAGGCCTATGAGCTTTTGACCAATTGGCAGCGTTGGGGCCGTGCACCTAAGCACAAAATACTGAGCCCCACGTGGACAACTCTTATGTCAATTCGGCTTTTCTATCGACCAGACAAAAAAGGCGATGAAGATAAAAGCAAAAGCGCTGAAAGCGAATATGTTGAACCAATTGATGAAAAGAGAGCTGAATTGGTTGAAGCACTCATGCAAGACAAGTCCAAATGGTATGCACATCACTATGAACGAGCGACACTTCTTAAGTGGTTTGACTGGCGACTGATAGAGCCAGTACCGCCGTACATCATCTGTCGCAAGTTTAAGTGCTCATATCGCAATGCAGAGCTGCAGGTTAAATGCGCCCTTAGGCATTTCAACAAACTGAGAAAGTTTTAAGGAGTAAAAAATGACACTTGACCGATTCATTGAGCAACTCGAAGAGATAAGGGAACACCACGGCGGAGATGTTGATGTTTTCATTGTGGATCCCAAAACAATGGAACCTATCAAAGTCATGTGCGCCGAGTACATCAAAGGCCAAAAGGAGGACAAGAAGCATGTCAAGATTAAAGGAAGATAGGTACAAAGGAGATCCGGCCTTTAATGTGAAAACCAGTTGACGTTCGTTTTAAATCCGTGAGGTTGATATGCAAGAAAATTGGAAAGATCAAATTTGGGAATGTGTTTTAGAAGCAACAAAGAAGGGCTGCTGCACTCCTGATCTTGTTGCGGACTCTTTGATACAAGCCCACAACAAGATTTACGGAGAAAAGGAAACTACTTCTGAACGAGAGGAACCTCTTGCTTCACAAGATCAGTAAGAAGAGTCCTTATATAAATGGCATCGCGATGCGCCATTTTCTCGGCTTCACCATCTTTCCAGCCAAGTTCTACCCTAGCAAACTTGCTTGGTAAAGAAATTGCGTTGCTACTGATTGCTGTTTTGACAATTTCAAATGCAGCAGATGGATTTAAGTTTTCGAGTTTATCCATAGAAATACTCCTGTGTGAAAGGTTAAAGAAAGCTGATTGAGGAACCAGCCCTTTAATCTTCGCATAGGAGATCCCAACATGGTTAGGAACAAAAAGGAGGGTTTGATGTATACTGACAACGTCACGGAAAAAGACGTGACCGGGATTGGTCTCCCGACTGTTACTCAGGCGCATGGCGCCGCTCTTTGAAGCGGTGTTTTTGTGCGCATCCCTTTATGAGTGAGGGGTGAGGAGCTCGCAAGAGCGCCGTTTCCTGAGTAACGGTAAGACCAATCCTCATTCCCTCGCTCACCAGATTGGTCTCTGGAGGCGAGGCTCTTAAATCTTTACTCAGGAGTTTCGCTATGCAATTTGCAGAAGCAAGAACGAGCGCATCCGCTCAAAACCCCACTATTTTCAATTTCAACGAACAACCCATTCAAATTGTCGTTAAACAATATGAGCCTTGGTTTGTCGCAAACGATGTTGCCAAGGTACTTGGCTATCGCAACGCTTCTGATGCCGTGCGGTTACTTGATCAAGATGAAGCTGATACGCACAATCTGCGTATCAGGTCTGAGAATGGTATTGAGCAGGAACGCAAAGTCCTCATTGTGAACGAGTCAGGCCTTTATGCTCTAGTTCTGAAAAGTCGCAAACCTGAAGCCAAACCGTTTCGCCGTTGGGTTACCTCCGAAGTGCTTCCTGCTATTCGCAAGAATGGGCAATACTCAGCTGCCGAGAAATCCCCGGAAGTTATACCACTCACCCCAAGGCAGCAATACAAAATCCAACGGGCGGTGGCCGAACGGGCCAAAGGATCCCACGTCCACTTCAATACGATCTATAAAGCCATCAAGATCTATTTCAAAGTGGCCAAGTACGATCAAATACCGGCTTCTCGTTTTGACGAGTGCATCAATTTCATTCAAACCGTGGATCTCCGGATCCCTGAAGTTTTGTCTGATCAGCCGGTCGAGTTTCCGAAGCCTCAGCTTCCATCTTGTCCTCACTGTGAGCTTATTACCCGATGGAATTTGCAGCAGGCCAGCGCCAAAGAGATCCAACAGTTGACCATTGATGCCAGAAATGCTTTAGCCGCGATAGAGAAAGAGCGGATCCGGGCTTGGACCTGTCTGCATGAGATAGTTTTCAAACTTAAAGTGTTTGCTTAACTCAATGCCCCGCTTCGGCGGGGCTTTAGTGTTTGTATAAAGTAAAGTCTCGATCCAGCCAAACAATGTGGAAGATTCTTTCTGATCGGAACCCTATCATAGGTGCCAATCCACAAAATCGAAAAGCCAAAAGAGTCATATCCGGAGTAATAAATTTCGGTATCACCACTCCTTTGATACTACTTTGCTGAATTTGTTCACACCCGTAACCGTGCCGATGAGATTGTTTAATTTGTCTCCATGATAATTTACTCAGCTGGCACAGCTTTTTTACTAAAGCCACTATTTCTGCTGGCTGACATTCTTCATGAGAATATGGGGACTGAATATACTCAAAAGAGAAAACCGGAGGAAGCTCCTCCGGAGAAGGTTTAGAATCGGACAAATCAAATTTCTTTGACTCGTCCTTAGGACGTTTAAATTTTATTTTTCCAGAACCCATAATTAACAGATTTGGGTCTTGAAGTATTCACTCATTGAGCTAAGGGAAATAACATCCCCCTTTTCAGTGTTCTTCCAGGGAGCTTCTTCATGGGTCATATTACGAAGCTTCCAGGCAGAAAATTGGCCGTATACATCGTAAACTTCATCAAGAATTTCCTTAATTTCAGAAGAAAACTTAGAGAAGTCAACATTTGTTGGAGCGGGAATTCCGTAGGCGCCATGATCCTTATATTTATGATAAAGATCTGGCACAACGGGGCCATGCTGCCACGCCTCAATCGGCTCATTAAAAAGAGGCTTACCGGTAACCGCTAAGGTAAAACCCTGAGCGTAATAGACCAGTTTTTGCAACTTCAAATTAGAAATGACGTCACCAGCCTCTTCATCCGTTTTAGAGAGGAAGTAATCGGCTACATCAAAGCAAGTCAACACTTTTAACTCCCTGTACAGTAAAGTACATAGAAAAAGACACAAGACAACGTACTACAAATTGGGACAAATCCAGACAACGGATCTCTTAGACAACAGAACGATAACAAAAGTGAAAGCAATTTACGATGTTTGCGGAATATATTCGAAGGAAAATTGACATCAATTAACAAAGAGCTCCTTAAATAGGAAGAGATTACAAATTGAAACAATTTAGATAAATAACATAACACGATCACGGAAAGCAAAAGACAATCAAAGACGAAACACACAAAAACTAGAATAACAAGATCTTAAAAGTAGAACATATTGCGGTTGTTTGAAAAATCCGATAAAGTCCCATCAACAATTGAGAGATATCCGGGTAATGCCGAGACCATGCGATTTCGCAGCCATCGTGCGCCCAGAAAAAAGTAAGGCTCACCGAACGGTGGGCTTTTTTCTTACATCACACGACTTGGAGCTCTCTCTCCAAGCCCCACAAAATAGGCGATTTAAGAAGGTTGTGTATTCGCCATTCTCCCCGGTGCTGTTGAACCGTTCTTCTTTTTGCTATGCAAACTATTCAATTTAACGGCAACCCAATCAATGCCTACGACATCAAAGGCACGCTGTACATCAAAAGCAGAGATATTGCAGAAGCCCTTGGCTACCTTAGAACAGACTACGTGAGCCGAATCTATCAGCGCCATGCCGCTGAGTTTGATTCTTCGATGGCTAAGAAAATCACCATTGATGGAGTCTCAACTATTGCCTTCTCGCATCGCGGAATCAATTTACTCGCGCTTTTTGCGAGAACGCGAAAAGGCCATCAATTCAGAAAATGGATTTTGGATGGGCTAGACGACAAGGCGAAAGCAAAACAACAAGGCCGCTCACTCGTTGATCAGTTCTTTGAGCAACAGCGGAAAATGGACGATGCGGAGGCAGTTGCGAGTTTGTGCGGTCGCGGCTTAGCGCAATTCAAAAAAGATAAGCCTCGGATGATGACTCGGCAAGAAGAGTTGCTCAAGCAAATCAATCCTCCCCTTTTTGAGCAGGGAGAGTAATGATGGCTGGGCAGAAACTGAAAATCGTTTATCGCGATATTGAAGAGCTCATACCCTATGCAAACAATGCCAGAACACACTCCCCGACCCAAGTTAAGCGAATAGCTGACAGCATCAAAGAATTTGGCTGGACAAACCCAATTCTCATTGACGGAAACAATGGAATAGTGGCTGGGCACGGCAGAGTGCTCGCAGCTAAAAAGCTTGGGATGAGGCAAGTCCCCACAATTGAGCTGTCTGGACTAAGTCCTACCCAGAAAAGAGCCTGCATTTTGGCCGATAACCGATTGGCACTTGATGCCGGTTGGGATGAAGACCTTTTGAAGCTTGAACTTACCGAACTTCAAGAACTGAACTTTGATTTGGCGCTTACGGGATTTTCAGACGAGGAAATCGAAGAACTGCTCGATATGGACGATGAAGAGGAGACTCCTGAGAGTAACCGAAGCCCCACTGCAGGCTCAAAAAAGGGCGAAGTTTGGATCATGGGAGCTAGCAGATGAACGTAAAGGAAACGATTTTTCGGTATTTATACGCAACCGTTACGTTGTTCATCATTTGGTTTTACCCTGAGTTTTCTCGTCCGTTCGTTTTTATCGGTGCATGCCTGTTTGGGTTGGCCTCCATCATCATGATCGGGTTGTGTATTGCCAACTATAGAAGCATCACATTTCTCACTGATTCCGGAATCAGCTCCTGGGAGCTTTTTAGTATCAGCACAATTGTCTTTTGGCTGGTTGTATTGATCGTGACAAATGATGTTCCGGAGTATGTTTTCGGCTTCTGCGTCTTGGCAGCCGGTTATTTGATCTTTAATGTACTCAATTACTACTTTGTCCGAGTAATCCCAAAGTTCACTGGGCGAAAGCGACGGAAAAAAGAAAGCTAAGAAGGTCCAGACGTTGAACCAGATTTTTATGATTCTCCATACAAATGCAATTACTGATACTGAATTAGAGCGTTCTATCACCACATCGGATGATTGCGATGCGGATGGAAAGCGACTCTGTAATGTGCTTAGGTATTCACTTGGATCTTTGCCTTTTAATGCTTCTATGAATTCAGCGATCGGCAAATCTGAATAAGGACGAATATCAATTTTTTGATCTTCTATGTTTCTGAAGATCTCATCGACAATGGGATTCTGAGGAAACAAATAATCTTGGGCATTGAACTGAATTGACTTAAAGTAGTCAGTGAATGCTGCCGAAATATCAGACGCTTTGATTTTGCCTAGTTGCTCATAAATTCGGATTTGTTCGTTATTGAATAGTTCTTTGAAAACATTCCGACCTATGTCTTCCGTTTGTTGAAAGAATTCTGTGAATGGATTTTCAATTCTCTGGAGTCTGAATTGCTGTTCAAGCACCTTAGGCAATGCCAGGAGTTCAATAAAGTTCACTGCCGGTATTTGCTGATGGATGCCTAAAAGATCTCTATTGAATTGTCTGGCGGCTGATAAAAGTTGGGGATCAATCACCTGATTGAAAATTTTTCGGGCTTCTTTTATTGGATTTTCATTAACTTTTGTGTTTTTGACATTCATTTCACTGGTTCCTGTTTTTTTGTAATTTTCTTCCACTGCTCATTTCATGTTACATGAATCAGGGACCAGTGAAACGGATTTCGCTACCTTAGGGTCGTTTTGACTCTGAGGCTGTTGATCGGCGGGCAGGTAAGTCGTGAGGCCTGCCCGCCTGATCAGTCTCCGTAATAGATAAAAACTATCGGTGATGACTCTGAGAGATTCAGCACACCTAACGTCAAAAAATCCGAACCCAATAGTCATAGGTTCTGGGCGCGAATTTTGAAGCATGCGGGTGCGCGGAACCCCAGAAATCGTCTAGCTGTAATACAAAAAATCTATGTAACTTCTTTTTGTGACGTTGTCAGATGGCGAAGGAGCAATATGTTTCAAAAGCAGAGTTTTCTAGAGTCGTAGGTAAGTCCAGAGCTTGGATCAATCGACTCATCAAAGATGGAAAACTGAAAACCAATGCTGATGGCCAAGTTGCCCTGAACTCAGGATTAAAGTATTTCGATTCTGTTGAGATTAGCAAAACCGAAAGACGAAAGCAGCAGACCCTCCCGGAAGATGATTCAGACGATCTTCCGATTACAGGTGGAAGCCTCTCCAAAAGAACAAAGATCAATGATGCCTTTAACCAGGCTCGGATGGCCGAAAAGACTTATCAGGCCAAATTAAAAGAGCTTGAGTACAAACTCAGAAAAGGCGAACTGGTCGAAGTTGAGAAAGTCAAAGAAGATGCTCAAGCCGTTGCTGCCGCTTTACGATCTCGGCTCATGTCTGTACCCGTCCGAATAGCCGGACTGTGTGAAGGTCGATCCTCAAGAGAGATTGAGGAGATTTTGGAGAACGCCCTGAACGATGTCCTTTACGAATTCAAAAAATCGGACTTTATCTAATGGGTATCTGGGCAAACAGTTTCAAAAGGTCTTGCAAACCGCAGTCAAGGATGACAGGGAGCGCATGGGCTGACAATTTTCGTGTCGTCCCTCCCGGGACCTCTCCGGAACCAGGGCCATGGAGAACAGACCGAACCCCCTATCTTCGTGAGATTGTTGATGCGGCAACAGACAAAAAGACTGAAAGAGTAGTCTTTTGTGCTTCAAGCCAGGTCGGTAAGAGCGAAATGCTGCTTAATGTTCTTGGATACTACGCAGACCAAGAACCGGCCCCGCAACTCATGCTGCAACCGACTGTCGAAATGGCCGAGGCTTTTTCCAAAGAGCGTATTGAACCCATGTTTCAATACTCTCCCGGATTGAAAGGAAAGTTAGAAGAAGGGAAAGATGGCCGAGGCACCAGTCGTAAAAGCAACACGACTATCCGAATGAAGCACTTCCCCGGTGGTTATCTTGCCCTAGTCGGTACAAATAGCCCAGCAGGCTTGGCCTCTCGTCCGATTCGCGTGCTCCTAGCTGACGAAGTTGACCGTTACGGCACAACAAAAGAAGGCGATCCGTTAAAACTCGCTACACAACGTACTCAAAACTTCCACAACCGAAAGATTGTGATTGTGAGTACGCCAACAGTCAAAGGAATTTCAAAGATCCAAGACTGGTACGAGCGCAGCGATATGCGGGAATTTTATGTCCCCTGCCCTCACTGCGGAGCATTTCACATTCTTAAATGGGCCAATGTCCATTGGAATAAAGACGAAAAAGGTGTTTCGGATCCCAAAAGTGCCTTTATGGTTTGTCCCGAGTGCGGCGCTGTCATACGTAAAGCCTTTAAGCCCGATCTTTCGATGTTGAGCAAAGGCGAGTGGCGTCCTACAAATCCCGGGGCCACCATTCGCGGTTATCACATCAATGCCCTTTACTCTCCTTGGGTCAACCTGTACGAGTTGGTTGAGGAATGGCTTGATGCCAACAAGAACAAAGACAAAACCGGGCTGCAGGAATTTATCAACTTGAAACTCGGTGAACCATGGGAAGAAATCTCTCCGGATGCAGACAAATGGGAACACTTGCACAACAGGCGAGAGTACTACCCGAGTGATGACATTCTTCCCGATGGTGTGCTTCTGCTTACTGCAGGCGTTGACGTCCAACACAATCGTCTTGAATGCACGGTCTATGGCTGGGGTATGGGTCGAGAGTGTTGGGGAATTGAGCACCGGATCATTTATGGCAAACCCGATGACAATGCCACGTGGGATCAGTTAGATGCTTTACTGCAGAAGCAGTATCAAATGGCTAACGGAATCCGGGTAACCATCGCTTGCACATTGGTTGACTCAGGTGATGGCGAGTACACAACCAACGTGTACAACTACACCAAAGCCCGTGAACGAATCCGTGTGTTTTCTTCTAAAGGCCGCGGCGGTATCGGTGTTCCGCTCTTCAACAACCCGACAAAGAGCAACTCGGCCGGAGCCCTGCTCTTTAGTTTAGGTGTTGATAGCGGGAAATCCCTTGTCTACAACAGATTGGCTGTTGAAGATGAAGGCCCCGGATATGTTCACTATGCAATGCAGGCTGAACGAGGCTTTAACGAGAACTTTTTCAAACAATTGACGGCCGAAGTGCTTGAAAAGAAGTTTGAAAAAGGCGTTATGAAAATGTCTTGGGTTCAAATTCGGGAAAGAAACGAAGCGTTGGACTGCGCTGTATATGCAACTGCAGCAATGGAAATTTTGAACCCGAATTTTGAGTATCTCTACCAGTTCTATAAGGAGGGTGGGGCGAAACAAAGCTCAAGCCAACCAAGAACACGGGCGAGAGGAACAATTTCAAGAGGCGTGTCTTTGTAGACGCGCTTTTTTATTGAGGATTTTATGGCTTGGATAACGATTGATGAAGCAAGAGCCAATTTGAAAATGTGGCTTGACGCTGAACGGGCGGTAGCCACCGGGCAGTCTTACAAAATTGGGACCCGAAGCCTGACCAGAGCAAATTTGTCAGACATCGCCGCCAGAATCACATACTGGCGAAATGAGCTCGACAAATTGGAAAGCGGAGGCACCGGAGGTATCAAAGTCTCGCGTGCGGTCCCTAGAGATATTTAGGAGAAATGAATGAACCTCTTGGATAAAACAATTGGGATATTTTCTCCGCAAGCTCAGCTGAACCGAATGGTGGCACGGGAAAAGATAAAAGTTTTTAATACTTTTAATGCTCTCTCCGGAAGCGGAACAGGTTACGGCAAACACGGCGCTTCTTACGGCAAGAAAAGCCTGCTTGGCTGGATTACAAGTGGGATGTCTGCCGATGAAGACATCGTAGATAATATTGAGACGCTTCGAAATCGCTCTCGTGATGTGTACATGGGTTCCCCGCTCGCAACGGGCGCGCTTAAGACTGTTCGCACAAACGTGGTTGGCTCCGGCTTGATGCTGAATGCTCAAATTGATGCACAATACCTCGGTTTGACTGAGCATGAGGCCAAAGAATGGGAAAGTAATACTGAGCGTGAATGGAATTTGTGGGCCGGAAGCGTCAATTGTGACGCCGAACGCCGCCAGAACTTCTATCAGCTGCAGTCCTTAGTTCTTCTGTCAGCTCTGATGAGCGGAGACGTTTTTGTCGTTATGCCCTTCATCAAGCGCGGAGGCGTCCCCTATGACTTGAGAGTAAGTCTCATTGAGGCTGACAGAGTCTGCAACCCCGACAACATCGAAATGGGAAAAAACATTCTCGGTGGCGTCGAAGTGGGAAAGCATGGAGAAACCATCGCGTACTGGGTAGCAAAAAACCACCCTTACACGTATTCGCACCTCAATGTCACAAAGGGGCTCCAAGAATGGACTCGCCTTTTGGCTTTTGGTCCTAAGACCGGAAGACGAAATGTCCTGCACATTATGTGCGATGTCGAAAGACCAGCTCAGCGCCGCGGCGTTCCCCTGCTTGCGCCTGTACTGGAATCTTTGAAGCAAATCACCAGATACAGCGATGCTGAGCTAATGGCCGCGGTTGTGTCTGGGATGTTTACGGTTTTTGTTAAAAGCACAAACCCGCAGTCTGGTCTTAACTTTGGCTTTGACCCGAGTAAAAAGATTGATCCGGATCCTTATTCCTACGAATTGGGAAATGGCTCGATCGTTCACTTAGACGAAAACGAATCGGTCGATGTCGCCAATCCGGGCAGACCAAACGCAAACTTCGAAGGTTTTGTTGTCGCAATCTGCAGACAAATCGGAACGGCTTTAGAAATTCCATACGAGCTCCTCGTCAAGAACTTCACCGCTTCGTATAGCGCTTCGAGAGCTTCCCTGCTTGAAGCATGGAAGATGTTCAGAATGCGCAGAGAATGGCTCATTTCTAACTTCTGCCAACCGGTTTACCAAGAATGGTTAACCGAAGCGATCCTCAAAGGCCGGGTAAAAGCTCCCGGCTTTTTTGATGACCCTGCCATTCGGCAAGCCTGGAGTGGCGCCGATTGGTACGGTGACGCTCAAGGACAGTTAGACCCGCTCAAGGAAGCTAACGCCGCCAAGGTTCGAGTCGAAGAGGGCTTCTCAACACGAGAACGCGAAGCAGCCGAGCTGACCGGCATGAAATATGACGCCATTCATGCAAGACGTAAACGCGAGGAAGAAATGCGAAGAGCTGACGGACTAGCCCCCAGCACGACTTCTCAGATGACACAGACTCCGGAGACAAACGATGAATAAATTTTGGAATGTAACGAACAATGGGAAAACCAGCCAAATTGACCTTTTTGGTTATGTTGGCGGTGAAAAAGACAGCTTTTTCAACAAAGGTTTCAATGAAAACGATTTGTTGAAAGATCTGCGTTCAATTCCATCAGACAACAAAATCAACATCTCAATCAACACATTTGGAGGGTCGGTTTATACGGCCCTTTCTATTTACTCCCTGCTTAAAGCCCACAAGGGGCAAATTGAAATTCGCGTTGATGGTGTTTCCATGAGCGCCGGGACAATCATCACGAGCGTCCCGGGTGCAAAGGTCATCATGCCCAAAGGCTCCATGATGATGATCCATCGCGTGAGCTCGGTTGTTTGGGGAAATGCAGGCGATATGCAAAAAAGTGCGGATGACTTGGTCAAGCTTGAAGAAAACATCATCGACATCTACCAAGCAAAGACCGGTAAAGATCCTGAGGCCATCCGCGAAAAGATGAATGCTGAAACGTATTTCACTGCTGAAGAAGCTGTGGAATTCGGTTTAGCAGACGAAGTGGACGAATCCAGCTCAGTAACAAACGAGTTGGATGGTGACACGTTCATGTGTAACGGCCTGAAGGTGGAAGCCGCCAAATTGGTTGGCCATCTTCCTGAATGGCTTCCGAAAGCGGTAGCGCACAAGTCGCCCGCAATCAAAATGGAGGATCCAAAAATGGATTTAGAAAAATTGAAGGCGGACTACCCCGACTTGTATCAGGCTGTTCGCAATGAAGGCATTAAGCAAGGCGAAGAAAACGAGCGTGCTCGAATCCAAGCCATTGAGGAAATTGCTGTTGCCGGTTTTGAAAAGATGGTTGCCGAAGCAAAGTTTGGTCAAAAACGAATGACAGCTGAGCAATTGGCCATTGCCATCCTGAAGGCTGACAAAGAACGAATGGCACAAATGCTGCATGACCGTCAAGAAGATTCTGCAGAAGCTGCCAATCTTGATCAGCCGAGCAACGAAGGCCTAGAGCAGAACTCTGAGCAAAAGCAAAAAGAAGAAGCAGAAATGAAAGCAGCTATTGCTGCCGCTCGCAAATCTTTCGCACGTAAATAAGGAGAAGTTGAAATGTCGATGCAAGAAAGCTACACGTTGGAGCGTGACAACCTGTTTGCCGCAACACAAATGATGCCTGTGGTGGCAGACGAAATTGAAATTCCGTCCGGTACGGGTCAATTGAAGCGTGGCTCGTTGTTGACTGCCGAAGGCAAGCTGGTGAAAAAGACTGTTGAGTCAGAACCTGCAAGTACCACATTTGATGCTGTTTACGCTGTTTTGGCACAAGACGTTGATGCAACAAGCGCCGCCGTCAAGGCTGCTGTTTTCCTCACCGGCGAATTCAACGAAGCCGCCATGATTGTTGATACGGCCAACAGCGCCACTGTTGCTGATTTCAAGGTCAGCGCTCGTAATGTAGGCATTTTCATCAAAAAGAATCTTTAATTTGGAGAATTAAAAATGGATATGTTCAGTACCCGCACCATGTTGGAAATGGTGAACGAAGGTGAAAAGAAATACACCAGCTGGCTCCGAGATCGTTACTTCAAGGACCGTCCTACGTTTGCCACGGCCCGTGTTGATTTCGACATTCGCGGCATTGGCAATCGCAAGATCGCTCCCTTCGTTAACCCCCGCATCGGTGGCAAGAATGTTGACCGTCAAGGCTACAAGACCTTGAGTTTTGAAGCTCCTGAAGTGTCTCCTCAAATGGTGACTACGGCAGAAGATATGCTCTTGCGCGCCCCCGGCGAATCCCTCTATTCCCAAAAGACCCCCGCTCAACGCGCGGCAGAACAGTTGGGACAGGATCTCTCTGACTTGGATGACATCATCACCGGTCGAGAAGAAGCCATGTGCGCTGAAGCTCTCTTCACTGGTCAGATCACTGTCAAGGGCGATGGTTACAACGATGTAATCAAATACTGGTCTCAGCTTGATTCCGGAGAACAACCGAAGACGACCCTTGGCACTAAGTGGACGGATGCCTCTATCGAAGCAACGGACATCTTGGCCGATATTCGTCAGATCCGCCGTACCATGATGCAGACGGGTGGTTTCACTCCGCGCGACTTGATTTTGGGCTCGGACGTTGTGGATGCCGTTGTTGACAAGCTGGCCAACAGCAAGAGCCTTGACAACCGCCGTGTCGATCTTGGCCACATTGATCCTAACAATCTCCCCGAAGGCGTTACCTATTGGGGCTATTTGAAGGATTCCGCTGTCGACATCTACAGCTATGACTCCACGTATGTGGATGACCAAGGCACCACGCAAAACTTCGTTCCGAAGAATTTGTGTTTGTTGGCCTCTCCCAATGCCAAGACGGTTTTGGCCTATGGCGTTGTGGGTATCGTCAATGAACAAGCGGACAGCAACAAGATCATGTTCGTTGAAGGCTCTCGCGTTCCCATTTCTTGGGTGCAACGCGCCAATCCTTCTGGCCGCATTGTCCAAATCAAGAGCCGTCCGTTGCCGATCATTAAGACCATCCTTGGTTTCCACGTGATCGCCAACGCGGTTTAACCACTGCAGCTAAGTCAGGGAGGCTTCGGCCTCCCTATTTTTTTGGAGATAGGCATGAAGGTTACCTTCATTGAAAATGTCCTTTTTGCTCGCACTCGATATCGTGCAGGACAAACCATCGATTTAGACGATTCTGTGGCTAAAAGATTGGTGAAGTCTGGTCTTTGTTACCTCGTTGATGAAATCCAAGCTGCCGAAAATCTTGATCAAAAGGATTTAGAGCCCAATGAGAAAGAACCCGAAGTTTTAGAAACTGAGGCAGAAGAATCAACGGAAGAAAAAGAAGTTGATCCCTTCCCTGGCCTTCAAGCTTTGGACATCAAGGAACAGGACGATCCTCAAGAAACCGAAGCCAAATCGGCAAAAGAGCCAAAGAAAGTCGTCATCAATGTGAAAAGACGCCGTCGAGCTACAACCCAAAAGAAATGACCAGTCCTTTTAAACAAGCTGTTGAACATGACGTCAATGCCGTCTTTATCAATCTTGATGAATTCGCAGAAGAGCACATTATCAACGGCGATAAAGTCCGCTGCATTTTGGACAAAATCATCAATGAAGCCCACAGCGAAGAATCGTATGTGGGCGTTTTTGTCAATCAGCTAACGATTTACGTGAAAACAGGCGACATTTTGACTCCGGCTGAAGGAGACCTGATCCAAGTTGACGGATCGAATCACATTGTCCAGTCCGTCAGTGAAGAAATGGGAGTCTTGGTCATTGTTGCTGACGCAAACAAGCAATGAGTAAACCTTTTGAAGTCATCATCTCCGATGGCCAAAGCACACTGCAGCTCAATCGTGTTGCCCAAGCTTTAAGAGGAATCCCAAAGGGATACGAAAAGGCCGTTTCACGAGCAATGAACCGCGCTGCAACAGCGGGACGAGCCGCAGCGGTAGCCACCATCCGGAATGAATACACGCTTAAAGCCTCGACCATCCGGCGACATTTCACTATTGAAAAAGCTTCTGTCGGAAGTTTGGAAGCGCTTGTTATCGGCAAAGGGGCGATGCTTCCTCTTGTTCAATACAAGACCCGCCCAAGAACCGACACGACAGGTAACGCAAGAAAACCGGTAAGAGTGCAAGTCAAGCGAAAAGGCGGAGCAAAAAGACTGGGAAACAGTTTTGTCTTCAAAGGAAAGATCTTGCAACGCCTTGGGACGAAATCATTGCCGGTAAAAGAGGCTTACGGCCCCGCTATACCGCTCATTGCTTCAAATGATGAAATCTCGCGAAATGTCAGAAATGTCATGCAAGAGACCTTCGCTGAACGCATTGACCATGAAGCCGCCTATGCAATCAATGAGTTCATCAAGAAAAAGAGGGGTTAAATGGTTGAAAACCTTTTAGCAAAAGCTATTCGGAATTTTCTGGCCGAAAAACTCAAAGACTTTCTTTTGCCTTGCGAAATCGATGGGCAAGGAAAATCGCTTCAGATCATCAACGGATACCTTCCCCCAAGGACAACCAAAGAGAAAGTAACTGATGAAGATCTTTACCCATTTGTCTTAGTCAGACCGGAGAGCGCAGAGACGGATCGTGAATCAACGGTCGTAACCGTGGCGATCATCATTGGTACCTATTCAAAAGAAGCCATTGGCCATGAGTATGCGCTCAACGTAATGGCGCGAATCCGAGAAGCCTTGTGCACATTGCCAGACCTTCAGCTTGAAAGGAAGTATCAGCTCGAATTCCCGATCAAATGGGAAGGATATGACTCACCGGCTTGGCCGTTTTGGCAAATCGATATGAAAACCGAATGGATCATCCGAAGTCCCAAACCTGTATTGCCTAACAATGGAGAAATCTATGACTTCTAAAAAGAAACCTGTGGTTGAAGCCACTCAACCGAAAGTGATCTACGTTGGGCCCTCGATCAAAGGGCTCAATTCTTATTCGGTGTTCGAAAAAGGGAAATATCCGCTCCCCGTTTCTGAGCTCATCAAGAAGTACCCGAACATCACGGGGCTCATGGTCCCGATCTCGGAACTTCAAGAAGCCCGAAAAAATCTCACGAAAAAAGGTCACATCCTCAATTACCACTTAACTCAATTGAAAACCTTGAAAAACAAACAGGAGTAAAAAATGGCCTACAACCATGGGGTAACCACTAAGGAGACCCCCACTTCATTGGTGACGCCCGTAGAAGTTTCTGCGGGCGTTTCGTTTATTGTGGGGACCGCTCCGATCAATATGACGGATCCGAGCAATGTCAATAAGCCGGTTATGTGCAATAGCTACGATGAATTTGTCGCAGCATTTGGATACGTCCCGGCCAAGGCTGACTCGACAAGCGGCTTAAATAAGTTTGAATACACGCTGAGCGAATTCGCTCAAGCGGCGTTCTCGCTCTTTTCCGTTAAGCCGGTTATTGCAGTCAACGTTTTGGATCCGACAAAGCACAAAAAGACGGCAGATACGACCTCCGTGACTTTGGATGCTAAGACCGGTTCAGCCATAATTGCTGAAACTGGCATCATCTTGTCTTCCATTTCGCTTGCACAATCTTCCGGCAGCTCTTACACGGCTGACACCGATTTCGTTGCATCGTTTGATAGTGATGGCAACCTTGTCATCACGTCTTTGAGTGATGATGACGGATTCAAGTGCGCAACGGCTGAGGCTTTGACCTTCTCCGCTGAAAAACTTGATCCGAGCAAAGTCACTGCGGATGAAGTCATTGGCGGTGTGGACACAAGCGGCAAAAAGAGCGGTTTTGAACTCGTTCACGAGTGCTTCCCGCGCTTCCGCATAACGCCGGGCATTCTCTTGGCTCCCGGCTTCTCCGACTCCGCATCTGTTGCTGCGGTAATGGCCGCAAAGTGCACCTCAATCAATACGCTTTTCAAAGCCGTTTGCGTGGTTGATGTACCGACAGAATCGGTGAAGTCTTACACGAATGTTGCTGAGTGGAAGAACACAAACAATATCGTGGATCCGAACCAGATTCTTTGCTGGCCGTTAATTGCGATGGACGGAACGGTTTACCACCTGTCCACACAAGCCGCTGTGTTGATGGCGGATACAGACGCGGACAATGAAGATATTCCGTATGTAAGTCCTTCCAATAAGAACTTGCAGATGACTGCCACCGTTTTGGCGGATGGCACGGAGGTTACGATTGGCCCGGACGATGGCGCCTATCTCAATAGCCAAGGTATTGTCACCGCAATCAACTTCATCGGCGGTTGGAAGTTCTGGGGCAGTCAAACAGCCTGCTATCCCGGCAACACTGATGTCAAAGACAGCATCATTCCGATTCGTAGAATGTTCGGTTGGGTCGCTAACACCCTGATCCAAACGTTCTGGCAGCGTGTTGATGCGCCATTGAATCGACGCCAAATTGATACAGTTTTGGCCGCTGCCAATATTTGGCTTAATGGTTTAGTGGCCACTGGTGCTCTTTTAGGCGGCTACGTTGAATTCCGTAAAGAAGACAACACAACGCTCGATTTGATGGATGGCATCGCGAAATTCAAGGTCCATCTGACTCCGCCTAGC
Organism: uncultured Sutterella sp.; assembly: GCA_900545335.1. Taxonomy (GTDB): domain Bacteria; phylum Pseudomonadota; class Gammaproteobacteria; order Burkholderiales; family Burkholderiaceae_F; genus Aphodousia. The sequence continues at coordinate 15,787 of UQYP01000008.1, read as the reverse complement.
CCGAACCGAGAAATCGTCTTCGATCTTGAGTATGACCCGTCTGCTCTTGAGGCTCTGTTCGCATAAGGAGAATAAAAAATGGCAACTAACAAAATTCCTGAAAGACTGAACGACTTTAGAGTCTTTGACGAAAACGATTCTCAAATCGGTGTAGTCACGGCAGACCTTCCCGAGTTGAGCTTTCTGACCGATACCGTAAAAGGCGGTGGAATGCTCGGCGAGTCCGATTTGCCTGTGAAGGGTCAATTGCAGAGTATGGCGATGACACTGCACTACCGAACGATCGGTCAGGACGCAGTGAAGAAGTTCGTCCACACTTATCATCAATTAGATCTTCGCGGCGCACAGGAAGTCTACGATCCGGCCACTGGCACTAACACTATTGTTCCGGTTCGCTGCACTGTCAAGTGCGCTCCGAAGCGTTTGGCGTTAGGCACTTTCGAACTCGGCGCTTCAACCGACACGGAAGAAGAATTCGAGGTGACTTACATCAAGATCTACATTGATGGTCAAGAAGTCCTTGAAGTCGACAAGTTCAACTATGTCTGCAAGGTCGACGGCCAAGATCTCTTGGACGACATCAAACAGGCTTTGGGCTTGAGTTAATTTAATAGGCCGCTTCGGCGGCCTTTTTCGTTCTAAGGTTTTCTATGAGTGAAATTGTTTATCCGTTGAAGAAGTCTGTCACCTTTGAAGGCAAGACTTACGATAACTTTGTTTTTGATTTCGAACGTTTGACTGGCCGTGACGTCAAAGAAGCAAAAAAGTTGTTTGACGCCCCCGGTGGCCGAATCACTCCGATTCTAGCGATGGACACAGACTTTGCGGCATTTATTGCGGCGCGAGCGGCAAAGGTACGTCCCGAAGTGTTTGATTACATTCCGGCAGCCGATTTTATTGCCATTACGCAGATGGCCATAAATTTTTTCTTAACCTCGGGCTTCTCGAAAGCAGAGGCCATGGAAATGAAGTTGGCCAAAGAGCATGCCGATCAGAAATTGATCGACTCATACGAACATTGATGATGTGCGCGCTGGCGCTTGTGAAGAATGGCGCCGGAGGAGATGCTGATCAATGGCTCGATAAGCCAATCGTTGACATGCTCGATTGGCTTAAATTGATTGATGAGATCGAAAAGAAAAACAAGAAGTGATCGGTGAGTCTAAATGATCCACCAAACAAAGACACCACAGGCCAAGCAGAACAAAAAGCCCAATAAATAGCCGAGAGTTGAAATCACTTGCCACCACAATGGCATCGGGTCATCGGTCGGGATCCACTTCCAAGTGGTGCCGCCGAAAGTCCCATCAGATACTCTTCTTAATTCATAGGGAGGATACTTTATCGTAGCCAACAACTCTGCAAGCTCTCTTTCTTCCTGTGAAGTGAAGATCGCCTCGGGTTCTTTTTCTACTTGGGGTAAATGTTCTCTTTTCCTACGGGTCATTTTTAACCTCTCCTATTCAATGTTATCACGTTTAGGTCATTGATATGCCTAATAAATATGAAATTCTGTTTCAATTAGCTGGGCAGGTATCCAAGCAATTTTCCTCTTCGTTCAAATCGGCGGAAAATTCAATTCGAGACTTGGAAATTCGCATTGCTCAATATCAGGCAAAAGCGTCGAAATTAGGGGATCTTATTGCCCTGAGAAATGAAAATAAAAAATTAAGTGATCAATACGCAGAGCAAAGGGAAAAATTAAGCCGTTTAAACAAAGTCATCAAATCTGCAGAAGCACCGTCCAAAAGCCTTTTGGCGTATCAGAAAAGAGTAAAAAAAGCTCTTTTGGAAACAAAATCGGCAATGGACGCAAATGGATCAAGCATTAAGTCTTTAAATAAAGAACTTGGGGCACAAAACTTATCTGTCGGTCAGCTTAGCCAAAAATATGATCGCCTTGCGAAGGCTACAAATAGAGCTAAGGCTGCACAAAAACAGCTGTTACGCATAAGTCAGATTAATCAGAAGCTCGAAAGTCTTTCTCAAGCCAAAAATACGACAAATACATCTATTGCAACTTCTTTGGTTGCCATGTCCACACTTGGCCACCAGTTGGTTGGAGCTTTATCGGCACCTGTCCGTTCTGCCATGAAGATGGAAGACGCAATGGCTGATATTAATAAGGTCATTGACTTTAAAGACCCTGACGGCTTGAACAAGCTTAAAAGGCAATTAGAAGAAATCAGTCTTGAGATCCCGATGACGAGCGTTGGGTTAGCACAAATTGCAGCCTCTGCCGCTCAGGCCGGTGTCGCAGAAAATGAACTTAAGGATTTCGCTGTGGATGCCGCCCGCATGGGTGTAGCTTTTGACATTAGTGCGGAGCAAGCCGGTGAAATGATGGCCAAATGGCGCTCCGGTATGGCCCTTACTCAAGGGCAAACTGTTCTGTTAGCAGATGCTGTCAATGCCTTAAGTAATTCAAACGCTGCATTAGGTTCGCAAATTGGCGAAGTCCTCATGCGTTATGGCGCATTGGGTAAGGTTGCCGGTCTAACCGAAGGACAAACTGCAGCTTTAGGTGCCACATTAATCGCCTCCGGTGTACAAGCAGAGGTTGCAGCTACCGGCATTCAGTCAATGATGCGAGCTTTAACGCGTGGCAGCTCAATGAGCAAGCTCGCCTCTAAAGCTTTTCGGCAAATTGGATTTGACCCCAAACAGTTGCAAAAGGATGTTCAGAAGGATGCTCCGGCAGCGATTATTAAGGTATTGAAGACCATCCGGGATAAAGTACCTAAAGAGCTACAAATGGAATATCTCACCGCGATGTTCGGTGATGAAGGCGCTCGCTCAATGGGTCCGATGCTCTCTAACCTGGAAGGGCTATCAGAAAACTTTGCAAGAGTGGCCTCTGAAAGCGACTATGTGGGATCTATGCTTCAGGAGTTTATCTCTCGGGCTGGAACGACATCTAACGCACTTACTTTGGCGTCTAATGCAATAACTTACATCTCCTCTGCAATTGGCGACATTTTCTTAGGGGATGTTAAAGAAGGGGCCATTGGATTTGTTCAATATGCCAAAGCGATTGGCGAATGGGTCAGAAATAACAATGAAGCTGTTATTACCATCTCGAAAATTGTCGGAGGCTTTGTAGGCTTAATTGCCGGCTACCACGCTTTACGCATAGCTATGCTTGCGACAGTTTCTCCATTCTTAACGTTCTGGACATTAGGATTGCAGGTGAAGAAACTGTACATTGACCTAATTAAAACCGGCAAACTAGCACGCTTTGCAATGATAGCTTGGAAGGTTGCTTGTACAGCAACCTCGTTAACGATGTCGGGACTGACCAAAGCAATCCAATTGATAGGGATTGCAATGAAATTCACCTTCATTACAACAGCAAAAACAGCCATGTTTACCTGGAAAGCTGCATGTTTGGTTATCTCTACATCAATTAATGCTGTAACAACAGCAGTTAAGCTAATGGGAATAGCTCTTAAATTTGCCTTTACCAATCCTGTTGGTCTTGCAATCACAGCGGTTGCCGCTTTGGTAGCCGCCGGTGTTTGGCTTTACAAAAATTGGGACTTGGTGAAAGAGAAGATGGCTGCCGCCTGGCAATACATCGCAGATATGTCAAAGGGGCCGATCAATACCGTCATCGGATGGATCAATAAGTTAATCGAGCTGCTAAACAAGGTGAAGCTGCCGAAATGGCTTGGCGGCGGAGGCTTCAATATTCCCACAATCCCGCAATTGGCAAACGGAGGCATCGCAACAGGTGCCTCTCTTGCTATGGTGGGTGAGGGAAGTGAGCCGGAAGCTATTTTGCCGTTGTCTCGTCTGTCCTCCATGCTCGGGCAACCCCGTTCATCCAATTCAACAAGCGTTTCTGTGAATTTTGCACCAGTTATCAATATTGGCGGAGGTTCCGGAAATGGTTATGAGGATGTTCGCAGAGGTTTGCGCGCAGGTAGCGAAGACCTGAAACGAGAAATTGAACGTCTTTTGGCTGATGAAAGGCGACTTGCGTATTAACTGGAGGGTGTATGTACACAACGCAACAAAGTGATACGTGGGACATCATTGCCAAACGTCACTACGGTTCTGAGCTGCGAATCAATGAACTCATTGAAGCTAACCCCGATTATCGAAAAACCGTGATTTTCCCGGCAGGGATAACACTTCAAACACCGGAGGTGGCAGAGGACATCAATGCAGATGCGTCTTTGCCGCCTTGGAAGCGAGGTCGCGATGGATCTCAATGAACCCAAAGTGACGAAGCTCAGGCTTTTATTTAGCGCGAACAAGACCGATGTGACAGAGGATCTCTCAAAAGATCTTCTGTCCTGGTCATACAGTGACAAAGAGACCGGGCAGGCGGATGAGATATCCCTCACTCTGCAGGATAAGACCGGTAAGTGGGCGAGCAACTGGAAACCTGACGGCGGAGAAGTAATCCGCGCGTACTTGTCGAGCGGCACCGCCTCCTCACGAGGGGCCGAGCTTTATTGTGGCTCCTTCTATGTGGATACGGTCCGCTTTTCCGGATCTCCGAAAACGGTTGAGATCCGTGCGGTGTCCATTCCTCTCTCTAAGCCAATCCGTCGCTTGAAGCGCACACGGGCTTGGGAAAGTAAAGATCTCAAAAGTATTGCTTCTGGCATTTGTTCTGATGCCGGGATGAGTCTTGTTTTTGACTCTTCGTTAAACCCAACGTTTGATCGGGTGGATCAGAACAAAGAAGCAGACTTGAGCTTCATAAACCGCTTATGCGAAGACTCAGGCTTGTCTCTGAAGGTCACCGACAATCAAATGGTGATTTTCGATCAGGAGGCTTACGAGAGTAAAGACCCTGTTGCAACTTTTGTTCTAGGTGAATCAAACATTTTGCGGTATGACTTTGAGACCGCTCAAAGTGAATCCTACAAGTCTGTAACCGTCAAATGGCGCGATACAAACAGAAAGACAAAAGATACAGCGGCAAGCTTTTCATGGGATCTCAAAGATCCGGCAACGAAAAAGACAAATCCCGCGGTCATGAGCTTCACCTACACCGATCCGAACGCCTCGGACAGTGATCAGGAGTACTACATGAAGCGCAGGGCAACGTCCCAAAGCGAAGCCAAGCGCTTAGCCAAAGCCAAATTAAGGTCATTAAATAGTCACAGAATGACAGGCTCGATGACCGTTGTCGGAGATCCAATGCTGTCAGCTGGGACTGTGATTGCGTGTAAAGGGATTGGTGCTTTTGACGGCAATTTCATTGTCGAAGAAGCGAATCACTCTTACAGCAGTAGCGGTTACACGACTGATCTAAGACTCAGACGAGTCAACAACGATTACTAATCATGAGAATTTTTAACCAAGGAACCGGAGACAACTCCGGTTCTTTTATGCGCTTGGGCGAAGTCACATCGATTGACTTTGCAAATGCCAAAGTTCGAGTGACTTTTGACGATGAAGACGGGATGACAAGCAATTGGCTTCCTGTCATGCAGCGCAACACCATCGCAAACCAAGATTACTGGTTGCCGGACATCGGGGAAGATGTTGTTTGTGTGTTCTTCAAAGAAGGATCAGAAGATGGTTTTGTCCTCGGGAGCATTTACGCCGGAGACGTAAAACCGCCCGAAAGCAATGGAGATAAGAGAACCGTTGTTTTCAAAGATGGCACCCGTGTGAGCTATGACCGTGCGCAACACCACTTGGACATTGCTATTGAAGAAACCACTCTTCACGCTGACAGATCAAAAGTCAATGTTCAAGCTCCGGATGAGGTTTCAGCCGCTTCGAAAAAAATCACCGTTTCCGGAAGTGAAAGCGTCTCCGTTTCGGGGTCGCAAAGTGTTGATATTGCATCTGGCACGAAAATCGCTCTGTCAGCACCCACCATCACTTTGACGATTTCCGGAACAACGATGACATTCAACGGCTCAAGCGCTGAATTGACTTCGCAGAATATGAAATTCAAAGGAAATGTGACTATTGAAGGCGACTTATCAGTCACCGGCAACATTTCCGCAAACGGCAACATCACAGCATCCGGACAGATCTCAGGCAGCAACATTTAGGAGTAAGAAATGGCTGGATTTTTAGGGATGATTGGGACATTGCCTTTCGTTTGTTCACATGAGAAAGTGATGACTTTCTCAAATCTTCAAACTGAGCAAAGTGTTAGATACGCCATGCACGAAGTCATTGGGAAAAAGCCTGTTCTCGAATTCATAGGCGAAAGCCTTTCAAGGGTTTCATTTCAAATCCGCTTTGATTCGACTTTAGGCTTTCCTCCCAACATTGGCTTATTAGCTCTGAGAACAATGATGAGGGATGGGACAGCCAAACGGTTGTTGATTGGCCCCGAGTATATGGGGAAATACGTCATTGAATCAATCAGTGAAGAGCGGAAATTTCATACGGGTGCGGGGGTTTGCAGTGTTGCTGTTGCAACTATTTCGTTAACGGAGTGCGATCAATGAATTATCAAGTGACTTTGGATCCGAACGTTTCTTTTTCCCCGGTCAATGAAGTTGCAGAGATCCTCCAAAACGTCAGAACGATCTTAAAGACGCGTCTGGGGTCAGTTCCTCTCGATAGAGATTTCGGCCTTACATGGGAACACATTGATAAGCCGTTACCGGTTTCTCAAGCGCTTATGAGAACCGAAATCATTGACACATTAGAGCGATATGAGCCCAGGGCGAAAGTAGTGAAGATTGAGTTTCCTTCAAATACTTCAAACGCCATGGAAGGGATCTTGAATCCTGTTGTCACAGTTAGTATCGGAGAATGAAAATGGCAGAAGTCATTCCTCGTTGGAACATGCCGCCAGTCGAATTTATCGAAGTTGATTCTGAAAAAGTCGAGTCGGATTTGATTACAGACTATGAAAAAGCCAGTGGCCGAACTTTAGCTGCAGGTGATCCTGTCAGACTTTTCCTTTTGACCATCGCAGCTGAAATCATTCAGTTGCGCCAGGGAATCAATTTTGCAGCGCAACAAAATCTTCTAACTTATGCAAAAGGTGACTATTTGGATGCCCTCGGCCAATCCATTGCCGTCACAAGATTGCCGGCATCAAAAGCAATCACAACGATTCAGTTTACATTGAGTCAGGCGCTTGGCAATGCCTACACGATTCCGAAGGGATTTCAGGTTTCCGCAGGCTCAGTCACTTTTGAAACCGACCATGAATTGATCATCCCGGTTGGTGAAAAAACAGGCAATGTCACCGCTTCTTGCATTGAAAGCGGAACCGTTGGCAATGGCTTTGTTGCTGGGCAAATCGCAACTATTGTCAGTCCGCAGCCGTACCTTGAGTCTGCGGCAAACACCGTCACAAGTGTTGGCGGGGCCGATATTGAAGACGATGCGGCTTATGCGGAGCGTATTCGGTTGCGTCCGGACAGTTTCTCTGTGGCGGGACCTGAGAAGTCATACATCTATTACGCCGAATCGTATTCAGCGTCAATTATTGACGTGGCAATCACTTCTCCGGATCCGGGAGAAGTCTATGTCTACCCGCTCTTGAGCGCTGGGCAACTACCGAATGAAAGCTTCTTAGAAGGGTTGCAGGCTCATTTGTCTGATGAAACCATCCGACCTTTGACCGATCATGTGGTTGCTAAAGCGCCTACGGCTGTCAATTACAAAATTCAAGTGGATTACTGGGTTAACCAATCGGATTCTGTGCGGCTTGCAAGCATTCAAGCTGCAGTTGAAGAAGCGGTTGAGTCATATCGACTATGGCAGCAATCCAAGATCGGCAGAGACATCTCTCAAGATGAATTGATTGCGCGCGTGATTGATGCTGGTGCATCGCGTATTGACCGCTCAACATTGTCACCTACGGCCTTCCAAGCATTGTCAGCCGATCAAGTGGCTCAATGCACTGAGGTTAAGGTCAATTTCAAGGGTTACAAAGATGAGTAAAAGGAGGTGTCATGAAAACACTTGCAGATGTGACACTTTCTGATTTGATGCCCGATAGCATCTCAAAAGATCCGACTGTTTCCGCTGCGGGCAAGTCTATTGATAAACAGCTTAGGCTCATTGCTGACGGAATTGATCTTCCGTCCATCTACGCTCGAATTGATCAGTTGACGAGCGAACAGCTTGACCATCTGGCCGCTTCTCGCAATTTCACCATTTGGCGCGATACGTGGCCTGTGGATTTAAAGCGTAGTGTTGCAAAACAGATCATTGCTCAAAAAGCTCGGATGGGCACGCTTTCATCGGTAAAGCTCGCACTTGAAAGTCTGGGCGCTGCAGTTGTTATCAAAGAATGGTGGGAAGAATCCCCACCTGCAGAAGCTCACACATTCAAAATCACGGTGGCTCTTTCGGATATCGATGGGACTTTGACGTCTGAGATGCAAGAAGACTGCTTTGCCTTACTTGATGATGCAAAGCCGGTCCGCAGCCACTACACATTTACTTTATCCATCGCTCAAAAAGGCGGGATTCAGTTTGGCAGCGTCAATCGTCCGGCGGTTTTCGCTCGTATCCAAAGTGAAAGAGAACCGAAGTCAGCAAGCGTGATCTTTGCTTCTGTAGCCCGCCCAGTCACTTTCAATCAAATCTACAACTAAGGAGTCCAAAATGGCTTCAAAATTGCTGGTAACCAATGCCGGCTTGGCTGCGCTCGTCAATGCGCAACAGAACGGCACTTTGCCTCTTACGTTATCAAGCGTTCAGTTCGGTAGCGGCAAATACACGCCAACTGCCGATCAAACGCAGTTACAGAACTCTTTTAAGACACTTGACACCATTGCCGGCGGAGCCGTTGGCGACAATGTCATTCATATTACGGTGTCTGACGTCAGTTCAGATGATTATGACGTCTACGAGTTTGGCGTATTTACATCAGACAACGTTCTTTTTGCCGTCTACTCGCAAGACACTCCGATCATTTCAAAAGCATCAGGTTCTCAAGCCTTGCTTGCTATTGACATTGTCGTGGCGGACGCTGGGCAAACGGACATTACCGTTAGCGGTGACACAACGTTTACCAATCCCCCGGCGACAACATTGCAGGCTGGTGTCGTCAAACTGGCAACTTCGGCAGAAACATCCGCAGGAACAGACGCATCAAAAGCCGTTACGCCGGCCGGATTAAACGAAGCACTGAAAACAGCTGGCTCCAAATTTAATGATGGCTCAATCGCAGGCGAGAAGATTGAAGCTAATTTCTTCGTTCAAGTTTCTCAACAGACTTTACAAGATGCTCAAAGAACCCAAGTCTTGAAAAACATCGGATTAATCGATGCTTTCAAGCGTTGGATCACAAATCACGACGGTACGGTACCGACAGAGGAGTAAACCATGAAACCAGTAAAAATCGTTTATCGCTTTGATGAAGAGGGGTACTTCAAAGGAGAAGCAAGGGCATATAAGCACCCGGAGCTTGATAAGTGGCTCATTCCGCTCAACTGCGATGAGACTGCCCCTGACTCGGAAAAGCTTAAGACTCATTTTGCAAAGCTTGTCGACGGGGCATGGACTTATGAGCCTATCCCGACCTCTCCCGAAGATTTCATCGGGAAACAAGTCAGCCACAAATCTCAGACCAAACACAATCAACTTTTGCGCTCATTACTTCAAGAACTCGTTAATAAGGATTCTTCTCACTTCCGAGTGATTCGCGGCAGCGAGGAGGAAGGCCTTTGGTGGTCTGTTGAAAAAATTCCAGAAAAGACCGAAGAAGAGAAAGCTATTGAGCAAAAAACGGCTCAAGTTTCTTTGTTGAAAAGCAAATTAAGAGAAACCGACTATGTCGCCATCAAAATCGCTGAGGGCGTGGTCGATGAAGAAGACAGCGAACGCTACAGCGATTTGATTGAACAAAGAAAAGCGTGGCGCAAGCAAATCAATGATCTAAACAGTGAAATTTCTGTACTGAACAATTCTGAGGGAGTCTAATCATGAGTTACGAAGACAAAATCCTTGACAAATTTGCTGACATGATCATGCCTCCCGGAACGATTATCGCTTATCAAGGCATCGAGGCGCCTGAAGGTTTTATTGTCTACGACCACATCAAGATTTATGAAGATGAGTTCCCCCGTCTTTATCCTGTACTGGCCGCAAATCCGAATTTCAACAATGGGGCGGATTCTGACGGTCGTAAATGGGTTGAGCTTCCTGAAATTGAAGACCTCTGTATTCAGATGACAACCGACACTTCACAGGTCGGAAAAACGCTCGAAGCCCAATTACCAAACATCTTTGGAACGTTACTCGCATTCGGCAGCAATCCAACCGGTGCTTTTTCGGTGCTTGAGCAATATGGTTGGTCAGAATTATCGAGTTCAGGGAATGGTATGTATTACATCGATTTTGCTGCAAATAAATCTTCAACTGTGTACAGCGGCAGCAAGTTGCAGCCAAGCGCTTTACAAGTTCTCCCGTGTATCCGTTGTTAGACTCTGATGCATGCAAGGCATTGTAATGCCGGACTCTGAACGCTTAAGCCGGAATATATTGCATTACTATCACCTGCGTTGAACCGAAAATACGCGACTTTTGTAGAGCCTGAAGCTCGATTTAAACCAGCATCCCACGAATCTTCTGTACTAAAAGCACCACTGCAGCCGTCCGATCCGTTTGTCATTAAATCATTCAGAGTCCCGCTCATGTTTGGCCATGCGACCAAACATACAGGGCAGTTCTGACAGACTTCACACCATTACTCTCGGCGGAGTCGATCGCTCAAACGGTGCTATAGCATCAAGAATTCAAGACGGTTCTGGCTACAACGGAGCGGCAACTGACAAATCGGTTAATATCTACTTTAATGCATCAAACTCGAACAGCATTTATTCTGGTAGTACCGTTCAACCAAAGGGGTTGTTTGCTTTGCCGTGTATCAAGTTCTGATACACGGCAGGGCTTGCAACGCACTGGGTTGTAAAGTTTCACCGTTGTATACGGATGAAGAGTTTCTAGCAGAGAAGAACACCCCCGCGTGTTGTCCTGACGTATCAAAAGACGAGCTTCCATCTTCAGTACTGCCAAACGAGAACGCTCCGTTGATGCCCCAGTTCTGAACGGCAATCAAATATCCGAAACCACCGCCGATGTTTGGACTTGCTCCAAACATCAATGGTTTCTTGAACTCGTATGGGATAGGCAATGTACCGAATGATTTCAGCATTCATTGGGACGGAGCGATAACGTTGGTCTCTCTGCAAGAGCAAAGTATTGTGCAAATCAACGAAGATACTCAATGGAAAACAACGCAAGATTTTCGTTTTGACGCTTCCAAGTCGAACGTTACTTATTCCGGAAACGTAGTTCAGCCTAAAGCCCTTCAAGTTCTAGCTTGTATTCGGTGTTAAATGCGAATACATGGCAGGACAGATAGAGCCTTCGGTTGTAACGAGGATCCGCCAAAAATGCTAGACGATCTTGACGCATCGAAAGATTTGTCCATCATTGAATGATCGTCTGGCTCGCCTTTACCTTTCGAGGTCGTGCTGTACTTGTCTCCATATTGGATAGCACCTCCAGAATAGGTACCAATACTGCAAAACACGCCTTGAATGTTTGGTCTGGTGGCCAAACATTCAAGGAGGTTTCGAAGATAGACGCTCTGATGCGCTCTGGCCGACAGAAGGCACAAATGCTTTCTGGAGCAGCGGAAGGGCACCCAGCCAAGATAGAGTTCTATGGGCAATGGATGCTTCCCGTGTTGGAGACCACAATGTCATCACTTTCAATGCGTCAAGATCTTCATCGATGTATTCAGGGTCATCTGTACAGCCGAAGGGATTGAACGCTTTACCTTGTATCAAATTCTGATACATGGGAGGGTTTGAAGTGCTTCTGGTTGCATTTTAGAACCGCTATATATTTGACTACTGCGACTTAGATCCACCCCATAGTTGCACTGAGCAAAAGCCGAACCTGAACCGATCGAAAAAGATTTTGAGCCAATGCCTGTATTCACGAATCCAAACTCGATAACCTCTCCTTCGTTATATGCCGATGCATTTCTTAGAGCTGCCCATCCGCCTGTGCTGTTTGGTCGCCAAACAGCACGGGCACTTTCGGATGGACCGACGTAGGTCTCTTTTCTATTGTTAATGGAGCATTTAGAGGGAATGTTCGTGGAAATGAGGATGCATCGGCAGATTGGACTGATGGTAAATCGTCAGATAATACAAAGTACAAATCTGCAACTTTGGATCTTTCATTGTCAAGTTCACTCTATGCAGGAAATAAGATGCAACCGGCCGCATTACAAATACTTGCTTGCATCAAACTCTAATGCAAGCCATGACTTGAATTGACGGTAGTTGAAAGTTCTGCCCAGAATATAAGGCATTTGCTGATGTCGCAGACATCTTAATGTGCACAAGATTGTTCTCGCTTAATGTGGGTTGCAGTCGTTCTTGTTCGCTGTCGCTGTGAACTGTCTCATTTGAAAATACGCCACTGCCCCAGTTCACTTCAGAGCCAGTATTGGTCAATCGAGCGAAAATTGTTCCTGAGATGTTTGGCCACCAAACATCAACGGTTATTTTCAGGTCGTAAAACGTACTAGCATTTTTGAATCCGTTAGCGGTTGCTTCTCAGCAAACGGTGACAGCGGTGGCGAAGCTCCTTGGGATATACAGTCTGGAGGCATGGCCTTTGGCGTTACTTTAAACGCTGCCAATGCTAACTCAACATATTCGGGGAATAAACTGCAAGCCTCTGCACTCCATGTGTTACCATGCATCAGAGTTTGATGCACGGTAACGCTTGGAGCGCGGCAGGTTGCATTGTTGATCCAAAGTAAACACTTGATGATTTACTCGCATCGAAATCCATCCCATCACCCGTCGGTTGAGGCGTTGAGACATCGGCAAGAGAGATTGCACTGTTTCCGTCAGTTGGTGATGAAAAACATCCGCTTCCAGTGCCCATTCTTGTAGTCAAAACTCCTGCTAAATCCCAGAATCGGCCTGTAATGTTTGGTGGCCAAACATGACAGGCAATTGGAGCTTCAACTATGCAGCATCATCTGATGCCACGGCATACGGTGCTGCATACTGGATCTATGATGACACTCACAAACTACTTTCTATTAATGATGTCGCAGAAAGTAATTGTGTTGCAGATAAAGCATTTGACGCTTCTAGATGTTCTAACTTGTATGACAGTGACAAACTTCAAGTATCAGCAGTTCAAGTACTCGCCTGTATCCGCGTTTAACAACGGATGCAAGGTAGTACTTGCAACGCTTTTGTTTGCATGGCAGACCCGTTAAAGAGTGTTGAATATCTTGAAGCATCGAACCCGATGCTGTCATTATTTTGTCCTTGGCCGGCGGCTGAAAAATCATCAATATAGTTGATTTCGCCCATTGAACCACCAGGGACATAAAAAGCTTCGTATGCAGTTCCCATCGTTCCAGCTTTTGCTTCAGTACCACGGCATATTAAATTTCCGAATTTACCTTTTATGTTTGGCACTTGGCCAAACAACACGGGGGCAATCTACGGGTTTAGACCTGTAGCAAATGCTTCAAATCCCGGTGAAGGTGTCCTTGACGGGGCTGATGCGAGGTATCAAGGATGCGCCCTTGATGGAGCTTGGAACTCATGGGGTGGCTTCACAATTAACTTCTCAAAAGGAAATGCAACATATTCAGGGACTAAGCTACAGCCTTCCGCCTTACAAGCTCTCGCTTGCATCCGAACCTAGAAACGGATGCAGGCAAGAACTGAAATCGCTTTAGTTTGCACAGAAGATCCAGAGTAAATCGAGTTCGATGCCGATGCACTGAAATTGAGCACTGCGCCATATGCAGGAGATCGAGCTTCAAGCATTGTGTAATTAGTACTGTCTCCGCTTTCACGCTGAAAAGCGCCGTATTGACCATCGCCTGAAGAGCCTCGATACATTGTCATGCCACCCGAGATGTTTGGCCACCAAACATTCAGGGAGCGCACCGAGCAGTAATTTTCGAATCTCACGATGGCTCAACAGGATGCTTTTATATGCAAGATGCTGAATCGTCATCAGCGATTGGTTCTTCGTCGCTAATTTCTGGTAAGACTACCATTGATGCCTCAAGGTCATCTGTTTTGTATAGCGGGAACAAAATGCAGCCTTCCGCTCTTCAATGTTTGGCGTGCATTAGGTTCTAATGCAAGGCAAAACTTGGAGGGCTTTCGGCTGAACAGACGATCCGGAATATAGCTGGGAATTTGCAAAAGCTGAAAAGCTAATGTTTTGTTGACCTAAATAGTCTCCATAAGCCGGGAATGCATAGTTGAGGCGATGCTCTAGTATTTCAAAAGTGCCGCCTGCAGTGTCACCTTCTTGGCCAGTCGTGAAGAAATAGCCCTTTATGTTTGGAGTCAAACCAAACATTCAAGGCGCAGCTACTTTGTATAAGGCTTCATCGTATGATGGAACTTCAGGAGCTTTCTATCGGGATTCTTCTGGATCTTCGGACATTTACTACGAAACAATCCAGGCAACAACTATTTACTCTGGCGAACTATTGATGAACGCAAATAAAGTAAATTCTCTGTACGTTGGCTCAAAACATCAGCCTTCAGCGCTACAAGTTTTGCCGTGCATTAGATTCTGATGCACGCAAGCATCTGTAGGGCAGAAGGTTGAAACTTTGATCCTTTAAATAAAGAACTTGATCTTGAAAGATCCATGTTTACAGAAACAGCTTTTGTACCGAGTTCCTGTGTCACACCAGTAAAACCAGAGGCTCTCAAATAGAAAGGAGCACTATAGCTTCCCGATGTATCTTCAGCATAGAAACCACATCGGTCAACTGAAAAATAACCTGAGATGTTTGGACTGATGGCCAAACATTACAGGTAAAATGGGAGCGTTTGTTGATTGGCGAAATATCCAAGATTCAGGTCACTCTTGCAGTTATCCATTCAGAGTAACGTGGGAGGGGACCTATCGAGAGATTCCAGGCCAAAACGACACTCCAGACTCACATCGTGACATTGAAATGGTTTTTAGTTTAAGTTCAGCCAATGCTACTTACACGGGCAATATTGTCCAGCCCAAAGCGCTCAATGCGTTGCCATGCATTAGATACTAGATCTTGATGCATGCAAGTGTCTGTAACGCAGAAGGCTGAAGTTTCGTACCGTTATAGATACTCGAGACTCTTGTCGCATCGAGACAAATAACCTCTATGTTTGTATTGTTTTCTGGACGATATGACATTGCTTCACCTTCAGCAACAATACGTGAATAAAAAACTCCATTGGGGTTGTAGTCGTGGCTCGATTCGCCACCGTTATCAGAATCACCACTAATGTTTGGGACTGGCCCCAAACATCCAGGGCGATGTGTGGAATGTCCCTTCCCAAAATAAAGAATATGCGGAACTCGGTCCCAGCGTTTCTGGGTGTTTCGACAAAGGTCGAAGCGAAGCGGTTGGCTATGCAACTAATTACATGGACGGCATTGACGGCTTTGTTTTCAAGGCGTCAAAAGCCAATGCAACTTACAGCGGGAACTCTGTTCAGAGTCCTGCGCTACAGTGCCTCGCTTGTATCAGAATCTAATGCACGGTAAGGCCTGAAGTGCTGGTGATTGAAGTTTTGTTCCGGAGTACAAAGACGAACTCCTCGACAGATCTAAACTGATTCCATCAACATCTCCGAGTTCTGTTCGTTGTGTTGATGTAAACAGTAAGTTATCCGGTTTTGCTCCTGTTCGAAAAACACCGGAAGCGGATCCCATAGAAGTAACGTCACTCAGTGAAGTCAAAAGATCCCAGAAAACACCTGTTGTGTTTGGCCAAGTGCCAAACAACACGGGGGCAATCTACGGGTTTAGACCTGTAGCAAATGCTTCAAAT
>UQYP01000007.1 GCA_900545335.1 uncultured Sutterella sp. | reverse complement strand
TTAACGGCTCAAGCGGGTCGCGCGAAGCTCCGGCTTTCAAGCCGGATGTAGTTCAGTGTAACGGTTAGCCTTAATGTTAAGTCATGCGCAAAGATTCTGTTTTTTGTCAAAAACTTTACGGAATTCGTCAATGTTAATGAATGTCGTTTAACGTGTTTTTATAGATTGGTGTAAACTTCGGGTTAATCCCAATGGGTGTCTCTTCGGTTGCCCACTAAACTGCTTGCCGTTTAAGTGGTTCTGAGCGGCCGATGCTCGGAGACACGAATGGAGAAAGATATGTTTTGTCTTTAAGCGTGGCGTTTCGGACTTTGGCGAGTTACCGAGGCGTTCTGTTGTGCTTGGAGATTTAACTTATTTTGTTGCAGCCGGATTCATAAAGTGCTTTGCCATAAACTGACAACTTGTGGCAGACGAATCCGGCAGAGTATTTGTCCGTGCTTAACTCGTGAGAGCACGTCCCCTTCAAAAGGGTCGTCAGTGATCGTTATGCGAGAGCTGTCGACAAGAGAGAATAAGAATTCTCTTGGGTTTCCCGAGGCGGACGGTTCGGTAGCAACGGTTGAGACGAACGAGGGGAACCTTTTTAAGAAGACCCCTGCCGGTGCAGGATGAAAATCCTTAACCGGTGGCCCTCTTGGATCAAGGAGACCAAGTAATTATGAAAATCATCTACACCGACGTGCTGGTGGTTGGTGCCGGCTTGGCTGGTTTGCGTATGGCAGTTGCTGCCAAGCGTCGCGGTCAGGACACCATCATCTTGTCGCTGGTGCCGCCCAAGCGTTCTCACTCGAAGGCCGCTCAAGGTGGTATGCAAGCTTCTTTGGGTAATGTGATTAAAGGTTTGGGCGATAACGAAGACGTCCACTTTGCCGATACGGTCAAGGGTTCCGACTGGGGCTGCGACCAAGATGTTGCCCGTTTGTTCGTGAACACCTCTCCGAAGGCTGTGCGTGAATTGGCTGCCTGGGGTGTGCCCTGGAGCCGTATCACCCCGGGTGATCGTCAAGTGATCATCAACGGTGAACGCGTGACGATTACCGAACGTAAAGAAGCCGCTGGTTTGATCGGTCAGCGTGACTTCGGTGGTACGAAGAAGTGGCGTACGTGCTTTGTGTCTGACGGCACGGGTCACGCCATGTTGAACGCCGTGAGCGACCGCGTGATCGCTGAACACATTCCGGTTGTGGAACGTGTTGAAGCCATCGCTTTGATTCATGACGGCAAGCGTTGCTACGGTGCTGTGGTTCGTGATTTGATCACGGGTGAATTGATGGCCTACGTTTCTAAGGCTACGGCTATCGCTGCCGGCGGTGCCGGTCGTTTGTTCCGCGTGACCACGAACGCTGTGATCTGTGAAGGTACGGGTCACTCCTTGGCTTTGGAAACCGGTGTTGCTACGTTGGGCAACATGGAAGCCGTTCAATTCCACCCGACCGGTATTTTCCCGGCCGGTATTCTTGTGACGGAAGGTTGCCGTGGTGACGGCGGTTTGTTGCGTGACGTTGACGGTCACCGCTTCATGCCGGACGTTGAACCTGAAAAGAAAGAATTGGCTTCCCGTGACGTGGTGAGCCGCCGTATGGAAGAACGTATCGCTCAGGGCAAGGGTGTGAAGAGCCGCTTCGGTGAACACATCTGGTTGGACATCACCTTGTTGGGCGAACATCACATTAAGCACAACCTCCGCGAAGTGTATGAAATCTGCCACTACTTCTTGGGTGTTGACCCGGTGAAGGAATGGATCCCTGTGCGTCCTGCTCAGCACTACACCATGGGCGGTATCCGTACCGACTACAAGGGTGAAAGCCGTCAATTGAAGGGCTTGTTTGCTGCCGGCGAATGCGCCTGCTGGGATATGCACGGCTTCAACCGCTTGGGTGGTAACTCTGTGGCTGAAACGGTTGTGGCCGGTATGTTGGTTGGCGAATACATCGCTGACTTCTGCGAAAAGCCTGAAAACGTTATAGATATTCCGACTTCGATCGTCTATGACTTCATCAAGCGCGAACAAGCTAAGCTTGATCGCTTCTGCGACGGTCACGGTTCTGAAGACCCGGCCAAGTTGCGCGCTCGTATGCAAGACATCATGACGTCTAAGATCGGTATTTTCCGTCGCGGCGCCGATATGGAAAGCGCTATCAGCGAATTGGAAGATTTGTACAAGCGTTCTCACAATGTTTCTTGTAAGCCGCATCTCGGTGCCAACACCGAATTGACGTACGCTTACCGTACGCAAAAGATGTTGCGCTTGGCCTTGACGATTGCCTGCGGTGCTTCTGCCCGTACGGAATCTCGTGGTGCTCACTTCCGTGAAGATTACCCGGTTCGTGACGACAGCAAGTGGCTCAAGCGTACCTTGGCTTCTTGGAAGGATGAAAACGACACGTTGCCGACGCTCTCTTACGAAGACCTCGATGTCATGAAGATGGAATTGCCCCCGGGCTGGCGTGGTTACGGTGCCAAGAACTACATCGATCACCCGGATACGGCCAAGCGTCAAGCTGAAGTCGATGAAATCCGCGCTAAGATGGAAGCCGAAGGCGCCGATCGTTTTGCTATTCAAAACGCTTTGATGCCGTACGCTCACCTCTTGCCGAAGCGCTTGCAAGGTAAGAACGAACGTATCGATGAACCCTTGGCCTAAGGAGCTGACGAAAAATGGCTGAAAACAATACCCAAAAACAACATCGTCTGCTCAAGATCAGCATCTTGCGCTACAACCCTGCTGATCCGGCTAGCGTGCCTCATATGCAGACGTTTGAATTGGAAGAATCCGATTCAATGACCTTGTTCATCGCTTTGAACGAAATTCGCGATAAGCAGGATCCTTCTTTGCAATTTGACTTCGTGTGCCGTGCCGGTATCTGCGGTTCCTGCGCCATGATGATCAATGGTAAGCCGGGCTTGGCTTGCCGTACGTTGACCCGTGACTTGCCGACCGAATTCACGTTGGCCCCGTTGCCGGCTTTTGAATTGATCGGTGACTTGTCCGTCAACACCGGTAAGTGGATGCGCAACATGAGTGAACGCATGGAAACCTGGGTTCACTTGAAGGAAGAAGAAGTCGATATCTGCCGCAAGGAAGAACCGATGGATCCGCAATTGGCCGAAGATATTTACCTCTTGGACCGTTGCGTGGAATGCGGTTGCTGTATCGCCGGTTGCGGTACGGTCCGTATGCGCCCGGACTTTGCCGGCGGCGTGGCCATCAACAAGATTGCCCGCTTCCGTCTTGACCCGCGCGACCATCGTAACGACGCCGACTACTATGAAGTGATCGGTGACGACAGCGGTGTGTTCGGTTGCATGTCCTTGTTGGCTTGCCACGACTTCTGCCCGAAGCAATTGCCGTTGAAGACGCAAATTGCCTTCATCCGTCGTAAGATGGCTGAACAAGGTATCCGCGGCTACGATAAGGTTTTGCCGACCCCGAAGAAGGCTATTCCTATCAAGGTCGTGAAGTAATTCTCAAAGCCGAAGTGAGGGTTTGAAGTTTCGGCAACGGAACTTCAAACTCGATCAGAAGTTTTGAAACCCTACGAGAGGTCAATAGACCGACGGTACCCTGCAGGGTTATCGATTGACATCACGTAGTTTATTAGAACGGAGACGCCTCAAAGACGCCTTCTTAATTGATTTAACGAGGAGCAAAAAAACATGTCTCGTATTGAATATGACTTCCTTGGTGGCAAGGAAATTCCTGATGATTGCTACTATGGTGTGCAAACCCTTCGTGGCAAGGAAAACTTCCATGTGACGGAAATGTCCATGGCTCAAGAACCGTTCTTCATCATCGGCTTCGCCTATGTGAAGAAGGCTGCTGCTATGGCCAACAAGGAACTCGGCACGATCCCGGCCAACGTTGCTGACGCTTTGATCTGGGCCTGCGACCAATTGATCGCTGGCAAGTACCATGACCAATTCGTTACCGACTGGGTCCAAGGTGGTGCTGGTACATCCACGAACATGAACTGCAATGAAGTCATCTGCAACTTGGCCGCTGAAAAGTTGGGTTCCAAGAAGGGTGACTACGCTTTGGTTTCTCCGAACGACCATGCAAACTTCGGTCAATCCACCAACGACACGTACCCGACCGCTTTCCACGTTGCCTTGTTGCTCCGCAGCAATGTGATGTTGAAGGCTGTTGAAGACCTCGTCGCTTCCTTCTACAAGAAGTCTGAAGAATTCAAGACCGTCTTGAAGATGGGTCGTACGCACTTGCAAGACGCTGTGCCGATGACCTTGGGTCAAGAATTCCACGGCTGGGGCTTCACCATCGCCGACGAAATCAAGACGATTAAAGATGCTCAAGAACATCTCTATGTCGTTAACCTCGGTGCTACGGCTATTGGTACGACTGTGACGGCTCACCCGGATTATCCGGCCTTGGCTGTCAAGTACTTGGCTGAATTGACTGGCTTGCCGATGCGCAACAGCGAAGACTTGATCGCCGCTACCTCTGACTGCGGTGGTTATGTTGCTTTGTCTAGCGCTATGAAGAGCTTGGCCGTTAAGTTGACGAAGGTTTGCAATGACTTGCGCTTGCTCGCTTCTGGTCCGCGTTGCGGCTTCCAAGAAGTGAACCTCCCGCAAATGCAACCTGGTTCTTCCATCATGCCGGGTAAGGTCAATCCGGTTGAATTGGAAGCCATGAACCAAGCCAGCTTCATCGCTATCGGTTTGGACACCACGGTCATGTTGGCTGCCTCTGCTGGCCAACTTGAATTGAACGTGATGGAACCGCCGATCACGTGGGCTTTGTTCTTCGGTATGAAGGTCATGACCAACGCCATGAACGGCATGCGTACGAAGTGCATTGACGGTATCACCCCCAATGTCGAACGCTGCAAAGACTTGGTGATGGGTTCCTTGGGCATTATCACGATCTTGAAGCCGCACTTCGGTTACAAGACCTGCTCTGAAATCGCCCACGAAGGTTACCACACTGGTAAGACCTTGCATCAACTCATCGTTGAAGAACGTAAGTTGATGACGCAAGAAGAATGGGACAAGGTTTTCAATTTGCAAAACTTGATCGCTCCGAAGTTCGAAATGTAATTTCGGACCTAGGGAAAACTCCGTAGTGAAATTTTTTGTTACGGGGTAAAGTTCTCTCAGTCGTATTGGCGGCGGATTTTTCCGCCGCCGATGCGAATGGGATCTAGATAGGTTAGGGAAAACCCTTCTCTGTTCTAGGTAATAAAAAAGATAATAACTACTCCGGTTTTGGGGGTAATATGGATCTGATGTTAATTCTTCAAATTATTGTCCTCTTGGCGTTCATCTTTATTGGTGTTCGCTTGGGCGGCATTGGTATCGGCTACGCCGGCGGTGTCGGTGTGCTGGTTTTGGGTCTCGTTTGCGGCATGACGCCGGGTGCGATTCCCTGGGATGTGATCTTGATCATCATGTCCGTGATCGCTGCTATTTCTGCTATGCAGTTGGCTGGCGGTCTCGACTACTTGGTTCAAATCGCTGAAAACATTCTTCGTAGCAATCCGAAGCACATCAACTACTTGGCTCCGGTTGTTACTTATGTGTTGACGATCTTTGCCGGTACGGGTCACACGGCTTTCTCCATGATCCCGGTTATCGTTGAAGTGGCTAAGGAACAAGGCATTAAGCCTGTTTGCCCGTTGTCCATCGCTGTGGTTTCTTCCCAGATCGCTATTACGGCTTCTCCGGTTTCCGCAGCCGTGATTTACATGACGGGTGTTTTGGAACCGTTCGGCTGGAGCTACCCCGCCTTGCTCGGTATCTGGATTGTGACGACGTTTGCTGGCTGCATGGTCACGGCTTTCGTTATGACCTTGATCCAAAACATGGACTTGAACTCCGACCCGGTCTACAAAGATCGTTTGGCTAAGGGTCTCGTGAAGGCTCCGCAAGGTGCTTCTCACCGCGAAATCAGCGCTTCTGCTAAGAAGTCCGTTTGGATCTTCTTGGTTGGCGTGATCGCTGTGGTGTTGTACGCCTCTGCTATTTCTCCGGCTGTTGGTATCGTCAGCCCGGTTATCGTTGGCCGTGATGCTGCCATTATGGGCATCATGTTGACGATCGGTACCTTGATCACTGTTATGTGCAAGATCAAGATCGACGAAATCGCCGGTAGCTCTGTGTTCAAGAGCGGTATGGTTGCTTGCGTTTGCGTGTTGGGCGTTGCATGGCTCGGTAACACGTTCGTCGCTGGCCACACGAAAGAAATCACGGAATTCTCTTCCACGACCGTGTCTCAATATCCGGCTTTGTTGGCTGTGATCTTCTTCTTCGCTGCTATGTTGTTGTATAGCCAAGCTGCTACCGCTAAGGCTATTACGCCGGCTGTGGTTACGGCTTTGGGTATCACGGCTGCTAACCCGGGCGACTCCTACATGTTGGTCGCTACGTTCGCTGCTGTGTCTGCTTTGTTCGTTCTCCCGACGTACCCGACGTTGTTGGGTGCTGTTCAGATGGACGACACCGGTACAACCCGCATTGGTAAGTTCGTGTTCAACCACGCCTTCTTCTTGCCTGGCGTGTTGGCCATCGTCTTCAGCGTGGTGTTCGGCTTTGCTGCTTGCGCCGTGTTCTAATCAGAACATTAGCTGAGAAGCGAATCAGGTGCTAAGCACCTGAAAAAATAAAAACGGTAAACTGATCGTCGGTTTACCGTTTTTTAATTTTTTTTGACGGATTCTCATAAAAAAGCATTTTTGAATCGTAAAGTTTGGACGCTTAACGAATTTGCTATGAACCGTGAATCGTTAACACTTTTAGAAAATATTAATAAATACAAAACGTTAGAGTTTTCTGTTTTAGTGTCGGTAACCTGATCGGTAAACGTTTAATGATTTTGTAAAATCGTAAAGTTCAACGCTTAACGAATTTGCTATGAAGCATGAATCGTTAACACTTTTAGAAAGTACCAATAGTACTTAATCGAGTGACTCTTTGGGTTTCGGTCGAACCAGCAAAATGATAATACCGGTACTTATGACGCCAAGTGCAGTACTTAGTCCAAAGGTTTTAATCGCCGGTGTAGAACTTAAACCGATAAAACAAAATGAAAAGCTGATCGCTAAGAAGGCAAATGTGGTCAGACTGAAGCTGAGAGCTTCGTTTTCTTCATTGGTGTAGTACAGCAGGGCGATAACCATTCCAATAGCGTATACCAATATCAAAGTCATGGCACTAAATACAGAGAAGGGCATTCCAAACCAAGCAGTTAGAGATACTGAGCACAGAACGCCCGCTAAAGCCGGCACTACGATTCTCCAGGAGCGTAAGCCATAGTGAAAAAGACTGACGGTAAATGAGCAGACAACCGCTAAAATGAAAATACCGGTAAAAATAAAGCGGTATTGGGCTAAAAAGCTATTGGCATCGCCAGTCACATCAACAAAAGTTACTCCGGCCAAATGTTCTCCCAAATCTACCAAATCATCAATTTGTTCATTTTTCATCCCGGCAACCTGAACAATCGAACTGTAGCCTTCAGGAACATCAAGCCAGAGGTGACGAACTGAGCGTGCGGTTGGGGAATTGAGCCACTGCTCAAATTGCACTTTTAATTGCACAGGATTGGGCCGGTGAAGAGAGTAGCCCAAAAGGTCTGACAAGGGCTCTCTGACACGTTCAAACATGTCGTGACGCAGCTTTTCAATATCGTACTGCCGGGTATAAGAGGGGAACCATTTTGAAACACAGGTTGTTGTCATTTCGGTTTGATTCATCCCTCGTTTGACAAAGCCTAATCGAAGAGCTTCTTCGCTCATTAGAACATCCTGTGCGCTCGAAGCGGTAACGATAAAAAATTTATCGTTATTGGGCAAACTTAGTAACCTCTCGACTCTTCTTTCCTCAGCGGCTAATTCCGGAGAAACATAGGTCAGATTTTGAATGTTTTGAGAAAAATTGAGCTGGACATAGCCTGCAATTAAGAGCAAAACGAAAGTGATTCCGATTGCGGTGTAGTCCGTCGGTTTTTCCTGCCAATGTTTCAAAGAAAAGCGAGGAAAGCGCAAACTCAAAAAATACATCCGTTTACTGAAGTCGCTCTCTGCAATAGGGCCCGGGTTAAAACTGGGGAAAATTAAGAATAATGTGATGGCACAGCCGAGAAGACCGCTGACCATGAAGACGACAACTTGCCTGACCGCGACCAGGGGAATGACATATAAAAGAGCCAATCCGGCGCAAAGAATAAATACAATCCACAGCAGCGGAGTGAAAATGCGGTCCAAAACTTCAAGGGGAGAGGCCTTCACAATATTTCTGTGAACGAGTAAAAAGTAGCCCACCAGCATCACTACAATGCCCGTTAAGGCTGAAGAACAAACGATAGTCCACAGTGAAACACTGCCGAAGAAAACAATAACAGTCGACAAGCCAACAATGTAGCTTGATAAAACGGCAAAGACTACGAGAGTCGGAAAACGGTTCGAAGGTGACCATTTACGGATGAGTCCGCCCAGGAAAATGAGAATAAAGGTTGCAATACCCGATAACTCAAGTAAATGTGTATGAGCCGCTTCAACACTGACATAGGGCTTCCCATGAACCAAAACTGTTGCATCGGATACTATCGATGAGCTCACATGTTTAAGTTCTTCAATGCAGCGGTTAAGTTCAAATACCGAGAGGTCTTTGAGATCTTGCGGCGCCTCATAGACAAAAATTGCCCATACATAATTGGCGGCATAAAGCTTTAACGTATCGCCGCTGGATACAACAGTACTGCGAGGCAAGCGTTTTTTTGCCCATCTGTCAAAAAAGCCCAGAGGATCGTCTGCTTTGGGAATTAAACTCGCCTGTCCGACTCCGGTGAGACTTTCCAGTGCTCTGGCTAAAAGTTCATCGTCTGTTAAAGCAGTCACTGAGTGTTGGTCAACCAGATTCATCAGGCGGTTGGAAATCAGCCGGTAAAACGAGAAATATTCATTTATTTCCAAGCCTTCCCAGCTCACTTTTTTTAACTGTGCCGGAACTTTCCATTGCCCCTTAATTTTCAGGACATTATCATCAAATGACGAGGCGGTGTATTCCGGGAAGCCCACCATGAAAATGATTCGATAGTTGGCAAAGGGGGAAAGATTTTTTTGCGCGGCAGCTCGAGCATCATCGAGTTCGACGACGGGATAAAGATGAGCCTGATCGTAATCGAATCCGTTTTTCAGTAAAAAATGGCTGGTAAAGCCAAGCGCCAGGATGAGCATCAATGCCCAGGTGACGGCGAGCACTTGCCAGGATGCGAGAATGATTTTACGGATTGGCAAGTTCATTCTCCTGACGGGTCGATGAGGTTTCTGCCAAAGTAATATTGCTGATTGTCAGCGTCGTGATGTCGCTCGAATAGTGCTCCACAACAATTTTTTCAGGACTGTCCCGGCCGGTGACTGTAATATGCTTGACGATACTGCCGGTCATATTGCTTTTCGGGTAAAAATCCATACGCCAATGGCTCGGATTGTTCTGAGTGAAAATTTGAAAGTCCAGCTCCAATGCCGTCATGTCCTTCGATAGCATTCCCCAAAGAATTCGATTGACAGTATTTGTCACTGAAGCAGAGGTATTTTCTATCCTTTGGCCATTGAGATGGATGTAGGTTTTAAAGTGTTGATCATTATAGATAGACGTTGTCGCAACAGGCTCTTTGGCTTTCCACAATAAAACGTCATTTTTCCAAAATATGAAAAAACCTTCTGTTTGAAATGGCTTCGGAATGGAGACTAGCTTTTCTGTCTGGACAAAGCGCCCTTCAATGACAGGAGCGACTTTTAATCGAGCGATGATGCTGCTTGTTGAGGCGTACACCGAACCAGTCACTGTCAAAAAGAAAGTGACAATCAGCACAAACGGTCGCAGAGCAGTTTCAGACAGCATAAGGGAGATAGCATATGAACGGTTGTGTACATTTTAGCTGAGTGCATCGGCGAAATAGTACAGCAAAGGCAGAGATGCGGACAAAAAATACCCGATACCCATACTCTAAACGGATACCGGGATTTTTTGAAAATTTCAGTGGTTATTGCTGAGTTTGAGTTTTGGCTCGCGCGGCATCCAAGTCAGCCTGAACAAATTCATCGGCTCTGTTGGCCTTGGCTTCAATCATTTTCTTTTGCAAATCAATCTGAGCTTTTTTCAGTTCAATATCCAGGCGCTTTGATTCCAATTCCATTTCTTTGGCTTGGTCTTCATAAGCCTGAAGCTTTTTCTGGCGTTCGGCTTTTTGTTTTTGTTCTTGAGCACGAGCTTTGGCGCGTGCTTGCTCAGCGCGTTTTTGAATATCGGCTGCTTTCTTTTCAGCGGCAATCCGTTCCTGTTCCTTGGCTGCATCTAAAGCCTGAATTTCAAGCTCAGCCTGATGAATTCTTGCGATTTGCTCGTCCATAGACATTCCGCCTACCTGAGCATGAGCCGTCGGAATCATGAATGCAGCGGCCGTCAGAGCAATCAAAGAGTATTTCAGCATTTGTTAACTCCTTTGAAAAGAAGACTTATTGACCGCATCCGCCGGGATTATTCGGTTGTATACGAGTCTCTGTCGGAGTGGTAGAAATCATCACGGCTAAGCCGGGCTTAAATTCGCAAACCCGACCGACCTGAGCGGAGTTATAAAGCTTGTTGTTGTAACGGAAAGTGAGCTGAACGCCGTCAACATAGCTTGTGCGGTCTCCGGCCACAGCGCCGCCCGCAAGATTGCCGATTGCACCGCCCGCCAAGCCGCCTAACACTCTGGAAGTGGTATCGTGGTTATTGTGGTTGCCGATGGCTGCACCGGCGATAGCTCCGATGATCGTTCCAATCGTTTTGGCATCGGAGCGATTGTCCGTATTAGAGACTGCTACCTGAGCAGTACCGATAGACAGAATTTCAACAGTACGAACCTGCTGGGCCTGATTAACTGCCCCGGCCTGATAGGTATCGGAGCGGTAATAGCGTCCGTCGTTAGCACAGCCTGCCAATACAACTGTAGCGGCAACAATAGCAAGAGTCAGTTTTTTCATGAGAGCATCCGAAAAAGTTTGAAATTGATCACTATGCTTTCACTTTACCTCAATTTGTTTTCGACTGCATATTTTTAGTGGACTAAAATACAACGGTTAGAAAAAAATGTAACGGCCATTTTTACAGATGGCCTTCAGGATGCTGATTATGACAGTGAATACCCTTGATGAAGATGATGAAGAGGTCGGATTGCCCGCATTGCCTCATGGTACAAAAAACTATATGACCCCGCAGTGCTATCGCCGCATGCTCGATGAGCGGGAACACTTGGTCAGGGTAGAGCGTCCGGAGATGGCCAATGTAGTGGCCTGGGCAGCCAGTAACGGCGACAGAAGCGAAAATGGTGATTACCTTTACGGTAAACGCCGCCTCAGAGAAATTGACCGTCGAATTCGTTTTTTGAGCAAGCGCATTGACTCTGCAGAAGTGGTTGATCCTGCCACACGGCCGGCAACTGATCAGGTCTTTTTCGGTGCTACGGTCACCTATGAAGATGAAGACGGCCACGAGCACACGATCCGTATTGTGGGCATTGATGAGGCTGATGCGAGCGTTGGGGATGTGAGTTGGATCAGTCCTATTGCCCGTGTTTTTCTTAAAGCTCACGAAGGCGATACAGTTGCCTTGCCAACACCTTCAGGCGTTCAGCATTTGGAAATTGTCGAGGTGAAGTACTGCTAAAAAATAAATTTCATTTTTTGTGAAAAAAGACTTGCATTTTATTTTTTGAGTCTATAAAATGCACCATCTCTGTCGGGGGTATAGCTCAGTTGGTAGAGCACTTGCATGGCATGCAAGGGGTCAGCGGTTCGAATCCGCTTACCTCCACCAAAAAATGAATTGCGTCTCCATCGTCTAGAGGCCTAGGACACGACCCTTTCACGGTCGGTACCGGGGTTCGAATCCCCGTGGGGACGCCACCTTCTCAATGAGCAACCTTCATAGGTTGCTTTTTTGTTGCCCAAAAAAGGCCGCCTGATTTTGAGGCGGCCCGTCTGAATTAAAGGCTTCTTGCAACGACAGTGATAATCACAATCGGAGAAATAATTCCGATGCCGAGCCTGATGATAGTCAGCATAGTGCCGGAAAGCGGGCAGGCAGTTGTTAACTGTTTGCGGGTCTCAGGCCAATTTACCCAAGCTGCAACCACAGCCAATCCCAGAGCCGTTAAAGGCATCCCGACGTTACTTGTAAGGTAGTCAAGCAGATCAAAAACTGTTTTGCCGAAAATCTTAAAGTCAGCCAGAGGTCCGAAGGACATCGTGCAGAATACGCCGATCACCATGATCGAAATGAAGGCTACAGGTACAGCTGTACGGCGTGATATATGAAGGTCACCCATTGCGGCAACCACAGCTTCGAAAATACTGACTGAACTGGTAATAGCCGCCACAATTAAGCAGATATAAAAGAGAACGGCAAAGAAGGTACCGAAGGGCATATGCGCGAATACGGCAGGCATCGTGACAAATGTAAGACCGGGGCCCGCGGTGGGTTGCAGGCCGAAGGCAAAGACCGGGGGCATCACCATCAGGCCGCCCAGAAGAGCTGCGAGAATTCCTAAGAAAGCGACCCATGCGGTGGAATGGGGGAGGTTAGCTTCATCGGAAAGATAGGAAGCATAAACGATTAAGGTGCCCGCGCCGACAGATAAGGAGAAGAAGCAAAAGCCCATCGCGTTAAAAAGCGACTCAGCGGTGAATTGTTCCCAGTTGAAGCTGAACATAAACTCAACGCCCTGCCAGGCACCGGGCAAAGTTAATCCGCGAATAATCAGGACAATCATCAAAATAAAGAGCGTCGGCATCAAGTATTTTGCCAAACGTTCAATACCGGCCTGAACTCCGAAAATCACCACTCCGGCTGTCATGATCATAAAGACGATTTGATAGAAAATACCTAAAACCGGGTCACTGGCAAACTGATTAAAGTGCACACCGAGCTGAGACAAATCCGTGATGATGCCGTTACCCATTGCAGCGTCAACAGCATAAGCAACGCACCAGCCGCCGATTGTGGAGTAGAAAGTCAGAATTAAAAAACCGGTAGCAATACCGACCGTACCGAAAATGCCCCAGAATTTAGAGCGACCGACCCGGATCATGCTGTTGATCGATGCAGCGCGGCCAGCGCGGCCGACAACCATTTCAGCCAACAGTAAGAACATGCCGAGCGTAAAACAAAACAGAATATAAGGAATGATAAAAGCTGCACCGCCGTTGGTACCGGCCATGTAGGGGAATTTCCAAATGGCGCCTAAACCTACTGCCGCTCCGGCACTGGCGAGAATGAAACCTAAACGCGAAGTCCATAAATCGCGGGAAGACATAGCAAAACACCTTTTAATTCATGAAGAAAGCTTGCAAAAGTGAATCTCTTTTCTGTGAAAGCTTTCGAAAAAATACTTTATTAAACGTTCTGAGATTTTCCTCGTGAGGGAAGGCGTTGAGAGGCCTTCCCTTCTTTTAAGAGGAAGCTAGCCGAGAAGCCCTGCGCCTGCGATAACAATGATGACGCAGGGCACAATAAATCGAATCAAAAAGTGCGTTAAAGCTAAAACTGTTTCATTCATGGGTTGGGTGAGTGTTAATTGTTTTTTCATCACCGGCCAAACTAAGTAGCCCCCGACAATTGCAATACCCATGGCTCCGATCGGCATCCCAACGTTGCTCGTCAGAAAATCGAGCAAATCGAAGAATGTCTTGCCGGCCACTTTGTAGTCCGACAGGGAGCCGAAACTGAGCGAGCAGATCACGCCCAAAACGGATAGAACAACTGTATTGGCGGCAATGCTTGCACGACGGCTAAAATGATATTCGTCAACAAGGAATTGTACGCTCATCTCCAGGATGCTGATGGCACTCGTGAGCGCCGCCACCACCAGGCAGATGTAAAAGAGGATAGCAAAGGCTTGACCGAAGGGCAATTGGGCAAACACCGCAGGCATTGTGACAAAAGTCAAACCGGGGCCGGCTGCAGGGTCTAAATTAAAGGCAAAAACAGCCGGCATAATCATCAGTCCGCCCAGAATGGAAGCCAGAACCGCTAAGAAAGAAATCCAGGCTACAGATGTGGGGAGATTCACTTTATCGGAAAGATACGAGCCGTAGTTCATCATAGAACCCGAGCCCAATGACAGTGAGAAAAAGGCAAAGCCCATCGCATTGAGCAGTGACCCGCCGTTAAAGGCTTGGGGATCAAATTTGAACATATAAACAAATCCGTCCCAAGCGCCCGGTAAGGTCAAACCCCTGACAATCAGACAGAGCATCAGGATGAAAAGAGTAGGCATTAAAAATTTGGAAATTCTTTCAATGCCTTTTTCAACACCGAATAAAATCACGCCGGCAGTCAATGCCAGAAAGGCTAACTGCATGGTAACCGCACTCACCCCATCGGTGACGAAACCGTCAAAATAAGCGCCCAATTGAGCGGTATCGGTGATCAGGCCGTTGCCCATACAGGCATCAAAGAGATAGTTGAGGCACCACCCGCCGATGACTTGATAGAACGCGAGAATTAAAAAGCCGGTTAGAACACTGATTTTTCCGACGTAACCCCAGAGCGGTCCGCCGTAAAGCCTCAAGGCATGTGCAGCTCCCCCTCTTGAAGCTCTGCCGAGCGCCATTTCAATCATCAGGACGATAAAACCGATAGCAACGGTCAAAATAATGTAGGGAAGAATGAAAGCGGAGCCGCCGTTGGTGCCGGCCATGTAGGGAAATTTCCAGATAGCGCCCAGTCCCACGGCTGAGCCTGCACTGGCAAGAATAAAACCTAAACGTGTGCCCCATATGGAGCGGTCTGAAGATGTAGTCATGATGCAATTTCCATTGTTAGTAGCATGTGATGGCATCAGTCGGTAACCCGTCAGTCAAATAAAAGAGCCATCGAGCTTTTTTAAATAATCTGTTTGGTATTCTATGACAAACAGCAAAATAAATAAGTGATTCTCTGCGCACAATCACCTACAAAAATCAAAAACTTTTCGGTTTTGGCTTCTTAAATTCCAGTCAGAAGAACGGTTATAACCAAAATCGGAGCGAAAATCGCAATACTCCAGCGCAACAGAGAGTATGTCCATTGGGCATGCTGATGGGATTTGTCCCCCGCAATAAACGGTTTAACCTTATCCCAGGCAAGCCAACTTGATAAAACGGCAATCATCAGACCGCCGATCGGTAAGCTGATGTTGCTTGTCAGGTAATCGATCCAATCAAAGAATGTTTTATTGAGCCATTTCTGATCGGCGAGCGGGCCAAAAGACAGTGCGCTGAAAGAGCCCACAATCATCAGGCCGACCGTTGTGGAGACAACCGCCTTCGGACGGCTCCAATGCCATTCATCGTGCAAGAAGGCGACATCAATTTCGAGCATGGAAACTGAACTCGTGATGGCTGCTACGAGCAGACAGGCATAAAACGCGATAGCAAAAAGATTGCCGAAAGGCATCTGAGCAAAAATAGCAGGCATTGTCACAAAGGTAAGTCCGGGGCCAGCTGTGGGATCAAGTCCGAATGCAAAAACAGAGGGCATCACCATCAGCGCTCCCAGAAGGGAACTCACAATGGTAAGAAAGGCAATCCAGGCAGACGATCCGATCAGATCCACTTTGCTGTCGAGGTAACTGCCGTAGGTGAGCATGCAGCCGCTGCCCAGGCAAAGTGAAAAGAAGGTAAAGCCCATGGTCGAGAGCAGTGCATCGAACGTGAAAGCTTCCGGGTTCCAGCTGAAAAGATATTCGATGCCTTCAAAGGCGCCGGGCAAAAAAAACGAGCGGACAATAATGACGAGCATCAAAATGAAGAGTAACGGCATGAGTACCTTGGAGAGGCGTTCAATGCCGCTGCTTACACCATAAGCGACCACCCAGGCGGTAATAATCAGAAAAAGCGCCTGATAACCGATAGCCAGGACGGGGTCACCCGAGATGGAAGCAAAGTGAGCGCCGAGCTGCGCCTGATCGGAAACGAGACCGGAACCCAAACAGGCGTTGACAAAGTAAGCAATGGTCCAACCGCCGATAGCAGAGTAAAAGCTTAAGATCAAAAAGCCCGTGATGACACCCAGGTAGCCTGCTTTGCCCCAGTTTTTACCGCCTAATTTTCTGAAGGCCGTTACGATACAGCCCGCACCGGCCCGACCGATGGTTAATTCGGCAATGAGTAAAACCAGGCCGATCGTAAAGGTGAGTACGATAAAAGGAAATAAAAACGCAGAGCCTCCGTTGGAGCCGACCAAATACGGAAATTTCCAAATAGCTCCCAAGCCTACGGCTGCGCCGGCGCTCGCCAGCACAAATCCTAAACGCGAACTCCAGGTAGAACGGTTATCCATAAAATCAAATCATAAAAAACTGAGTGATCCCGAAATAGCGGACAGGAAACCCTCTTGTCATTCTAGCTTAAATGCCGGAGACCAAAACAACAATCACCAAAGCCGGAGCCAAAAGAGAAATCGTCAGCCTGATCCAGCCCAGGGTAAGCCAGGAGTGCTGACGAATAGCCAGCATCTGTTCTTTCATCACCGGCCAGGCTTTCCAACCGGCCAATGCTGCAATACAGAGTCCTCCGATCGGCATCAGGATGTTGGAGCAGACATAATCGGAAAAATCAAAGAGCGACATTCCGTGAATTTCCACCGAAGACAGAGAACTGAAGGAAAGAGCCTGAATGCTCGCCAAAATGAAAAGGGTTACCCAGCAAAGTGCGGTAGCGGCCCGTCTTCTCATTTTCCATTCGTTAATTAAATAAGCCACAACCACTTCCAGCAAAGATACGGAGCTTGTAATGGCAGCAATAAATAAACAGACGTAAAAGGCTACCGCCAAAATATCCGCCAAGGGCATATGCTCGAAAATCATCGGAATGGTGATAAAGACGAGCCCGGTGCCTGCTGCCGGATCCATCCCGAAGGCAAATACGGCAGGAATAATCATGACACCGGCTAAAAGCGCTGCTTGAGTCGACAGAAACGCCACCCAAACCGAGGAGCCCGGAATATCAGTGTGAGAACTTAAGTAGGAGCCGTAGGTGACCATGATGCCCGCTCCGAGAGAAAGCGAAAAGAAGGTAAAGCCCATCGCATTTAAAATGGTGGCCCCGCTTACCTGCTCCCAGTTAAAAGAGAATAAAAACTGCATGCCTTCCCAGGATCCCGGCATCATCAATGAGCGGATGATGATAAAAATCATGAGAACGAAAAGTAAAGGCATGAGGTATTTGGCAATTTTTTCAATGCCTTTTTCAACCCCGAGCGCCACGACTGCACAGGTAGCTGTCAGGTAAAGGAACATAAAAAAGACATTCACGGTGCCGTTTCCGACCAATGCATTGAAGTGATCGGTCAGAATTTTGGGATCACCGTTGACAACATTGCCCATGAAAGACTCTGCCATATAAGAGACGCACCAGCCGCCGATGACAGAGTAGTAGGTGAGAATAATGTAGGCATTAAGCACTGCAATGCCGCCCACCACAGCAAAAAAGGGGCCCCCGACGCTTTTGAGGGCATGAACAGCTGAACCGCGTCCGGCGCGCCCCATGGCGCACTCTGCCATGACTAAAACCACGCCGATCGTAAAGGTGAAAATTAGAAACGGAACAATAAAGGCAGCTCCGCCGTTGGTACCCGCCCAAAAGGGAAACTTCCAAATCGCGCCCAGGCCGATTGCGGAACTCGCAGAGGCTAGAATAAATCCCAAACGTGAACTCCAAACGGTGTCGGCAATGCTGTTATCTGATGCCATCTTTTTTCCTTTTTATTTTTCTGAATACATGAGACAAACTGAGACAGCTCATTTTAGAGAAGGCTCATCACGAAAACGAATTTAACCTAGGCGCTTTCAACTAGTTGGCCTGTGGGAGTTCAATATCCGCAACCGGCTATCCGATCATTAAAATAATGACTCTCGCGCAAGAGAATCACCGGTTGTTTTCTTTTTTGTTTTTTTTTCTGATGAACGAAATATCTACAAGCACTCAGACTATTTTCAAACTCGCCACTCCCATGCTTTTGAGTCTGATCTTGGAGCAAATCATCGGACTCACTGACATTATTTTCCTGGGGCGAGTAAGCGAAGTCAGTGTCGGCGCAGCTGCGATCGGCGGCATCGGGTTTTACCTTCTGACTATGATTGCTTTTGGTTACAGCATAGCCTCACAGTCAATGATGGGAGAGGCCAACGGTGCCAAACGTTACAGTGATGTGGGCGGAATTTTTCAGCAAAGCGGTCTTTTCCTGCTACTGTTTTCGGTCGTGATTTTGGTGCTGATGCCTATATTCATGGAGCCGGTTTTCAAAGCCTTGGTACAGTCCCCGGAGGTCCGCGAAGAAGCACAAGCCTACTTTTT
Organism: uncultured Sutterella sp.; assembly: GCA_900545335.1. GTDB lineage: Bacteria > Pseudomonadota > Gammaproteobacteria > Burkholderiales > Burkholderiaceae_F > Aphodousia. The sequence continues at coordinate 95,993 of UQYP01000007.1, read as the reverse complement.
TTGGCGAACGATTGGGATTGTCTTTGCCTTAGCGGCTGTGCTTTTCCGCGGTTTTTTCATGTCGGTTTTAAGGCCTCGGGTTCTGACTTATTCTTCTGTTGTCATGGTATTTAGTAATTGCGTACTTAATTACCTGCTCATTTTCGGATGGGGACCGTTTCCGGCAATGGGGATTACGGGAGCCGCTATTGCGTCTACTTTGGCTGAGATTGCTGCAGTGATCTTTTTTCTGGCCTATGTTTTACGCTATCGATTGCATCGGAACTATGAGCTTTTTGTTTTCAGGGGGCCGGACAAGTCTATGCAGCTCACGCTTTTTAAACTGGGCCGCTGGATGATGCTTCAGGAAGCTGTGATTATGACAAGCTGGCTGCTCTTTTTTGTTTGGGTCGAGCATATGGGCGAAAGAGCGCTTGCGATCAGCAACATTGTTCGCTCCGTATCAAATCTTCTTTTTATTATTGTTCACGCGTTCGGTGCAACCTGCGGAGCAATAGGCGCCAATCTTTTAGGAGAAAACCGCGCTGAAGAAATCGATCGGATGATGAATAGAGGTCTTAAATTGTCTTTTGCTGTCACCATACCGTGCTGCCTGTTGATTGCTCTCTTTCCCCATCCTATTTTGGCTCTCTTTACTAATATCGGTGAGCTCTCAGAGGCAAGCGTGGCCTCGGTACGCGTGATGCTTTTCGGCTACCTTTTGTGTGTGCCGGCCGTGCATTATTTCTCAGTTTTCGGCTATTTGGGCTGTACTCGGGAATCCATGATCGTTTCGGTGATTACGTCAATTGCCTACGCAGTTTATGCATGGGGAATTTCCAGAATGGTGACTGATGTTGCCTGGGTTTGGACGGCTGACACCTTCTACTATCTGGTACTGGGTGCTTTAGTTTGGTACTTCTGGAAAAATGCCCGCTGGCGTGCTCTGATTACTGTTGGAGAAAAACAAGCCGCCTGAACAGGCGGCTCGTCTCGCATTTTCAATTCAATATTAAAAAGATGATTCAAACCGACGCTTAACGTCTCTGACGTTAGTTACCTGTTTGAGGCTTCTCATGACGCGCATGAGCTGAATACGGTTATCAACCTGAACCAAAAGTTGCAACTCAGGATCATTGAGATCATCGGGGATGTTCATCCCGACAATTGAGCTGCCCTCTTTGGCCACAGCCTGCGTGGCTTGTAAGATAGCCGGTCTGATGTCATTGACTTTAATGTCGATCGGCACGGTAAAGTGGTGATTGTCGTTTTCTGCCCACTGAGCCTTTTCCCAACGTTCGGCATTATTGTTCTGACCTTGCTGGGCATGTACACAGGAAGCGCGGTGAACCGTAATGCCGTGACCGGCGCGCTCAAAGACGCAAATATCGTCTCCCCATACCGGGTGACAGCAGCGTGCTATTTGGGCTGCGTGATGCTTGCCGCCGACAATGACTTCAATATCACCGTCTTCACGCTCGGGCTTTTGTTGCTCGGCCGTTAAGCTTTGAAGTCGGTGCAGAACCACAACAAAACTTGCTTTGCCGGAGCCCACGAGAGAATACAGCGAGGCTCGAGAGTCTACATTGAGTTCCTTTTCAACAGCATTCCAGACTTCATCGGACATATCATCAAGAGAAATCTGCGCTTTCGGAGCTTCCTCTTCAAGCACCCGGCGGCCGATTTTCACGGCTGAGTCAAAGTCCAGAGAACGCAGGTACTGACGCACCTCCGCTCGGGCTTTGCCGCTGCGAACAAAGTTAAGCCACCGGGGATCGGGGTGCGAGAGTGAACTCGTGGAAATTTCCACCATATCCCCGTTTGAGAGCTTGGTGTCGATATCACTTACCTGGCCGTTGATTCGGCATTCACGAACATGATTGCCCACGTCGGAGTGGATTTGGTAGGCAAAATCAATAGGTGTGCTGTCTTGAGGCATCGAAATGATTTTGCCTTTAGGCGTAAAGACATAAATACGGTCCGGGAAAAGGTCCGCTTTAATATTTTCGTAAAATTCGCTCGTGTCAGAAGACTTCTGCTGCAAATCAAGAAGCGACTGCAGCCATGCATGAGTCAGCGTCTGGATATCGCTTTCACTGCCGCGGTTGAGCCAGTGCGTAAGGATTCCCTGCTCGGCAATGTCGTTCATCTTTTCCGTGCGGATTTGAAATTCCACCGGCGTGCCCTGAGGGCCGATCACCGTGGTGTGAAGTCCCTGATAGCCGTTACTCTTAGGGATGGCGATAAAATCCTTGAAACGCGATTGTACGGGCTTATACATCATATGCAGTGCACCCAGCGTTCTGTAGCAGTCTTCTCTCGTTGTGACGATGACTCGAAAACCGTAAATATCAAAAACTTCTGAGAAAGAGAGTTTTTTGATGCGCATCTGATTGTAGATGCCGTAGCAAGTCTTTTCTCTGCCTAAAACACGTCCTTTGATATTGGCACGCTCAAGCATGCGCTTGGTGTCATTTAAAATTTCTTCAAGCGCAGGGCGGCGATTGATGCGGGCTGCAACGAGCTCTTTGTAAAGAACCTCGTAGCGGCGGGGATAGTAATTTTGCAGGCACAGATCCTGCAGTTCCCGGAATGCGTGATTGATGCCCAGATGATGGGCCATCGGTACGTAAATATCGAGCGTTTCCTTGGCGATGCGGCGCCTTTTTTCCGGGCGCATCACACCCAATGTCCTTAGGTTATGAAGTCGGTCGGCGAGCTTGACAAGAATGACGCGAACGTCTTTACTCATCGCCAAAAGCATTTTCTTGAAGCTTTCTGCCTGAGCAATTTCATTTGAGGAAAACTTCAGTTTGTCGAGTTTTGAGACCCCGTCCACAATTTCAGCTGTGACTGTGCCGAACTTTTTAGCCATTTCATTTTTGGAGTGCCCGGTGTCCTCAAGCACATCATGCATGAGGCCGGCCTGAATGGCCGCGCAGTCCAGATGCCACTCCGCGAGGATACTGGCTACGGCAATAGGATGGGTAATGTAGGGTTCGCCTGACTTACGAAATTGCCCCAAGTGAGCATCATCAGCGTAACGGTAGGCTTCTTTGATTCTTTCAATATCGGCCGCACTCATGTACTTGGAGCAGATGTCAATCAGCGAAGCAGCTGTTGCGATCACAGCCTTTTTAGGCGGTGTCATGAGCGGCAGCTCAGTTTGTTCTTCTTTCGGTGCGGGCGGTTGCACAGGTTTCGATTCGTTTTTCAGAACAGATTGACGAATCGAGGCGAGAATATCGGTTGAGCCGGTCTGAAAATATCTGGGTACCATACAAGCCCCTTATTGTTAACTCGCCTCTGCCCGCAATAAATTTAGTTGGCAAGCAGAAGTTGAAAAATAAAAAAAAGCGAAGCAGGGCACAAACCATCACTTCGCTTTTTCTATTGCCTTAAGAAATGCGCTTGAACATTTCATCCCGAGTAATTTCACCGGCAGCAATTTCACGCAATGCCAAAACGGTGGGCTTATCCTTGGCATCTATGCGGGCAACAGCACCGGAGGACAGTTGGCGGGCACGCTGTGCGGCAGCCAACACCAATTCAAAACGGTTGTGAATCTTTTTCAAGCAATCTTCAACAGTTACACGAGCCATATTTTGTTTTTATCAATTTAAAAAATTAAAGTTAAAACATTCCGTTTTTATAAAAGCGGAATGCCTAAATGTTTGAACGTTTCACGTTCGCGAACAGCCTGGGTTTTAAAGCTCAGGCGAGACGCACGCACAATAGCGATCAAGTCACCCGTGGCGCGATCAAAATCATCATTAATTATAACGTAGTCAAACTCTCCCGCATGTACCATTTCTGCACCGGCACCGGCCAAACGCCGTGCAATCACCTCATCGGAGTCGGTCCCTCTCTTATTCAAACGGTGACGAAGGGCTTCAACCGAGGGCGGAAGAATAAAAATACCGACAACATCCGGGAAGAGCCGCTTGACCTGAAGAGCTCCCTGCCAGTCAATTTCAAGCAGAACATCATGACCTTTTTCAAGCTCTTCGGCAATCCACTGCTTGGAAGTACCGTAGTAGTTGCCGTGCACATAGGCCCACTCTAAAAAGGCATTATCTTCTTTAAGTGCTTCAAATTGCTCAATCGTGACGAAATGATATTCACGGCCGTCCATCTCGCCCGGACGGGGAGAGCGGGTGGTGTGTGAAATAGACAAATGAACCGTCGGATCTGCCTTCAAAAGAGCGGCAACCAACGATGACTTGCCTGCACCCGAAGGAGCAGTCACTAAAAATAAACGTCCGGCTTTTTGATCTAACATGAAAGGCCTCTCAGGTTAATTAATTTATTTTAGCGAACTTTGCTCTCAAAGAGATCTAATCCGTAGTCTTTGAGCAAGGCGCAGGTTTCGTAAATGGGCAGCCCCATGATGCCGCTGTAAGAGCCGCGAATTTCAGAGATAAAGGCACCGGCCAAACCTTGAATACCGTAGCCGCCGGCCTTGTCATAAGGCTCAGCCAGTCGAACATAAGCGCTGATTTCTTCCTCAGAGAGCGCTTTAAACTGTACGTGAGAGACGCTTACGCTCATTTTCCAGTTGTCTTTATTCAGACCGACGCAGACGGCGGTCCGGACTTCGTGACTGCGGCCTGAAAGCAGTCTCAGAAAGTTCTTCGCTTCGATCTCGTCGCGCGGCTTGCCCAATATCCGGTTGTTGCAGATTACAGTCGTATCGGCAGATAAGACGGGAAGAGGCAGAAGCGATTCCCGCTCAACTTTTTCAAAGGCTTCAAGTATCTTTTCCTTGGCAATGCGTTCGACGTAATCTTGGGGAGCTTCATTGGCAAGCGGTTCCTCATCGCCTTGGAAGTAGCCCAGTGTGTGGGTGTGACTCGCTATGACGATGGGAGTAAAGCCCAATTGCTCCAACAGAGCTTTGCGTCTAGGGCTTTTTGAAGCAAGATATAAAGACAGTGACTCAGTCATACTTATGCCCGATGGTAGGGGTGATTGGTGAGAATGCTGAAAGCTCTGTAGATTTGCTCAGCCAAGAGAACCCGAGCCATAGCATGCGGCAGCGTCATTGAAGACAGTCTCATGAGCATCCGGGCCTGCGCTTTGAGTTCTGGGTCAAGACCGTCAGCCCCGCCAATGAGAAAACACAATGATTCGCCCGCATTGCGCCAGGCTTGAATTTTTTTGGCAAAGTCCATCGTGCTTAAATCTTTGCCGCGTTCATCCATCGCAATGATGAGACTGTTGTGAGGAATGGCCGCTCGGATGCGTTCAGCTTCAATACGCATGATATTGGCTGTACTTTGCCCGGCCCGCAGCTCCGGTTTAACCGCTTTGACCGTGACGTTCCAGTCTTTCGGAAAACGTCCGAGATAGTCAGTGACAGCACTGTCAGCCCAAGCGGGTTGGCGTAAGCCGACGGCAACAATGGTAATTTTCATAAGCTTAAAAAAGCGCAGGCTGCGTGGGCAGCCTGCGATTAATGAGAGTCATTGAGTTAATCTTCAACGATTTTAATCGTTTTGGCCCGAACAATCTGCCGGCGGCGGGCGGTAGGCTTCGGCTCTTCAGCCTCTTTTTTCTCAGAGCTCAATTTAAGATGAACCTTTTTGCCGCCCCAGACTTCCTCAAGGTTGTAGTACTCACGCATGGCAGGCTGCAGGATGTGAACGATAGCCTGACCGCAGTCAACGAGCACCCATTCACCGGTGTCGGTTCCTTCCATACCGATCACTTCGCCGCCTGCCTCTTTGACTTCATGACTGACGTTGTAGCCCAAAGCTCGAGTTTGTCGATTGGATGAGCCCGTGGCAATGATGACGCGCTCAAATTCAGACGTGAGATGCTTTGTGTTGTACACCACGATGTCCTGCGCTTTGACATCTTCGAGCGCATCGACGATTACGCGCTGTAATTTACGAATATCCATAAGTTTTTTCTCTAAGGTTTTAATCTTTCAGAAGAAATTGTATCAGGCTTTTACCGCCGCTTTTGTTTGCAAAAAAGATAAGACTTTTTCTGAAAGCATGGTTTTCAGTACAGGAGCCTTGATTTTCCCGTCTGACAGAAGTTCTCTGATTCTTCGGGATTCAATCGCCAGAGCGGGCATTTTAAGAAACTTCACATCAATTTGGTTCTTTTCGATAAATGCACTCACTTCAGGGCTGCTCTTTTTGAATTCACCGCTTCGGCTGAAAACCACCAGATTGATGTAGCTGAAAATTTCCTGCCAGTTTTTCCACGTATGAAAATTTTCCCATTGATCGGCACCGATCAGATAAAAGCGATCATCTGAGCGATAGGTTTGAGCCAGTTCCCGAACAGTATCTATTGAATAAGATAACCCCGCTCTGCTTAATTCGCGCGTATCAACAGACATTTTGGGTTCATCAGCCAGGGTAAGCTCGAGCATGTGCAGGCGATCGGCCTCAGGCATTAAGTCAGCAGAGTCTTTTTGCCAAGGGTTGGCCGGAAGCCACCAAAGGTGATCAAGCCTCAAAGAGCTAAGAGCCTGTCTGGCCAGTGCTAAATGACCGAGATGTACAGGATTGAAAGTACCGCCGAAAAAACCGTATCGCATAAAAAAAGCGGAAAAGACGGGATCTTTTCCGCTCTCAAATTCGTTATTTCATTGCCCTGTAGCCGATATCAGAGCGGTATTGCATGCCGTCAAAATGAACCTTTTCGACTCCTTCATAGGCTATGCGAGCCGCATCTTTGACGGTTTCGCCTAATCCGACGACGCACAATACTCGGCCGCCTGAAACGACTGTCTTACCGTCTTGGGCTTTAGTGCCTGCATGAAAAACGTGAAGATCGTCAGAGTCGGAAGGCAGCATCGTAATCTGAGCACCTTTTTCGGGTTTTTGAGGATAGCCTTTGGCTGCACAGACGACGCCTAACGCCACACGAGGATCCCAGGAAGCTGCAACGCTGTCGAGTTTGCCGTCAATGGCTGCTGCAACTAAATCCACCAGAGAGGAACTCAAGCGGCTCATAATGGGCTGCGTTTCAGGATCACCCATTCGGCAGTTAAATTCAAGCGTTTTCACAACGCTTTGACCTTGGCTGTCACGATCGATCATCAACCCGGCATAAAGGAAACCGGTAAAGGGGATACCGTCGGCGGCCATGCCCTTAACCGTGGGGTAGATGATTTCTTTCATGACTTGGTCATGAATGGCAGGCGTCACAATCGGAGCAGGGGAGTAAGCGCCCATGCCGCCTGTGTTCGGGCCCATATCATGATCGAGCAAACGCTTGTGATCCTGACTGGAAGCAAGCGGCAAAACATGCTCGCCGTCCACCATCACAATAAAACTCGCCTCTTCACCCTTTAAGAAATCTTCAATGACAACCCGTGCTCCGGCCTGTCCGAAGGCATGACCTTCGAGCATACTGTCAATGGCTTCATGAGCTTCCTGAAGGCTCATGGCGACGACCACACCCTTGCCTGCAGCCAAGCCGTCGGCTTTGATGACAATAGGTGCGCCTTTTTTATCCACGTAGGCGTGTGCAGCAGCCGCATCGGTAAAGGTCTCATAGTCGGCAGTCGGCACACCGTGGCGCTTCATGAAAGCCTTAGCAAAGTCTTTGGAGCTTTCCAGTTGTGCGGCAGCTTTTGTCGGTCCGAAAATTTTCAGGCCGCGTGCGCGAAACAGATCCACGATACCGGCTGCCAGGGGAGCTTCAGGGCCCACAACAGTGAAGTAAATGTCATTGTTTTGTGCGAAGTCTGCCAAGTGTGCAATGTCAGACTCGGCGACGTTGACGAGTTTGGGCGTTAATGCCGTGCCGGCATTGCCGGGGGCAACGTAAACCGTTTTTACGCGGCTGTCTTGAGCCAAACGCCAGGCAATCGCATGTTCGCGACCACCGCTGCCAATAACAAGAATATTCATGAGGGGGCCCTCCGGAAGGAAGTTTTAGTCTTCAAAAACGGCGGTCGTATACACTTGTTGGACATCGTCCAAGTCTTCAAGCGCATCGATGAGGCGCTGCATACGTTCAGCATCTTCACCGCCCAAAGACGTTTCATTCAAAGCCTTCATAGTCACTTCAGCCATTTCGGGCTTCATGCCGGCCTTTTCAAAAGCGTCGTTGACAGCCTCAAAGGCTTGCGGATCACAAATCACTTCAATGCCGCCTTCATCATCGACGATCACATCATCGGCACCGGCATCCAGTGCAACGGTCATCACATCATCTTCAGTGGCCGTACCCGGAGCAAAGAGGAATTGGCCGCAGTGCTTAAACATAAAAGAAACTGAGCCTTCGGCACCGAGGTTGCCGCCGTTTTTGCTGAGGATATGGCGAACGTCAGCCACGGTACGCGTACGGTTATCGGTAGCAGCATCGATAATCAGGGCAGCGCCGCCCACGCCGTAACCTTCATAGCGGGCTTCTTCGAACTTCACGCCTTCAAGTTGGCCGGAACCCTTCAAAATAGCGTTTTTAATCGTATCCTTCGGCACATTACCGGCGCGGGCTTTAAGCAGAGCAAGACGCAGACGGGAGTTGCTGTCAGGGTCTGCACCGTTACGGGCTGCAACCATGATTTCACGAACAAGTTTCGTCCACAAATTGGAACGCTTGGCGTCTTGACGACCTTTACGGTGTTGAATATTGGCCCACTTAGAGTGTCCGGACATGGGAAATTTCCTTTCAAAAACAATCAATCAGGTAAAAAGCCTGCGCTTTAGGCAAGCTGATGTATAACCCAAACATTTTACTCGTCAAGACTGCCTTTGTCTTCTGTCGCAAAAGATTTCTCATAAGTAGCGACCGGTGAGACTTTCCTGAGAAGCTTTAACGGCAGCAGGAGTGCCGGTAGCAACGACTTTTCCTCCCATTTCGCCGCCCCCGGGCCCCATGTCAATGATGTAGTCGGCATTTCGGATAATGTCCAGATCGTGCTCGATGACGATGACTGTTGCTCCGTTTTGGATTAATTCATCAAAGACTTTCATCAAAACTTCGATATCTAAGGGATGAAGCCCAATGGTGGGCTCATCAAAAATGAAAACACTTTGGCTTTGGACCTTCCCCATTTCGCTGGCGAGCTTCAGTCGCTGAGCTTCACCGCCTGATAATTCCGGAGTCTGCTCCCCAAGCGTTAAATATCCGAGTCCCAGCTTTTTCAAGGTTTGCAGTCTTTGGGCGATAAGCCTCTTATTCCCCGCAACTTTTAAAACTTCTTCAACATCCATGGACATTAAATCCGGGAGACTTTTGCCGGCAAAGACCGTCTCATCAAAAATGTTTTTCGCTTCTTCTGCGTAACGTGAGCCATTACATTGTGGGCAGGTAATGTTGACGTCGGGCAGAAACTGTACGTCCAGGCTGATCACACCGGTTCCGTCGCAAAGCGGACAACGTAATTTTCCCGTGTTGTACGAAAAGTCTGCCGCTTTAAAGTCTTTTTCCCGAGCTCTCGGCATTTTGGCAAAAGCCTTTCTCAGTTCGTCATGGATATTGGCGTAAGTGGCTACTGTTGAGCGGATATTGATGCCGATAGGCGAAGCATCAATTAATTTCACTTCAGAGATTCCGTCAGCTTTAACGGATTTGATGTGCGAAGGGAGTTTTTCTTTTTTAATTAAAGCTTTTAAAGCTGGCACAAGGCTCTCGAGGATCAACGTGGTTTTGCCTGAGCCTGAAACGCCTGTAACAACGGTCAGCTTTCCCTTTGGGATTTGAACTTTAAGCGGTTTAACTGTGTGAATGCTGTCGGTTGTTAAATCAATCGAACCGAACTCAAAAAGTTTTTCGCCTGAAGTTAGTTTTCGGGAGGCTCTGCGGGTTTTATTTTTGAAAAAGGGACCGATTTGTGACTGAGGGTTTTCTGATAATGACTCTACTGATCCCTGAGCGATGATGTGACCGCCTTGAGCTCCTGCCACAGGTCCCAATTCTATGATCCAATCAGAGGCAGACAAAATTTGAGTATCGTGATCAACCAGAACTACGGAATTTCCGTCAGCTAAGAGATCGTGCATTAAGCCGATCAGTCCTTCTACATTGTGAGGGTGCAAACCGATAGAGGGTTCATCCAAAACATAGAGTACACCGGTTGTTCGATTGCGGGCTGCCCGGGCTAGCTGCATTCGCTGCCGCTCACCGGTTGAAAGCGTGGAAGATGCACGATCCAGACTCAGGTAATCCAATCCCAAGTCAAGCAGACGCTTTGCGGTTACCTTAAAAGAATCAACAATACTTTGAGCCATGGGGCGCATAGGCTCGGGCAATGAAGCGGGGACAGTATCAACCCATGTGTTGAGTTCCCCCAAAATCATGTGCGTTGCTTCATCTAACGAAATGCCTTTCAGTTTTGGGGCTCTCGCCTGCTCATTTAAACGTGATCCGTGGCAATGAGGACAGACTTCGTGCTTGAGAAATTTCTCAACCCGTTTCATCCCTTTTTCGTCTTTAACTTTGGCTAGCGCATTTTCAACCGTGTAGACAGCGTTGTAGTACGTGAAATCCAATTCCGCTGTCTGTTCAGAATTTTTAGCTCGATAAAGAATATGTTTTTTGACGGCAGGGCCATTAAAGACAATGTCTTTTTCTTTTTCGGTCAGATCCTTGAACGCAATATCGGTTCTTACCCCCATTGCGCGGCAAACATCGGTCATCAAAGACCACATCAGAGAATTCCACGGCGCAACTGCGCCCTGATCAATTGTCAGGGATTCGTCAGGTACGAGCGTTGTGCGGTCAACAGTTTGGATCATGCCGGTTCCGGAGCAGAAGCGGCAGGCTCCCAAACTGTTAAAGGCAAGTTCTTCGGCTGATGGTGCAAAAAAATCGGCTCCGCAGATCGGACAATGAAGTTTTTCACCGGCGGCCACGGCGAGCGAAGGCTCAACATAGTGACCGTTCGGACAGCGGTGCGAAGCTAATCGTGAGAACATTAATCGGAGACTGTTGAGGAGTTCTGTGCCGGTGCCGAAGGTGCTGCGAATGCCCGGAACAGAAGGTCTTTGGTGCAGGGCAAGAGCAGCCGGGACATAGAGCACCTCATCAACCTGAGCTTTTGAAGCCTGTGTCATACGACGTCGTGTATAGGTCGAAAGCGACTCGAGATAACGTCTGGAGCCTTCAGCGTACAAAACACCTAAAGCAAGAGAAGATTTTCCGGAGCCGGACACACCGGCGATGCCGACAATTTGATTGAGCGGAATATCGACATCAATATTTTTGAGATTGTGTACCCGGGCACCGCGAACCTTAATGCAGTCAACCATCTCAGCTCCTAAATCACCAGCGATATTTTTATTATCAGCTTAAAAAAAGATGGATGGCAAATCAAAAGAAAAAGGCCCGCAAAGATATACAACCTTCGCGGGCCAATAAGCGAACGATTGCGCTACTTCATCAGACGTGTGAGCATTTCAGAGTAAATGTTGACACCGATATCCAATGAGCCTTCATCAATATCAAAGTCAGAGGTATGGTGTCCGCCCGTGCGGTCGGAACCTAACACAAAGTAAGCGGCTTTTCCGCCGTGAGCCTGAACGCGACGAGCCAGGATCGTTGCGTCTTCCGAGCCGCCGAAGTTGACTTCGTGCAAAACTTTCTTCACACCATCGGTGTGGGCGCAAACGTCGTCAAGCATGTCAACCAATTCTTTGTCATTGAAGAGGTCAACCGCTTCGCCCATCTTTTCGATGTGATATTCGACTGAGAAGCTCTTAGCCACACCTTCAACGATATTTTCCGTCTCGCTGGCCATGAATTGATTGATTTCACCGGTTTCACCGCGAACTTCCATGACAAGTTTGGCGTTCACAGGGATAACGTTGCGGCCTTCGCCGGCGGTGATCTTACCGACGTTGACACGTGTCATACCGGCACCGTGACGCGGAATACCCAAAAGCTGTGTGACGCAGTGGCAGGCTGCTGCCAAAGCATTGCGACCTGCATTGGGTTCAATGCCTGCGTGAGCCGGGCGTCCTTTAAAGGAAATATCGTACTTGGTGGTGCACAAAAAGCCGATGGGGCTCGTGATGATTTCACCGGACTTGGCCATCATAGCAATGTGGCTTGAGAGGAAGTAATCGCAATCATCCACAATGCCGCTCGCAGCCACTGCTGCTGCGCCGCGGACGCCTTCTTCAGCCGGTTGGAAGACAATCTTTAATTTACCGTTTAATTGGTCTTTATGTTCCATTGCCCAGCGAGCAATGGCCAAACCGGTTGAGATGTGTGAGTCGTGACCGCAGGCATGCATTAAACCGGGGCGTTTGGAAGCCCAGCCTTCTTTGCTTGCACGATGTTCCGGTGCCGGGTTTTCCTGGACATTATTGCAGTCAATATCAAAACGCAGAGCAACGGTGGGGCCCGCACGTCCTGTATCAAGGATAGCTACGCAACCGGTTAATTCCTGCATTTCATCCAAAAGAGTCTGTTCCACGCCGCGAGACTTAGCGGTTTCAATGGCTTGAGCAACCAATTTCGGATCTCGTCCCAGGCAATCTTTGCGGGAGACAACCTTTTCACCCATCAGCACTTCGTAGCCCAATTCACGAAGGTGCTTCACAATAAAAGCCGTTGTGCAAAATTCCGTCCAGCCTTCTTCCGGGAATTGGTGCAATTCACGGCGAATGCTGATCAGTTGATCATGGTAAGCACATTGAGTCATGATTCATTTCTCCAAACCAAAATCAGAAATTTCGAGAGGAAATCCTCTTCCTCAGGAAAATTGTAGTCCTGAAAAAAAGAGGGGAAGCATTAATCTTCCCCTCTTTTGAGTTTGGTTAAGTTCTGTGTCTGATGAGACTAGACCATGAACAAAGCCAGGACGAACACGCAGACCGTGCAGGGCAGAGCCGTGCGCTTAGCGACGTCCATCGGGTTAGCCATAGCGATACCGGAAACCACAACCATAGCACCGGCGATCGGGCTCATCGTACGACCCAAGGCACCGGTCAAGAAGGCCAAAGCACCCAAGGACTTAATTTCCATACCGAATTCAGGAGCATGCGGTGTAACAGCTTCGTTGAAGGCCATCGTAGCGGCGTCACCGGAACCCGTAATCGTACCCATGATCCACGGACCGAGAGAACCACCCCAGCGAGCGATATCATTGGAGTGCTTGAGCACGTCAACGAACGTATCGATCAAACCGGTAGCACGCAAGCCGGCGGCGAACACACCGGCAGCGATGATGATACCCATCACATCAGCGTAGCCCTTGCCCATACCGTTGAAGAAGCGCTTGGAGAATTCCTGCGGATCCGTACGGTCAACAGCAAAGCTGAGCAACAGCGTGATAACAGCACCCAAGACCATGGCTTGAGCCACACCCATCTTGATAACAGGCAACCAAACGTTACCGACAACGAGGATCGTGATCGGAACGAGCGGCATGATGGCCTTAAGAACATTGGGCTTGAAGGGCTTGTCGTCCTTCTTCACTTCGGCTTCAACCTTTTCACCCTTATGGTCACCTAAGACCATGCAGACGACGAGCAAGCCGACCACAACGATAGCGCCGCAAAGGATAGACCAGAAGGCGTGGTAGGCAATGAAGTCCATCACGTCGATGCCGGCCATTTCAGCAACGAACGGGTTGTGGGACGTACCCGGAGAGAGGTAAGAACCGATCGTACCGCCCATCACGGCAGCAGCGGCAGCGGCGGGTTTGATACCGGCGCGCAACATCACCGGAATCAACGTGGAACCCACGGCAGCAGCGCAACCGGCTGCAGACGGAATAGCAATGTTAATGAAGAAAGTCACAGCCGTGCAGATCGGGATCAGGAAGACGCCCAAACCGCGAATCGGAGCGGCCAAGTAGTGAACGAGACTACGGTCACATTCGGTGTAGTTTGCAATGAAAGCGAAACCCATCGAAGAGCAGATTGCCATCACCAAAGAGTTGTTGGTCATGGACTTAGCAAACGAATTCAACGCACTCATCGGATCCATGGATACCAAGCAGAGCACGAAACCGGCCGTAAAGAGCACGAGACGCGTTTCCAATCGTTTGATCAAGGCATATACCGTCAAAATCGTAACGGCAATTGCCAACCATTCAAGCAACGACATGAGAAATTCCCTGTAAAAGGTTAAAAACACGAGAAATTGCCGCTCTTGACGGCGGTTTTCTCACTGCGTTAAGTATCCTACACTTTTGGTAACTTTGCCCATAGGGGAATCCCTGTAACGAATAGCTTTGAGGAAAGAAGTTTGTAAATTTCATGAGTTCTTTGACTCAAGACAATAAAGCAATTGAGATTGCTGAAAGAAAATAAGCAACACTTTGATTTAAAAGTATTTAATTCATACTTAAGCTTCTCTTTTAGCTGAGAATATCCCTAAAATGAGGATGTTTATTAATTTCATGGAGACTAAACATGTCAGAGTTGCAGCAAAAAGGTTTGGAATTTGCCAAGCAAATTTTTGATGATATTCGTGAAATGAGCCGAGATGTTCAGGGTGTGACCCGCCAAGCTTTCTCGACTAAGGAAACGGAAGTTCTCGAGTATCTCAAAAAAATCGGCGAAACATTAAATTTGGAAATCGTTTCAGACCGTGCCGGCAATGTCTGGATGACCTTGCCCGGTAAAGATCGCACTTTGCGCGCTTTTGTTGCCGGCTCCCATGTTGACAGTGTTCCGCAGGGCGGCAACTATGACGGACTTGCCGGTGTGACGGCTGCTCTGACGGTTGCTTGGTGGATGCGTGAAGAAAATTATCAGCCTGCACGTGACTACACGGTGCTGATGATGCGCGGTGAGGAAAGCTCATTTTTCGGTAAAGCCTACATGGGATCGCTCGGCATGCTGGGTAAATTAACGCAAAAGGACTTGGCTTTGAAGATTCGCGATGGTTCCTGCACGTTGTCTGAAGCCATGCAATCCTGCGGAATTGACCCGGAAGCGGTTTCGGGCGGCAAACCCTTAATTGATACCGATCGTATTGCGGCTTTTGTTGAATTGCATATTGAACAGGGGCCGACGCTTGATGCTCAAAAAGAAGCCCGTGCGGGCATTGTGACAGGGATTCGAGGCAATATCCGCCATAAGGCGGTGCGTATTTTGGGCGAAGCTGCTCACTCCGGTGCGACCGATAAACCTTATCGTCATGATGCGCTGATGGCCTTTACCGACTGGATGCAAAGAGTTGATCGCGCATGGGACCGCTGGCTTATTCAAGGTAAAGATCTTGTTTTTACGGTGGGTGTTTTGAAAATGGCTTCGAGCGCAGCCATTTCCGTCATTCCCGGTGAAGTGACCTTCTCGGTGGATATTCGCAGTTTAAGTGCAGAAACCGCTCAACAATTCCATGAATTGATGAAAAAATACGGAGAAGAGGTTGCCGAAGAGCGCGGCGTGAAGATTGAATATGACCAGGCGCTGCTCACTGCTCCCTCCGGTGTTGACGTTAAGTTAAGTGAACACCTTGAAGCGAGCGCTAAAGCCGAGAATGTCCCCTGCATGCGTTTGGCATCCGGTGCCGGTCACGATTCCGCTGTTTTAGGCAACAACGGTATTCCCGTTGCGATGATTTTTGTGGCCAATCAGCTGGGCTCTCACAATCCTCATGAAGCTATGGAAATGAAAGACTTTATGCAGGGAACGGATATTTTGTGGGCAGCTGTTTCTCATTTTGACGCTCAATAAACATAAAGAACCGATGGCGTGCCGTGGAAACGGCACGCCGCAATGTCATGATTCAAACCGAAGAAAGCAATAAGAAAAGCAGTGTGGTGATTGTGGATGCCTCTCCTTTGTTTAGGGAGGCTCTGGCCAAACTGCTTCACGATGACAGCGACTTTGGCAATGTGGCCGAAACCGGAGATAAACAGTTGGGGATGTTCTATATCGACCGACTTCAGCCCGATCTTGTCATTGTGGACATGCACATGAAAAAAGGGGCCGCTATTGAGCTTTTGCGTTATGCAAAAAACCTTCATCGGCCGGCCCGAGTTGTGATGATGACCGATCGCGACGATAGTGAAGAACTGATGGCTACGGTTCAGCTTCAGGCAGAAGGCTACTTGTCAAAATTAATTGAGGTGCCGGAATTATTGTCTCAAGTCAAACGAGTGTGCAGCGGTAAGGTCGTTGTCAGCAATCGCTTGATGGCTGCCTTGACGCGCGCCTTTAGAGACGATACGGGTGAGGTGGATCGCGATTTAAACTGTCTCACAAGCCGCGAAAAAGACGTACTGAAGTGCCTCTCAATCGGAATGAGCAATCAGCAGACAGGGGAATACCTATCGATTCAACTGGGGACAGTCAAAGTGCACGTGAAGCATATCCTGAAGAAAATGGGATTTGCCTCACGCACGCAGGCCGCATTATGGGCTCGTGACCGTGGAGTCACTATTTAGCGGCAGATGTAAGCTCTACCGACGTGAGTGATGTTTTCCAGAGAGTTATCTTCGTCGGTGGAGTTGAGCGTTTCAGTAATGACCACCACATTAGCGCCAAGCTTTGCGGCTTCATTTCGTAAATCATTTCTTGCCCCGAGCGCTAAATTTCTGTTTGTAGTCCAGCTGCCGGTCAGCCAATTGCCCTGAGATCCAACAACCTCTCCTTTGTAAGTGCATTGAAACTGAGTCGGAAGACTTTGAACGATCACTACTTTTTGAGCCTGAGGGGTGACTGAATGAGCCATACAGCCAGTCAATGCAATGGCAGCGGCCGCAGTTGCTGCTAAAAGTGCAAAACGCATATTGAGTCCCTTATAAGTCATTTAACCAAGAGAGTGTATCCCAAGGATCTTAAAAGAACAAAAAACGCGGCCCGAAGGCCGCGTTAAGTACTAATCAGTTGTCACTGAATATTACTTCCACCAGTTGTTAACCGGTTCATATTTAACAATCGGTTCACCGCTTTCAACAAGGGCCTTACCGTTGCTGTAGTACGTCCACATCGTCATAGAACCGCAGGCGATCATCAAAACAACCACGCAGTACATGATCTTGCGGAGAGCTTCGCGGTTGCCGGCGAGAACGTCCCACTTAACAGCCAAACGATACAAACCGATCATACCGTGCAATTCGGTAGCCACCAAGAAGACGAACGTCCAGAGCAAACCGTTGTGATAGGTGTGAACAGAGGAGAAGTTCGGGCCGATAGCTTCCGGATCAAGGATCATCGGGGTGACGTGCGGGAAGACCATGCCGGTCAAGATCACAGCGGTCACAATCTGAACGATCCAGAGGGTGGTGTCACGGTGAGCAATGAATTGATATTGGCTCTTGATGTTGTGGAACATGCGATAGCTCGTCGGGAAGCGACGCAAAGCCATCAAAGCGTGAATGATCACCAAGAGGGTGATGGCGCCGATTAAGGCAACGTGCATCCAGGCGTGTTCTTCGCCGTCAAAGATATAGCCGCCGGAGAAGGCCACCAAGTTCCAGAACACGTCCTTGCCCAATTGAATGGAGCTCGTGAAAGCCATGTGGCAGAACAGGAAGATGCCGAGCAACAAGCCAGTCACAGACTGAGCCACGTCGCAGTAAGCCGGCCATCTGCTCTTACGCTTGGCGTTGCGCAATTCCACACCGGCGATGACTTCTTCAGACGTCGGGGTGTTGGAATACTTTTCTTGATCAGAGGTATACATCGACATGATGAGAGTTAACCTTTTATTAAGAAGTTATTGTCCTAAAAACTCAAAACGCGGTCCAAGCGCTTTGATGACTTTTTATAAAAAACAAACAGACAGAACGCTCCTGCGTTCCGACATGCGTATCATCCTCCATTTTTTTGTAAAAAGGTTTGAGTTATGTCATAAGTTTGGAGGTTTTTTCAGATTAATTTAAGTTTTTTTAAGGTTTTGATTAGGGTTAACCCTTAAATGTATGTATTCGGAACTGGTAAAACCTAAAAATCACTAGGGTTAACCCTTATTTTTATTGTTTGATTACAAAGTGCCGTACAAACGGTCTCCGGCATCACCCAGTCCGGGGACAATGTAGGCTTTTTCGTTCAAATGATCATCGAGGCTCGCTGTGTAAACCTCAACATCGGGATGAAGTTTCTGGAAAGTTTCTACGCCTTCCGGAGCACACAGCAGCGACATAAAAATGATGTCTTTACCGCTCACACCTCTTTTCTTTAAGACATCCACACCATGTGCAGCCGAATATCCGGTTGCCAGCATGGGATCAACTAAGAAAAAGGTTCGGCCTTCTAAGTCAGGGAGCTTTACGAGATACTCCACCGGGCGCTTATTTTCATCGCGGTACATGCCGATATGACCGACACGGGCAGAAGGCATCAGTTCCAAAAAGCCGTCAGCCATGCCGAGACCGGCGCGAAGAATCGGAACAATGACAGGCTTTTTATCGGCTAAAACCGGAGCGTCAAAGCGGCAAAGCGGGGTTTCGATACTATGCGTAGTGAGAGGTAAATTGCGAGTGACTTCGTATCCCATCAAAAGAGCAATTTCACGCAGCAGGGCGCGAAAATCCTTCGTACAGGTGTTTTTGTCTCGCATAATGCTGAGTTTGTGTTGAATCAAAGGGTGATCGACGATGTGTAAATGCGGGAATCTGGGATCGTGGCGCATGAGATATTCTCCTTTTAGATAACTGTCTCATCTTAGCCTTTTTGCAGCTGAATAGAAAAATTCTTTTTCAAAAATTCGTCGCCTCTGTTGCCTGCCCGTGTTAGAGTTAAGCCGTTAACCAACTTCTTTCGGAATTCATCATGCATTTAAGAAGTGTTTTTTTGTTATTGCTCTTTGTTCTGTGTACCGTCTTCCTGGTTGTTAACTGGCAGGGAGTAATGGCCAATGTCAACGTCAATCTGTTGTGGACTGAAATTCAAGCGCCGCTCGGCCTGATTCTGCTTTTGGGTCCTGGCTTAGTTATTTTGATTTGTCTGATATACGGATTTGTTCAGCAGGCCGCATTGTCCATGGAGCTGCGCCGCGTGAATAAACAGCTGCAGCAGGCCCGTGAACTCGCGCAAAAGGCCGAGCAATCCCGTTTTACGGAATTAAAAAATGAGATGCAAAAGCAAATGCTCGAACTGCAAAATCAAAGCGCCTCTCGTCATGCCTCTATTATGGCGGCCGTGAACGGTTTACAGGCTGCAGTAGATGAAAGTGCCCAGGACACAGTCAATTCGCTTTCTGCAAGTGTTGGAGAAGTTGAGGATCGATTAACGCAGCTCGTTGAAATGGCAACCGGTAAGGAAATTGAAATCAGAGAAAAAGAAAAGGTGAAAGAAAAAGCCAAGTAAGTTTGAGTCAATCAATAAAAGAGGTGCCGGTCAGAGTCAATAAAAGCGACTTAGCCGGCACTTTTTCAATCAGCGCTTGGAGACTTTTCTCACGCACCAGTCTCCGAAACTTTGGATGACTTGAACATAAACAACCAAAATCAAAACAACCGTCCACATGACATCGGGCATATAACGATTGTGTCCGTAGCGGATGCCGATGTCGCCTAAGCCACCGCCGCCAATGGCTCCGGCCATGGCTGAATAGCCTACCAAAGTGACAATGGCAATCGTCACGCCGGCCACAATGCCGGGCATGGCTTCGGGCAGCAACACTTTGTTGATGATTTGCATATTGGTTGCCCCCATCGATTGGGCAGCTTCAATCAACCCCCGATCAACCTCTCTGAGGCTTGTTTCTACCAAACGTGCAATAAACGGTGCAACGCCGATCACTAAGGGGACAAGTGTTGCTGCTGTACCGATGGTGGTGCCGACGATTAAGCGCGTTAATGGGTAAATCGCAACGAGCAAAATGATAAAAGGTGTGGAGCGGATGGCATTGACAATGACCCCAACCACAGCATTGGTAGCAAGCTTCGGCATTAATCCGTCTTTGTCCGTCACGTGAAGCAAAACACCCAACGGAATGCCGATAATGCTCCCGAGGATACCGCTGCCGATCACCATGATGACCGTTTCAATAAAGCCCTCACCTAAGAGAGCGACAATGTCGGCATTCATAGATTCACCTCTTCATATTCGACCTGGTTGTCATTTAAAAAGCGCAGTGCAGCTTCGTAATTGTCCTGATTGGGGCTTTCAGCCAAAATGGTCAGCATCCCGAAGCTTGTCCCTTTAAGTTCTTCAACCTGCCCCTGCAGAATGTTGAAGTCAATTTCAAAACGACGCGTAATGATGGACAATACGGGAAGCGTCACTTCTGACCCGACAAAGGTTAAACGGAGTAATTTAGCAAAGCGGCCGTTATTTAAAGCAGTTTCGATACGTTTGCGAACGGTATCGTAAATTCTTTTCGGCATGTCATGCACGACAACGTCAGCCAGCATGGCTCTTGTAGTGGGGTGGCGGGGATGGCGAAATACCTCCAAGACGGTTCCGCTTTCAACGATTTCCCCTTTGTCCATGACGACAACACGGTCACAGATCTGTTTGACCACCTCCATTTCGTGTGTAATCAGTACGATCGTTACGCCGAGTGTCTGATTGATTCTCTGCAGCAAATCCAAGGTTGAGCGGGTCGTTTCCGGATCCAGAGCACTCGTTGCTTCGTCTGAGAGCAAAACCATAGGGTCATTGGCGAGCGCTCGGGCAATGCCAACGCGCTGCTTTTGACCGCCGGACAATTGTCTGGGGTACTTGTCTTTATGTTCCGATAACCCGACTAAATCAATAAGATGATTGACTTTTGTTTCAATTTCGCTTTTAGGAACATTGTGCAGTTCAAGCGGCAAAGCAATATTGTCAAAGACGGTTCTGGAACTCAGTAAATTGAAGTGTTGGAAAATCATACCGATTTTGGATCGGATGGTTCTCAGTTCGGCAGGGCTTAATTCATTGAGACACTGTCCGTTGACTTTGACCGTACCTTCAGTGGGTTGGTTGAGAAAATTAATGGTTCTTACCAAAGTAGACTTGCCTGCACCCGAGCGGCCGATTATTCCAAAGATTTCACCCTTATTAATGTGCAGACTCACATCTTTGACAGCATGAACTGTTTTACCGTCAGGGGCTGTAAACGCCTGTGAGAGGTGGTCAATGTCAATCATGTTAAAAGTCTCTGAAAGAAAGAAGCGTATAGCGTAACACAGAAAGTGTCTCTGGAAATAAAAAAACTCGTCGGAAGACGAGTTTGAGTATGGTGCCGGTTAGAAGACTTGAACTCCCGACCTTCGCATTACGAATGCGCTGCTCTACCAACTGAGCTAAACCGGCTCCCCATTTTTGCCTCCCACAACGGGAGAAGCAGAATTATGCCGAAGTTTTATTTTATTTGCAAACGAATTCGAAAAGAAAATTAACTTTTTTTCTGAGCGAGTTTTTCAATGATATAGGTGTACTCTTCTTCGGTAAGCGGAGTAATCGATAAGCGGTTGCCTTTTTGCAGGATTCGCATGTCCTCGAGCTCGGGACACTTTCTCAGTGTCGGCAAATCAATTAATTCAATCGGCTGATCTGCCATCACATCGACACAAACCCAGCGGGGATTCTCTGGAGTGGATTTAGGGTCAAAATATTCACTTTCAGGATCAAATTGCGTTTGATCAGGCTTGGTGGTACTTGCCACATGAGCTAAGCCCACGATGCCGGGTTGGGGGCAGGAGGAGTGGTAAAACAGTACGGGATCTCCGATACTCATCTCATCTCTCATGAAGTTTCTGGCCTGATAGTTTCGGATGCCGAACCAATCAACGGTTTTATCTTTTCTGCTAAAAACGCTTTCAAAGGAACACTCCGAAGGTTCGGATTTCATTAACCAGTATTTTTTACTCATGAGAAAACTTGAAGATAGAAAATAGAAAAGCCCCCGATAAGGGTTGCCTTGCATCCTGAGTCCGAAGAATCAAGATTGGTCGCCTCTGAGACGGGTTTCGGGGAAGCAACACGTGCCTCCGCACAGCCGGCCCCAAGTCCAGCAACCGGTTAGGTTAAGCATTGGAACAAGGAATCTTAAAGCAACTGCTCGCTTACCGGGAGCAAGATAATTTTGTCTCAGATTGAGAAAAAATACAAACAAAAACGGCAGGACAACTGAAAAATATTGTGTCCTGCAGTTTAGATTATTTACCACTGAACGATGCCTGAGTAGTGGGTGCCGAGGATAATAAATCCGAAAATAATTCTGTACCAGCCGAAAGACTTAAAGTCATTTGACGATACGTAGCGCAAGAGCCATTTGACCACGATCAGTGCGCTCACAAACGAAACAATGAAACCTACGGCAAATCCGATCGTCATATCCGTTGTCCAGATAAAGCTGTGCTCGTTGGAGACGCGAAGAAATATCTTAGCAAGCGAATAAACCGTTGCTCCGAAAATGGTCGGAATGGCTAAAAAGAAAGAGAATTCGGTAGCAGCCTTTCTGGATAATCCAAGAACCAAACCGCCGATAATGGTAGAACCTGAACGGCTGGTTCCGGGGATCATGGCAATGCATTGCATACAGCCGACTAAAAAGGCGTCCTTAATGGTCATGTCATCCATGTTCTGAACGCGCGGGGCATAGTTTCTCTTGGCGTGGAGATTTTCAATCCAAAAGATAATCAGACCGCCTATAACCAGAGCAATGGCAACGGTAATCGGGTTGAATAAAAGCTCTTCAATGTAGTCGGCAAGCAACACCCCCAAAACAGCAGCCGGCAAGAAGGCCACCACAATATTGACGGCTAACTGCTGATCCTTGCCCGGAGTCAGAAGGTGTTTGACAATATTGAAAAGTTTAACGCGGTAAAACCAGCAGACAGCAAAAATGGCACCGGCCTGAATGGCGATGCTGAAAGTATTGACTTCAGGACCGTTAAAATTGAGCAAATCACCCGCAATAATTAAGTGACCGGTTGAAGAGATCGGTAAAAATTCAGTCAACCCTTCAACAATACCCAGAATAAAGGCCTTAATTTGGTAAACGATGTCCATTGTTAACCAACCTATTGCTGACGTTTATAGACGAGGTCCCATACACCGTGTCCCAAGCGTTCGCCTCGGGCATGAAATTTAGTCATCGGGCGTTCAGTGATCGGATTGGCCATCACCGGGGAGTAATCATCATAAAGGTTTTCAAGCAGAGGTTCGGCCTGAAGCACTTCAAGCATCTGCTCGGCATAATTTTCCCAGTCTGTTGCGCAGTGAATATAGCCGCCCGGCTTAATGCGCTGTACGAGTTCATGAATAAAAGGTTGTGCCACCAATCGACGTTTATGGTGGCGGGCCTTGCGCCACGGATCCGGGAAATAAATATGAACACCGTCAAGGCTGTCGGGCGCAATCATATTCTTGACGACATCAACCGCGTCGTGCTGAATGATGCGAACGTTGCTCAAAGACATTTCATCGAGTCGTTTGGCTAAAGCACCGACTCCTGCCGAAAAAACCTCACAGCCCAGGAAATCCACTTCGGGATGCATTTGAGCAATCGCTGCCGTAGTTTCTCCCATACCGCAGCCGATTTCCAGAACCCAAGGGGCTTTTCTGCCGAAAAGGGATTCAGGATTAATAATCTCTTCTTTGTACTCTACAGCAAAACGGGGCAGCAGCTCTTCAAGAGCTCTTTTTTGGGCTTGGCTGATATGGCCGCGGCGTAAAGTGAAGCTGCGGATATGCATTTTTTTAAAGGCTTCGATTTCTTCCGCTGTGTGGATTTTTCTTTCGGTCATATTAAAAAACGGACTCACGGGTCCGTTGACATTGAATTAGTGGAGCGGATGAGGGGAATCGAACCCCCGTCATAGGCTTGGGAAGCCTCTGCTCTACCATTGAGCTACATCCGCAAAATTGGACACCTATTTTACTGATTTTTTTGAAAAAGTGCTTCTCTTATTTTCGGGACACCCTCGTTGATATAATCGTTTGACATTTGTTATTCGAGGGCATTATGAAAAAATTTATTTCTGATTTTCAAACATTTATCAGCCGGGGAAATGTCATCGACATGGCGGTTGGTGTTATTGTCGGGGCTGCCTTTACTGCTATCGTGAATTCGATGGTGAAGGATTTAATTAATCCTATTCTCGGCGTTTTAATCGGTTCGCAGGATTTCTCCAATTTCTTTTTTGTTCTTTCTATGCCTCAGGACTATACAGGTCCTATGACTTATGATGCTCTGACAAAAGCCGGTGCAGCCGTTTTAGGTTATGGTGCGTTTTTCACGGCAGTCTTTCATTTTCTTTTGATGGCGTTGGTGGTTTTCAGTCTTGTGCGCTTGGTGAATAAAGCCCGGGCTTTGGCAGAAATGAAGCTTTTGGCTCAGAAAAAAGAAGAAGCCAAACAAGTTAAAGCCGCCCCTACACCGCAGGATATTCTTTTGCTTCAAGAAATTCGAGACTTATTGAAGGCTCAGAAGGCACGCAGCGATCAATAAGAGAGAAAAAATAAGGTCCCGTTTGCTTGAACGGGACCTTAAGATAAGTGCTTTAAAGTGCTAAAAGCGGTTTAGTAGTTTTCGGCACGCACTTCAAAGTAGCTTTGTGCATAACCGCAAACCGGGCAAGCTTCCGGAGCTTTCACGCCCATGACGAGGTGACCGCAGATGCGGCATTCCCACATCGTCTGACCGGCTTTTTCGAAGACTTGCTTCATTTCAACATTCTTCAAAAGCTTGCGATAGCGTTCTTCATGGGCCTTTTCAATGGCAGCGACAGCGCGGAATTTGGCAGCCAATTCAGTAAAGCCTTCAGCTTCGGCATCCTTGGCAAAACCGTCGTACATGTCGGTCCATTCGTAATTTTCACCTTCAGCGGCAGCACCGAGATTCTTAGCCGTGTCTTCAATCCAACCCAGGGCATCACACCAGAGTCGGGCGTGCTCTTGTTCGTTGCGGGCCGTCTGCAGGAAAATTGCAGCAATCTGTTCATAACCTTCGCGCTTGGCGACTTCAGCAAAGTAGGTGTACTTGTTGCGAGCCTGAGATTCGCCGGCAAAAGCTGTCATCAAATTCTTTTCTGTCTTGGTTCCGGCCAGCTTGCTGCAAGCTTGTTTCGGTTCTTCCACGAGTTCAAAGAATTCAATGCCTTTTTTGCAGATCGGGCAGATATAGTCAGCAGGTAATTCTCCATCGCATTCGTGGATATAGCCGCAAACTTTGCAACGGTATTTCATTTTCTTTTCTCCTAAAGATGCACTACGGTCCGTGTAGTGGGTGTGTAAAAGCTTTTCAGCCAACTCGGATAAGGGATGGCCGTAAAACTGTTCATAAATGCGTTTGATTTCTTCGTTTTCGTAACTTGTACGGTGAGTTTCTCCGAGCGTCCGGTCACGTTCATAAAGAGCGTCAATTCTCTGTTGGCGGGTTTGGTCTTCCTGACCCCAGTTGAGCTTGGGTTGACCGCCGCCGGAGATGCACCCGCCCGGACAGGTCATCACTTCCACAAAGTGGTATTGTTTTTCACCCTTTTGAATTTGTTCGATAAGGCGGCCTGCATTGGCTGTACCGTACACAACCGCAACGTTAAGGGTGAGCTCGCCGATCTTAGCCTGAGCCTCCTTGACGTCAGTCAAACCTCTGACAGGTTGGAGATCAAAAAACTCTGCGGGAGCCGATTGACCGGTGATAAAGTAGTGAGCCGTGCGCAAAGCGGCTTCCATCACGCCGCCCGTGTTGCCGAAAATAACGCCGGCACCTGACCCCTCACCCATCAAACGATCGTAGTGAGAGCTCTGAATATCGCTAAAGCTGATGCCTTTGGCCTGGGCCCATTCGGCTAATTCAACCGTTGTGATGACAAAGTCGGTGTCACGGATACTTTCATCTCCATGAAAGCGTCCGCTGCTGTTGAACTCTTCGCGGCGAACTTCAAATTTTTTCGCAGTGCAGGGGGCCAGGGCCACATGAACGATATTTTTGGCATTGAGCCCCTTTTCGCGGGCGAAATAAGTTTTAACCGTTGCACCCTGCATTCCGATCGGACTCTTGGCACTGGAAATATTGGGTAAAACTTCCGGATGAAAAATTTCGGCGTACTTTACCCAGGCCGGACAGCAGCTTGTAAATTGCGGCAGGGGAGCCGTGTGTTTGGTAATTCTTTGCACAAGCTCGGATGCCTCTTCCATAATGGTGAGGTCTGCTGCAAAGTTGGTATCCAGAACATAATCTGCCCCGAGCATACGCAAAAGTCCGACCATCTTTTCCTCTTCGAAACGCCCGGCTTCCAATCCGAACGCCTCGGCAAGTGCTACACGAACAGCCGGAGAGGTTGAGACCACAACAATCTGGTTGGGATCATCAATGGCTTTTTGTACCTGATCGTATTCATTGCGAGTAAAGAGACTGCCTGTAGGGCAGACGTTAATGCATTGACCGCAGTGAATACAGATGGCTTTGTCTGCCGTTTTGTTTAAATCGTAGTGCCCGTGAACACCGATATAGTCTTCACAAACCTGACGGCACATTGAGCAATTGACACACAAAGACTCGTTGCGAACCAAGGCCGGATTATCCGCTTCAACGGCGACGCGGACATCCAAAGATTCATGCTTAGACATAGTCTCTCCCAGACAATAGGGCCAAAAGTAAAAAAGGGGGTTGCCCTCAGTATAAGAACGCTCAACCTAAAACACAATTCAAGTTGACCATTTGCTTGATAGTTTTAATTTATGAACTTTCCCGGAATTAAGATCGGTTATCCTCTTTTTCTTTTTGCTTTAATTTTTCTTTGTACTCATCCGGATCAATAAAAAACTTTGTGTCAGGATGCTCCTTACCCCAGCTCACAAAGCCGTAAATAATGATGGCCGGCAGGAGCACCCAATTGATCAGAAAGTCGAGGATAACCATACCTGTTTTCAGTTGTGGTAGGAGGTGACCAAATCCACTTCTTCCTTGGCTCCGAGAAAGACAGCAACGCGTTGATGCAGCCCTTCGGGGACGATATCCAGAATATCCTGTTTACCGTTGGTTGATCGGCCGCCGGCTTGCTCGATAAGCCAACTCATAGGATTGGCCTCATACATCAAACGCAACTTGCCCGGTTTGGACGGATCGCGGTTGTCTTTGGGATACATGAAGATGCCGCCGCGATTTAAAATGCGATGCACTTCGGCGACCATAGCAGCTACCCAGCGCATGTTGTAGTCTTTGCCGCGGGGACCGGTTGTACCGGCAAGCAGCTCGGTGATGTAGCGTTGAACCGGAGATTCCCAGTGGCGCATGTTCGAGCAGTTGATGGCAAATTCTTTTGCTTGGGGAGCAATTTCCAGTTTTTCAACTGTTTGGTAGAAGTTGCCGGTGCCTAAATCGAGTGTAAAAAGCGTTGTACCGAATCCCAGCGTAAATACGAGCTGTGTCTGCGGTCCATAGATAACGTAGCCGGCTGCCAACTGATTGCGTCCGGGTTGAAGGAATTCCTCATCTTTGACATGACGATGGGGCTCACCGGCCGGCAAAATGGAAAAGATCGTGCCGATCGAAACATTAATATCAATGTTGCTCGAACCATCCAAAGGATCAAAAAGAACCAGGTAAGGCCCCACTTCGCAGTCTTCAGGAATCTGCAGGGCATGATCCATCTCTTCACTGGCCACGCCGCTTACAAATCCGCTCTCTGTGCATGCCCGGCACATAATGTCATTGGCGATGATGTCGAGCTTTTTCTGCGTTTCGCCCTGAACATTTTCACTGCCGGCGGTTCCTAAAACATCCGCCAATGCGCCTTGACTGACTTTGAAACTGATTTCTTTGCACGTGCAGGCGAGGTGATTGATCAGCGCCGTGAGCCGCGGATCAACATGATGATGAACCTCCAGATCATGCAGATAAAGGTCTAAAGTTTTTGCCATTGTCAGAGTCCTTTTCAAAATTAATGGGTTGCATTATTGAGCGCTTTGCCAACCACTTCTTTTAAATCTGCCGACAGATTGGGTTGGGAGTAAACATATTTGAGTGCGCTGTACATGAGCTTGGAGCACTCGGGCGTATAGCGTCTCCAATTATCCAGGCAGCGTGCCAGGCGGCTTGATACCTGAGGATTAATTCGATCCAATTTAAGCACCTGTTCGACCCAGAGTTTATAGCCGACACCGTCCGGGCGATGAAATTCAGCCAAATTGTTTTGACAGAAAGCCAAAACAAGTGAGTACACATTATTCGGATTATGAGCGTTATAGCCGGGATAGCGCTCAATGAGGTTTTGAACAACGTCAACAATCGGGCATTCGTCCATGGGCACTGTAGCTGTTGCCTGCAGCGTGAGCCACTTGTTGACAAGCAGAGGCTCTTTGCGCCATTCAGCCTCAGCGGCTTCAAGCAGAGTGAATTTAGTGGGCGAAGCACTGTTGACAATGATGCGCAGCGCATCGAGCCGCTCAGTCAGATTTTTACTGGTTTCAAAAATCTGTCTGGCTCTCAGAAGTGATTTAGCGTTGCCGCCTGCTAATAGCAACTCAAAGCAGAAAGCACGCATAGCTCTTTTGCCCGCTTCAGAAGCCGAAGGCGTGTAAACGGGGTTGGGTGCGTTATCGTCAAAAACACGCATAATCAAATGCGAGAACTGGCGTCCTAATTGTTCACGTAGCGAACGAATGGCCGCACGAATCGCAATCGGGTTAATCATCGGCTGAGATTCAGCGATGCGCATTTCACTCGGCAATGTCAGAGCCACAGCTTTAAAAGCCGCGGAAATGCTTTTATCGGTGAGCATCGATTCAAAAGCGTTTCGGTAATGCGGATTGATCACCATTCGTGTGCCGCGCTCGTAATCGGCCACCATTTCATTAATGCAGATAAGCGAAAGCTCTTCCATGGCTTGAGCCCGATTAAATGCATCGGTATCACACTGGCTCAAAAAGACGAGCTCCTCGGGACTGTAGTTGTAATCCACGATGATCGGAGCTGAGAAATTGCGTGCCAGTGACGGAATGGGTTTTTCTTTTACGCCAACAAACACCCAGGTGTGTTCTTCATCGGTGAGTTCAAGAACGCGGGAAGTACCCTTTGCGGTTGTCTCTGCCTGCAGCTGCAGCGATATCGGTTTTCCCTTGCTGTTAAAAAGTGCAATATCAAAGGGAATGAAGAACGGTTCCTTTTTGCTTTGTCCTGGCGTTGCAGGACACGACTGCGCTAATGTGACTGAGTAGGTAGCCGTCTGTTCGTCCCAATGGGTACGTACCCGAACATGAGGGGTGCCAGCCTGAGAATACCAGCGCTTAAACTGCGTGAGATTACGCATATTGGCTTCAGCCATAGCGTTTAAGAAGTCTTCACAGGTCGCACAACTACCGTCATGCTCCCTGATGTACTGATCCAACCCTCGCTTAAAGCCGTCCTTACCCAATAAGGTCTGAAGCATACGAATGACTTCGGCACCTTTTTCATAAACGGTAGTGGTGTAGAAGTTATTAATTTCTTCATAAGATTCAGGACGAATGGGGTGAGCCATGGGGCCGGCATCTTCAGTGAACTGATGATCGCGCAGGTAGCGAACATCTTCGATGCGTTTAACAGCCCGTGCGGTGCTGTCGCCTAACATATCGGCAGCAAATTCCTGTTCTCTGAAAACGGTCAGGCCTTCCTTAAGCGTCAACTGGAACCAGTCCCGACAGGTCACGCGGTCTCCGGTCCAGTTGTGGAAGTACTCGTGCCCGATAACGCTTTCAATGCGGGCGAAGTCTCGATCGGTTGCTACTTCGGGAGTGGCCAGAACGCAACGGGAATTGAAAATATTCAATCCCTTATTTTCCATGGCGCCCATCGTGAAATCGTCAGTGGCCACAATCATGAAGCGCTCTAAATCCAGCTCCAGCCCGAAGCGTTCCTCATCCCAGGCGATTGCCCGTTTGAGACTTTCCAAGGCAAACTCGGTTTTGTCCAGATTTCTCGGCTCAACCCAAATTTGAAGAAGTGCCTTTTTACCGTTTTTAAGTTGGAATTTTTCTTCACGGCACTTCAAATTGCCGGCTACCAAAGCAAAAAGGTAGCAGGGTTTGGGGAAAGGATCTTCCCAGCAGGTATAGTGCCAATTGCCGTCAAGCTCGCCTTCTTCAATCAGGTTGCCGTTTGACAGCAGAACCGGACAGACGGATTGCGGAGCATTGATTCTGACTGTGAATTTTGCAGAAACGTCGGGCCGATCAGGGTAATAAGTGATGCGGCGGAAGCCCTCTGCTTCACACTGAGTCATAAAGTTGCCGTTTGACAGGTACAACCCCATAAGGGAGCTGTTGGCTTGAGGATTGATGATATTTTCAATTTCAAGCTTGATGTCTTTTGTGATGCCGCGCAGAACCAAGTCCCCGTTGGGCATGAGCGTATATTCGCTTCGATCCAACTCTCTGCCGTCAATGGCGATACGAACCAGTTCCAGATCCCGGCCGTTTAAAATCAAATCGTTGTTGATGCGATCCTCATTGGGGCGGATCATTAAAGTACTGTGGACATGTGTTTGCTGAGGGTGGAGATCAAACTCCAAATACACTGAATCAACCCAATGAGTAGGGGGAATGTAATCTTTGCGGTAAACAGTAGCCGACGCCATGCTCGAAACCTCTGAAAATCAGGACGTTTTTGATACTTCAACTGAGACATTTTAAGCGTTTGAAGAAGAATTTTCTGCTTGAAGCCGAGGATTTTTTTAATTCACAGGCAACGATTTCAAAGGCTTTGAGCGGTTCATGCAGATGCGCTTTTGCCTAATTGAATACTGCCGCATTAACGTGATCGTTCAATAGGCTAAAAGATCGGATTTGCAATATGCAAAAAGAAGCCCGAACATCGCTGTTCGGGCTATCGTGGAAAATTAACGGTGTTTAGGCGCGTTTAGCTAACTCAACGGCCTTACCGATATAGGTGGCAGGGGTGAGCTTCATCAAACGTTCTTTGGCCTCTGTCGGGATGTCCAATTGAGAGACAAACTCGTGAATCGTCTCCGGAGTGATGCCTTTGCCGCGGGTGAGAGCTTTCAACTGTTCATAGGGATGCGGCACACCGTAACGGCGCATAACCGTTTGAATGGCTTCTGCCAACACTTCCCAAGCGTGATCCAGGTCTTCAGCGACGCGCTGTTCATTGAGCTGGAGTTTGCCTAAGCCGCGGGTTAGGGCGTTGTAACCCACGAAGCAATAACCGAAAGCAACCCCCAGATTGCGCAGAACGGTCGAGTCGGTTAGGTCACGCTGCCAGCGGGAAATCGGCAGCTTTTGTGCTAAGTGCGTTAAAAGTGCATTGGCAATGCCCAAATTACCTTCGGAATTTTCAAAATCAATGGGGTTGACTTTATGGGGCATGGTCGAGGAGCCGACTTCACCTTCCTTGAGTTTTTGCTTATAAAAGCCCATTGAGATGTAGCCCCAGACGTCACGGTCCAAATCGAGCAAAATGGTATTTGCACGCACGATGGCATCAAAAAGCTGAGCCATATAATCGTGCGGTTCAATTTGAATCGTGTGGGTATTAAAGGTTAAGCCCAGGCGTTCTTCAACCACTTTTTTCGCAAAAGCTTCCCAGTCTTTTTCCGGATAGGCAATCGTGTGGGCGTTGTAGTTGCCGACGGCGCCATTCATCTTAGCGAGGATCGTCACAGATTCGATAGATTCGATGGCTCTTTTCAGGCGCATGGCCACGTTAGCCCATTCCTTACCGATAGTGGTTGGAGAGGCCGTCTGTCCGTGTGTGCGGGAAAGCATTGGCACTTCAGCCCAGCGGTGAGCGTTTTCAACGAGAGTTTGGTGAATAGAGCGCAGATAGGCCACCAACTCCTTGCGACCTTTGGTGAGCATCAGGGCGTGAGAGGTGTTATTAATGTCTTCGCTTGTGCAGCCGAAGTGGACAAATTCACTGGCTTTAGCCAATTCTGCATCATGCGAGACCTGTTCTTTGATCCAATATTCAACGGCTTTGACGTCGTGGTTGGTGGTTTTCTCAATATCCTTGATTTCTTGGCAGGATTGGACGGTAAAGTTCTCCACTAATCCGCGAAGATAAGCCTTGCCGTGGTCTGAGAGGTGATCCAACTCAGGCAGCTCAGCTTCCGACAATGCAATTAACCATTCAACTTCCACGCGCACACGGGCACGCATGAAGGCTGATTCCGAAAAAATCTCCCGTAAAGCTTCGGTTTGGCGCGCGTAGCGGCCGTCAAGCGGAGATAAGGCAGTCAATGCGGAAAGTTCCATTTTGTAACGTCCTGAAAAAAGAGAAATATACGACGGCAACATTGTATCAAAAGCCACCTGGCCACTAGGCGCTATAACTGTCTTTTTTTTAAAGAAATTTTTAATCTGCGCCCTGTAAAAATAAGTTAACGCGGATAACAAAAACATACAGATGCCAAAAGATTGTTGCGCGAGTCGTGCGTAAACTGCAAACGTAAGCAAGTTAAAGTCTTTTTCCCCTGCGTTACTGCGGTGTACCGCAGGTTTTTTTTTCTGCTAAGGAGAAAAATAATGAGAACAAACAAAGCCCTTGTGATTGCAGCTGTAATTTCGGCAGGCTTAATCCCTCTGAGCAGTTATGCCTGGCACGGCGGCCCGTGTTGGGACCGCTACGACGGACCGCAGTGGCATCACGGTTACGATGCTCCGTGCGGCTATTGGGGGGACGCACCGATGAGAAGACATCACTATCGGGGCGGTCCTCGCATGATGCATGATCGCGGAGTTCACACTTTCGGGATGAATCATGAAGAGGCCGTGCACTTTATGAACGAAGTCGGAACGATTTTAGGTGTTAAAGCTTCGGATAAAGCCTGGCAGCAAACGCAGCAGGCTTATGCGCAGCTCGCTCAGGTTCGTTGCGATCATCGCAATCAATGGAAACCGGGTATGACCAGACAGGCCCGATTGGAAGCCAGAAGCGAATTCATGAATAAGCATGCCCAAGCTTTTGATGCTTATGTAAAAGCCAGGGCAGAGCTGCTCAAAGTTTTGGGTGAGGAAAAAATGGCTCAGTTTGATTATGTCGTCAATACCGGCAGTATTCTCGAGCCGCCTATGCCGCCTAAAGGACCTCAACCGGCACCAAAAGCCGCTCGTTAATCAATTGAATTTTCGGCGAAGGACTCTCGGAGTCTTTCGCCTTTGAAATCAGTTTGTTATATCTTTGACACTTCAGACATTGAAGTAGAAAAATTTTTCTGCTATTTTTCGCATTTCTGAGCAAAAGTACTCATCTTTCAGCCAATCATTCTGATATTTAGGACGTATACTCAAAGAGAGAATAGTCATTTGGCTTTGAATTCGTTTTTTTTGTTTTTTTGTTGATATACAGATTGGGCAAGTTATGTTTGATCAATTTACGACAGATCCTTACAGTTTTGATGAAGTCACCTCTTCGCCGATCACTCCGGTCACACCTTCTCAAGACGTTTTGCGTTTGGGACGTTTATTGCCGTCTTCCATTTATTTGGGATGCGCAAGTTGGAATTTCCCGGGCTGGAAAGGCATTGTTTGGGGAGAGACAAGCGGTGTAGAAGATTTGACTAAGCGCGGACTATCAGCTTACTGCAAACATCCGATTCTGCGCGCTGTCGGGATTGATTGGTCATTTTTCGGGACTTTAAACGAAATGTCCTATGCGGCGATGGCCGGTCAGGTTGATGAAGGTTTTCGTTTTCTTATTAAAGCGCCTCAGAGTGTAACCGATGCAGTCAAACGTGATCCTAAAGGGCGGTTTCGCTCCCTGAATCAGGATTTTTTGGATTTGCATGCTGCAATGCACGAGTTCGTTTATCCGGTGATTAACGGCTTGGGAGAAAACGCAGGTCCCTTGGTTTTCCAACTGTCTCCTATCCCCAGACCTCTGTTGCCCACGCAGGCCGAGTGTTACAGCTACATTGATCGCATTGCTCAATTCTTTGCGGATTTACCCAAAGAAGTAGAAGGCGAGCGTCCTATTTATGCCGTTGAGGTTCGTACGCTTTCTATTTACACAAAGAGACTGTTAAATGCCTTGCGTCCGAGCGGAGTGAGATTAGTGGTGGGTGTGCATCCCTCGATGCCCGATGTCATTCGCCAGACCGCTGCACTGCGCTACTACGAGGATCCGGAAGCTGAGGGACAGGACTGGAAAATGAACGGACCGCTGGTCGTTCGTTGGTCTCTTAATCCGATTCAGCGCCACGGTGTTGCAAAGATGACCTATGCGCCTTTTAACCGAATTGTCCATCCGGATACCGCCACTCGTGCCGGCATTGTCCATTTGCTCGATGTTGCACAAAAATCCCAGCAAAAGAGTTTTGTGATTACCAACAACAAAGCAGAAGGCTGTGCTCCGCTCACAATGATTGAAATCGCCCGTGATGTCGTCAATAAGTTATCCGGCGAAAAGAACGCTCAACTAGATCCTCGCGCATTGTGAGAATCATCGATATTTCTCCTTTAGTGACACAATCATCGCCCGTTTATCCGGGCGATGATCCGTTATCGGTGAAATTTTGCAATTCGGAAAAAACCATTGTCAGTACTTTTCAAATGAGTGCACATTTGGGCGCTCATATTGATGCTCCGCTTCATTTGAAACGCTGCGGGGATGTTTCTGAAGTTGATCTCTCAGCACTGATAGGACCCTGCCAAGTCATGCAGGTTAATCGCCGTAAAGCCATTGAGGTTGAGGATTTGGATGAGGTTCGCTGCTCTCGAGTGCTTCTGAAAACAGGATTCGGTCCCCGGGAGAAATGGAACTCAGACTTTCCTTACCTTTCCGAGCAAGCAGTCAGATATTTGGCGCAAGCAGGGGTTCGGGTCATTGGAATTGACACCCCCAGCATTGATTCTGAAAGTGATGAAAATTTGTCATCCCATGTTTTAGCTATTGACTGCGGCATGCTCATTTTGGAAAATTTGGATCTCACGGAAGTTGGCAGAGGACTTTATCATTTAGTTGCTTTGCCTTTGAAGATTCAGGGATTGGAAGCAAGTCCCGTTCGTGCGGTACTGATTGATAACAAGGAGAATCCAATTGGGTAGTATTTTTAAGAAATCATGCATGATTCGTTTCGCACATTGTGATCCGGCCGGCATTGTTTTTCACCCGAATTTTTTTGTTCTTTTCAATGGCCTTACAGAGGATTGGTTTCGCGAGGGGATGCAGTTGCCTTGGGAAAACATGTCAGAGCAAAATGTACTGATTCCGGTGGTTTCCATTCATTCTGATTTCTTTAAGCCCTTTCACATCGGCGATGTCGGGGAAATGAGACTTTGGGTCAGTCATATCGGCAACAGTTCTTTTACTGTTGAAATTGAGTTCTACCAGGGCGAAGAGCTGCATGTGAAATGCCGCGAAGTGATGGTTTGTATCGACTCTGAGAGCCGAAAATCCACTCCTATCCCCGATACACTGAGACAAAGAATGGCTAATTTTCTTATTGAAGAATAACGGTCTTTAAACACAAAGATTTTCAAAAGACGTCGCCTGTCCCCACAAAAGATTGGCGACGTTTTTTCTTTGTTCAGTCAATCCGCTGACATAAAAAGTATCTTTGCCTTTTCTCTGACTGCCGGTAACCAAACTGCCGGTCTCTGTCAAGCGGTGTTTTAAATGCAGAGATACACCGAGGCTGGGTTCGTAAATATTGACTTCCGGGCCAACAACTGATCGGATTGCCTGCATTAAAAACGGATAGTGAGTACAGCCCAGTACGAGCGTATCGATGTGATTTTCAAGCATCGGATCAATATAACGATGCAAAAGCTGCAGTGTGGCGGGTGTTTGAAAGGCCCCCGCTTCCACACAGTCCATCAAGCCGGGGCAGCCTTGGGTAAATACTGTCGCTTTTTGAGCAAATCGTTGCAGCAGGCTGTTATAGCGAAGAGACTGTGTCGTACGCGTGGTAGCAATCATCCCGATCTTTTGATTTTGAGAAATGGCCACGGCCGGCTTAATGGCGGGCTCCACCCCGATAATAATAGCCTCTGGTCTGTCCTGACGAAGGGTATCAATAGCCTCAGCAGTCGCTGTGTTGCAGGCCACAACCAAAGCTTTAACCTGTTGTTTATCAAAAAGAAAAGCGGCGATTCTTCGAGCTCGCTCAACAATAAAATCGTGGCTTTGGTCTCCGTAGGGGGCAAAACCGCAATCAGCGACATAAAGAAAATCTTCTGCCGGTAAAACCTCTCGGGCTGTCTTGAGGATGGATAATCCGCCCCAGCCTGAATCAAAAAAACCGATAGGTTTCTGATTGTTCATAGCACTTCTCCGTTGCGGTCTTTACGTTTACCGGGTTTCCAAGCACTCAGAAGTACAGCGAAAATGATTAAGGCGGCTCCGGACAATTCCGATAACCCGAAGTATTCTCCGGCAAGCCAACCGATGATGCCTGCAAAAACCGGTTCAAGTGCGTAGATAAGTGTAGCCCTCATTGCACTGACATGCTTTAATGCCCAACCGATACCGAATTGGACAAAACTGACGATGGCAGCAAGCGCTCCTATACATAGAGCGAGACCGGGCGTCCATTCGGTAGGACGGACTGGTTCGTGCCACAAAAGTGTGAAAAGCGCTAAGACTGCTACGGTGATTAACTGCGTAAAACTCAGTTGCAGCGGTCGGCATCCCTGGGTGAAATGGCTGATGGAAAGAATTTCAGCGGCACAAATTAAGGCACTTAAAACGGTCACCCATTCACCGAACTGACCGGAGAGGTTAACGGAGAAGGGATTGGCAAAAAGAGTCATGCCGGTAAAGGCCAATACGATGGTGGCAATTGTGACAGGCTGCGGGACAGATTTGTAAATGAGCCACTGCAGCAGAGGAACAAATCCGACATATAGTCCCGTTAAAAAGGCCGATGTACTGCTCGGAATAGAAGCCAACCCGATGGTTTGTAAAGTATAAACTCCGAAAATACAGCACCCGACAACTAAACCGGCCTTCCATTCGTAACGAGTAATGCGGTTGATACGGCCCCTGAGAAAACAAAAAACAATGAAAGAGGCTAAAACAAAGCGTAATGCAACAATAACAACGGGATCAGCCCAACGAAGGGCTGTCTGAAGAGTAAGAAAGGTCGATCCCCAGAGAAAAGTCACAAAAATGAGTAAAAGCTGAGCGGCAGCTGTTTTATTTTGCATATCGCTTTGAGCTCTCCGCTAAAAAGATTCTCCGGGTTTAAGATAGCGCCACTGGCCGGCAGGCAATGCTCCCAGTACAACCTTTCCGACGCGCACGCGCTTTAAGCGTAAAACTTTTAACCCGACCGCTTCGCACATCCGTCTGATCTGACGCTTTTTGCCTTCTTTCAGAATAAAGCGCAATTCTTCATCGTTGAGCCAACTGACTTGGGCTGGCTGCAGCGCTTTTCCGTCAAGGCTCAGACCAAAATTTAGAAGTGAGAGTGCCTCATCGCTTAACTTAGGCCTCGAACCGTCAAAAGAGGCTACACGAACAATGTATTCCTTTTCAATATCACTTGTTTCACCGATGATGGTTTTTGCGACACGGCCGTCTTGAGTTAAAACAAGCAATCCTACAGAGTCAATGTCTAAGCGCCCGGCCGG
Organism: uncultured Sutterella sp.; assembly: GCA_900545335.1. GTDB lineage: Bacteria > Pseudomonadota > Gammaproteobacteria > Burkholderiales > Burkholderiaceae_F > Aphodousia. Next base: position 58,692 of record UQYP01000007.1, on the reverse strand, counting down.
GACAAGATGAGCTAAATGAGAACGAGAAAATCGTATGCCGGAATCGTCTCTGTCCCAATGATTTTCTGGGGTAATCAGCACTTTTGCCGGCTCGTACCCATCTTCGGCCTGGCCGCTCACGTAGCCTACGGGTTTATTGAGTAAAACCGTGACCTGAGCGCTTTGTTCTTTCTTAGCTTTTGAAGAAATTTGAATTCTGTCGCTTGGGATCACTTTCATGCCAAGGCTCGCCACTTGCCCGTTGACCTTTACCCAGCCCTTTTCAATCCAGGTATCGGCCTCGCGTCTTGAGGCGATACCCAGTTCACTGATGCGTTTGGAAAGTCTTACAGAATTATCCGTCATGTTAGGCAGCGGCTCGTGACAGACGGTCTTGCACTGCATTCCATGCGTCGCCCGTCGGGGGTGTCTCGATCAAAATGAAATCTGCACCGACACGATCAAGTTCATGCAGGCGAACGTAAAGGATGTGCATGTATTCGGAGGCATCTTCCGGCGCATCAAACCATTTAATGACGTTGGAGGGAGTCGATTGCAGATTGGCTTTAGGAGCCATCACAGCGATTTTTTTATCGTGGTACTTTTCGCATTCAGCCGCAGCATCACTGCATAAAATCACCTTTGTTTTCGGGGCGTAGTGGCTTTTTAAGGAGCCCGAAACCCGAGGGGAGTCTTTTCCGCCGTCAGGAATGGCGCAACCTAAAACCTCTTCGAGCATTTTTCTCGTTACAGCACCGTGGCGCAAAATCTCAGGATGCTCACCGCTTAAATTGATAATCGTGGATTCCACGCCGACCGCACACTCTCCGCCGTCTAAAATAAAATCCACTTTTCCTTTCGGTTTTTCTCCCAAGTCATCTCTGACATGTTGCGCAGTTGTGGGAGAAATGCGACCGAAAGTATTGGCTGAAGGCGCTGCGAGTCCTCGATGGTGTTTTCCGGCAAAAGCTTTGATTAAAGCCATGGCCCAGGGATGAGAAGGACAGCGCAGACCGACGGAATCCTGTCCGCCCGTGATCCAATCGCCGACAGCTTCGGATTTTTTCAGGATCATGGTTAAGGGGCCTGGCCAAAAGCGTCTGGCTAGCACATAAGCGCTTTGAGGAATATCACGGGCCCAATGATCAAGAGCTTCTTCCCCGGTAATGTGCACGATCAAAGGATGAGTGGTCGGGCGATTTTTTGCTTCAAAAATTTTTCTGACAGCTTTTTCATCTTCAGCATTGGCTGCCAAACCGTAGACCGTTTCAGTCGGCATGGCGACAAGTCCTGAACATTCCAGGACGTCAACGGCAGCACGAATGGCTCTTTCATCAACGGGTTGCATTATTGCGGCTCCGGTAAATTCAAAATTCGGGCAACTTCTTTGGCTCGATCCAACGCCTCTTCAAGCGTATGACCCAGACAAGTGATGTGTCCCATTTTACGGGCTCTGCGTGCCTGAGCCTTTCCATATAAATGTAATTTCACTCCGGGGACAGCCAATACACCGGACCAGTCAGGTTCTCGGACATTGTCCCCATCAAACCATATATCGCCTAAAAGATTAAGCATGACTGCCGGTGTGTGCTGCGTGGTATCAGCCAGAGGCTGCCTCGTCATGCAGCGAAGCTGTTGTTCAAATTGGTTACTCCAGCAGGCATCAATGGTTGCGTGGCCGGAATTGTGTGGCCGCGGCGCCATTTCGTTGGCAACGATAGACCCGTCTTGAAGAACAAAAAATTCGACACAAAGAACACCTGTGTACCCCAGAGCATCCACAATTTGCGTAGCGTATTGACGAGCCTGATTTGAAATCTCATCGGTGACGCGTGCGGGCATTACAGTGACAGCCAAGATGCCGTTACGGTGGCGATTTTCACAAACGGGGAATGTAGCAGTCTGACCGTTATATGAACGGGCAACGATGACGGAAACCTCTTTGTAAAGTGAGAGGCGTTTTTCCAAAATGCAGTCCACCTTTTTCAGAGATTCAAAAGCTGCATAGAGTTGCTCACGGCTGTCTACCAAAACCTGGCCTTTACCGTCATAGCCTAAGCGGGCTGTTTTCAAAATCGCAGGAAAAAGTGACTCATCGGCTTTTTCGATGTCTTCTTGCGAGCAAATGCGGCAGTGAGGGGCAACCGGCACGTGAGCAACGCTTTCGATAAAGTGTTTCTCTGTATTTCTGTCCTGAGCAATGGCTACGGCAGAGCCCGGGGGAGCCACAAAGGTATTTTTAGCCAAACGATCAAGTGCCTGAGCAGGCACGTTCTCAAATTCAGTACTGACAGCCGCGCTTTCCCGGGCGAGTTCGTCTAAGCCCTGTTCGCTTAAATAGGCTTGAGCGATATGCTGCAGGGACACCTCTGCAGCCGGAGGTCTTTCTCCGGGCTCCAGCACCGTGACGTGGTAGCCCATGTAGGCCGCTTCAATGGCAAACATGCGGCCAAGTTGTCCGCCGCCCATCATGCCAAGCATTTCTCCGGGGTTTAAAGGCAGTTTCTTTTGCATGGGTTGACTCCAGAATTTAGGCTGGCAAAACCATATTGCGCGCTTTTTCATTTTGCGCACGACGGAAAGCCGTGATTTTTTTCTGTAAGTCTTCAGAGCCCGCCATTGCCAGAATCTGAATGGCAAAAAGAGCGGCATTGCCGGCGCCGGCCTCACCGATGGCAAAAGTTCCTACCGGTACGCCTTTAGGCATCTGAACAATCGAGAGCAAGGAATCTTCTCCGCGAAGATATCGAGACGGGATAGGTACACCCAGAACCGGCAAAACAGTTTTGGCCGAGAGCATCCCCGGCAGATGAGCTGCACCGCCCGCTCCTGCAATGATGACTTTAATGCCGCGTTCCTGAGCGGTTTCTGCATAGCGGAACATTTCATCGGGCATTCGGTGAGCGGAAACGACCTTGGCCTCAAAGGGTACACCGAAGTCTTTCAGGATATCGCAGGCATTTTTCATGATATCCCAATCAGAGTTTGAACCCATAACCACACCGACAACAGGTGAATTTTCCATAATCAGAGTACCTATCAAAAAAATAAGAAGGGCGCGGAAGTTCATTTCCCTTCCGCGCCGGTTGTTGCATTGTCAATCTCTTGCGTTAAGCGACATCACGGTCGGCTAAGCGGCGCAGCGCTTCACGGTATTTTTGAGATGTTTTTTCCAAAATTTCGTCCGGAGCGCGCGGGGCAGGAGGTGTTTTATCCCACGGTTGTGTTTCAAGCCAGTCGCGGACAAACTGCTTGTCAAAAGAAGGAGGAGACATTCCTTCATTGTATTGATCGGCAGGCCAGAAGCGGGATGAATCGGGCGTGAGCACTTCATCCATTAAGCGCACCGTACCGTCATTGTCCAAACCGAACTCAAACTTTGTATCGGCGATGATAATGCCCTTTGTCAAGGCATATTCATAAGCACGGGTGTAGAGCTCGATGGAATAATCACGAATTTGACGGGCCACCTCTTCGCCGACCAACTCTACGGCCTGCTCATAAGAGATATTTTCATCGTGCTTGCCGACTTCCATTTTGGCTGCAGGCGTAAAGATGGGGTGCGGAAGCTTTTGAGCTTGCTTGAGACCGGCCGGCAGCCCAATGCCGCAGACCTTTCCCGTAGCCTGATAGTCTTTCCAGCCGCCGCCGATGATATAGCCGCGAACGACACATTCAATCGGAATCGGTTTAAGCTTCATTGCCACTACCGAGCGGCCCTTGACCTGTTCAACTTCATCTTCGGCCACTACAGTTGTCGGATCAATGCCCGTCAGATGATTCGGAACAACATCTTTGAGTTTTTCAAACCAAAAATCAGTGAGAGCTTGAAGAACCATGCCCTTGTAGGGAATGGGATCATCAAGAATCACATCAAATGCAGAGATACGGTCCGTGGCGATGATTAAAAGTTTGTCATCGTCGATTTCGTAGGTATCACGCACCTTACCGCGATAGATGCGCTTTAAGGAATGCAAAGAGGTATCAAGAATGGGCATGATGTTTGATTCCGTTTAAAAAGTGGTGCTGGCAGCGGCCAACGAATTAACAGATACATTCTAATGATTTTTGAGGTTACTGAGCGCGATTTTGGATGAGTTTTGTCTCAAGAGAAAGGCAAAGAAGCTCAGAGGTTTAAAGCGGCCAGAAACAATCGATGAGAATACCTGCCCAGACGATGAAAACCAGCGCGCAGGCAAAAAGCACTGCACAGCTTCCCATATCTTTAGCTCGTTTGGACAGAGGATGAATGTCCATGCCGATACGGTCAATGGCAGCCTCGATGGCAGAATTGAGAATTTCAACAATCAGCAAGAAAAGCAGTACGGCAATCAGCGAGATGGTCTGCATAAGTGTCACAGGCAGCATCAGTGCAATGACTGTCCCGATCACAAGCAGCCAGAATTCCTGTCTAAAGGCTTCTTCCGATTGATAAGCGGCACGGAATCCGTCTTTAGAGTAAGAAAAGGCGTTGATTAAACGTTTGATCCCACTTTTACCTTTGAGCTCTTTTGCGTCAGCCATTTTTTCAGTAACAGATCAACAAGAGGGGAGCAAGCTCCCCTCGGTAAAGAAAATCAAGCGCAGATTAAAGAACGTTTTGCTTTAATTCGCCGCTTGAGTAGCGCTTGGCCATGGTAAAGAGATCAATCGGTTTGATACGGGCTCCCTGACCTTCACAGCCGAATTCAAGATAGCGCTTCTTGCACAGTTCATAAGCAGCCTTGCGGGCAGCCTTGAGGTATTCGCGCGGGTCAAACTTAGTCGGATTTTCAACCAGGAAGCGGCGCACGGCAGCCGTCATTGCCAAGCGGATGTCGGTGTCAATGTTCACCTTACGCACACCGTGTTTGATGGCTTCTTGAATTTCTTCAACCGGCACGCCGTACGTTTCACGGAACTGACCGCCGAATTCGCGAATTTCGGCAAGATATTCCTGAGGCACAGAAGAGGAGCCGTGCATCACGAGGTGAGTGTTCGGTAAGCGGCGGTGAATTTCTTTGACTCGTTCAATCGACAAAATGTCACCGGTCGGCTTGCGGGTGAATTTGTAGGCGCCGTGGCTCGTGCCGATAGCGATAGCCAAAGCATCAAGCTGAGTTTTTTCAACGAAATCGGCCGCCTGATCAGGATCGGTGAGGAGCTGATCACGAGTCATTTTCGCATCCGTGCCGTGACCGTCTTCTTTGTCACCCTTCATGGTTTCCAAAGAGCCCAGGCAACCCAATTCGCCCTCGACGCTCACGCCGATGCAGTGAGCCATTTCAACGACCTGACGGGTCACATTGACGTTGTAGTCATAGCTTGCAATGGTTTTGCCGTCAGCTTGAAGAGAACCGTCCATCATGACTGAAGAAAAGCCCATGCGAATGGCACCTTGGCAAACAGCGGGACTTTGACCGTGATCCTGGTGCATGCAGACCGGCACATCCGGATACGTTTCAACGGCAGCCTGAATAAGATTTTTCAGAAACAGCTCACCCGTGTAGCGGCGTGCACCGGCTGAAGCCTGCATGATAACAGGTGCTCCAACCTCTTGAGCAGCCGTCATAATGGCCTGAACTTGTTCCATGTTGTTGACGTTGAAAGCCGGCACGCCGTAGCCGTTTTCGGCGGCGTGATCCAGTAATTGGCGTAAAGAGACAATAGCCATGATTGCGATGTCCTAAAGTAAAAAATCAATGCAATTAGGTTATTTTAGCGGTAACCGGCAAAATTGTTAATCAAAACAAAGTTGCAAATCATTTCAGAAAAACTCAGCTTTGCATGATAGAGTCGTTTTTCTTCACCTGGGCTTTAATTCCTTTGAGGATAGCGTCGGCCACTTTTTGCTGATAAGCCGCGGTTTTGAGTTTGCGTTCTTCCTGCGGATTACTGATAAAGGCGGTTTCCACCAAAATGGAGGGAATGCCCGGCGCTTTCAGTACTAAAAAGCCAGCCTGTTCGACCTGACGGCGGTGCAGCGTGTTGATTTTTCCGAGGTACTGCAGCACACTGTGACCCAATTCCAGACTGTAATTGATTTTCCAGGATGTGGTCATGTCGACCAACACAGACTGCAGGCGCTTATCAACTTCTTTAAAGTTTGCACCTCCGATGAGGTCGGCTTCGTTTTGGTTTTTAGCAAGCCATCTGGCTGCCGAGCTGGTGGCACCTCGCTCTGACAAGGCATAAACGGAAGAACCTTTGGCAGAGGGTTTAGTCCAGGCATCAGCGTGGATGCTCACAAAGAGATGAGCTTTTGCTTTCTGAGCAATCATCACTCGCTGGCTGAGACTGACAAAGTGGTCACTTGAGCGGGTCATCACCACCTTCATGCCTTTTTCCCGCTTGATCAGTCTTTCCAGGCGCTTGGCAATGGAAAGTGTGATGTGCTTTTCATAAGTCTTTCTTTTCCCCACCGCGCCGGGGTCTTCTCCGCCGTGTCCGGCATCGACCACAATCACAATGTCACGCTTAGCCTTGGCAGCAGGCTTTGCTGCAGGCGTTTTTTTTGTCTGAGGCGCAGTTTTGGAGGACGATGGAGCCGGCTGTGTCTTGGCTTTTTTGTCTGCAGCAGAAGCTTTTGCCTGATTTTTCGATGCTGCCGGTGCATCAGGCTTTGTTTTATTTTGCGCCAGAAGATCCCCCAAAGGATCGGGAGCCGTTTTCTGACCATTGAGACCGGCAATGACGCCAGCTATGGGGTCTTCGGTTTCAACGGGATAAATATCGAAAATCAGTCGGTATTTGTAGTTGGCAACCGGTTTTAAAGAAAAAACTTCAGGACGGACTTCGCTTTTTAAATCCATCACCAAACGGACAATACTCGGGGTAAATTGCCCGATTCTTACCGATTTGATGTACGGGTCATTGGGCGAGACATCAGAGATCATTTTCTGCAGCTTTGCTGTCAGCGTCAGTCCCTCGATGTCAACGACCAATCGATAGGGCATGGGGGAGCGTACCAGAAAATATTTGAATTTAATCGGCTGGTCATGCTCCAAGGTTACGCGGGTGTACTCTTCGGCCGGCCACATACGCACGTCTACCATCTGAGCGGCATGTGCCGGTCTCATCGGCAACAAAGAAAGCGCCAAAGTACCTGTCGTGGTGCTGATTAGAGTTCTGCGTGAGATGTCCATAGTTTTTTCAACTCATTGAGTACGTTGAGGCCTGTTGCTGAATAGCTGCTAAAGGATGCTTCTCTTCCTTGCTCTTTGGGGATTAATTCAATGCAAAGATCGGCTTTGGGTAGGCATTGTCCTGCTTTTTCGCTCCACTCACAAAATGTGATATGGCCGGGAGCAAAATCATCTCTGAAGCCGGCATCCAAAAACTCCTCCGGGCTCTCGAAGCGGTAAAAATCAAAATGAAATACTTCTATATCGGAGTCAATCTCATAGGTTTCAAGAAGCGTAAACGTAGGGCTTTTAATACGTCCTGTCACGCCAAGAGCCCGCAGTGTCGCACGGGTCAAGGATGTTTTTCCGGCACCCAAGTTTCCCTCTAAACGAATATTAAAACCCTGTGAAACGATCTCATCTCGGTACATCATTAAAGATTGGGCCAGAGAAGTTCCCAATCGGTCAGTGTCATCAGGTGCGGGCAGATAGATCATCACAAAACAAAGAAATTAATGATTTACACAAAAGACCAATTTTAAAGGGCGAGCGTTCAAATTAGTGTACAAAGAGCCTTTTAAATTAAAAAAAAGTGCTGCAGAAGAAATTGGAGAGATAGGGGAGAGAAAAGATGTGGCGATGGTGGGAGCGCAGAGACTCGAACTCTGGACCGACGGATTAAGAGTCCGCTGCTCTACCAACTGAGCTACGCTCCCAAACCTTCAACAAACTTTCGGATGGTGGTGGGTCGTGAGAGACTCGAACTCTCGACCAACGGATTAAAAGTCCGCTGCTCTACCGACTGAGCTAACGACCCGTAGAACTAACGAGCGGGACAAGCCCACAGGTAACGTGTCCAACCGAGTGCGAAATGATGCCTCATCAAAAAGGATTTGTCAAATAAATTTAATAAAAAACTTATCCGAAAGAATGAAGTCCTTTCGGTTTGGCTGTTATAAAAGAATCATTTTAAGATACGAATGTTAGGGTAAACGATAATAAAAATGACACAATAAAGTCTCGACAAATGATCTTTTATAGTGAATAATTCGTCTTGTCAATAAAACAAATTGCCTGAATTTAAGGGAATTGATAGATATTTATATTTTTTATTGAAGTTGAAAATAAAAAATATAAGAATTTAATTCTTAAATAAGTTAGGCCAACGATAACCGCTGAGGATATAAAAATGGCAGAAAAGAAAACGTTACCGCGAGTCGAACGAGTTGAAGGTGAAGAAAGAAAGAAGGCGCTGAGCGCAGCTTTGGCTCAAATTGAAAAGCAATTTGGTAAAGGTTCCATCATGCGCATGGGCGACAAAGGCATGAGTGAGGATATCGATGTTGTCTCAACCGGTTCACTCGGACTGGATCTGGCTCTCGGTGTAGGCGGCTTGCCTCGCGGCCGAATCGTTGAGATCTACGGTCCTGAATCATCCGGTAAGACAACATTGGCTTTGCACGTTGTTGCACAAATGCAAAAAACCGGCGGAACCTGTGCCTATATTGACGCTGAACATGCTTTAGATATTCAATACGCCCAACGTTTGGGAGTGAATTTGGCAGATCTTCTGATTTCTCAGCCCGATACCGGAGAGCAGGCCTTGGAAATCTGTGATGCGTTGGTTCGCTCGGGCTCCGTTGATATGGTTGTGATTGACTCCGTGGCAGCCTTGACGCCTCAGGCTGAAATTGAAGGAGAAATGGGGGAAGCTTTGCCGGGTCTTCAGGCTCGATTGATGAGTCAGGCACTCAGAAAGCTTACTTCTTCGATTAAACGGACCAATACATTGGTTGTTTTCATTAACCAAATCCGTATGAAAATCGGCGTGAGTTACGGCAATCCCGAAACAACGACGGGCGGTAATGCTCTGAAGTTCTACAGCTCTGTTCGTCTGGATATTCGTCGGGTTGGCGCTATTAAAAAAGGTGACGAGGTTGTCGGTTCGGATACTAAAGTGAAGGTTGTGAAAAATAAAGTCGCTCCTCCTTTCAAAACGGCTCAATTTGACATCCTGTACGGAGACGGAATCTCTCACGAGGGTGAAGTCATCGATATGGCTGTAGAACTGAACCTGATGCAAAAGTCAGGTGCCTGGTACAGCTATCAGGGCAATAAAGTCGGTCAGGGCCGTGACAATGCCCGAGAATACTTAAAGAGTAATCCGGAAGTTTTGTCTGAAATTGAAAATAAGATCCGGGAACTCAAAGGTGTTAAGGGTTTGAGAAAGAACGATACGGTGCAAGACAGTGATGCCGGAGTCGAACTTTAATGATGAAACGGGCGGCGGGGAAACTCGCCGCCCGCGCCAGAGCCTGAGCTTAAAAGCTCGGGCTGTTCGCTATTTGGCTCGCCGTGAATACAGTCGGGTTGAATTGCGGCAACGCCTGCGCGCTTACCTTTCAGAAGCTGAGACGGAAGATGATTTGGATTCGCTTCTGGATGAGTTTGAGAAAAAAGGATATTTGTCCGATGATCGTTACGCTCGCTCACGAGTCCGAACTCGTTCGGCTCGGTACGGCAATGCCCGTATCGCGTACGAGTTAAAAACAAGCGGTGTTTCATCAGAAGTAATCGAGCACGCTTTAAATGAAGTTGCAGAAAGTGAAGCAGATCGCGCCCGACGCCTCTGGCTTAAACGTTTCGGGCAACCGCCTCAGGACTTTAAAGAAAGGTCTCGACAAATGAGATACCTCTTGGCAAGAGGCTTTTCAATGGAAGTCGCCCGCAAGGTGATTCATGCGGACGACTTCGATGAATTTTAAAGTCGAAGCTGCAACTAAAGGACTTCGCTTTTAACTAGAGTTTGATGCCTTGTCTTTTTTGAGCTGACAGCAAAGTATTGTGCATCAGCATCGCAATGGTCATGGGACCCACACCGCCCGGGACCGGCGTGATCCACGCAGCCTTTTCTCGGACAGATTCAGTATCAACGTCTCCGCAAAGTTTCCCGTTTTCGTCCCGGTTCGTCCCCACATCAATGACGACGGCGCCGGGTTTGACCATATCTGCAGTCACGTATTTGGCTTTGCCGATTGCTGCGACAAGAATGTCAGCATCCAGCGTGTAACGCTTCAGGTCGGGTGTATGGCTGTGTGTAATTGTCACAGTGGCATTTTCCTGAAGCAGGAGCATGGATAAGGGTTTTCCGACAATGTTGGAGCGACCGAGAATTACGGCGTGCTTTCCTTCAATCGGGCAGTTGATTGCCTTCAATAGCTCAATGATGCCTGCCGGTGTGCAGGGTTTGAAGCCGCCTCCGGTAGTAACGAGCTTGCCGGTGTTATAAATGTGAAAACCGTCCACGTCTTTATTGGGATCAATCGTCTCGAGGATAAGTCCTGCATGCATATGTTCGGGCAAAGGCAACTGTACCAAAATGCCGTCAACACAAGGATCTTCGTTGAGCATTCGGATGACTTCCAGAAGTTCTTCATCCGAGCAGCTCTGCGGGAGCCGTCTCTCAATTGAAGTGATCCCGACTTCTTTACAGGCTCGAACTTTGTTGCGGACATAAACTGCGCTGGCAGGGTTTTCTCCCACCATCACCACGGCGAGAGCCGGAGCTCTGCGAAGCCTGCTCGCCGCTTCTTTGGTTTTCGCTCTGATCTGTTGAGCAATAGCCTTTCCGTCAATAAGTTGAGCTGACATAGTATTCTGTCCTTGTATTAAAAAAAGTCCGCCGGCATAAGCGGACTTTTTGCTCTAAGCAAATGTTGGATTAAATCTGTTTATTGGCGCTCATCACCACACGCATCAAATCGGCCACAGTGCCGGAATTGGTTTTATCCATAATGGAAGCGCGGTGAGCTTCAACCGTTTTGATGGAGATACCCAAATCATCGGCAATCTGCTTATTTAAACGGCCGGCAACAATTCGCTCCAGAACCTGTTGTTCACGCGGGGTGAGTTTCGAGAGCATTGCTTCATTTAATGATTGACGCTCGCTCTTGACGCGTTGTTCGCGAGCTTCGGAAAGTAACCGGGAGATCAGAGGCAAAAGAGACTCAATTTTTACCGGTTTTTGCAAAAAGTCTGCCGCTCCTTTTTTGAGTGCATTGACAGCCATCGGCACATCACCGTGTCCGGTTAAAAAGACGATAGGAATAGTGGCTTTTCTGGCAATGAGATGATCCTGCACCTCGGTGCCGGGCATACCGGGCATCCGTTGGTCAAGCAACAAAACCGCGATAGCGTTCGGGTCGTATTTAGCAATGAAGGCCTCACCGCTGTCATAAGCTTCAACACGGTAATCCTGTGATTCCAGAAGTCTGCGCAACGAGTCTCTCACATCAGCGTCATCATCGACGACGTAGACGGTGCCTAAAGGTTCTTTGCGGATATTGTCAAAATTGAATGCAGGAAAAGACATAATTTTCAATAAGGGCAACTAGCCGAAAATTTTGGTACACATCGTTCCATTTTAAACTGTTTCTTTTTTTTCTGAGGGCAGTGTCAGTGTGAAAATTGTGCCGCGGCCGATATTGTCCGAAATGGTCAGTCGTCCATGGTGCAATTCAACAATGGTGCGGCAAATATTTAAGCCCATCCCCATGCCTGATGATTTGGTGGTAAAGAACGGGTCAAAGAGCTGAGACTTGTGTTCATCATCAATGCCCGTGCCGTTATCGGCTACTTCAAAGACCACATGATGATTGATGTCGGAGTAGATCGTCAATGAAACTTCCGGTTTTTGTCCCTCTATGCCGACACTGGCTTCAATCCCGTTTTTTATCAGGTTAAGAAGAACCTGTTCGATCATAATTTCATCGCACCAAACATTGCTGAGGTCAGGGGCCAGATAATACTGAAGCTTGGCATTGTGGCGTCGGGCCTGAATATTGGCTAATTCCATCACTTCCTTAACCAGGTTGGAAACGGGAATAGATTCCATTTTCGGTTCGCTGCGTTTGGTAAAGGAACGAATGCGCTGAATAATCCCAGCTGCCCGCTGAGCCTGAGCTTCAATTCGGGAGACAGAGTAAAACATTTCATGCTCTTCGGGAACGCCCGCTTTTTTCATCATGCTGGCAACCACATAGGCGTAATTTGAAATGGCCGTAAGCGGCTGATTGAGTTCGTGGGCAAGCGAACTGGCCATTTCACCCATAGTGACTAACCGAGAATTTAATTCCGAGCGGGCTTGCTGTTCGACTAACAGATTTTCATTTTTTCTTCTTTCTGTGATGTCAGAAAGGATTTGCAGTCGAACGGCCGTGCGGTCTGTCCAGGTAATGGTTCTTTCGTGCAGCTCGAACCAACGGTCTAAATTTTCCAGGTAGATATCGGTTGAGAGATCCGTAGCGTCCTTTGCTTTCTTTTCACCGAGCTGGTTAACGAGCTGTATATGAGCCTGCAAGTGACCGCCACTGTCTTCCCCAAAAAGAGCGTCATAGACAGAATTCGAAAACAGTAAGACATTACTTTGGGGGTCAACCACACTGATGGCATCCTGCATGGATTCCAAAACGCGTGTGAAGCGCTCGTGCGCAGCGGTTACTCTTTCCTGAGCCTGACGAATTTCAGAAATATCCGTCAACGTCCAAAGCCATCCCAAGTGAGTTCCTTCCACAGTAATCATTGGAGAGATGTGCAGAAATGCGCTGAATGTCGAACCATCGGGTCTCATCGGATGAAATTCATAACTTGTGGAAGTCATCTGTCCGCGCTGAACGGCATCGAATAACTCCATCAGCCGAAAACCTGCATCACCTTTGGGCCAATAGGAATAGGGAGGCAGCTGACCGATTAAGTGCTCGTTGGAGCCGATTCCCAAAAGATCGGTAAAGGTTTTATTGGTATAAACAATTCGACCGTTTCGGTCAGTCACCTGAAGGCCTGAGAGCTGACTGTCGGCGATTGTTTTTCTTAAGGCAGATTCGGCTCTCAGAGCCGTCTCGGTGCTGTTTTGGCGCCAATTGAATCGAATCAGTCCTAAAAGAGCCACAATTAAAAAGATTCCCAAAGCACTGATCACCCAAAATAAGGTATTTTGAGTCAATAGCCCTTGAGCATAACTGGAAACCTGCAGTTCAAAACCGGCCGGCAGCGGTGCCAAAGACATTCTGTAAGTAATACTCTCACGTCTGGAATCCGTGCTGGCTGCAACAATTGTTTTATCCTCGTAGAGCAAACTGATTCTGAACGCTGAGTCACGTCGTCCTTGAGTGGCTTGCCTTAAAAGTGACCAGATTGATAGGCGGGAAATCTGCAGATAGTGCGAGTTTCCGAAGGTGACCGGAGCGACCAGGTCAACGAAGGGTGAGCCTTCAACCGGCAGCGAATATGGTTCGGAAAAAGACGAAGCACCGGTCCGTTTGGTTCTTAAGATTGCTTTTTGTGTACCGGTGCGGTTATAGAGTTGACCGACACTGGAAGTGATGTCTCCGAAAGGATGAGGCGAGGCAAAAGAAGAAACGACGCGATTGGCTGAATTTAAATAATTAATTTCAAGAATTTCAGCCCGCTGTTGCATAAGCTCTCGGGCTTGTTGCTCAAGACGAGACGCACTTTGCTTAAAAGTTTCTTCCGCTGGCAGAGTACTGTGGAGCTGGTTGAGCCGTTCAAGATCGGAAGTCAGGCGGATGGAAAACGCCTCTGCCCAAAGTTCTGTAGTTTGGTGCAGCTGCGAGTATTGTGATTTTTCATCTTCGGATTGAATGACACGTCCGATAAAGAGCAGTCCGATAATGACGCAAATAAGCATAATCCAGGTCATGATGACCCCGAACATGCTTTGTCCTCTAAAAGTCTTATCGCCTAAACTTTTAAACGTTTCAACAGCGAAGATTGGTGTTGCGCTTTGCACAGTAAACAAAAAAGAAAAATTCCTAACACTGAATAATAACTGTCCTTTAGAATTCGTGCTGTCAGAAAATGCTTTCCGAAGAGGTTTTTATGGATCAATTGGAACTCAAAAAAGCGGTGGGTCGCGCCGCGCTCGAATATGTCAAACCCGGTGAAATTCTAGGGGTTGGGACGGGCTCCACTGTGGACTGTTTTATTGATGCCCTGAAAGAAAGCGGTATTGAAGTGCCGGCTTGCGTTTCAAGCAGTATCCGTTCGACGAAAAAATTGCAGGCTTACGGCTTTAAAGTGCTCGATCTTAATGAGGTGGATCGAATCAGTGTTTATATCGACGGTGCCGATGAAATTGATCCTCACTTTGCCATGATTAAGGGGGGCGGCGGAGCACTCACCCGAGAAAAAATTGTGGCCATGGTTTCCGAGCGTTTTGTTTGCATAGCCGATGAATCGAAAAAAGTTGAAGTGTTGGGTAAGTTCCCGCTTCCTATCGAAGTTATCCCGATGGCAGTCAGAGCTGTGAGCCGGGAAATTGAGAAATTGGGCGGTCGTCCTGTCTTAAGAGACTTTACAACGGATAACGGCAATAAGATTCTCGATGTGCACGGTTGGCAAATGGCCGATGCCGTTCAGTGGGAAGAGCAGCTTAATCAAATCGTCGGCGTAGTGACTGTCGGACTTTTTGCCAAACGGGGAGCGGACGTTTTACTGCTCGGAACGAGTGAAGGCGTAAAAACCTTTTTCCCCTAAAAATATCGGGCACCCAAAGGTGCCCGATCAACGAAATTATTTCGGAGGCGTATAGTTCGGAACGGCTTCCACACCGTCGCCGAACAGATACTTTTGCATCTGGTTGAGCAAATGCTTTCTGGCCTGCGGATCGGCCAGGTTAAGTTGGTATTCGTTAACCATCATGGTTTGCAAACGAATCCATTCATTCCAAGCTTCTTTGGAAATGTTTTCGTAAACTTTTTGTCCCAGAGGGCCGGGCAGTGGAGCAAAATCGAGCCCTTCGGCTTCTTTTTTGAGTTTGAGACAGTGGACCATGCGAGCCATACTGATTGTCTCTCCTATTGTTAATTGAAACTGTCGTCTATTGTAAGAATTCGGCAAAAAATTGTCTTGAGAGAATGTGAGGATTAAACGGTGAGCGGCAATAGTCTTCGTGATCAGTTAAGCGGATTAATACTGGAGCGTCAGAAAGCTCGGGAAAAGGCTCAATTACCGAAAAAAGAGGCCAAAGAGACAACTGCCGGAGTGCAGTCTGCTGCGGCGTCCAAAAATAAAGCTGCGGAACAAAAAAATGGAGGGGAAAAAGAGCCCTTTGCCTCCGTACGTCCTCGCCTGACTCCTATGCCGGGATTGCCGGTTTCGCTGAGAGCCAAAGAAATCATTGAAGCCATTAAAAAGAATCGGGTACTGATTCTTTGCGGTGAAACAGGCTCCGGGAAAACCACGCAGTTGCCGAAGCTGTGCGTTTTGGCAGGGCGCGGTCGAAAGGGGAAAATTGCTCATACTCAGCCCAGACGAATTGCAGCTTCTTCAATTGCCAGGCGTTTGGCAGAAGAAACCGGCACAGAGCTTGGGCAGTGGGTAGGTTTTAAGATTCGCTTTACCGATAAGACAGATCCTACAGCCAAAGTAAAGCTGATGACAGACGGGATCTTATTGGCAGAAACGCAAGGCGATCCATTGCTTAAAGCCTACGATACGATCATTATTGACGAAGCTCACGAAAGAAGTATCAATATTGATTTTCTGCTTGGATATTTAAAGGGGTTACTGAAAAAAAGACCTGAATTAAAGGTGATTGTTACTTCAGCCACCATTGACAGTGAGCGCTTTGCAAAACACTTTGCAGACGAAAAAGGAAACCCAGCTCCGGTTCTGACTGTATCAGGCCGAACCTATCCGGTGGAAATACGCTATCGGCCTCCGGAAGATGAGGATGAAACCGATGATAAGAGTTGGATGAACGCCATCTCTGAGGCTTGCGATGAGCTCTGCCATGAAGGGCCGGGCGACATTTTGGTGTTTCTGCCCGGTGAAAGAGAAATCCGCGAAGCGGCAGAGGCTCTGTCGCACTCGCAGCCTCCGACAACAGAAATTCTGCCGCTTTACGCAAGGCTTTCGGCGGCCGATCAGGAAAAGGTTTTCAAGACAAGCGAGAAGCGCAGAATTGTTTTAGCGACCAATGTAGCGGAAACCTCAATTACTGTGCCGGGCATCCACTATGTTGTGGATACGGGGCTAGCCCGAGTCAAACGTTATTCCTATCGAAATAAAGTCGATCAGCTTTTACTTGAACCTGTAAGTCAAGCTTCGGCCAATCAGCGTTCGGGCCGCTGCGGGCGTGTTGCCAACGGTGTCTGCATTCGTCTCTACAGCGAAGAAGACTTCGCAAGACGGTCAGCTTTTACCGATTCGGAAATTATGCGCACCAATCTGGCTGCCGCCATTTTGAGAATGAAGTCTCTTAAATTGGGAGATGTTCGAGCCTTTCCTTTTGTTCAGGCTCCTCCCAATCGGGCGATTGCCGACGGTATTGCTCTTTTAAAAGAACTCAATGCACTCAACGAAAAGGAGCAACTTACGGAAATCGGCAGGGCATTATCAAAGCTTCCCGTCGATCCTAAGGTGGCGCGCATGCTTTTGGCTGCTAAGGACAATGGGGCGCTTGCCGAAGTTTTAATTATCGCCAGCGCGCTCTCGGTGCAGGATCCCAGAGAAAGACCGCTGGATCGTCAGGAAGCTGCCGATAATGTTCATCGTTCAATGGCTGACGATAAAAGTGATTTCACGACTTTTGTGAAGCTGTGGCGCTACGTTCAAAATGCCATGGAGCACAAAGAAAGCAACAGAAAATTAACAGAAGAATTCAGACGAAAATTCTTAAGCCCCCGCAGGCTGCGTGAGTGGCGTGATGTTTACCGACAGCTCAAAGAACTTACCGCAGAATTAGGTTGGAAAATAAACGAAAAAGAGGCCAATTACGAGCAGGTTCACACTTCTCTTCTGACGGGGCTTTTAGGCAATTTAGGCTACAAAATGCCTGATGCCGAACCCAAAGCAGCGCCTTTTTTAGGAGCTCGAGGCATTAAATTTTTTATCTGGCCGGGTTCTCCCCGAGTGAAAAAGTGCGGTCGTTGGATTATGGCGGCCGAGTTGGTGGAAACTTCCCGATTATTTGCCAGAACTGTAGCCGATGTTGATCCGCAATGGATTGAAAGAGTGGGCTCTCATTTGATCAAAAAGAGCTACTCAGAGCCTCATTGGGAGAAAAAAGCCGGTGCGGTGATGGCCATGGAAAAAGGAACGGTTTACGGTTTGACCGTTTATTCGCAGCGCAAAGTGACCTACACGGATAAAGATCCTGCGCTTTGCAGAGAGCTCTTTATTCGTGAAGCCTTGGTCAATGGAGAATTCGAAACTCAGGCACCGTTCTTTAAACACAATCAACAGTTGGTTAGAGAAATCCGAAATCTGGAACATAAAGCCAGACGTTTGGATGTGTTGGTCGATGATGAGCTGATGGTTCAGTTTTATGACTCTCATTTGCCTCAGGAGGTTGTGAGCGCTGTAACTTTCGAGCAGTGGAGACGAAAGGCTGAAAAAGACAATCCTAAATTGCTTTATCTGTCGCGCGACGAGTTAATGCGGCATGAGGCTAGCGGTATTACAACGGAGTACTTTCCAAAGGCAATGCAAATGCGCGGTGTTTCTATGCCGCTTACTTATCATTTTGAACCCGGCAGTCCCAGAGACGGTGTGACGCTCGCTGTACCGCTTTATGCTTTGAACTTAGTCGATGAGATAAAGACTCAGTGGCTTGTCCCCGGAATGCTTAAAGAAAAGGTTCAGCTTTTGCTCAAAAGCCTGCCTCAGCGTTACCGCAGGCATTGTGTTCCTTTGGCTGAGTATGCTAAAGGATTTGTGCAGAGAACCGAGGCTTTAATCGGTCAAAAGCCCTTATTGCAGGTATTGTGCGAAGACATAGAGCAACAGTGCAGTCTGCGTCCTAAGCTTGAAGACTTTAAACTCGAGCAGCTGCCTGCTCATCTGATCATGAATTTTAAAGTCATTGATGAGCATGGCCGCCAACTGGAAATGGGGCGAAATTTAGCTCAATTAAAGTCTGAGCTAGGTTCTCAGGCACAGAAATCTTTTCAGCAGGTGGCCTCCCAGGACGATAGCCTGTCACAGGAATACGAGCATGAAATTACTCAGTGGGATTTCGGTGAACTGCCTGACATTATGGAAATAAAACGCAAAGGGCAGTCTCTGATCGGGCATCCGGCGTTGGTTGATCACGAAACTTTCTGCTCACTGGAGGTTTTCGATAATCCCGACGAAGCTTCGCGTCAGCATCAAAAGGGGCTGCTGAGACTATTTAAGCTGCAGCTCAGAGAGCAAATCCGCTATCTGGAAAAAACGCTTAATTTACTGCAAAGTGTGCAGATACAGGCGGCGATGCTGGAACCTCTGGCGAAGGTTTTTGACAATTTTGAGTCAATGAGGGACTCTGTCGTTGATGCCTCATTGAAGCAGTGTGCATTATTGGATCCGTTACCTGCGAATGCTCAGGAGTTTGAGCAAAGAAGGCAGCAAGCCAAAGGCAAACTCAATTTAATTGCTCAAGATATTTCGAGGCTATTGGGTGAAATTGTTTCTGAGACCTCCCTGGTCGTGAAGAAATTGAAAACTTGTCCTGACAAATGGGTAACGGAAGATATTAATCATCAGTTGGAAAAGCTCTTTTTTAAGGACTTTTTGCTTAAAATTGACTTCTTGCACCTGTCGTACTATCCCCGCTATTTGAAGGCGATTTTATTGCGATTGGATAAGCGTCGAGATGAACCTCAGAAAGATGCAGAGAAGATGCGCGATGTTGCGCGATTTGTGACGATGTATGAACGAGAACTTGCCAATCGCAAAGGCGTATCCGATAGTCGGCTGGATGAATTTCGTTGGATGATCGAAGAGCTCAGAGTCTCGCTTTTTGCTCAAAAGCTTAGAACGCCTATGCCTGTCAGCGTTAAACGACTCGATAAAGTGTGGTCATCTATTAAGTATTAAAAAAGGAAGATAAGACATGGAATCCATGCCGATTCGCCCAGCATTTTGGAATATCCCTATTTGGGCGGAAATTGGAGTTTATATTGTCGGCTTAGTGGCTGCTGTGGCCTGCGTGATCGGAATTTGCCAGTGTATCCGCTTGTGGCGAGCCGGCAAACCGTTGCCATTGCCTCAGGAGAAAAAGGAGCGCTTTTGGGGTCTTTGGCGTGATGCCTTTATGCATCGTCGTCTTTTGAAAACTCCAGGCGGTTTAATCCACTTTTGTATCTTTTGGGGATTTGTCTTCCTGTTTTTCGGCACCGCAACGGCCGTGCTTGACTGGGATATTGCACACTATATTTTTGATGTCCGCCTGCTTCAGGGAAACGTTTATCTCGTCTATAAATTTATTTTGGACTTGGCAGGTCTCTTCTCTCTTATTGCATTGGCTGTTGCAGCCTGGAGGCGTTTTGCCCTCAAAGGCAAAAGGTTAGAGCGTTCCTGGCGCTTTGCCTGGATTCTTACTTCTCTGGCACTCATTATTCTGACCGGTTTTATCGTTGAAGGTTTGAGATTGGCTGCTCAGCAGCCCGAATGGGCCGTTTATTCACCGGTGGGGTACGTTTTCTCTTTAATTTTCCTCAAAATGTTTACCCCTGAGCAGCTGCAGGGAGCTCACTTTACCTGGTGGCTGGTTCATGGAGCCGGCGCATTGATTTTTGTGGCGCTTATTCCGTTTACTTTCTTCGGACATATGTTTAAGACCCCTGCCAATATTTATTGGAGAAAGCTGGCTCCCAAAGGGCAATTGGCCAAAATCGAGGATATTGAAGAGCAGGAAACGTTCGGGGTGTCTGATTTCAATCAGTTTACCTGGAAGCAACGCCTGGATTTTGATGCCTGTACAGAGTGCGGACGATGCTCAGAAGTTTGTCCTGCATTGCGTTCCGGTGCACCGCTTGATCCCAAAGCTCTGGTTATGGCTTTAAAAAAGCGTTTACACCACCCCAACGATAAAACACTTATCGGAGAAATTGTCAGTAAAGAGGCGCTCTGGAGTTGTACGACCTGCGGAGCTTGTATGCAGGCCTGTCCTGCGAGGTTGGATCTCCCGTCGACAATTGTGGATATGCGCCGACATATGGCTTTGGAGCTGGGTGAATTCCCTGCCGGTTTGACTAAGGCACTTCAAAACACCCAGAGTGTGGGCAATCCTTGGGGTATGGATCCGGCTTCTCGCTTGGATTGGGCCAAGGGGCTAAAGGTTCCTGTGGCTAAAGAAAATCAGCCTGTTGACTATCTTTACTGGGTCGGGTGCTCTGCTTCCTATGACCGCCGCGCTCAGAAGATTGCCCGAGCAATGGTGAAAATTTTAAATGCCGCAGGTGTCTCTTTTGCTGTAATGCAGGAAGAACGCTGCCACGGAGACTTTGCCCGCCGAAGCGGTGAGGAGTATACCTTCCAATTGGCTGCGCTCGAAAATATTGAGAATTTGCACAAATATCAATTCAAACGTATTTTGGCTCACTGCCCTCACTGTTTTAACACGTTGAAAAATGAATACCCGCAGTTCGAGGGCGGTCAGTTTGATGTGGTAAGCCACACTCAGCTGATTTTGGAATTGATTGAATCGGGCCGTATTAAGCCCAAACTCAAACAGGCCGAGAAGGTGGTTTTCCACGATCCCTGCTATATGGCTCGGTATAACAACAGTGTCGGTACTCCCAGAAAAATCTTAGACAGTATTGAGGGGATCACTCGTGTAGAAAATCTTGAGCGAGGTAAAACGGCTATGTGCTGTGGCGCAGGCGGCGGTCAGATGTGGATGGAAAGCTCAACGAAAAAAATTAATTTCATCCGCTTAACGGATCTGCGTAAATCTGCCTCTACGGTTGCAGTGGGCTGTCCCCATTGCCTTACGATGTTTGAAAGTGCTATGAGTGACGATAAGGTTCTCTCCGGCATGGACATTATTGAGTTGTCTGAGATTGTCGCTGACGGCTTAAACGAAGAGGCCCAAAATGGATGAACGGCTCAAGCAGTTTTTAACCTATGCGACCATCGGCGTTGTTAACACCGGTATCCATTGGGGTGCTTTTGCCTGTTTTTACAGTTTTTTGGATTGCGCTCAAAGTACTTCAAATCTGTTGGGCTTTATGATCGCCGTCACCTTTTCTTATGTGATGAACGCAAAGTTTACCTTCAAAAAGGAACAAAATTTGTCCGGATACATCAAGATGGTGGCGGTGATGGCTTCTATTACGTGGGGAATCGGCTGGTGTGCGGATCAAAGCTCATGGTATCCGTTAATTACCCTCGTGCTTTCTTCGGCCACCAGCCTTGTACTCGGATTTATCCTGACTAAATTGCTTGTTTTCCGTTAAGGTTTGCTTGAGGATTCTTTTTTGCGGAAGGATCCTCTAACCATTTCAAACTTAAAGAATCGGCATTCAAGCGGTCCGTTAAAAATCACAATTTTTCTGGATTCAGACAATCGCATCTGATTGGGCAACTTGCGATCGCTTGTGAGCATCCAGGCTGTCCAGCCGGAGAACTGCCGCTTCAGGTTATCGGCAACATTTTTCATCATTGAAGCGACGGTTGCGCTTTTCGGGTTGGATTGCTCGCCGTAAGGCGGATTGGTGACGATGATTCCGTTTTCGTGACAGGGACTAACCTCACGGGCATCGCATTGAGAAAAAGTTAATCTGCCGTCATCAAGCAGAGCCTGCAGCCCGGCTCGCTGAGCATTGCTTTGCGCTTTGCTCACTACAATCGACGAAATGTCGCTTGCGCAAATTTTGACCGGTACGTGCAGATTAACCTCTGCCTTGGCATCTTCTTTCATCTCATTCCATTCATCGAGATCGAAAATGTGTAATTTTTCAAATGCAAAAGAACGGTTGAGACCGGGAGCGATGCCGCAGGCAATCTGAGCGGCTTCAATTGCAATGGTGCCTGAACCGCAGAAGGGATCCTGCAGCGGCTCGTTGGGATTCCATCCGGACAAAGCTAAAAGTCCTGCCGCTAAGTTTTCTTTTAACGGAGCCTCGCCTTTTTCGACACGCCAGCCCCGTTTAAAAAGGGGTTCGCCTGAAAGGTTCAGATAAAAGGTGCAGTAGCGCTCATTGATGAACGCATGAATACGCACATCAGGGTTCGTTTTTTCAATACTAGGGCGTCTGCCGCAACCCTCTCGGAAACGGTCGCAAATCCCGTCTTTAATACGAAGAGTTGTGAAATCCAAACTTTCAAGAGGCGAGCGGTGAGCCGTGACATCGACTCGAATTTTGGCATCAGAGTCAAAAAAACGCTCCCACGGTAAAACATGGGCCATGTCATAGATGTCATGGCTGTCATAGTATTGGCGGGAGGCAATACGCAGCAAAATACGGCTCGCGTAGCGGCTTCTCAGGCAGGCAGCCATTGCCAGCGACAGAGGTCCCTCAAAGAGCACACCGCCGGCATTTTCTTTAATTTGTTGGGCTCCCAGCGCTTTAAGTTCGTTGGCCAAAATAGGTTCAAGCGTGCGGGGACAAACCGCAAAAAAGTGGTAGGCAGGCATGACGATTATTTCCTATGGGTGGCGTGTGCGAGAAAAACACATAAAGTTTTCAGTTCAGACCAGACATCATCGCGGTTCTGTACAGTGAGGCCCTTTGCCAATCGATCAAGGTCGGCACAGCGCGCGAGCATATTGGCAATTTTTGCAGGAGTTGAACGTTTGGCAAGCTGTGAGGTAAGCGCCCGAGTAGAGGGCATGACAGGAGCCATTCGGTCAATGGTTAATGCAAGCGTGTCACGCAAAAAACTTGTCAGGCGCATCAGAATCAAGGGCATCGGTTCGTCTTCTGACTGCATACCGCTCACGGTACGGGCAGTGCGGGCAACGTCAGCCTGAGCAATGGCTTCCAAAAGGTCTTCTACGCTATAACGCGAGACATTCATAACACAGTCTTCGACTTCTTTCACAGTGAGCTCTTTGCCGGGATAAAGAAGCTCGAGCTTCATCAGTTCCTGCTTGGCAGCCATCAGATTGCCTTCAGTTTGTTCGGCAAAAAATGAAAGTGCCTGATCCTGCATGCTTTGTCCCTGTCTTTGCAGACGTTGCTTAATCCAGGCCGGGTATTGTGCTCTGGCAATAGGTTGGCAGGAGATCACATGACCGCAGGCAGCCAGTGCTTTAAACCAAGAAGCTTTTTGGGTGGAATAGTCCGTTTGAGTTAAATGAATCACGGTCACCGTTGAGTCAATTTGAGGAACGAGCTGCGCAAATTGAGCCAGAACTTTCGCTCCTTTTACACCGGGACCTGATGACAAAAATCTTAATTCAATAATTTTTCTGTCATCAAAAAGAGATACAGAACTCGCAGCATCAATCAAAGGCGACCAGTCGCTCGTAGAGCTCAACGCCAGGACAACCCGCTCGCTATAACCTAAGTCTTTGGCTGTTTTTCTCAGTAAATCACCGGCTTCCAGAGCAAGAAGAGGTTCATCACCCAAAATGATCCATAGCGGTGACAAACTGCCCTGGGCGCGTTCGCGTTCAATGACCTTAACGAGATCTTCGCTTCTAATATTCATCCGTGATGGCTTCAACGGTGGTTAAACGACTGAGCAGCTGCGAGATCAAGTCCTGCTGCATTTCGTTATAGAGCACATTTTCCTCTGCGGCTCGGGATAAGTACTCGTCGTCGTTGTAGTACATATTGCGCGAGGCAGAGAAGGTTGTGGGCGGGAAGAATTCGTTTCCGTCAGGATCAACGAGGCGGAAAGTCATATTGAGCGTCAGTTCGTACTCTCTGGCTTCGCCTTCCATGTTAAGAGATACCACTTCACGATGTCGTCCCGAAGAAAGCAATTCCAAAATGGCTTGAGCGCCCTCAGCCTCGGGCAATACTTTGACATTGGTAGAGGCGGCAATCATTCGTCTGATATCGGCTGCCACTTTGTTGTTGACCGGCATATTGACGTAAAGAGTGTCAAAAGGCAGCGTCACATGTCCGCGTAAATGCCAGCCGCAGCCGCTTGCCATTAAGGTTGAAAAGGCAAGGGCAGAAAAAAGAAATGAGCGTCGGGCCAAAGCCATGATTGAATTTCCAAATAATGTATGTTGTCAGAACAATAGGCTCATTATAGGGCAAAAAAGTCCCAAAGCTCGGGACAGCTTCGGGACTTTCAATAGCGGCACCGGACCGAATTAAGCAGCCACAATGTTCACAAGTTTCTTCGGCACAATGATGATCTTTCTGATCGTCTTGCCGTCAGTGAATTTCTTCACATTTTCATTGCTCAAAGCAGCCTGCTCAATTTCTTCTTTTGCCGCTTGGGCAGCAACCGTCACTGAGCCGCGCAGCTTGCCGTTAACCTGTACGACGAGCGTCATTTCGTCAGCAACGAGTGCTTTTTCGTCGACTTCAGGCCAGGGAGCATCCAAAATGCTGCCGAGTTCAGCCTCAAAGTGCAGATCCTGCCACAATTGCGTCGTGATATGCGGAGCAATCGGGTAGAGCGTGCGAATGAGGATACTTGCGCATTCCTTCAAAACGGCATCAGCAGTGGCGCCGGAGCCGATTTTTGCACTTTCAAGCGTATTGAGCATTTTCATCGTTGCAGAGACAACCGTGTTGTACTGCATACGATCAATGTCAGAAGTTGCTTGCTTGAGAGCCTGATGAATATCACGGCGCAAGTTCTTTTGCTCAGCCGTCAGTGCCTGAGTGTCAACCGCAGAGGCGGCAGCGACAGTGTCTTTATTCTTGTAGCACCAATTCCAGAGTCTGCGCAGGAAACGGAAAGTTCCTTCAGCACCGGAATTGCTCCAGGCTGCCGATTGATCCGGGGGACCGGCAAACATCACAAAGCTGCGAGCCGTATCGGCACCGAATTTATCAATAATGGTCTTCGGTTCGACAACATTATTTTTGGACTTACTCATCTTTTCGACGCCGCCCATGGTGACGGGCAGACCGTCATCTTTGGCAATGGCACGAACAGGACGAGCTTTTTCGTCATAGAAAATTTCAATTTCATCCGGGTAGTACCAACGTTTTTTGCCGTCGGGCATTTCACGGTAGTAGCACTCGGCAGTCAACATACCCTGAGTGAAAAGGCGGGTGAAGGGTTCATCAAACTTCACCAGGCCGAGGTCACGCATCACCTTAGTCCAGAAGCGTGCATAGAGTAAGTGCAGCACAGCGTGTTCAATACCGCCGATATACTGATCAACCGGGGCCCAGTAATCATTGCGTTCGTCAACCATGGCCGTATCGCAGTCATGAGAGCAATAACGCATGAAATACCACGAAGAGTCCACAAAGGTGTCCATCGTATCGGTTTCGCGCGTAGCGTCGCCGCCGCAAACCGGGCACTTACACTTAAGGAAAGACTCACACTTATTTAACGGGTTACCGGAACCGTCGGGAACAAGATCGGTCGGCAATACAACCGGGAGATCCTTTTCGGGCACGGGCACCGGGCCGCAGTGCGGGCAGTTAATTATGGGAATCGGTGTACCCCAATAGCGCTGGCGGCTGATACCCCAGTCACGAATACGGAATTGAGTGCGCTTTTCACCCAAACCCTTAGCTTGAAGGGCTTCGGCGATCTTATCAATGCCCTGGTGGACTGTCAGACCGTTAAATTCACCGGAATTGACTAATTGAGTCGCATCGCTTTTATCGGCGTACCACTCTTGCCAGGCTTCGGTTGAGTATTCCTTGCCGGGCATGCTGACCACCTGCTTGATGGGCAGGCCGTACTTCTTGGCAAATGCAAAATCACGTTCGTCATGCGCAGGCACACCCATCACAGCGCCTTCACCGTAACTCATCAAAACGTAATTGCCGACCCAGACGGGCACCTCTTCGCTGGTAATCGGGTGTTTGACACAAAAGCCTGTCGGTACGCCTTCTTTTTCTCGGGTTGCCAAGTCGGCTTCGCTTACTCCGCCTTTGGCGCATTCCTGAATAAATGCTTCTACTTTGGGATTGCCTTCAGCCAAGCGTTTAGCTAACGGGTGCTCAGCGGCAATGGCGACAAAAGTCACACCCATCAGGGTGTCAGCACGCGTTGTGAAGACCTGCAGCTTTTCATCTTTGCCGTCAATTGTGTAGGGGAATGCCAACTTAACACCGACAGACTTGCCGATCCAGTGTTCCTGCATGCTGCGAACCTGTTCAGGCCAGCCCTTAAGCATATCCAGGTCTTTTAAGAGCTCATCGGCATATTGGGTAATACCGAGGTAGTAGCCGGGAATTTCACGTTTTTCGACGACGGCACCGGAACGCCAGCCACGTCCGTCGACTACCTGTTCATTAGCCAAAACGGTTTTATCAACCGGGTCCCAGTTCACAATTTGTGTCTTGCGATAGCAGATGCCTTTTTCAAGCATCTTTAAGAACATCCATTGGTTCCAGCGATAGTACTCCGGCGTGCAGGTGGCAACTTCTCGTGACCAGTCAAATGCCAAACCCAAGGGCTGCATTTGATTTTTCATTTCTGCAATATTGTCAAAAGTCCATTTAGCCGGAGCAATGCCGTGGTTAATGGCGGCATTTTCAGCCGGAAGACCGAAAGCGTCCCAGCCCATGGGGGTCATGACGTTATAGCCCTTCATGCGAAGGTAGCGGTACATCACGTCATTTAATGTGTAGTTGCGAACGTGGCCCATGTGCAGTTTGCCGCTGGGATAAGGCAACATGGATAAAACATAAAACTTCGGTTTTTCTTTTCCGTTCTTATCTTTAGCATGTTCGTGAGCATGATACACGTCGGCTTTTTTCCAGCCGGCCTGAACCTCTGCTTCAACAATTTGCGGAGAGTAAGTTTCACGCATAGTGCTATCCAATCACAGTTAATTAAGCGAATTCGAAAAGTATAACGGTTTTGATTACTCTTTAAGAGTTCTTCTATTAAGCGAAATACCTTATAAAAAGGTTTAAGACATCGGGAATTTCTGCTTAATGTTCCTCTTTATTGTCTCCGTACTCTTCAATGTGAATGAGTGTATTGGCAACAATTGCCGTTAAGCCGCCGGTGGTAATGCCGGAAGCAAAAATATTGCGCAGGGTTTCTGGGAACTGGGAAAGAATTTCCGGAACCAATTCAACGCTCAGACCGAAAGAGAAACTTAATGCAATCACCAAAATGGCTTTTCGGTCAATGCGTTGGCTGGCAATAATTCTCATCCCTGCGGCAGCAACCGTACCGAACATCAGGAGAGTGGCACCGCCCAATACCGGTTCAGGCATTAAGGAGAAAACAAGACCGATGGCAGGAAACATTCCTAAGAGGACTAAGAAGCCTGCAATAAAATAACCCACGTAACGGCTTGCAACCCCGGTTAATTGAATCATGCCGTTATTTTGGGCAAAGATAGAATTGGGGAAAGAGTTCAAGGCGCCAGCCAACATGGAATTAAAGCCGTCAGCGAGGATACCGCCCTGGGCGCGCTTCATAAATTGCTCGCCTCGGAAAGGCTGACCTGAAATCATGGAGTTAGCTGTTACATCGCCATAGGCTTCAATAGCGGTAATCAGGTAAACAAGGCCTAAACCGATAATGGCGCCCCAGTCAAAAGAGATCCCGTACTTAAAAGGAACGGGGATGTTAAAGCCGCCGTAACTTTTCACCGAAGAAAAGTCCACCATGCCGAGAGCCCAAGAAACGGCATAACCGATTGCCAGGCCAATCACAATTGAGCTCATGCGCAGGTAACGGTTTGAGCTGCGGTTAAAGAAAATAATGGAAAAAAGGACCAGGGCTGCTATACCTAAATTTTGAAAGTTGCCGAAAGTGCCGGCAGCTTTTGCACCGTAGCCGCCACCGCAGGCGATAATGCCGACCTTAATCAGACTCATGCCGATGAGTGTCACAACAATGCCAGAGACCAAAGGCGTGATAATCCGGCGCGTGTACTTTAAGATCCGGCTCACAAACATTTCAACGGTAGAAGCCACTATCGTGGCACCAAAAATGGTAGAGAGCCCACCGGTTAAACCGGCTGAGATAATCGGACCGATAAAGGAGAAACTGGTTCCCTGAATACACAAAAGTCCGCATCCGATAGGACCGACAGTGCGGCATTGAATGAAGGTCGCAAGGCCTGAGACCATCAGTGACATGGAGACCAGGTAACCGGTCGTTTCCAAGTCAAGCTGCAGGGCGCCGGCGATAATTAAGGGCGGGGTGACAATGGCCACGAAAATGGCCAGCATATGCTGCAGAGCAGCAAAAAGAGTTTCTTTTAATGGCGGACGATCCTCCAAACCGTAAATCAGTTCAGAAGACTTGGCGTTGTAGGAGTGTTCTTCGAGGTTCAGTTCAGCCACTTTCATTCCTTTAGCGAAGGGTGATCTTATTGTTGTCAAGACTATCAATAATGGCCAAGGACTCTACATGAATGCCGAGTTTACGCAGCTCGTTGCCGCCGGCCTGAAAACCTTTTTCGATGAGAAAGCCCATTCCGACCAATTCGGCGCCGGCTTGATTGACGAGGTCCAAAATACCTTTGGCAGCGTTGCCGTTGGCTAAGAAATCGTCAATAAAGAGGACCTTGTCGCCCGGACAAAGGTAGTCCTTGCTGACGCAGACATCGTAAGTGCGATTTTTTGTAAAAGAGAACACTTTGGTGGCCAGCATGTTATCCATAGTGCTCGGCACTTTTTTCTTGGCAAAGACAACGGGCAGCTCTAAAAGATAGCCCACCATGATGGCAGGAGCGATGCCGCTAGCTTCGATTGTAAGAATTTTATTAATGTCAGTGCTTGCAAAGCGGCGCACAAATTCCACTGCCATGGATTTCATCAGAATCGGATCCATCTGATGGTTAATGAAATTGTCCACTTTAAGAATGCCGCCATCGAGGCATTTACCATCCTTGAGGATACGTTCTTTGAGTGCTTTCATAGTCTTACGGTACGGAAGGTAAAAAATAAGCTCCGCACCGCCTCCTTTGTAAAAATGGGTTTTAGTCTAAGTACTCGCAAGTGCAATCCGGAAAGTGGAAAGAAATCACTATCTTGCAGAGCAACAAAAGAATGCGAAATTATACGGCTAAAGAAAAATTAGAGCTTTTGAGTAGTATTGATTAGCGAAACTTTTCACAATAATGCTAGAGTTCTTCAATAGTGTTCATAAGGCGCTATTTAGCCCGGTATAAGGCTTTATTCATTTTGTCCCCAGAAGTTAGCGATAACGAGGACTTTATTTCAGGAGAAATCTGATGGCTATTTTATTAGCAGATCGTCTTTTGCCCGGAGTGGCTGAGTGGTTGGATGAATTAACTGCAATCCGTCACGATATTCACAGTCATCCGGAGCATGGTTTTAATACTGAACGCACTGTAGGCATTATTTGTGATCATCTTCGCCAATGGGGTGTGACTGATATTAATACCGATTTGGTCAAAGGTGCCGTTGTTGCTGTCATTGAAGGGACCCGTCCGGGACACACGATCGGTGTTCGTGCCGATATGGACTGTTTGCCGATGCCGGATCGTTGTGGTAAAGATTACGTGAGCCAAAATGAAGGCTACGCTCACGCCTGCGGTCACGACGGTCATACTACCTGGCTTTTGGGTGTGGCTCGCTATTTGGCTTCCCATCGCGATTTTCCGGGTAAAGTGGTTCTGGTTTTCCAACCTGCCGAAGAAATTTGCGGCGGGGCACGTGCTTTGGTAGAAGCAGGCCTCATCGAAAAATACGGTATTGAAGAAATTTATGGCGGCCACACCGAACCGATGTTACCTAAAGGAACCATCGGTTTTAAACCCGGTCCCCTGCAGGCTGCTTCCGACAGTGTTTACATCACAGTAAAGGGTAAAGGAACCCATGGCGGCCGTCCGCACTTGGGAACTGACCCGATTCCTGTGGCTTCTCAGATTGTTCTGGCTTTGCAGACGATTGTCTCTCGCAAAGTTAATCCGATTGATACGGCTGTTGTGTCTGTCTGCTCCATTAATGCCGGCCGCTATGAAACGGTCAATGTCGTACCGGCACAATGCACGATGAGCGGAACGATCCGTACGTATTTGCCCGAAACGCGTGATCAGATCGAAAATACGATCAAATCTATGGTGCCGGCGATTGCTCAGGCTAACGGCTGCGAAGCTGAATTGAAGTACGTCCGTGAATGCGGCTCTGTGATCAATAGCCCCGAACAAACTGAAGCTGCCCTGAAAGTTACGGGTCAATTACTTGGCGAAGATCACGTGAAAGTGATTGAACCCTTCATGAGTTCGGAAGACTTCAGCGAATATCTGCAGAAAGTGCCCGGCTGCATTATCCGTGTCGGTATTGCCGATGAAAATCACACGGTCAGCTTGCACAACCCGACCTTTGACTTCAATGATGAAGTGTTGCCCGTTGCTGTAAGCGTGGTGGCCAATATGGCGATCAAACGTTTGGAAGCTTTAGCTGGATAATAACTTTAAAGTTAGTTATGAATCTTAGGGGGGGCGTCCGGGTGATGGGTCGCACCCCTTTTTTGTACTGTTTCGCAAGTAGATACTTAAGACTCGACACAAAAAATTAAAGCAAGGAGGAAATGTATGTGATGAATGACAATCAATGTATTTTCTGTAACCTCGGTAAGGATAAAGAGATCATTGCCGAGAACGATCTCGCTATTGCTTTTTATGATAGTTTTCCGGTTAATCCCGGCCACGCGCTGATTATTCCTAAACGCCACGTTGCCAATTATTTTGATCTGACTGTCGAAGAATGTGCAGCAATGCAGGCTCTGTTAAAGATTGTTCAAACTAAAGTAGAAGAACGTTTTCATCCTGATGGCTACAACATCGGCGTAAACGTTAATGCGGCAGCCGGACAATCTGTTTTTCATGTACACATGCATTTAATCCCGCGGTTTCGGGGAGATGTTGAAGATCCTAAAGGTGGTGTACGTGGAGTAATTCCCTCAAAACAAAAACATTAAGGTTTGTCCAAAGGACTTAGAAATTTCGTTGGCTTGACTCGTCTGAGTTAGCAGGAAAATTAGTTACAACGACCGGCAGTTGCGCGGAGATATGCAATTGGTTGCGGGGGCAGGAATTTCGCTCTCCGTTTTTGCTGGACTTATTTTTCCCAACCCCTGTTTTTTGAGCACAATTTGTGCGTCAAAGAAAAAAATGGCATATCGAATTAAAGTTGTTGACTAAAGTACAAAAGTATCATTTCTTAATTTTTCTCAACAAAATCAGCTTTTAGATTGATTGCAGGGTAATATGTTTTTGTTTGCAAATTAAAAAAACGATTAATAAAATATACATTAACATTAAATATGTATTCTTTATTGTTCAATAATGTCAAAAGCAACTCGTTCAATTCTTCTGCCAAAGAAATTAGCTGAGAAATTAAGAACTGTTGGAGAGCAGATTCGCTTAGCTCGGCTGAGAAGAAATATTTCTCTTGAGCTTGTTGCAGAGCGAGCGCAGTGTTCTCGTATCACGGCTGCAAAGGTGGAAAAAGGAGACCCAACAGTATCCATGGGAACTTATTTACGCATTCTATTTGCTCTGCAACTGGCAGACGACATCGAAATGATTGCTAAAAATGACCCAATCGGCAGAGATCTGCAGGATTTGAAAGAACGTAAAAGAGCATCAAGATGAAATCACCAAATCAAACTCTCTGCGTATATTTGGATTGCTCTCTATCAGACTCTCCGCAATTTCTTGGTCAACTCTACCGTGAGGTACTGCGAGGTGTGCCTAAATACGCGTTTGAATTCGACAAGCAATGGTTAAAAAATCATGCCAATATCAGGCTTTCCGCAGACTTGGAAAACTTCTCCGGACGACAGTACGTGCCCAGAGGCACGGATATGTTCGGCTGTTTTTCTGATGCTATGCCTGACCGTTGGGGGCGCCTCTTGATGAATCGGAGAGAGCAACTTGATGCTCAAAAACAGAACCGCCAACCTAAAACTCTTACGGCTTTTGATCTGTTAAGCGGAGTTGATGACTATTCAAGAATTGGGGGCTTCCGTTTTAAAACTGATCCTGATGGACCTTTTTTGAATGAGGAAGGAATTCTTTCAATTCCTCCGCTCACGGATCTCAGAGTACTGATGCAATCGGCTCAAGCAATTGAAGACAGCGAACTAAAAAACTGTTTGCCGGAAGAAAAATGGTTGCAGCAACTGCTTAAACCGGGATCTTCTTTGGGCGGAGCCAGACCTAAAGCAACGGTTAGAGACGAAAATGGAGATCTTTGGATAGCCAAGTTCCCGTCGAGAAGTGATGATCACGATCTTGAAGCATGGGAGCAATTTGCCTATTTGATGGCTCGAAAGGCAGGGATCAGAACTGCGGAAACTAAGCTTCTGGATATCAATGAGCAAAGTCATGTTTTGTTAATCAAACGTTTTGATCGAAATGGAACTAAACGCATGCACTTTGCCTCTTCGATGACATTGTTAGGATTGAAGGATGGGGATGGTGCGGCAACGGGGAATGGGTATTTGGATATTGCAGGAACGATCATTGAAAATTGTGTAGAGGTTGAGCACAATTTGGAAGAACTTTTTAGGCGAGTGGCTTTCAATATCTGTATCGGAAATACTGATGACCACTTTCGAAATCATGGATTTTTATTGCTGAAAAAGGGCTGGACATTATCTCCTGCCTATGATCTGAATCCAACAATTAACCGGTATCAAAGTCTGTTGATCAATGATTACACAGCAAGCTCCAGTATTGATATTCTTCGAAAAAGTGCTAAAGACTATTTTCTCTCACAAGAAACGGTTGACACCATACTGTCTGAAGTGATGACTGCTATGCGAGATTGGGAAACAGTAGCAGCGCGTATGAAGCTATCCCAGAGAGATATAGACCTTTTCGGTTCTCGTTTCATTACAGGATAAGGTTAGAGCTCAATATATTCGAGCAGTCCGTTTATTGGGAATTGGTGACAAAATTGAAGTGATTGCTTTAAATAAAAGAAAATCTCTGACACCCGTAGCGGTGCAGAGACATTGAATTGGTTGCGGGGGCTGGAATTTGGCATCCCGTTTTTACGGGAGCTTATTTTTTATATCCTGTTTTTTGATCGCAAATTGGACACCAGAGAAAAAAGTAATCAACTCGCCAAATACAGAAGCAGAATAGTAAGCAATTGACTGGGTAATTTTGGGACAAGTGCAAGGACAATCAGAAGTGAGCATTTTGAAAACGAAGTATTTGGCAAAAATCCTTTAATAATCAGCAATGGCGGAGCATTTGATCTTCATACAATAAAAAACGCATAGAGGTCAAAAACTTAGTACTCATGCAGTTTTGCTCAATGAGGAGTTCACTATGAAGAAAAAAACTGCCGCCGCCGTTATTTCAGCGGCATTGGCTTTGAGTATTCCAGCTGTTTCTAACGCGGCACTTGATGCGAGAGAAATTAGCATTGTTCCGATTGCTGCTTATACAGCTCTAGGTAATGAGTCTGCGTTGAAAAAAGCCCTTATCGAAGGGCTCGGCAACGGTATGACCGTAAACGAAATCAAAGAAGTTTTGGTCCAGATGTATGCCTATACGGGGTTCCCGAGAAGCCTGACAGGTTTGGGAGTGTTTGTCAATCTACTAAAAGAGAGAAGGGCTTCTGGAATTAACGATACAGTTGGCAGGGGGGCCACACCATTGCCGAAAGGTACGAATATTCGGGAATTAGGTACAAAAGTTCAAACGGAATTGATTGGACGTCCGGCGGCTGGTCCTGTTTATGATTTTTCACCTGAAATTGATACATACCTTAAAGAGCACCTGTTTGGCGATATTTTTGCCAGTGATGTGCTTGATCATCAGGCTCGTGAAATTGCGACCGTTTCGGCGTTGGCTTCCTTGCCCGCTCCAACGCAATTACGTTCACATTTGAATGTGTGCTTAAACGTTGGATTGACGCCGGATGACTTGAACGAATTCGTCAAAGTCCTTCGCGATAAGGTCGGCTCAGAGGAAGCGGATTTGGCCGATCAGGCGCTAAAAACTGTTTTGCAATCTCGTAAAAAATAAATTTTCGTAAGGAGAAAAAAATGACAAAAACGATTGCAGCCGCTGCTGTTGCAGCAACCATGGCTGTTTCAATGGGAGTTTGTGCCGCACAAACAAATCCGTTTGGTTTGGTCTATCAAAATGCGATTACAAAAAATGAACCCGGCAAGGTCAATATTCATCAGGTAACGTATGAGCTTCATGGTTTGAAAATTGCCGCCAATGTCTATACGCCGGCGGGCTATGATGCAAAGAAATCGTATCCCGCGATCGTGATTGCTCACCCGAACGGCGGCGTGAAGGAGCAGGTTGCCGGCTTATTTGCCGAACGTTTGGCTGGCAAGGGCTATATTACGATTGCCGCTGATGCCGCATACCAGGGCGCCAGTGAAGGCGAACCCCGCCACACGGATAAACCGCAATTCAGAACAGAAGACATTTGGGGCATGACAGATTACATCTCCACCTATCCGGGTGTTGATGCGCAGCGTTTGGGAGCCTTCGGCATTTGCGGTGGCGGCGGATACACCTTGAATGCGGTTAAGGCCGATAAGCGAATTAAGGCTGTTGCAACTCTTTCCATGTTTAATTCCGGTGAGGTACGCCGCAACGGTTACATCAATTCCGGGTTAGAGACAATTCAAGCTCGTTTGAAGGAAGCGGCCGACGCTCGTCAAAAGGAAGTTACTACCGGTGAAATTTCTATTTCCGGCAATGTGGATTTTGACAAACTTACTGATGAAGCAATCGCCAAGATTCCGACCGATTTGTATCGGGAAGGCATGCAGTATTACGGTCGTACACATCGTCATCCGAACTCCACCTTTGCTTACACAACATCAAGCTTGATGGATTTGATGAGCTGGGATGCCCGCAATCAGATTGAATTGATCAATGTGCCGCTTTTGATGATGGCTGGCGAAAAGGCAGATTCTCTCTACATGACAGAGGAAGCTTTTAAACTTGCGACCGGTACGAAAGATAAAGAGCTTTATAAGATTCCGGGGGCTACGCATATTCAGACGTACTTCGTTCCAGAATATGTTGATAAAGAACTCGATAAGTTGACGACTTTCTTTGGTCGTACATTGAAGTAATACCTCCAGCCGGCTTTGCCTTTATGGCAAAGTCGGTTTTTTTTTAAGGATTCAAAAAATGAGTATGTCACGATCGGTACTCCGTCACATGGTTTTAGCAATGGTTATGTCTGTTGTTGCATTGGGCGCAACGGCGGCTGAAAATGATCATAATCAAACGGTCCGCAATATCTCTGAAGAAAAGTGGGTTTCCGCCGGAGCGGAACACTTTACAGGAAACGTTCAAATGAGAAATGCTTTTGCTCAAGTGTCGCCCGCGCGCAGCTACGGAGCCTATGTTCGATTTGAGCCTGGTGCCCGCACTTTTTGGCATATTCACCCGACCGGTCAAACTTTAATTGTGACCGAGGGAGTCGGCCTAACTCAATCGGTTGATTCCAATGGAAATATGGGCCCGGTTATTGAAATTAAAGCCGGTGATATTGTGGTGTGCCCTCCGGGAATTCGACATTGGCACGGAGCAAGCGAAAATTCCTCTATGACGCATTTGGCCATGTCTGAACGCGATCCGAACAAAGCCGTGCAATGGCTCGACCCTGTAACTGAGGCTGAGTACAAAGGCGCTAAGAAATAATGGCGGTACTTGAGCAGGCAATCAATTTTTTTGCTGTTAGTGATTGTGGGTGTTTATGCCCGTCGGATTAAATGGATTACTTTTGAAAATCAACAGCAAATTTCAGGGCTGCTTGTCAATATTGCTTCTCCTGTCATTATTTTGTTCGGTGCATTGACGCTCACTTAGAAGGGGTATGGACAGGCGTCGGCTCTTACGTGGGCGTCTCTTGTCCTTTTGGTCTGAGTAATGTAATTGCCAGACTGATAGTGTTTGAGCACTCGCTTCACGGCAAAATTATCGCCATGACGCTCTTTACACTTGCATTAGCGAGACTTAATTAATTTTTAGGTAATGAGGTAGACATGAGAAGAAAAGATCGATCTTTTGCAGCATTGTCGGCAATTTTGTTGTCGATTCCGCTTTGCACGGCTGTTTATGCCGGTGAGCATAGTTCGGTTGTGAATGAATCTCCCATTGTCTTGAGGACACAAGGCAGTTTTACCGTGGGCGGCGCAACGCTGACACATAAGGGAACCTTTTCTCGTGATCATTTTCTCGAACCTCAAGGTCAAACTGCTTACGGCGATCATGCTTATGTTTTTTACCAAATTCCTGTCGATGCGAAGACCTATCCGATTGTCTTTCAGCACGGCGGAGCGCAAACAAAGAGGACCTGGGAGTCAACACTTGATGGCAGAGAGGGCTTCCAAAACCTTTTTTTGCGCAAAGGCTACTCAGTCTATCTCTTAGATCAACCTCGGATGGGAGAAGCCGGTTTGGCCCTGAAAGCCGATTCCGGTAAAAATCCCTATGCGGCAAATCCTTTGTACGCGGATAAGACGCTTTATGAGCTTTGCCGGATCGGGGTATATCCGAACCAGTTTAAAACCAGTCAATTTCCAAAGGGAGACGCGGCTCTAGATGCCTTCCAACGATCTTGGACAACTTACTCCGGTGAACTGGATGATGATCTGAACGCACAAGCTCTAAGTGCTTTATTTGAAAAAATTGGCCCGGCAATCCTTTTTACTCATTCCATGGGTGGTACCATCGGCTGGAGAACTCCCATTCTTACCGATAAGGTAAAGGCTATTGTGGCGTTTGAACCGGGCGGCACGCCCTTCATATTCCCGGAAGGCGAGGTACCTGAAGCATTGCCGACAACCTATGCACCCGTTATCGCCACAGCTAAACCAGTGCCTTTGAAAGACTTCGAAAAACTGATCAAGGTTCCGATGCTTTTGTTGTACGGCGACAATATTGCAGAGCAGTCTTCAAAGCAAATTGGCCCCGATAAATGGCGCAGTGAGTTGGATATGGCTAAAAAATTCGTTGCGGCCGTTAACCGTCATGGTGGTAATGCGGAACTGATTCATTTGCCAGATATCGGTATTCGCGGAAATACACATTTTTTGATGTCAGATCTGAACAATGAAGAAATCGCCGATTTGACGCAAAAGTGGTTAAAAAAACAGAATTTGGATTAACGCGGAACAAATAGGGTTAGCCGATTTTGCCAACCCTATTTAGTAAACTATTTTGTTTTAACACCGCCATATACGGCAGACATTTTCATTGAGTCCAAAGCCATATCAATAGCTCTGAGTTCTTCTTCGGATAATTGAATATCTGCAGCTGAGGCATTCTCTTTGAGGCGCTCAAGATTTCTTGAGCCAGGAATCGGAACGATCCAATCTTTTTTTGCAAGCATCCAGGCTAAAGAGATTTGTGTTTTAGTCGCTCGTTTTTCGTGAGCCATGTCATCGAGTAATTTCAAAAGATCCGCGTTTTGCCGATAAGCCTCCTCAGTAAATTGAGGCATGACGCTGCGATAGTCAGTGAGCTTATCAAAGCCGGAAACACCATGATATATACCTGATAAAAAGCCGTTTGCCAGGGGAGAAAAGGCGACAAACCCGATATTTAATTTTTCAAGAGTGGGGAATAGCTTTTCATACCAACGAGCCATCATTGAGTAACGATTTTGAATGGCTGTCACGGGGCAGATTGCGTGTGCTCTTTCGATGACATCTTTGTCAACCTCCGACAAACCCCAATGGGTAATCTTGCCTTCATCAATAAGCTGCTGCATTACTTCAGCAACTTCTTCGATGGGGCGTTTAGGATCGTTGCGGTGTTGGTAGTACAAATCAATATGATCGATCTGCAGGCGCTTTAAAGAACCTTCAACAGATTTCCTAATCGTTTCGGGGCGAGTGTCGACAATTAAAGGTTTGTTGACCTCTTTGCTGCTTTCATCAAAATGAATTCCGAACTTGGTTGCAATGACAACTTTGTTTCTGTAAGGTTTGAGCACTTCACCCAAAATAGTTTCATTATGGTGAGGATCAAGAGTATTGCCGTAAGTTTCTGCTGTATCAAAGAATGTATAGCCGTCATCAATGGCGTGCGAAATCACATTTTGAAATTCTTTTTTATCGCTGGGTTGCCCATAAGCATGGCTCATTCCCATGCAACCCAAACCGATTGCAGAAACTTCCAAATCTTTACCTAAAATTCGAGTTTTCATCCTATTTGTCCTTTAGTTGCTTTATCCAAAATTCAACCGCCTCATTAAGCCATCCTTCGGCATCACTTCCGGTGCCAAGTCCAAAGCCATGACCGGCGTAGTTGCAAAGTCGGAACTTTGTGGAAATACCTAATGCAGATAAGCGCAAAAGTCGTTGTCTCATTGTTTCATGGTCGGCAATCGGATCATTGCGACTGACTACTGCGTAAGTGGGAGGATCCTTGTCGGTGTAATCAGTGTGCCCGGTATATTCCATGACGACGGCAGCTGCCCGGGGCGTTTCTGCGGCTCCGAACGCCGCGCTGCCGTAAGAGCCGAGATAAGCAGCCATTCTGGCACCGGCCGAGCCTCCCCAGAGTGAATAACCTGTAGGAGCTACCTCTAATTCTTTGGCATGGTCAATAATCCAGGCGAGAGCCTGAGCCAGATCTTCACAAGCGACTCGAGCACCGCCAATCCGATATTGGATGACGAATGCGTTGAAGCCTTTTTCTGAGATAGCCTGAGCGAGGGGAAATCCTTCGTGAAGAGAACCCACATAAGCAAAACCACCGCCAGGACAGATGAGAGCAAAAGGTGCTCCGGGTTTGCCCCTGAAGAAAAACAAGCCGGTTTGATCAGCGCGATTTTTATCCTCATAGAAGCTGTAGAAAACCTGTTTGCCTTCTGCGCAATCATCAATCAGACGATTTAAAGAGTGCAGTATGTCTTTTGTGTTGACATAACCGTGCCAGGGCATAAGCCTGGATACTTCAGAGATTTTTAAGTCCCTGTCAATATCTGCGGGACGAGGCATGAGGTGGGAGGCAAAGGCTTTTAAATAAGGGTGATTTTTAAGTTCACGAATATTTGAGGAGGCCTTAAGGTGCCATTCGTTGGCAAAAACAGCAGAAGGAATCGCCCATTCTGACATCAAAAAGCCTCCGACAGCCGAAAGTAAAAATCGTCTTGTTAGCAATTTATTTCCAACCCATCCGCTGAACCCAGGCTTTTAGATCCGGTTCGGCACGATCAACGCGGTCCCTGTAAACCGTAAAACCTCGGGTGATGACATTGGCTTTAGGAGCCAGCTCCTGAATGGTGGAAATGGTACGAGAAAAACCGCTTCCGCCGTGGGTGTTAAATGGGATGACAGTCTTTCCGCTTAAATCATGGGTTTGCAGGAATGTATAAAGAATCATGGGCATGTCTCCCCACCAGTTCGGGTACCCCAAAAAGATTGTGTCGTAGTTTTTCAGGTTTTCAATATTGCGCAACAGGGCGGGGCGAGCATTTTGATTCTGCTCTTCCTTGGCAAGATCAACCAATGTTTTATGCAAGGTTGGATAGGGTTTCTTAGCCTCAATACGGAAAAGATCTCCGCCAGTGTATTTCTGAATCAGTAAAGCAATATACTGGGTGTTTCCTAAAACCTTCCCATTAATGACAACTGTACTGTTTTCCTCCTCTTCGGTCATGTCTTTAGGATCATCAGTCTCCGGCATGGAGAAATAAACAATCAGGGGTTTCTTTGCGGTATTGATTTGAGCCAGTGCCGTGCCGCTGCCGGCACCGAATCCGGCGCTTAATCCAAAAGCAAATAAAGACTTAATGACACTGCGACGATTCAAGGCAAATGAGTTATCAAACATTTTTCCCCCTCCATTTGGGTTGAGAAATTTAAACTTATTTCTACTGTCAATCTTATAAAAGCGCCGCTTTTTGCTCGTGAGAAATTACATTGTTTTTTTGCCATTTAATTTCAAAATGATTTGTTTTCACAAGCAAAAAAACAATACAAAAAAAGACCCTGTCAGAAGAATCTTGACGGGTCTGAATTATTAATGTTTAGTAGATCATTAAGTGACTAGTGACCTAGTTTATTGTTCACTAAGAATTGCTGCATCAGATCAGCCACTTTTTCGTTATTCAAATCAGAGAAGGGGAAGTGTGTATTGCCTTTAAGTCCATGTTCGGGGAGCATGACAAGTTCAGCATGACCGCCCATTGAATTGATTTTTTCAACAAAAAGTTTTGCCATTTTCACGCGAACCCGCCAATTGTCTTGTCCCGGATTTTTAGCAGCTTCGTCCCCATCTTTTGGAATATTGTCCCCGTAGTAGATGACAATCGGAATGCGAGTGAGTTTCTTAAAGTCTTCCGAACTGATCGGCTCACCTTTCAAAGCGCCGGTCAGAGCAGGCATGTCTGCGGGCACTTCTCCCTTGGGGAAAACAAAACCGCTGCCAGGTTCATAAGAGATGATGGCCTTCACATGACTGCTTTTAATTGCCGTTAACCAGCCGATTCCGCCGCCCTGGGAGTGCGTAATTAAAACGCCGTCCCCACTTTGCTCAAACACAGTAGCCATAGCATCGGAAATGACAGCAGGGTCATAAGCACCGGTATTCGGCGTAATTTGTCTGAAGTATTGATTTAGAGATTCCTTATCTCGTGGGAATGCCGCGTTGTCAAAATAATCGGGATACATTCCAACACGGAAAGTATCAAACCAGGTTTGATCCATTGGTGTTGCGACAAGCTGAGAGTCGACAGTGGAATTGCCGGCACGCCCCCGTCTTGGTTGATCGACCAGATACACAGGGTAGCCTTTCCTTAAGAAGATCGTTTGGAAACCTTCGCGTCCATCCGGTGTTGTTTCCCAAGTTTTTCCGGACTGTCCGGCACCGTGCAGAAACACGAGCGGTAAGCCTGAAGCATTTTGAGGCACCTGATAAAACACATAGGCATGATCGCCATGAAGGGTTTGTCCCTCCGGCCCCATCTTATAAGGATCAAATTTTCCTTTATTTTTAAGCACCGTACCGCCAGCAGCAAAGCTTCCCTGCTCGACAATGGTAATTGGTTTGGAAAGGGGCTGGATGTTCACTTTTGCCTGAACCGTCGTAAACGCAAGGCAGGCAGTCATCAAAGCAAAAACGAAGACGTTCTTTTTTGTTGACATAGACACTTCTCCCAAGGAAAACGGTAATTATCACTGGGTATGTTAGTGATTCAAAACCCGAGGGTAGGTTGATAAAATAGCGTTTTTTTGTCATTTTCTTCCAAAGGTATAAGCGATTGAATTGAAACTAATAAAAAAGCAAAGGAAGCTTTTCAACTTCCTTTGCCTCTGAAGCCTTTAATTGCTTTTGAAAAAAGCATCAGGCGACATCGTCTTCCAAGGAACGCTGACCGGGCTTAATATCCAACACTCTGACAATCTTGTAATTGGGATTGCCCATCTTGAGTTCTCTCATGGCTGATAATTGGCGTAATGCTTCTCTCGATTCAATGCGTTTGACCATAGTTCGTTTCATGAAATCCGGCAATGAATAAATCAAGTCGACACAGGCTTGATCAATAGCCAGTAAGTCCGTTGAAGCCATAATGCCTAAGTCAGGTAAAGTGGGAGTCGAGGCTTGAACGCCGGCGCAATCGCAGTCAATCGACATATTGCGCAGTACGTTAATAAAAACGATCTTTTTACCGAAATGATCCAGAATAGCTTTACCACCGTCAGCCATACGTTCCATAAACGGAGCTTTTCCGGGCCAGCTGCCGTCAGGCTGAACATTATGCAACTCTACTTTTCCGTGAGCCGCAGAGCCGCAGCCGATAGAAATGTTTTTCAGCGATCCGCCGAAACCGCCCATTCCATGGCCCTTAAAGTGCGTTAA
The DNA here is from genome assembly GCA_900545335.1 of uncultured Sutterella sp. GTDB lineage: Bacteria > Pseudomonadota > Gammaproteobacteria > Burkholderiales > Burkholderiaceae_F > Aphodousia. The sequence continues at coordinate 16,926 of UQYP01000007.1, read as the reverse complement.
AACAACCATCGAGTCATAGTTGAGCAGGTGTTTGCCGACGTGAAATTCTTTCAAATGCAAACCGCCTTTGACAGATAATGCGACATCACCTTCTTCATCCATGATGTCAACAGGGCAGAAGGTCCAACCGTTTTGTTCAATGACCTTACGGTGGCCGGCAGTCGTTTGACGAGGACTTTTATAGAGAACGTTGCACTCAACAATGTTGCTGTTGGGAATTTCGGCCCGCAAAGCCTTAACCCATTCACGCGGAAGAATGTTGGGACCGTTAGGTTCGCCGGTATGAAGTTTTAAAGCGACTTTGCCGGAGATTTCTTTGTTAATCAGATGGTACATCCTCAGGAAAGCATCTTTGCTTAACTCCGGAGTCCAATACACGACAGATTGATTTGACTCGGAAGATGGGGCCGCCATGGAAGGGTGAGTAACCGTTGCTGCGGCTACTGCTCCGAAGGCTTCTAAAGCTTGACGTCTTGTAAGCATTGTCATAGCACAACCTCCTAGTGGTTCACCTTTCATTATCCGAATTAAAAACGGCAGGCATTGCCAAAAAATGTGGTATTTTTGGCAGAACCTACCGTTTGAATAAATGACTGTCTGTAAAGATAACTGAAACGTTAACCCATTGAGGACAAAAGATTTTTCTTCATATCTTTTGTACTCTTTCCCGGGGTAATCCCAAAAAATTTCTTATAGTCACGATTAAACTGCTGAGGACTTTGATAGCCCACCGCATAGGCAGCGGAATTTACATCACCATCGCCTCGAATCAAAAACTGCTGAGCCTCATACAGTCTCAGGCGCTTTTGATACTGGACCGGAGAAAGTGAAGTAAAGGCTTTAAAGTGACGGTGCAGCGTGGTTGAGGACATGCCGGCTACATCAGAGAGCTGCTCAATGGTAATGGGTTCTCTGAAGTTTTCGCGCATCCAATGAATTACACGGCGAATTCTTTGTCCGACTGCACCCGGTGCATAAAGCGATCGCAGCGACTCGCCTGCCGTGCCTGCTAATGCCAGATAGTGGATATCTTTAATCAACAAAGGAGCACGGGTTTCAATTTGCTGCGGCCGCTCAAGCAACCGTAAAAGTCTGTCGAAATCTTCAAGCAATTCCTGAGTGGCCCAATCAATGGAGAAAACCTCGTTAGATTTGTGCTCAGAAGCTGTTGACTCCGATGAAATGATTTCAGCCAAAATAGCCGGGTTTAACTTTAAAGATAGGGAAATAAATGGGTTCGAGGGAGTAACGTTCAACAGCTCGTATGATGTTGGCATATCCACAGAGGTGACGATCATGGATCCCGCGCCGTACTCATACGAGTTTTTCCCGATATTGAGGTGCTTGCGGCCTTGCAAAATAAGGCCGACAGAGAGTACGTAAAAACAATTGGGTACTTTATCGGGCGTTTGGACGTAGGACAAATGCAGCCCCGGAATACGGCTGTCCCATTCGCCAGATGTTAAAACAATTCGGTGAACCCGATTGGCCAGGTTTCTGAGAAGAACCTCGCGCTCATCAGTTGCGGACAATGATGGCCAGGACTGAGTTGTCATTTATTACTTCCTCCACACAAAAGACAATTCACTTTAGTGTTCGATATGACGCTCGCACATCCAACGGATAATAGCTGGATCTCTATGGGAGAAAAATTGACTCGTATTAGTATCCAGTTTCTTAATTGCAGTCATGTCTTCGGCATCCAATACTACAGCTGTAGATTTAAGGTTTTCTTCCATGCGATTAGCGTGAACAGACTTCACAACAACACTAGCCCCTAACATCATAACGTAGCGCAGGACAACCTGAGCAACGGAAACATGATGCTTTTGAGCAATCGCGCTCAGCACCGGATGGGTAAACAATCCGTTTTTGCCTTCAGCCAACGGTGCCCATGCTTGAGGAGCAACACCGATTTCACTCATGATTTTGATGGCCTCTTCATTTTGACAGAAGGGATTGATTTCAATCTGATTGATCATTGGTTTGACTTCATTGTGGTACCAGAAGTCCAACAAGCGATCGGGGGCAAAGTTGCTCACACCGATTCTGCGTAAAACCCCTTCTTGGTGCAGACGACTCATTGCGCGCCACGCGCCGAAGACGTCACCGATCGGTTGGTGAATCAGGTAACTATCCAAATAATCGAGACCAAGTAGCTCTAAAGAGCGGCTTGCAGCTCGTTTAGCACCTTCTTCGGTTGCATCTTCAAGCCATAATTTAGTCGTTACAAATAATTCTTCACGTTTGATGCCGCTCGCTTTAATAGCAGCACCGACTGCAGACTCATTACCATAGGATGCAGCCGTATCTAAAGCTCGATAACCGACAGCCAACGCATCTTCGACAGCCTTTTGGCACTGAGCAGCATCTTTGACCTGATAGACACCATAAGCGATGGTAGGAACATTAATTCCGTTAATAGTTGTTAATTGATCTTGAAGTGACATTTTTTCTCCTAACTTTTCTGAACATGGCTCTCCTTGTTCTGATTGCATTGTATTGAGCACTGTTTGTGTATTATGCGTAAAAAATGCCACTCTTTTGCTTAAAAATTGCATATCCCATGCTTTATGTATTTCAACCGGTTACCTTTTTAACGGATGCCGCGGAATTCTCCGCGCTCACGCACGGGGAATTCCGCGGCATCCGTTAAATTAAATCCCTTTATCTTCTTGAAAATGAAAATTGCCTATCAAAAAATATTTGAATAAAGTGGATTCTTTTATCTCAATCGTGAGATAATTCGGCAGTGAGGTAAAGGAGTTCTTTTATGGTTACACCCGAAAGTCATTCGAAGTTTCAGGTGGAGTTCGTTAATGAAAATGCTCGTCAGGAATTGTTGAGTCTGCCCAAAAAGATTAGAGCGAAAGCATTCGCACTATTGGACAAAATGCGAGAAGTTGGTCCAAATTTGGGTATGCCATTTACGCGAGCATTAGAAAAAGGGATTTTTGAGGTTCGAGCAAAGGGTGAGGAAGGGATCGGGAGAGTTCTTTTCTGTGCGCGTATTGGTAAACGAATTATTGTGTTGCGTTGTTTTGTTAAAAAGACTCAAAAGACCCCTAGGAAAGAAATTGATATTGCCATTGCTCGTTTGAAGGAGCTTGAAAATGAAAGCTGCTAAAAATTTTGAAGACACTCTTGTTGAACAAATGAAAGATCCTGAATTTCAGGAAGAATTTTTAAGAACAAAGCAAGAGTTGGCTATTTTGGATAGAGTGATTCAAATTCGACGTAAGGCGGGCTTGTCTCAAGAAGCTGTGGCAAAGAGAATGGGAACCTCACAATCAGCCGTTGCTAGAATTGAGTCTGGTTTGCTCTCTGGACGTTTACCATCGCTGACTTCTTTGCAAAAGTATGCAAATGCAGTTGGTAAACAACTTGAAATTCGTCTTGTTTAAAACAAAAAATCTCAGAAGCCTTTCGACTGCTGAGACATGGAATTGGTTGCGGGGGCTGGATTTGAACCAACGACCTTCGGGTTATGAGCCCGACGAGCTACCAGACTGCTCCACCCCGCGATCATCTAACGAAGAATTGTATTGTATTTAATTGTCTGATATTTGTCAAATTTTTGTTGTTGATTTTACGTTTGTGCTTGTCTTTGCTCAATCATATTTTGTTTCCACCATGCCAATTGTCTAGGCAGAAGCCTTAACAAATGAAGCGGTTCTCCCATTTTTGGAGTCACTAAATGAATTTTTTTTTCAGCTCCCAGAGACACTCTCTCAAACGGTTCGTACCAAGGATGCATGGAGATGCAAAATTTTCCGATGTGGGCAGGAATAAAATTTTGGGCTCGCAAATCTTTTGCGGCTTGTAATGCCTCATCCGGATTCATATGGATTAAGCGCCAGCCTTCGTTGTACTGACCGCTATCCAATAGAGCAAGATCAATACGGCCGAAGCGCTTGCCGATTTCTTTAAAGTGAGGGCTGTAGCCCGAGTCGCCGCTATAGAAAATTCTGTAATCGTCCGACTCAATAAGAAAACCCGCCCAAAAGCTTTTATTTTGATCAAGACTGCGTCCGGAATAATGGCGGGCTTCCTGAGCGTAAATTCTCAAGCTGTCTGAAGAAAAATACTCGTCCCAATCCAAGGGATGAATCCGTTTTTGTTGAAATCCCCAGCGCAAGAAATGAGCATCTGTCCCCAAAGGACAAATAATGTTTCGAATGTTGTCTTTCAAAGCCATTACTGTGGGGTAATCTAAATGATCCCAGTGGTCATGAGAAATCAATAGAAAATCAATATCCGGGAAATCTTTTGGATCATAAATATGCGTTCCCTTAAAGGCTTGGGTGCTCAAGGAAATAGGTGAAGCATAATCGCTTAAAACCGGATCGATCAGGATTCTTTTTCCGGCAAGCTGGACATAAAACGAAGAGTGACCCAGCCAAATCAATATATTGTGCGAGCGAGGCAACTGCTTTAGATCTGCCTTGACTGTCGGTAAAGCCTTTGTCGGCTCGGGGTCTATTTTTTCAGTGACTAGGGATTTGGCAAAAGCCCCGACCATCGTACTGTTGTCTGTAAGAACCGGTGTTGGCAGGGTATTATGAAAAATACCGTCATAAAAATGTGTGCATTGTGAAAAAGCATCCGACGATGACGGAAGAGCTCCGAATCGAGCACTGTGCAAAAAACGGTAACCTGCACCAAAGCAAGCCGCTAAAGCAATACCGATACCGGATAAAACAAAAGTTGTTCGACGTTTCATACGGAGATCCGAAGTTTTTTTCTATCATAAAAGAAAGTTATAAAAAGCTTTCTTCAGTTTGGACTCTTTTCTTGCCTAATTGAATCTTTCGGCAGTCAATGACTAACATTTTGTTAAGGCTTTATTTTTTAAGTTGTTTATAATCGTTCGCCTCATTGAAAATTTCCCAATGTATTTAATCCTAACTGTTTGAGATACCTTCTGATTCTTCTATTTTTGATCAGAAAAAATTACTGAAAAAAGATGCCATTGGCAAAAGTCATTAACTACTTTAAAGATAAAGCTGCTTGTTGGCGGAAAAACGGATCGTCAAAAACAAGTGTCATTGTGAACTTGTTTTGGTTGATTCTTGCCTGGATTTTGCTGCCTTTGGAATCTAAATACTTCAAAGCTTATAGAGAGGCTTTCAGTCAACTTTATCCGCAAATTAATCCCGAGGCTCCGAAAACGGGAGATTGTATCCGTTGGGTTTCTCAAACGTTTTATCTTCTTTGTTTTAATGGTTCCGGCGAAAGGGGATGGCTCTGGAATGCATTGGTTTGGCTGAGTCGAAAAATTTCCGATGCATTAACCCAACTGGGCAACTTGGTGGGGCATTACGGAGCTTTGGCGCTTGACGGCAATCATAAAAGTTTAGATACCATTGATAAAAAAGGGGAAGAACTCCCCCGTTCCGTTAAGCTCGCACTATTGTGGATTCTGGGCGGTTTAGCAGCTGCATTGGCCATCTTATGTATCACTCAGCCCTTTAATATTCAGGGACAGGTGGTATTTCTTTCCGTGATGCTGCTGTCGGCTTTGGCGTTAAGAAAAATTAAAGCACGTATAACGCTGATGCTTCTTTTCGTGATCTCCATGGTGGTTTCGGGGCGATATCTCTGGTGGCGCTGCACATCAACTTTGAACACCGATACCCCGATGGGAATTTTCCTCAGCTGTCTGTTGCTTGCAGCTGAACTTTACGCTTTCGTTGTCATGGTATTGGGATACTTCCAGGTTTGTTGGGTTTTAGACAGAAAACCCTACCCGATGCCTGTTGATGAGAGTCTTTGGCCGCATGTGGATATCTTTATTCCCACCTACAACGAGTCGCTTGATGTGGTGAAGCCGACGGTGTTCGCTGCGCTTAATTTGCAGTGGCCCGCCGAGAAACTGCACGTTTATATTCTCGATGATGGCAGCCGTCCATTATTTGAACAATTCGCTCACAAAGTCGGTGCCGGGTACATTAAGCGCGAAGAGCACAAACATGCCAAGGCCGGTAACATCAATCACGCCATGACTGTTACGAGCGGAGAGTTTGTAGCAATTTTTGACTGCGACCACGTGCCTTCGTCTGATTTTCTCATCAAAACAATGGGGTGGTTGATTAAAGATCCGAAGATTGCGCTTATTCAAACGCCGCACCACTTTTATTCTCCGGATCCTTTTGAGAAAAACCTTCATTTGGATCGAACGATTCCAATTGAAAATTCACTTTTCCACGACTTCATTCAAAAAGGCAACGATACCTGGAACGCAACGATGTTTTGCGGTTCAAGTGCTGTGATGAGAAGAAAAGCGCTCGAAGAAGTGGGTGGCATTGCTGTGGAAACAGTAACAGAAGATGCGCATACTTCGCTAAAGTTAAATCGCAAAGGCTGGTCTTCGGCATTTATTGATTTGCCCTTGGCTTCAGGGCTTTCCACTGAAACGCTGGCAGCTCATATCGGTCAGAGAATCCGTTGGGCACGCGGTATGATTCAAATTTTCAGGCTGGATAATCCTTTTTTAGGTAAGGGGTTGACGCTGCCGCAGCGGCTGTGTTTTTTCAATGCAATGTTTCACTTCTTCCACGGCCTGCCTCGCCTCATCTTTTTGGTTGCGCCTTTGCCTTACATGTTTGCCAATGTTTACGTTATCTATGCAACGGCGGCAGCTATTTTTGCATACGTGCTGCCTCACATGATTCATTCGGCATTAACGAATCAAATTTTGCAAAGAGGCTATCGCTATCCGTTCTTAAGCGGAGTCTATGAAACGGTTTTGTCCTGGTACATTCTGTTGCCTACAACTGTTGCGCTGATTTTCCCGCATAAGGGGAAATTCAATGTGACGGCTAAAGGCGGAACAATCGGAGAAAAGTATCTGGATTGGCCCGTTTCAAAGCCCTATTTGTTCCTGATCGCTTTAAATTTAATCGGACTGTTCATCGGTTTTTATAAAGCCTTCTTTGATCCTAATCCGGAGTACCTGACCCTTGTGATCAATATGGGCTGGATTGCCTACAACCTGATGATTTTGGGTGCGTCCATGGCAGTCGCTGTTGAAGAAGTGCAAACACATCAGTTCCCGAGAATTCATTGCAAAATTGATGTAAATATTTGTGATGATAAAGATGTCAATTACAAGGCGACAATGGTTCAATACTCACAAACGGAAGTTCGTTTGCAGTTGGCCGATTGCTCTCGCATTTTCTCGCCGGGTGAAGCGGTTCGCCTTTTGACGACTTACAAGGGCAAGTATTATTGCTTTAAGGCTAATGTCTTGGCTTGTGAGGCCAGTAACGCGGTAGAACTGAGTCTGTGCTTTGATGACTATGAAGCCGAGCGGGCTTTCAACCGTTGCACATTCTCCCGTGAAGGCATGTGGATGCCGGAAAAATCTCATGTTGATGACCGTATGTGGGTGGGTTTTCTTAAACTCGGTTCGCTTGCGTGGTACGGTTATCGGTCAATGATTGAATTTCTTCCGGGCAAGTTACAAATTGTTCCGAAACTTATTTCCTGGTGTACGAGCTTTTGGCCGAGACGGGCTGCTCGTGCGCTAAACTCAAATAAATCATAAATCTCAAGAGTGTCTAAAGTGAATTTATCCAAAGTATCTGTAGTTTTGGTCAGTTCAGCTCTGTTGAGTTTGTCGGCAGCATCAGCTCTGGCCCAACAGGCTCTCAATGATGCTTCAACGGTGGCCCCCGTTTGGCGCACCGATGTAACCGGCTCTTTTACTCAACAGACCGGTTTGCTGCAATTGGTTCCGGGCGGTCAGGCAACCCGCATCCGTTTAACCGGAATTAATAACATTCAGTATTTGGACTTTGGGGTGCGTGCCGATGAGTTGGTGTCCTCTGCGACTTTAAATTTGGCTTTTACCGCTTCTCCTGCACTGATTCCAGTTCGTTCTCAAATCAATGTTTATCTGAATGAACAGCTCCAGCACTCCGTCCCTGTTACAGCAGATGCTTTAGGCAAGCTTTACCGCACTCAGGTGACATTGGATCCCAAACAGATTAAGTCACTCAATCAGATTACTTTGGAATTTGTCGGACACTATCAAAATATTTGCGAAAGACCTTCGAGCGAAACTTTATGGTTGGATGTTGATGCAAAAAGCACTCTGTCCTTGGTTAAGCAAAAAGTCAAAATTGCAAATGATTTAGCGCGCTGGCCGGCTCCGTTTATTGATACCTACACCAATAATGCATCAGTCATACCGGTTGTCTTTGCCAAAGCTCCGGACAATGAGACCAAGAAAGCAGCAGCGATTCTGTCGTCTTTAGTCGGAAAATACACTCAATGGCGGGGAGCGGATTTTCCTGTGTACTACGATCGGGTTCCGACAGACGGGCACTTTTTTGTTTTTGCGACCAATTCCAGCCGTCCGAGCTTTTTAAGCGATCTGCCTATGGCTGACGGCCCGCAGATTCTGATGATGGATGCACCGGAAAGTCTCAGCGATAAGATGCTTGTGATATCCGGGCGTGATGAAGCAGATTTGGTCGTTGCTGTGAAAGCTCTGGCATCAGGCGAGCATGTTTTAATCGGTGACAAGCTGCCGATTAAGGACTTTAAGGAACCTGAGAACCGCCAGGCTTATGATGCGCCGAATTGGGTGCCGATTGATGAAACGATTGCCTTTTCTAGGATTATGCAGTATCCGGGGCAATTAACCTCCAGAGGTTATGCTCCGCCGCCGGTTCATATGCCTATGAGCATTGCTCCGGACCTTTATATGGTGGGGACAGGCGGACTGGATGTTAATCTGAAATACCGCTACACGAAGCCGGAAGGGGGCGATCAGGCGCAGCTTCGCATGCGAATCAACAATTATCTGATTGATTCAGTCAACCTTTCACATCAAAGCAGCAGCGGTGAGCGTGAAATGCGCCTGCCTTCTTTTAACGGCCCGCTTGCTACGAGCCCTTCGGAAGCACTGGCTTTGGCCGCTCAAAATGATTTGAGTTTTGAAGTTGTATATCGGCGTGAGCTCTCAGAGGGTTCTCCTGACAATTGCAAATCGGTTGTGCTTTTGCCGCACCAGATGGAAATCGACCCCTCGTCAACTATGACCTTAAACGGCCTTTTCCACTATGCAGAAATGCCGAACCTGACGCTTTTTACCCAAAGTGCTTACCCGTATTCGGTTTTTGCTGATCTTTCCCGCACGGTTGCGGTGATTCCTAAAGAGGCTGCGGCAGATAAAGTGACGACACTTTTAAATACTACGGCCCGAATCGCTGCGGTGACAGGCGCTGTTGCAACAAAATTGACGGTTGTTGATCGCCCTAATGAAGATATTGTGGACGATAAAGATATTTTGCTCATTGGTGAAATGCCGATTACGCTGCCCGACTTTAAGAAAGACAATGCCGAAACTCTCCAAACGGCTATTGCCGATAATCTTAAGGGTGAAAAAGTCATGCAGCCCGAAGAAGTGCTTTTCAGCCCGCAGGGCGGTGTGGGTGCCATTGTTTCTCTGCAGTCTCCGTTTGATTCGGATCGTACGGTTGTGGCTTTGCTGAGCGAAGGGCAGGCCGGCAGTTATTTACTGAATGAAAAACTCAAAAGCCCCTCTTCCATGGCTACGGTTTCAGGTTCTGTAGCGATTATTAACGGGCAGTCCATTGTTGATTTTAAGGTCGGAGACTCCTATACGATCGGAGATCTGCCTTGGTATCACAAGATTTGGGAAACAATGAGTAATTATCCCTTGTTATTGGTTTTGTGTGCATTAATTTGCGCTGTGTTAGTGGGGACCGGCATTTTCTACTTCATGCGCCTGTGGGTGAGAGGACGAGCAAAATGAAAAAATTAATTTTGGCTATGACACTCGCATTTGGCATGAGTACTTCAGCGTTGGCCGAGTGGCCGATGTGGAATGACTTTAAGGCAGTGGGCATTGAAAATGGCCGCGTGATCGACTACAGCGACACCCGGTCAGTGACCACCTCGGAAGGTCAGTCTTATGCCATGTTTTTCGCGCTTGTGGATAACGATCGCGAGACTTTCGACGATCTGCTCGCGTGGACTGAAAATAATCTCTCAAACGGAGACATTACGAAGCATTTTGCAGCATGGCTTTGGGGAAACAACGGTTCTCAATGGACGATCTTGGATACCAATAACGCTGTAGACTCAGACATGTGGATTGCCTATTGTCTGCTGGAAGCAGGGCGCCTTTGGAATCGATCGGATTACACAGCAAAAGCTCACGCCATGCTGGAGCTTTTGAAAACTCAGGTTCGTGATATTGATAACTTGGGTAAAGTGCTTTTGCCGGGACATGTCGGCTTTGAGCACGATGGTCAGGTTAAACTCAACCCCAGTTACTATCCGCTTTTTCTTCTGAAACGCTTCGCACTAGAAGATAAGTATTGGCTGGATGTGTTTGAGGGATCCGCGCGGGTATTGATTCGCAGTGCTCCTGCCGGTATTTCTCCTGATTGGGCGACTTTTTCAGCTCGAGGGGAATTGGTGCCTGTTGACAATATTGACAATACCATTGGCAGCTATAACTCGATTCGAGTCTATCTTTGGGCCGGGATGATGTCGCCCAAGGATCCTGTCTATCGGGAATTAAAGGCTCATTTTGAGCCGATGATTCAGATCACCCGTCAGCTGAATATGCCGCCTGAGAAGATTGACGTGAATACATTGAAAATCAATCAGCCTGCATGGGATGGGTTCGGTGCCTGCCTACTGGAGCTACTCGGAGAAGATAAGTCTGCGGATTTGATTCGTACGATCCTGGCGACCTCTCCCATTGAAAAGGAAAACTATTACCGCAATGTTTTGACTCTTTTTGGTATGGGATTCGATCAGGGTTACTTTGCATTCGATGAGGACGGTCGGGTTTATTTCCCCAATCAAGAAAAACAACATTAAGAACGGATAAATAATGTCAGGCGATACGCAAGAAAAATCCAGCGTTTTTTCTTTCAGAGGGCTCGGACTTTGGAATGTTTATTTCATTCTGAAGTTTGCGCTTGCTCATTATGAATATTTGAACTTAAACCTGCTCTACAACGGTTTGCTTTTGCTTTTTGTATTGGTGCCGTTTAAAAACAGGGTTTTGAGTTTTATTCAAACGACAGTTGCGATTGTTGCTGCTGTGCTTCTTGCTTATTCGGAAAGCTGGCTGCCGGGACCGGAGAGTATTTTCAGTAATGCTCAAAATATCGCCGGTTTCTCCGCTGTTTATATTGCACAGTTGGCCGTTGATTTTATTAACGTCAAGATGCTTGCGGCAGGCGTTGCCGTTGTTTTACTTTATTGCTTACTGAAAAACTGGATTCGTCTGAGTGTCTTGACCGTGGTGTATTTCTTGTGCCTGGTGGTTGAACCTTACTATGTCGCTTGGAAAACACAGCCGGTACCGACTCAGGTGGCAGAGGTTACAAAAGAAGCTCCCTCTTCGGAAATGAAGCAGACTGAAACGCCGGCAGACCCTTCAGCGATCACTTCTGAGACGATTGATAAGTGGTATACGGCATTTTTGGACTACGAAAAAGGACGCCGCGCAGAATTTCCTCAAGGCTTGTCAGCTAATGACACACCGTTTGAAATTATTTTGATGAATATCTGCTCTTTGTCGAACGACGATTTGATTGCCTCTGACTTAATGAATCATCCGGTATTGTCGGAATTTAATATCAGATTCGATCACTTCAATTCAGCTACCTCTTACTCAGGTCCGGCAACGCTGCGTTTATTAAATGCTGTTTGCGGTCAGGTTGACCATAACTCGCTGTACGACGGACGACGCCCCGAGTGCGAAATCATGAATCGCCTTGATCAGCTGGGTTTCCGCCAACACTTGTACTTGGATCATAAGGGGCAGTATGACAATTATGTTCAAACCCTTCGCGATAAAGCCGGTTTAATGGCGCCTCTGGAAAGTACGGGTAAGTATCCGGTTCGCTACATGGCTTTTGATGATGAAGAAATTTCTGACGACTTGGCCGTGATGCGTGATTGGCAAAGAAAGACTGCAAGAGATAAGAGTTCAGAGCGTCATGTGACACTTTTTAACTTCATTGCTTTGCATGACGGCAATCGTTTGCCCAGGCAGAGCCGTTGGGAAGAATTTAAGCCCAGAGCCATCCGCTTCTTAAACGATTTGCAAACTTTTATGCATGAACTGGATCGCTCGGGCCGCAAAGTGATGCTGATTGTTGTGCCGGAACACGGAGCCGCTGTACGCGGTGACAGGATTCAGGCTCCGCGTCTGCGTGATATTCCCAGTATGCGGATCACGGAAGTGCCGATGATGGTGAAATTTTTTGGTATTAAAGATTTACCCAAAGAACCCATTCATGTCACGGGTAATACCAGTTACATGGCTATGAGTACATTAATCGGCCGCGTGTTGTCTCAAAACTATTTCAGTAAGGACGGCGGCAGTGTTCCTCTCGAAGAGTTGGTGCGTGACTTGCCGGAAACCAACCCGGTATCCGAAAACGGTCAGTCTGTTGTATTAACATACAGAGGAAATGATTACATACGTCAAAAAGGAGCCGAGTGGCGTCCCTATCCGAGAGAACGTTAAGTATGAAGACAATAGACGCGCCTCATTTTAAGTTTTGTCCGATGTGCGGTCATCCGATGGTTATTAAATGTCCTTCGGATGACGTGCATGTTCGGGAGATGTGTGAAGGCTGCGGCTATATTCATTATGTGAATCCTATCCCTGTTGTTGGAACTGTCCCGGTTTGCGGTGACCGTGTTTTACTTTGCAGGCGGGCTATAGAACCCCAAAAAGGTAAATGGACGCTGCCGGCCGGATTTATGGAAGTGCATGAGACGCTACTTGAGGGAGCGCTCCGGGAGACACATGAAGAAACCGGCGGTTGGGCTCGAAACGGCTCTCTTTTTACTGTCATTGACGTTCCGCGAGCCAGTCAGATTCATTTTTTCTTTCTTACTCAGATTAATGAAGTTCCGAAAAAGCCCGGTGAGGAAACCATGGAGCAGAGACTTTTCTCAGAAGACGAGATTCCATGGGATGAAATCAGTTTTACAACAGTAAAAACCACTTTACGTCATTTTTTTGATGATCGGCGTCTGGGTAAATTCAGTTTGCACAGTTACCGGCTCGACGACTGAAATTTCTACGTCACGGTTTGCAACTATATTCAAAGCGTATTAATACTTTATCGGGTACAATAACCTATTCGATGATCATGCCCGTTTTAGGCAAATTAAACTGATTTTTCGATATAAGAGAGACAACATGCTTTACTCCATCGCTCGCAAAATTCTTTTCTCCATGGATCCCGAAACCGCCCACTCTGTCATCATGGCCAATTTGGATTGGGCCGTTAATCTTGGTGTGACCAAATTAGTGACTCGTGACCCGGTGGAAGATCCGATTGAAGTGATGGGGCTTCGTTTTCCTAATGTTGTCGGCTTGGCAGCAGGGATGGACAAAAACGGCGAACGTGTGAGCGCGTTCGGCGGACTGGGTTTCGGTCACGTTGAAGTCGGGACGATTACTCCGAAAGCTCAGCCGGGTAATCCCAAACCGCGTTTATTCCGCGTGATTCCTGCTGAAGGCGTGATCAATCGTATGGGTTTCAATAACCACGGTGTCGATGAGGTTTTGGAACATTTGCGCAGTGCAGCTGCTTTCAGAAGCCGCGGAGGCATCCTGGGAATTAATATCGGTAAAAATGCTGTCACGCCGATTGAGCGGGCCGTTGACGATTACCTGATTTGCTTGCGTAAGGTTTATAACCACGCAGACTACATCGCCATTAATATTTCCTCTCCGAACACTAAGAATTTAAGAAGTCTGCAGGCTGATGCGGAATTGAATAAGTTACTGACGGCAATTACCGATGAACGCAAGCGCCTGGTTGATGAAAACCAGGGTAAATATGTGCCGATCGCCCTTAAAGTGGCACCGGATTTGGAAAACGATGACATTTTGAGAATTTCTGATCAGTTGGTGAGTTTCGGCATTGATGCCATTATTGCCACAAACACCACCATTTCCCGCGATGCTATTCCCGGTATGCCGCACTGTGAAGAAACCGGTGGTCTCTCCGGCAAACCCTTGCGCGCCCGCTCTACTGAAGTCGTTGATCTTCTTTATCGACATCTGCAGGAAACGATGCCGATTATTGCCAGCGGCGGTGTGATGACGGGTGAAGACGCTGTTGAAAAGATGCAGGCCGGTGCAAAGTTGGTACAACTCTTTACTGGCTTTATCTATAACGGTCCGGTTTTGGTGCCGGATTGTGTTGACGCAGTGGCTAAGTGGCGTAAAACACAAACCGGAGCGGTCGCTTCTCTGAGACCCTAAAAAACGGTTTACGAAAAAGCTGCTTCGGCAGCTTTTTTTGTGTACATTTTTGAACAAATTTAGGTTTGCGTTGTCTCGGTAATGTACTACACTAAATCGCATAGACGAACTATGTGCGGAGGTGCAGTATGTTCCGTAAGATCGTGATCTCCGTTGTTGTTGTAATCGCCGTTGCTTTCGGTGCGCTTTGGGCGGCAGCAACTTATTTTTTAGATAATGAAACCATTGCAGAGCAGCTCAAAAAAGAAGTTGCCAATCGCTTTAATCGAACTTTGGTTTTCCAGGGTAATCTAGAGACTCAATTTTTCCCTAAAGTTCAGTTGGTACTGCCTCCGACATCTTTGTCATTTGAAGGCAGTGAAAAAGCCCAGTTCACATTAAAAGGGGCACAGGTAGGGGTGGCTGTTTTACCGCTGCTGAAGGGTGACGTTCAATTTGACGATATTGTGATTGATGGTCTGCAGGGACAAATTAATGCCGCCCGCGTTCTTCAAAAAGCGCAGGCTTCTTCTGCAAAAGATCAATCAACAGAGGAAAAATCGCAAGCTGACAAAACTTCCTCAGAGGGATCATCTTTTATCAATAGCTTGGAAATTGCCAGCTTGGAAATTAAAAATTCAGGCTTGACGGTTTATGGTTTACAGAATCAAAAAATTTATTCCGTCAATTCATTAAATCTTACGACTGGAGCTGTGGGATTAAGCGGAACCACTCCTGTGAAATTCAGTACCAATTTCGCTGAAAAAACTCAGGGAATAGAAGGTCAGATTTCATTAGATTCATCGGTGACTTACGATGTCGAGACTTTAGCCGCTGAATTGACGAAACCCGTAATAACTTTATCGGTTAAACAAAAAGACACAACAGCCTCTGCGGAATTTAAAGCTTCGTCATTGAAATACAGTCAACAAGATGTAAGAGCCAGTTCGGCAGCTCTTACTGCAAAAATCAATGACATCAGTATAAAGGTCGGTTTGGCGGGTGCACAAACCAAACAGATGCAGACGTGGAATGTCGAAGGGTTAACCGTCGATGTATCAGATGCGCAAGGTTTGAAAGCTAATGCAGTAGGTGACTTTTCCGGTACTGTGAAAGAGCTCACTATGCAGAGTAAGCGCTTGAGCGGAGAAATTCAATCCCGCATCGGAACCTCAACGTTACAAGTGCCATTTAGCGGTACGGTGGCACTGGCGGCGAATGAAAAATTAAGTATTGATTTGAAAGGTACTTTAGATAAGTCACCTTGGCAAACTCAATTACAGGTTACTGGTTTCTCAGTTCCCAATGTGACAGGGAAGGTAGAACTTGAATCGCTGGTGTTGGATAAGTGGCTTACTCAAGAAGGCAATAATGCTAAGAAAGCGGCCCTCAATGACATTGACTTTATCGGTAAAGCCTACGCAGCACCTGTGCAAAAACTTGATGTACTCAATAAAGCCAACGGACGAGTGGGAGTTCACGTCAAATCATTGAAGTATCAGGGCTTAACTGTAAACGGAGTGGACACTACTTTAGGGTTGTCGAAAGGCGTCTTGAGTATGAATAACCTGGTTGCAACAACATGCTCAGGGAAAGTAACCGGCAACGCACAAATTAATACTGCAGAAAAATGGGCTTTAAATGTCAACGTGACCGGACTGGATACAGAAGAGCTCATTCGGTCTTTGGGCAGTAACGTGATGTTTTACGGAAAAGCTAACGCCAATGTAAAACTCAATGGTATTGGAATTGATCAGACGAGTATTTTAAAGACTGCGAACGGGCAGATGTCGGCATCGGCCAATAATGCAGTACTCAAGGGTATTTCACTTGAAAAAGTGGCCGCAGCAGTAAAAGCCAAGAGGGTCCAGGGTTTAATCATGAATGCTCAGGATGAAACTCGGTTTACAGCATTAAATGCCACTGCCACAGTCGGTAACGGCCTGTTAAATGTGAAGACATTAAGCGGTAAAACGAATGTGGCGGAAGTAAACGGAAATGTTCAGGTCGGTTTGATCGACAATGCTTTAGCCGGGGAAATCACTGCGAAGTTAGCAACAAGTGTAGACGGCAGACGAGTAACAGTTCCGATTAAATTAGGAGGTACGGTACAGGCGCCGAGTTATGGGATTGATATCGAAGCGGCATTGAAGGCCGGGATTCAATCTGCAGTTGAGGAAGCAGTCAAGGATCCGAAGCGTTTGATTGAGGGTTTGGGTAAGTTATTTAAACATTAAGCAAAACCGGGGGCGAAAGCCCCCGATGCAATAAATGGGATAGATGGATTTGAATCTTTGGCAGCAGCTTTAATTTCTGTTTGAGTTGGAGAAAGAATAAGGAATTCAAAGTGTTGAAAAAGAGTGACAGATTAACGAAGAAAAATATTGAAAAAATGTCTTGACAAAGCTAAAAACAGGGTTAAAATACGCAATCCGTTGCTTCTGAGGGAGCAAAAGTCCAGATCTAGTGGTTGATAAAAATTCCATCACGTAGCTCTTGACAGTGGAAAAAACCGAGTGTAAGATTCCACACCCTGCTTGAGCGAAAGCACAAGCAGTCAAGTGAAAAGAAAGTTAAAAATAAATTTTCAAAAACACTTGACAAAACGAATTTGAGTCTTATAATTCTCAAACTCGTCAGCTCGAAAGAGCAACGAAATG
>UQYP01000006.1 GCA_900545335.1 uncultured Sutterella sp. | reverse complement strand
CTCTATAACTATTTTAGGTTATAGAGGCTGTCCTGTGATATTTGGGTCCCGTCCAGTTTAAATGCATATCTAAGGGAGTCTTACGTCTACCGTATGTATACGTCTCCATATAAATTCCATCGAGCCCCTCAATATAAATCTGATTTCCCGCGAGGTTATATACATACTTTGTAGGTTTTGTTTCACTACTCCACTTAGATGTTACCAAATACAAACCGGCACCTTCGTAACTATTGTCAGAAGAAATTGAAATACCGTTTTCGAGGTGTCCACGACCTGCGTGAATGGTGAGGTTAGAGTGATTTGTGATATTTAAATAAGCGTTCTGTAAAAATATCCCCTGAAGATCAGAGTTAATGAGAAGATCTCTATTGTCAATGTTAAGACCAGAAGAACTGTCATTGCCTCTATCATTTCCAGACAATAAAATACGGCAACGTAGCTTTTCTCTCCAGAGCGAGTGACTTTCTTTTTGGCAATATCAAGATCAATATTTACATTACTATCATTAAATGAAACTAAAACATCTGTGGAGTTAGATGTAGCACCTTCGTCAACATTTACTTCACTCGTAATGGCACCACCACCATATTTAAAATTCCCGTCATCGTTAACTTTAGCACTTTTAACATTTACATTTAAGGTTAAATTATCAACCTTAAATGAAGCTAGATAATAATCATTATCAGCAGCATCAGAGAGGAAAATTGCGCTTAGATTCGGTACCATATTGGCGTTTGGCATTGAGCCTTTGCCATAGCTTTCAATTGTTACTTCCTGTTTTTCTGTTGTAGCACTTTTCAAAGATAACAATGCTTTAGCGGTTGTAGTTCCATCAATCGAAAGAACTGCTTTATCGTCGAAAATCTTAGTAGGTGATTCGAAATATGCCTCTAACTGCGAAGACACAATTGGCAAAGGAGCATCATATTCTGATCTATGAGGTGCAGAGTCACCATGAAGTCCTTCTGGACGTGCTTGAACTAAAATTTTCCCTAAATAGGAATAGTCTTCTGAATTTTCAAAAAAATACGGATCACTAATTATATCGTCATATTGGATTTGTCCAATTGCATAAGGACTAAAAATCAAACCTAAAGAAAGGCATAACCCTGTCAACTTAATTTTTCTTTTAAGAAGGGGGGGGCTGAATAATTCATTGGTCCGGCTAATAAAGTCTTAAGTCTGACCACGATTGATCGAAATGGGTACGGTTATTACAAAGCGAAATGTGGTATATACCAACGATGCCCCTTAAAAGCCAGTTGTACGACGGCTCAATATAAAACAGTCAGCCGTCACATTTGGCAAAACTACGTGGATGAGTTAGACAGTCACCGATTAACACGGGTGGGGAAAAATCTATAAGCGCCGGAAAGAAACGGTGGAAAGAAGTTTTGCCGACAGTAAAGAAATGCATGGGTTGCGATATGCAAGATACCGAGGTTTGAATAAAGTCAGGGGTCAGTGCCTGCTGACGGCCGCGTGTCAAAATATGAAAAAGATTGCCCTGATTATGCACCGAAGAGAAAGTCTGTTTGGACCGAGAGATCCGAATGACCCGGATAGCGGGTTGATGCACTTAATTTTTTAGCGCGACAAGCCCTGCAGAATGGGCCTTGGAAATGGATTTTTAGACAATTGGCAAATACTCAAGATAAAACGGAGTTGACCTATTATTGCCTAGTCATTTAATTTTTAGAAAGAATTAACCCGGATTTAACGAAAAACCCGGGTTAGTCAACAGTCTGAAGCGCCTAATTTTTAGGCGCTTTTTTATCATTCTGTCCTAAAACCGCGTCACCTTAACAAAGGTTTTGCCGATAAGCACTTAAAGATTGAAGAGGGTATTGCTTACTTGCCGCTTTATGAGACGAGTTTGCTTTGGTGGTGCATATTCCCATTGTTTTTCGTCATTCATTGACATGAACTAACGGCACAAAGCGACATTAACAAAGTGTTCAATGGCTGATTAGATATACTTAAAGATCATTTTAACGCATCTTTCAGAAAGGATACAACAATGCGCAAAACACTTGTTGCACTATCTCTTGGACTTGCGCTTAGCGGCACGGCTTTGGCTGCCGATGATTTCCGCTTAGTCATTCACGGCGGTGCCGGCAATATCGTCGAAGGCCGTTTTTCGCCTGAAGAAGAAAAGGCCTATCACGAAGGTCTGCAGGCGGCTTTGAAAGCAGGCTATGAAGTGCTCAATCGCGGTGGCACTTCCGTCGAAGCGGTAAAGGCTGCTATCAACCAAATGGAACTCAATCCCATTTTCAACGCCGGTCGCGGTGCCGTTTTCACCAATGAAGGGAAAAACGAGTTGGATGCCTCCATTATGGACGGCAAGACGTTGACAGCAGGCGCTGTTGCCGGCGTGACCAACGTCAAGCATCCAGTGAATTGCGCTGACTTGGTTCGCACCAAATCGCCCCATGTCATGATGGCTTCAAAAGGCGCAGAAAAATTCTGTGCGGCCAATGGTGCCGAAATCGTCGATCCCAAGTGGTTCTTCACCCAACATCGCTATGATCAGTTGAAAAAAGCTCAAGAAAAAGAACAAATCCTGTTGGATCACGACGGCGCTAAGAAAACTTCCAATGCCGAGCTCTACATCGATCCTTTGATGTACGACTACAAATTCGGAACGGTCGGCGCAGTTGCGCTGGATAAACACGGCAACCTCGCTGCTGCCACCTCCACAGGCGGCATGACCAACAAGCGTTTCGGTCGTATCGGCGATAGCCCCATCATCGGTGCCGGCACCTATGCCAACAACGACACGGTGGCTGTTTCCGCAACCGGTTCCGGTGAAATGTTTATCCGTACTTCTGCCGCTTACAACGTTTCCGTACACTACAAGTACGAGGGTCCTGATGTGCAAAAAGCCGGCGAAGCGGCCATTAAGGATGTCGGCGCCATCGGCGGCACCGGTGGCTTGATTATCTTGGATCGCAAGGGTCACTACGCCTTCCCGATGAATTCCGCCGGTATGCACCGCGGCACCATCGGTCCGGACGGGAAACCCATGACCGCGATGTACGGCAAGGAAAAATTGCGTGAGTACAAAGCAAAATAAGGCGCTCTAGACTCCTTTGAACCGCTCGAAACCCGAGCGGTTTTTTTCTGTCATTAGAAAACCCCCAGCTAGGCTGGGGAGTTCAAAAAAGCTTAAAGCTTTGCGTAATTATCCTCAATAAAAAAACTCCTCTCAATTTGATAGAACAAGTATGCGGTCTGTCAAACGCAACTAGTTAAACAATTGAGAGGAGTTATCACATGAGTAGTGATCTCAAAAGCTTAGCGCACACTAAATGGAATTGTAAATATCACATAGTGTTTGCGCCGAAGTATCGTCGTAAGGTCTTTTACGCAGAGAAAAGACGAGCGATAGGAGAAATTCTAAGGAAATTGTGTGAATGGAAAGGAATCAACATTGTCGAAGCGGAGTGTTGCCCGGATCACATTCATATGTTGCTGGAAATTCCGCCGAAAATGTCAGTGGCAGCGGTGATAGGGTATTTGAAAGGCAAAAGCAGTTTAATGATCTACGACCAGTTTGGGAATCTGAAATTCAAATATCGGAACAGGCAATTCTGGTGGCCGAGGGTACTACGTTGATACGACGGGAAAAAATACACAGAAGATAGCAACCTATATAAGGCAACAGCTAGAAGAAGATAAATTGGGAGACCAGCTGAGTCTGTCGTATGAGGGAGACCCGTTTACGGGTGGCAGGTAATGGAATGCGAGTGACAGACCGATATGCGCCTAGTTGGGCGCGGCTGGTACCAAAGCCTTTCAGGCGCATATGAAGAACCACCGGCTATGCCGGTGGGTTACTTTTGATGTTGGTCGCCCTCTTATGATGGAATCATATAACAGTTCGGATTTTCTAAAATTTGAATTAAAAAATCAATTAGACAAGCTGATTCGTTCTACTATTTATCGTATAGCCTCAAAAATTGTTTATTCTTTATTTCAAAAGCATCTTTCTGACCGCTATTTTTATCAGACATAGAAACCAGAACCAATGTTTTGCCATGAAGCTGTACACTCATGACCGCTTGACCGACCGCTTCACCATTTAAGAAAACATCTGACTTGGGTTCAACCAGGACTTTTGAATCGGATTTAAGCAATGCCAAACGGCGAGGCGTTTTACCTAAATGCTGCATCCGAGAGATGATTTCCTGACCCGGATAACATCCCTTATCAAAAACCAAGCCTCCGATAAGATCCAAATTAATCCATTGAGGAATAAAAGCTTCTTTAGTTTTTTCAAATACCCAAGGTGTGCTTGTTTCAATTTCAGAAAGAAACCACATCGCAGAATCCTCAGTGACCTGCATCTGATTTAAAACTTTTTCAGGATTAGCTACCAAAAGAGCCCTTTGAAGGTTACTCCAATTGCTGACTCGACCGATAACCATATCATTGTCAATAACGGCATGGTCAATGTCCGGCAGTTGTTTGTTTTGCAAAATAACGCCGAAAACAGCTAATTCATCAGCCAAGCGAATAGACACTTTGCTTCTGAGGATAAACATTGAGAGGCGTTTGATGAAGCCGGCTGTCAGGTCACGTGGAATGACCAGATAAAAAAGATCGTCTTTTTTGACTACACGCATCAAAGCAAGGATTCTTCCCTGAGGCTGACAGTAGGCAGCGAGTCTGAAAGCGTCGCCGATTTGATTGATGTGGTTTGTGAACTGCCCATGCAAAAAAGCCATGGCATCGGCGCCTGTTACTTCAAGCACAGCCATTTCTTTTAAATGAAAGACACCTTCTTTGGATGCTGAAGCGGGGAGAGTCCAGAAGCCCGTCACGGAATTTTGCATGTTTGTTTCTCCAAAATTTAACGCAGGCTGATATTATGGAGGCTTCATAAAAAATGTGCGAATTGGCTTTAGATGTTTAAATACAAAGACATTATTTGGGACCGATTAAAAACGTTGGATAAACGTTGCTGGATAGCCGGGCTTGCGACCGGTGTGGCTGTCATGGGGCTTGCGGCTTATTGTGCCAACCAAATTTCCATCACCGATGAAGCTCTGGCTAAAAAAGAAATTACCTTCAATGTTCCGCCCGGAACACCGGCCTCACTCATTCCCGGCATCCTTGAAAAGGCCGGAGTTGAGGTAAACGACTTTTACTTTAAGCTGTCTCTTCGTTTAACCGGCGCTCACAAGAATTTAAGAGCGGGCTACTACCAAATCTATCCCGATGACACGGTGGGAAGCATTACTGAGCGCCTTGCCAAAGGCGATGCGTATTTAATCAGCTGGCGAATTCCTGACGGCTCGACTTACTGGGAAGTCCGCAAAAGCCTTAATGCCTTATCAAGCGTTAAGCATGACTCGGCAGAGATGACTTCTGAGGCCCTTTTATTTGCAATCGGCGCTAAAGAAACGCATCTTGAAGGCTTATTTGCCCCCGATACATATAACTTTCACGCGAATGTCTCAGACCTTCTGATTCTTAAGAAAGCCTACGAGCAGCAGCAGGCCATTTTGACCGAGGAGTGGACGAATCGCGGCGTGAACTGCCAGGTAAAAACCCCTTATGAAGCGTTGATTCTCGCAAGCATAGTTGAGCGAGAAGTCGGCCGCAGTGAAGATCGGGCGATTGTCGCAGGTATTTTTTCCAATCGTCTGAGAATTAAGATGCCGCTTCAGACCGATCCTAGCGTCATTTACGGTGAAGGGGAGTCATTCGGGGGCGATATTAAGCGCGAGCACTTAAGACGCAATACGCCTTACAATACCTATCGGTTTGTGGGGCTGCCGCCGACACCGATCGGCAATCCCACCCGTGAAAGCATTCATGCAGTGCTGCACCCGGCGCAAACCGATTACCTCTATTTTATTAATAAGCCCAATGGGGATTTGGTGCCCTCTAAAACATTGGCTGAACACAACCGCGCCGTGCGCCGTTATATTCTTAATAAAGGAAAATAAATTATGCGAGGCCGTTTTATTACTTTTGAAGGAATTGACGGGGCAGGCAAAAGCACTCAGATCGATGTGATTGAAGCAACGCTTAAAGCGCGGGGCCTGGAAGTGATCCGAACGCGTGAGCCCGGCGGCACTCCTTTGGGCGAAGTGATCCGCAAAGAGCTTTTAAGTGTATCGATGGACCCTTCAACCGAAACGCTTTTATTTTTTGCTTCACGCGCCGAACATATTGCAAAAGTGATTAAGCCTGCTTTAGAGCGAGGCGCCTGGGTCTTAAGTGACCGCTTTACCGATGCGACTTATGCCTATCAGGTCGGCGGCCGTGGTTTTCCCGCCGAGAAAGTGGAAGAGTTGGAGCGCTGGACGCACGGTGATCTGCAGCCCGATCGTACGGTTTTATTTGATATTGATCCTGAAGTGGCTGCAAAGCGCGTCGCTCAGGCCCGCTCTTTAGATCGTTTTGAGAAAGAAAGTCTTGACTTTTTCACACGCGTCAGAAACGCCTATCTCACCCGAGCCAAACAGTCGCCCGAGCGTTTCTACATTGTCAACAGCATGCAGGATAAGGATACCGTGAGTGAAATTCTTCGTAAGGAGTTTTCAACATGGGCTTAGCGATCTACCCCTGGCAGGAAGAGCTTGCTCAAGAGCTCGTCAGTTTCAGAGAAACGCTTCCGAACGGTCTTTTAATTTACGGTCCCCGCGGAATCGGCACCATTGATCTCGTAATTGCTTACGCAAAAAGCCTATTTTGTGAACATCCTAAGAAAAACGGAACGCCCTGCGGAGAATGCAAAGGCTGCAAAATGGCTCAAGCCTTCACGCACCCTGATTTGCGCTATGTCGTAAGCGAAGCTGAATCCATCCCGCGTGGAATTCCCTTTGAGCCGCCTTCAAACGCTGCCAAAGATCGCAAAATTTATCGCGAGATTCTGATTCATCAGCCTAGGCAGCTTACTGACTTTTTAAATCTGGCTCCGCATATTGACGGCGGCAGACGCATCGTAGTCGTATATCCTGCCGATGCCATCAGGCCCGATGCCGCAGCAACTTTCTTAAAAAGCCTTGAAGAGCCGCCTGAAAAGACCACATTTCTTCTTGTTGCAGACGATATCGACCGGGTGCTGCCCACGATTCGATCCCGCTGCAGACTTCTGAGAGCCAAGGCTCCGAGCCATGAAGAAGCTCTTCATTGGCTCAAAGCTCAGGGGATTGAAGATGCTGAGGAAGCTTTAGCTAGGGCAGCTGAAAGACCGTGTCTTGTGACCGATGAAGAAGCGATTCGCAATAACGATGAAATTGATGCCAAGACTCGTGAGCAGCTTTTAACGCTTACCTCAATGGCTCCGGCTGTCAGACTCGCTCTTTTAAAAACGCTCGCCCAGGGGCCCGATATTGATCTCACCCGTATTGCTGTCAAGGACGGCCGCACGGTATTGCCGGTCTCGGCTGTGCTGCCTGTTTTAGAGCGATGGAGCTACGACCTTTTAGCGGTGAAAGCAGGACTTAATCCTCATTATTTCCCGGCTTTTACGCCTCAGCTTAAGCGTTTAGTTGCAAATGTTGAGAGCGACAAACTCTTTAAATACAACGACTCTTTAAAAGCCATGAAGCGGGTGGTAACGCATCCCTTAAACGCACAGCTCATTATCGAGCAGGCCATTTTGCGTTACCGCAAAACAATGGCAAACCAAAGTTTCGAATAACTCAGAAAGCTTTGAGTTTGCGCATGGCCTTGGCGACTTCGCTTTCTTCGGGCGTCAGATACCGGCTCGTTGTCCCAACGCTTGCGTGCCCCATGGCATTTTGTACGACGTTCACAGGCATTTGTTTTAATGCGGTCGTCGCAAACGTGTGTCTTAACCAGTGCGTGGAGCTTGCTCTGAATTTTGCGGCATCCAGCGGATGCTCAGACTCAACGTGCTGCGCCACCTCTTTAAAAAAATCTTCAAGCGTTCGGTATAGTCCTGAGCGGCTTAAAGCCGTGCGCTTAGCCTGACCGATTTTTAAGCCGGTTTTTCGTCCCCG
Organism: uncultured Sutterella sp.; assembly: GCA_900545335.1. GTDB lineage: Bacteria > Pseudomonadota > Gammaproteobacteria > Burkholderiales > Burkholderiaceae_F > Aphodousia. The sequence goes on along the minus strand of UQYP01000006.1, from coordinate 108,592 downwards.
GCCCAAAGAAGCCAAAAGAGGTGTATCGGGATCAGCCAGCCCTAAATGGGGAAGATCTCTGTAAGAGAAATAGTGATTAATTAAAGCCAACTGTTCATCCTGCAGGGGAAGGCGTCTCACTTTATCGCCCTTACCGACCACTTCAATCACAGTAATGGCATCGTTATCGATTCGTCTTTGCACAATCCAGGAAGCTCGTGCCTGAAGCATTTCGCTTGCGCGAAGCCCAAGACCTTTACCTAACATCAAAATGACGGCCATTCTGGCATGACGCTCATCGTCATCCTGAGATTCAAAGAATTCATAAATGGCATTCCACTGGTCTTCAGTAAAAGAGCGGTCGGCAAAGGCCTTCGGGGCTCCTTCTCCTTCCAGATAGGGGACTTTGGTTGAAATCTGATCAAAGGGGTTAAATAAAATGTAGCCTGTTTTATGCAAAAAATTAAAAAGCTGCCGCACAACTGTCACCGCCATTTTGCGGGAAGTGTGTGAGAGCGCCGAATTAAAAGGGCGCCAGTTTTCACTGGTTCTGGGCGTATTTTTTTCTCCGATCCAATCGTGCTGGGGATACTTCCAGCGCCGTGCCCAGTCAGAGTCATCAAGTCTGCCCAGTTCCTCCAGCCACCTTAAATAGTCAGAAGCCTCAGAAACACCCACTGAACTCATTGCAATTTCTTTTTCGACCGTGCACCAAAGCAAAAACCGCTCGGCCTCTTTTCGGTATACGCCTTGAGTATTGATGTTGCCCGCGCGTGCCGCAATCCAAGCCTTAACCGCAGAAAGATCGTCCGTGGCTTCCAGGTTTTTCAATTCGTCATTGCCGCGATTGGTGCCCGTTCGGCCGTCAAGCCCCAAATTCAATTTGATGCGCTCAAGCGGTTTAATGCGGGGATTGGGCGGGTAGAACGGTTTTTCTTCCTGTCCCTCTTTATTCTTTTTACTTTGTCTGTTTCTGATTAAACCTTTGAGCCCCAGCCAGGCAACTAATGCATTTTTATCACTTTCGTCTTCAATGATTGCCGACAGTGTTCCTTTTTTGACTGCTTTGACGAGATCTCCGATATTGACGCACCTGAGTTCCTTTAAAGCTTTAATAGCAAACTGCGGTTCAAAGACTTCAACCAGCATCGTTTTGGAGGTGATGGTCTCCGGGAGTGTTTCAAGAAAAAGAAGCGCCATGATTGAGTAGTTATGTTGAATTTCAGCTACTATTCTAAGGTTTTCAATTAATATTGAGAAAAATCTTTTTTCGACTGAATCTATGCGGCGTTTTTTTATTACCTGCGTGGCCATTATGGTCGTGCTTTTTTCTGCCATGGGAGTGGAGTCTCTCATTATGGGAGACCACAACTCCATCCTAAGGCAGACTCTGACAAGCCCTGTCAAACAGTTTATTGACGGCTCCCGGATCAATTCCAATCAGGTGGTGGTTGCGATTGACACACAAATTGATCCCTATATGCAGCGCATGTACTTTAAACCCACAATTGATGCCATTGATAAAACCGTACGGCGCTCGGATAAGTTTTTAGTTTTAAAGTTTCTCGATCGGGAAACGATCTCTTCAATGGTCGCTGACGGTGAAATCGATTTTGTGATCAGTGACGCCGATTTTTACGCTGATTTAGCTTTTGAAGATAAAGTTAAAGCCATTGCCATGCTTTGGCGCGCTCAAGCGAAGTCTCCGAGTTATTCGGCTGCTTCCACGATTGTTGTGAGCAGCGATAACGAAAAAATTTACACCTTAACCGATATTGCCACGGGCTCCTACCGTGTAGCGGCTGTAGGCGGCGACTCCTTTACGGGTTATACGATTGCCAAAGAACCTTTCACGGAAATGAATCTTTCCTGGCAGGCTGCTTTTAAAAATACGGCTTTCAGTTCCGACAGAGATCCGCTTGAAGTATTAAACGCTGTCAAAACGGGAAACGCTGATGTAGGGATTGTGCCGGCGTGCTTTATTGAGCACGTGATGATTCGCAATCAGGCTCATTTAAGAGACTTTCGTGTGATTAACCCGCAGCCCGTCACGGAACTCGCCTGCCAGCATTCCACTGAAGCTTATCCGAGCCTCATGGTCGCTTATCGAAACGGTGTGGACAGCAACTATATTCTCGAGATGACGAATTCTCTTTTGGGAATAAAGCTTCCCAATGGCGCAACATGGAGCATGCCCGAAAATCTCAGAGAACTCTATGACTTAATGTATCACTTAAGAATCGGGCCCTATAACAATGTGACGTATTCTGCGATTTACCGTACTTTAAGCGAAAACCGCACGATCTTCATTACAGCGATTTTCTTAATTGTGGCGGGCTTTTTCTATAACCTCATTATTTCCGTTGAAGTGGCTTCCCGCACGAAAGCTTTGAAAAAGGCACTCGCAGAAAAAGACCGCATTTCCAAGCAACAGGAGCAGACAAACGAATACATCTCAAGGCTTGAAAGAACAGGGATTGTGGGACAGATGTCGAGCATGATTGCGCATGAACTTAAGCAACCGTTAGCTACCGTGAGTAACTACTCGCGAGGTCTTTTAAGAAGAATAGAAAAGGGCACGGCAGATAAAGACACGATTGTGAAGATTCTCAAAGAAATTGAGTATCACACCGACCGCGCCAACGACATTGTCGATCACGTGAGAAGTTACGCCAAGCCTCATGAAGTCAAGCGCGAAGAGCATGACTTACGAGACATTGTGGCTAAGACCGTAGCAACCTTTGAGAAGTCCGGCCGCACAACCGTACCTGTTGTGGTGGAAGGCGTGAAAAAAGCACTGGTTGAAGCCGATGATTGGGAAATTGAATTGGCACTGTTGAATTTACTTAAAAATTCCGCCGATGCCTTCACGGAAATTCATCCTGCAATGCGAGATGAAACAGAAGAACTCATTCGTATCCGCCTGGAAGATCATGAGGATACCTGGTGGATTCGCGTTATTGATAACGCTAAATTGGTGGATGACTCTATCACGGAGCAATTTTTCCAAAAACTGGAATCCACAAAAGCTCATGGCTTGGGCTTGGGGCTTTCGATTGTAAGTTCGCTTGCTGAGCGCCATGCAGGCCGCGTTTGGGCAGAGCCTAATCCAGGGCGGGGTGTGATAGTCACGATTGAGCTGCCGAAATTCCAACCGATTGTTAAAGCTGCAGATTAAAGCAGGAGAGAGAGTTAAAGTGGGCCGAGAGAATCGGCCCATTTGATTAATTAAAGGTGATATCGTACTGCTCCGGTCCGTAACAGCTTTCTACCTGAAGGGTGACAGGGCAATGGATAAAGTCCTGAAGCAGATCCAAGGCATTGGCTTCATCTTCTAAGAAAAGATCAATCACCGTTTGGCTTGCAATAATCGAAAAAGCGGTGATGCCGGGATACTGACGCCATTCACGCAATACTTCTCTTAAAATCTCGTAGCAAACAGTGCGGGCTGTTTTGATTTCACCCCGCCCTCCGCAAAGCGGGCAGGGCTCACAGAGAATGTGCCCCAAAGAGTCGCGTGTGCGTTTACGGGTCATTTCAATGAGCCCCAGCTCAGTGAAGTTACTCATCGTGATATGGACCCGATCGGTCGAAACGGCTTTTTGCAGTTCAGCTAAAACCGCTGCCCGGTGGGAGTCTTTTTCCATATCGATAAAGTCGATAATGATGATTCCGCCCAAGTTTCTCAAACGCAGCTGACGGGCAATGACGCGGGCAGCTTCCAAATTGGTTTTAAAGACCGTATCACCGAAGTCACGTTTGCCGACATAGGCACCGGTATTGACATCAATCGTGGACATCGCCTCATTTTGATCGAAGATAAGGTAGCCGCCTGACTTCAAATCGACGCGCCTGGAAAGCGCCTTTTCAATTTCGCCTTCAATACCATACTGCTCAAAAAGGGGAATATCACCGGTGTACATTTCAAGCTTATCAGCTACCGTCGGCACAAAGTCCCGGGCAAAAGCTTTCAGCTTATCAATATTGTCGTCCCACGCATCAACCAGAACGCGAGTCGTATTTTCATTTACCATATCGCGAAGCGCACGTTCTTCGAGATAGAGATCCTGGTAGAGGATGGAAGGGGCAGGGGAGACGGAAATTTTGGCTGCAATCTGCTTCCACAAACGAGACAAATACTCCATGTCATTTAAAAAGTCTTCGCTTGTAGCACCTTCTGCGCAGGTTCTCACAATGTAGCCGCCTTTTTCAGTTTCAGGGCGCACTTCAGTAATGAGAGCCTTTAAGCGATCCCTCTCGGCTTCATTTTCAATTCGCTGGGAGACACCGATATGAGGCTCTTTGGGTAAATACACCAATTTGTGACCGGCAAGAGAAATCGTTGTCGTAAGTCTTGCCCCTTTGGTACCGATCGGATCTTTTGAAACCTGAACAATCACTGACTCACCTTCGTGCAGAAGGTATTCAATCGGTTTAAATGAGCCGTCATCCTGCCGTGCCGTAAAGATATCATGCACATGCAAAAAGGCTGTACGCTCAAGCCCGATATCAATAAAGGCTGACTGCATGCCGGGCAGAACCCGCATGACTTTGCCCTTATAAACATTACCGACCAACCCGCGCTGAGCGCGTCTTTCTATATGCAAATCTTCCAAAATGCCGTTCACCATCACGGCAACACGAGTTTCCTGGGCTGAGCAATGAATAAAAAGTTCTTCGTTTATCATAATAGTGATATAAATTCTTTCACTTGCTGTTGACGCAATAATCATACTGAAAATCCTGAACGAAAAGATTTTTTAAGTCCCTTCTAAGCTCAGATTGCAGTTAGCTTTTGTTAAAATGTCGTCCGTCTATTCTGCTGCTTAATCGGTAACTCGAGAACACTATGTCTGATATTAAACTTAGCGGTCAAAGAGCCTCAGAGGCTCAACGCACGATGGGGCTTTACGTTTGCCCGAACGATCCTGAAGGTCTTAACTCTCTTTACTACACGGTGGAAGTCAACGACGCGCAGGGCGTTGCATTCTTACGCAGACTGCTTACGGCTGATGTGAAAAATATCCATCGAGGAGAAGTGCGTCAAAGCTTTATCCTCAATGCTTTGGGTTTGATTACCGATTTTGTTTGGGTTGCCCATTTGCCTGACTCTGACGATCACTATCGGGTGGTGTTCCAATCCTTGGACACCCTTGCCTGGATGCATCAGGTAGCCAAAGCCTTTGATGAAGACTTCACAACGCTTAACGTCTCAAGCGCTTTGTTGTTTGCCGAGCAGACGGACTCTCCCCACGGGATGATGGCTGACGGTAAAGTCCAGACCATCAGGACCGCCAAAGGTGAAGTGCTTGTGATGCGCGTCGGCAAAGTGAGCCTCGTTCAGGGTGAAAAAGAAGCCTTTACGAATTTCACGCATCCGGGCATTACCGTTCTTGATGATTTAGCTGCCATGACGCTTGTCTATGCCTCGGCTCATCCCTTGTGCTTTGCCTGGGAAATGCAGGATCTGATGCCCTCTGACGTAAACGGCGCTGACTTTATCGATTTTTCTGATCCCGCCCGCATGTTTATCGGACGAGCCTTAACGGAAGCCCGTTTGAAAGCTGCCGAGCACAAAAAAGCGGTTGTGGTGAGCTCTCACCAGGACAATGCCGTTCAATGGTTTGATGATCCGAAGAAGGTCACGCTTTTGAACGCTGAGGCCGAACTCGTCAGTCAGACTCAGTTTGTAGGTCTTTTGGGTGACAAACTCATTGCCTGCGCTTTTGTGCCTGAGCACATTGATCCCCAATCCCTTTTGTGGGTTAACGACGGGGAAGATTCTGCCTATCGGGTTGAAGTCATCGGCTAATCTAGGAGAGTGCTGTGAGTGTTAGCGTTTTTGATATTTTCCGTGTCGGTATCGGCCCTTCTTCATCTCATACAGTGGGTCCCATGCGCGCTGCCGTTCGTTTTACCAAAGAACTTTGCGAAAAGAGTTTGGATCAAACAACTGCACGCATTTGGGTGGACCTCATGGGCAGTCTCGGTGCTACGGGTATAGGACACGCCACCGATACCGCTTTTCAGCTGGGACTCATGGGTATGCTGCCCGCAGATGTTGACTTGGATGCTGCACCCAAAATTCTCCAATCTATTAAAGAGACGCATGAGCTCACGCTTCCGAGCGGCAAAGTCATCGACTTTGATCCTTCGTGCGACATTATCTTAAGTCCTGAGAAAGTGGCGATTTATCACACCAATTCCATGCACGTGATTGCGCAGGACGCCGAAGGCAAAGTTCTTCTTTCACGCCGTTACTACTCCGTGGGCGGCGGCTTTATTGTTGAAAGTGATCCGGACAATTTCGATAAAGTCACTGAAGACAAAGAAACGCTTCACACGAAAGCTCAACCCTATCCCATCAGTTCGGCCGCGGATTTAATGCGTTGGTGCCGTGAAACGGGGTTGAGCATCCCGCAGATCGTTCGCGCCAATGAAAAAGTGTGGTGGGAAACCGATGAAAAAATTAATGCCCAGCTCGACTATCTCTGGTCGGTTATGAAAGACTGTGTGGCCCGGGGTCTTAAAAACGAAGGCATTATGCCCGGACCCCTCAAAGTGCGGCGCCGTGCCAAACAGATGTACGAGCAGCTTGATTTCAGTAAGCGCTCTTTAAACGATCCGTTGGCCGTTCTTGATTGGGTCAATGCTTTCGCTTTTGCCGCCAATGAGGAAAATGCCTGCGGAGGACGCGTTGTGACGGCTCCGACAAACGGGGCTGCCGGCGTAATTCCCGCCGTTCTTCACTACTACATGAAGTTTATTGATTCGGCCGATATTGAAGGTGTGCGCGACTTCCTGCTCACGGCCGGTCAAATCGGAATCCTTTATAAAGAAAATGCCTCGATTTCAGGCGCCGAAGTAGGCTGCCAGGGTGAAGTGGGTGTAGCCTGCTCAATGGCTTCAGGGGGCTTGGCTCAAGTGTTGGGCGCCACGCCTGAACAAGTGGAAAATGCCGCAGAAATCGGCATGGAACACAACCTCGGGATGACCTGTGACCCAGTCGCAGGGCAAGTGCAGATTCCCTGCATTGAACGCAATGCCGTGGCTGCCGTTAAAGCGATCAATTCTGCTCGCTTAGCCCTTTTAGGTGACGGTCACCACTATGTGTCACTGGATAAAGTCATTGAGACGATGCTTAAGACCGGACTTGATCTGCAGTCCAAGTACAAGGAAACGAGTACCGGAGGATTGGCTGTCAGCGTTGTGGAATGCTGATTTAATCCGAAATAGTCCAACCGAGAAGAGGAGTTACGTGACAAGTATGTAACTCCTTTTTGTTAAGACCAATTTGTTTTAGGTTTTAATTTTTTTGCTACGCAGTCACTGAGATAAGAATTAATCAGAGTCTGATAGGGGACATTTAATTCGAGAGACAACTTTTTAAAATAGTCAATATTCTCATTGTCCAAAAGAATGCTAATTAGTCGCTTAGTTTTGTCCGTGTATGGATTTTTAACAGCTTTAGAAAAATCATATTCTTTACGCATAATTTTTAACCTTACGTGAATGCATTCTTCAAAACTGCTAAAAATTTAAGGGATCACTTTTGCACAGATTCTTAGAGTTTTTGTTTCTGGGGCTATTAATTAAAGGGGCGTCTCTTTTGTTTCTGCAGGCAAGAAACATCCGAAACACCCCTATGTGTTAAAGAGCATTTTTTCGCGTATAGACTCTGAAGCAGTAACTGAAAGGATGGGCATCAGTTGCAGGGAACGTTTCCTCTTCTGTGAGCTCCCACTCTTTTTCAGAAAGAGGAGCAAAGTAGGCATCGCCCTCAAAGTCAGCATTAATGTATGTGACATGGGCCACTTCAACCTTCGGCATCGCTTCTTCATAAATCTGGGCTCCGCCCATGATAAAAGCGACGGGAGCGTCGGCAACGGCTTGCAGGGCCTCATCCAAACTGCTCACAACCGTTGCACCTTCTGCCACATAGTCTTTTTGATGCGTAATTACAACATTTCGTCGGCCGGGCAGGGGACGTCCCAAAGACTCCCAGGTCTTTCGTCCCATAATCACGGGCTTGCCCAAAGTCGTGCGCTTGAAGTTTTTCAGGTCTTCAGGCAGATACCAGGGCAGCTTATTGTCTTTGCCGATCACGCCGTTTCTGGCGTGGGCCACAATCAAATGTAATTGCGTCATCAACTTCTCCTTTAAACCGCCACGGGCGCCTTAATCGTCGGATGGGGATCGTAGCCCACAATCTCGAAGTCTTCGTATTTGTAATCAAAAATCGATTCCGGGCGACGCTTGATGACAAGCTTCGGATAGGGACGCGGTTCTCTCGACAACTGCAGGCGCACCTGGTCAAAGTGATTGTTGTAGAGGTGGCAGTCGCCGCCCGTCCAAATAAAGTCACCGACTTCTAGATCACACTGCTGAGCAAGCATATGCGTTAAAAGCGAGTAGCTTGCGATATTAAACGGAACGCCTAAGAAGATATCGCAGGAGCGCTGATAGAGTTGGCAGGAGAGTTTTCCGTCAGCCACATACACCTGAAACATCATGTGGCAGGGCGGCAGAGCCATCTTGGGAAGTTCTGCCACATTCCAAGCCGTCACAATCATGCGGCGTGAGTCAGGATTGGTTTTAATGGTGTGCACGAGCTCAGCGATTTGGTCAATTGTCTGACCGTCTGCTCCGCGCCAGTTTCTCCATTGAACACCGTAGACCGGGCCCAGGTCACCGTTTTCATCAGCCCATTCATCCCAAATGGAAACACCGTTATCTTTGAGGTATTTGATATTGCTGTCACCCTTTAAAAACCACAAAAGCTCATGAATGATAGAGCGCAGGTGAAGCTTTTTCGTTGTCACAAGCGGAAAGCCGTGCTGGAGGTTAAAGCGCATCTGGTAGCCGAAAACAGAGCGCGTACCCGTGCCCGTGCGGTCGTTTTTATTGACGCCATGGAAAAAAACGTGCCGCATCAGGTCTTCATATTGATGTTCGATAAGCATGGTGAAATTCCAAAATCTAAATTGAATGATTTCATTCTACTCATCTACATTCTTATATGTATATAGATAACAATGGAAAAAGGGATAAAGATTTCATAATTTTTTATTGTCATTTAATAAATTATTATCTAAACTAACCTCATGCAAAATAAAAAACTTACTCCATACCTGGCGGTTGCCGAACTCATTGCGAGAACTTTTCCGGATGCTGAAGTGGTGCTCCACGATATGGCGATGCCTCAGCACTCGGTGATTTACGTCGCTAACGGCACGGTCACCGGCCGAAAAGTCGGTCAGACCTTTCACCACCTGATTGAAAAAGCGGTCTTTGCGGGCAACCCCGAAGACGGCGTGGTCGACAACTATTTATTCAAAAAAGACGGCAAGCTCATCCGCTCATCATCGCTTTTGATTCGGGATGAAAACCATGAGTTAATCGGCGCCCTGTGCATCAATATTGATACCACTCAGGCTGCTGCGCTCATGCAGTTGGCAGAAAACCTTTTAAATGGCAAAAAGAAAGCCACTGAAGATACTTCTCTTCAGGAGTCGCCCGCAATGCCCCCGATAGGTAAAGAAGAAAGCGTGCGGCAGTTTGTCAATACCATGGTGGACTCTATGGTCAAAGAGCTCATTGCCGAAGGGAAAAATTCCAGGGAAGACCGCCTGGAACTCATCCGATTCATGGATGAACGGGGAGTGTTTCTCGTCAAAGGCTCAATGGAGTATGTTGCTGGCAAATTGGGGCTTTCTAAGGTAACCCTGTACGGCTATCTGGACGAAATTCATGGAAAACGGTGAGTGTTAAGGAGATTTCAAACATGAACTACGTGTGCACGCATTGCGGAAAACGCGTTCCGACGACAACAAAAGAGCCCTGCTGCGAATGCGGCGGATTGTTTGAGTTGGATTTCACGCCTCCTAAGTTTGATGAAAAGCTGATTGATAAAACTGAGTGGAGCCAATTCCGTTACCGCCGTTTCATGGCGCTCGATGGCGACTCCTGGAAAGAGGTCACAATGGGCGAGGGGATGACCCCCATCATTCATTTTGACGATCAGGTCATGCTCAAGATGGACTACTATATGCCCACTTTATCTTTTAAAGATAGGGGAGCAGCAACGCTTGTGGCACACATGAAGTCGATCGGTGTCAAAGACTGCGTGCAGGATTCAAGCGGCAATGCCGGAAATGCCGTCGCAGCCTATGCAGCGCGTGCCGGAATCGGCTGCGAGATTTTTGTCAAAGAAGGCACAAGCCCCTCAAAAATCCGCATGATTAAGTCCCACGGCGCCAAAGTCACCGAAGTGCCCGGAAGCCGAGACCATTGCGCAGATGTCTGCAGAGCTAAAGTGCGTGATGAACACCTCTATTACGCCAATCACGTCTTTAACCCCTTCTTCTATGAAGGGATGAAAGCCTATATTTATGAAACCTATGAGCAGCTGGGGAGAATTCCCGCCAACATTGTGGTGCCTGTCGGCAACGGCACACTTTATATCGGAGTCGTTAAAGCACTGGAACATCTGCTGGACTCGGGCGTCATCGATCACTTCCCGCAGATCATTGCGCTTCAAAGTGAAAACTGTGATCCGCTCTATGAGGCTGTTAAAAATCATGCCTTGGTGCCCGCTGATGTAGAGGTCAGCGAAACGATGGCTGAAGGCATTGCAATCGGCAAGCCCTCCCGCGGAAAAGAGTTGCTTGAAATGGCCTATCGCCACAATATCCGCTTTGTGACGGCGCCTGAGGATAAAATCCTTGAAGCCCGCGCCAAGCTTGCGGCCAAAGGCATTTATTGCGAACACACAACAGCTGCCAATTACGCAGCGTACCTGCATTACTGTGAAATTTACGGTCCTACCCCTGATACGCTCATTACGATGTGTGGAGCCGGGATTAAGTCGGACCACTAAGAAACGAGCCCGAAGAGGCTTTGATAAAATTAGCCGAAAACGGATGCAGAGCAGAATTCTCTTCCCCTTATTTCAGACTTTCTGCTCTGCTTTATTCGGTCAGACGACGTTTAAAAAAGGAGACGGGCGCTCAAAAAAGATTTTTTCTTTGACGCTCAAAAGTTCATGACCCCTTTGATTTTTGGCGTTTGGGACGGACGCTTTTACGACAATCGATCCACCTTCAGCCCGGTTGCCCCCGAGGATCTGCCTCTGGAGCAATTTTCGCAATTTAATCCGGGCAATCCCATTATGAGTTTTGTCTGTGACAGAGGCTTTCTTGTCATGGACCGCAGAGCCAATCTCACGTTTTCACTCTGGCGCTACTATCAGCGTGCAGCGCGCGAGACCTGCGGCAAATGCACGCCCTGCCGCATCGGGGTATTGGTGATCAGCGAAGCACTGGAAAAAGCCGTCAAAGGACAGGCCAAAGAGGTGGACTGGGAGTACGTCAAAGCGGTTGCCACACAAATGAAGGAAACGAGCCTTTGCGGCATCGGTCAGACATCTCCCGTGGCGCTTTTGGACGCTTTGCAATTTTGTCCTGAAGAAATCCTTGAAGCGCAGCATGTTGCCGAAAACGTCTACGACTACTACACACTTTTAAGCGCCCCCTGTATTGAAGCGTGCCCGGCTCACGTCGATGTGCCGCGCTACATTGACTACATTAAGGCAGGGGAGCCTGAGATGAGTGCTGCGGTTCTTTTGCGGCACTATCCGCTCGTAGGCAGCTGCGGACGGGTGTGTGTTCGCTACTGCGAGAAAGCCTGCCGCCGTCAGTTCTTGGACAGCGCCGTCGACATTAAAAACTTAAAGCGCTATGCGGCAGACGCCACGGGTCCCATGGAAGAGCTTTTCCATCGCGCCCAGCTCGAAACCAATCCCATGAGTCCCAAAGTGGCTGTCGTGGGGGCGGGGCCTGCCGGCATCAACTGTGCGTATCACTTACTGCTTCAGGGCTATAAAGTCGATATTTTTGAAGCCAACAGCCACGCGGGCGGCATGGCTCAAGTGGGCATCCCACAATATCGTTTACCAAAGGGGTTGCTGGAGAGCGAAACCGACGTGATTGAAGAATTGGGCGGGCGCTACTTCTACCATCAGAGACTCGGTTACGACTTCTCGGTCACTGACCTCTTTAACCGAGGCTATAACGCGATCTTTTTGGGCGTGGGCTGCTCCAAAGGCATGTACCTGGGACTTGAAAATGAAGACACTACCCTTAAGGGCTACTTTAACGGGATTGATTTCCTGCAAAAAGTCGAGCGTGCTGTCACGGGTAACCGCCCCTTTAAATTAACAGGAGACGTTGTCGTCGTGGGCGGCGGCAATGTGGCGATGGACTGTGCACGCTCTGCAGCCCGTTTAACGGACGGCACCGTACACGTTGTCTATCGCCGAACCGAAGAGGGGATGCCCGCTGACCACGAAGAAGTGGTCGCTGCCAAAGAAGAAGGCATCGTTTTTCACTTCCTGTCGGTTCAAAAGGAGATTTTGAGCGAAGACGGTAAAGTGACGGGTCTTAAGATTGCCAAGATGCGTGAAGAAAAAGTCCCGGGATCCAAGCGCGGCAAACTCATCGAAATTGAAGGCACTGAAACGGTTTTGTCCTGCACAAACCTTATTGCTGCAATCGGTCAGCGCTTTGATCAGGAAGTGCTCTGTGACGATGACGGCATCATGTTTGATAAGCGCGGCAACATTTCCGTCTCTGAAGCCTTGGCGACCACGCGCCCCGGGGTCTTTGCGGGAGGCGACGCTGCAACCGGTCCCACGACCTTGATTGACGGTCTGGCTCAGGGACAGATTGCCGCGCAGTCTATCAATGAATACCTCACGCGAGGGTCGGTCGGCTTTGTTGCCCGCCGCAGAATGGGTGAACTCATTAAAAAGGGCGAACTCATGACAGAAAAAGATCCCAGAATTGATCTTTGCAAAGCACCCCGCCATAAGCTCAACACATTGTCTTCTGAAGACAGAAAGGGCAACTTTGAAGAAGTCGACCTTTCGATGACGGAAACGGAAGCTATTACAGAAGCCAACCGCTGCATGCGCTGCTACCGTATTTACGGTGTGGTCACCCAGCTGCCGATTCCGGGCAATATCACACATATTCAAAACCAAGCGGTTTAAGGAGTCAGAGATGGAAAATTTTGCTTGGTTTAACGGTCAGAAAGTTTCTTTCGCAGAAGGGCAGACGATTCTTCAGGTCGCCAAAGCCTCTGACATCTTTATTCCGACGCTTTGCGCGTTTATGCCCTTAAATCACACGCCCGGCACCTGCCGCATGTGTCTTGTTGAAGTCTTTGACGAAGGCGATGATACGGGACGCATTGTGACGGCCTGCACGACACCCATTAAGGCCGGTCAAAGAATTTTTACCCGCAATGAGCGTGTTCGCAAAATGCAGCAGCTTCAGATGCAGCTTCTTTTCGCAGACCACGATCAGGACTGCAAGAGCTGTGCACGGCACGGCAACTGTGAACTGCAGGACGTGGCGCTTTTTATCGGGATGCCTCATACGCCCTCTCCCTCAAGCTACGTGGCTGAGCGTGAGTATGATGACTCGTCTGCCGGTATTGTCCGAGACGTTAATAAGTGCATCCGGTGCGGGCGCTGCGTGGAAGTCTGCCGCCAGGTGCAGGGAATCGGTGCGTTGACCATTGATCAGTTCGGCACGATGGCAGGCGTCGCGATGACCGGAGCCAAGCGCTGGGCAGATTCCACAAAATGCGTTCAGTGCGGTCAGTGCACCTTGGTCTGCCCGACAGGGGCTTTAAGCGAAAAGGATCAAACCGACCGGGTTCTCAATATGATTGATGATCCCCAAACGGTGACTGTCATGCAGATTGCGCCTGCCGTACGCGTAACGCTTGGCGAAGAGTTTGGGCTTTCTGCCGGTGAAAACGTTGAAGAGCTTCTCGTTTATGCCTTAAAGCACATCGGTGTTGATTACGTCATGGATACGAACTTTGCCGCCGACGTTGTGATCATGGAAGAAGGAACGGAGCTGCTTCAACGCCTGAAAGCCCGTAAGGAAAATAAAGAAGCCGCGCTTCCCATGTTTACATCGTGCTGCCCGGGGTGGATTAACTACGTTGAAAAGCACGCGCCGATGATTATGGAGTATCTCTCGACGACGCGCTCACCTCAGGCAGTATTCGGCGCTTTAGCCAAAGCCCTTTTGCCTCAAAAGTTAAACGTCGCTCGAGAAAACCTGCGGGTGATTTCCGTGATGCCCTGTACAGCTAAAAAAGGCGAAGCCATGCGTCCCACTTTAGCTCGGGAAGAAGGGCCGGATGTGGATGCCGTATTAACCGTTCGGGAATTATCAAAACTGCTTCGCCGCTGTGGGATGCATCTTAAAAACTGCAAGCCCATGGCGCAGGACCAACACCTCTTTACCGACTATTCAGGTGCAGGGGCTATTTTCGGTACGACAGGCGGCGTGATGGAAGCAGCGGTGCGCACGGTCTACGCGCTCACGCACAACGGCAAGAGCATGGCACCGATCATTTTTGAAGCGGCCCGTGGCCTGGAAGGCGTAAAAGAAGCTTCGGTTGACTTGGGGGACTTGGGTGAAATCCGCATTGCTGTTGTTCACGGCTTAGCCAGAACACAGGCATTGCTCGATAAAATGAGCCGAGGCGATGTGGTCTATGACTTTGTTGAAGTGATGGCTTGTCCGGGCGGCTGCATTGCAGGCGGCGGCACACCCCGCAAGAAGAATAACTACCAGCTCTACACGGATGTTCGTCAAAAAGCGCTTTATGCTATTGATGAAAAGGCACCCGTGCGCGAGTCGCATAATAATCCTGAGATTATTGAGCTTTACTCAAAGACGCTCACGGCGCCCGGATCACACCTGGCGCACGAACTGCTTCACTGCGAGTATCGCTCTAAGAAAGCTCAGAAGAGTCCGTCGGATATCCGAAAACTCTGGCAGGGATTAAGTGCCCGATATACCGAAACAACGAAAAAGCGGTAAAATCACGCCTAGTCTCAGGGCGGGGTGAAAATCCCCACCGGTGGTAACAGTCCACGAGCGCGTGCGCACCTCGCACGGTCAGCAGAATCGGTGCAATCCCGATACCGACGGTGACAGTCCGGAAGAAAGAGCAAAAGCTTTCCTCATGGAGGACGCGATATCACTGCGTCCTCCCTTTCCCTGATGCGATCATTTCAATATTTTTTGATGAAAGGATAACTTTATGCATCAGTCTGAAAATCTTCTGGCTCAGTACGGGGCAGACAGCTACATGCGTGTCAAGCGCGCCATCGCTGACCTTCGTGCCGGACGCGGCGTGATGGTGGTTGACGACGAAAACCGCGAAAACGAAGGGGATTTGATTCTCTCAACCGACTTTCTGACTGTCGAGCAGATGGCGCTGATGATCCGTGCCTGCTCAGGAATCGTCTGCGTCTGCATGCGTGATGAAGACTGCAAGCGCATGGGCTTACCTCAAATGGTGGAAAACAACACCAATACACAGGGCACGGCTTTTTGTGTTTCGATTGAAGCGGCTCACGGCTGCACGACGGGCGTGAGCGCCAAAGACCGTGTGACGACCATTAAGGCTGCCGCCAATCCCAACGGGAAACCGGAAGATCTTTTGCGTCCGGGCCACGTCTATCCCTTGCGCGCCCGTCCCAATGGCGTTTTGGAGCGCCGCGGACATACGGAAGCCACAGTGGACTTAATGAGAATCGCAGGGCTTAATCCGTGCGGCGTCTTATGTGAACTCATGAACGAAGACGGCACGATGGCAAAACTTCCTCAGGTGTGCGACTTCGCTAACCTCCACGGTCTGTGCGTTATCACGGTGGAAGACCTGGTGCGCTATCGCCAGGCTTTTAACTGCTAGTTAAGTTTCGGTCTGAAGACAAAAAAGTCTTCAGACCTCTCTTAACGATAATATCAGTCATTCAAAATCCGACTGACTTCTTCTTGCGGTAATTCAGAAAGACTCACGGGTGAGACTGGATCCAAAGCATGCTCACCGATATTATTTTCAAACCAGCTCACGTCATACCATTTTCCGCTCTTAAATCCCGCATGCGTATAGGTGCCCACAAGCTTAAAGCCTAACTTTGAATGAAGCCCATCGCTTTTAGGATTAGGCTACGTGATGCCGCTGACCAATTTTTTAATACCTTGAAGACGAAGCAGGGCAATGATTTTAGTCACTAACTGCGTGCCGATGCCGTGAGAGGTGGCGTTTTGATCGAGATAAACCGAAAGTTCGGCGTTCCACTGATAGGCTTCACGCTCCATATGGCGATGAGCGTAAGCGTAGCCAAGAATTTCCCCATTTTCTTCAGCCACGATGTAAGGATAAAAGGCTGAAATATGTGCGATGCGATCGGCAAACTCGTGAACAGTGGGCAAGGTACACTCAAAGGTGATCGGTGTCTCAATATATTGGCCGTAAATTGCCAAGAGACGGGGAGCATCTTTTTCTGAAGCGAATCGAAAATGCATGATGGCCTCTTTTTTGTTGACAATATCTCATATGTCTAAAGGCAATTCATTTTAATCCCTTTACACAATCGGGCCATTTTTTTACACGATTTACTAAGAGAAAGTACTCAAAACTACAGGTTTGTAAGTATTCCCATTGCCGCTAAGTTTCGGGATAATGAGGCCGATCGTTTAAAACAGGAGCAATAAAAAATGAAACGTCGTTCCCTCATTTCTTTGTGTCTGTGCGCGATTGCTGCCGGAGGTTTATTGACGGGCTGTTCAGATGATGCCGCCAAGAGCGGAGTGCTCAAGGTCGGTGCCTCGCCCGTCCCGCATGCCGATATCCTCAAAGCAGCTCAACCGATGCTTGCCAAAGAAGGTGTGACCCTTGAAATCATTGAATTTACCGACTACGTGCAGCCCAACATGGCCTTAGCCGATAAAGAACTCGATGCCAACTTCTTCCAACACAAACCCTATCTGGATAATTTCGCTAAAGAACGCAAACTCCAGCTGCAGTCGCTCGTTGCCGTGCACATTGAGCCGATGGGAGTGTATTCCAAGAAGGTTAAAGATATTAAGAATGTCGCCAACGCTGCCAAGGTAGCCATTCCCAATGACCCGACAAACGGGGGACGCGCTTTGAAGATTTTGGCTGATGCCGGATTCTTTACCTTAAAGGACGGGGTCGGTGTGAACGGAACGCCCGCTGATATCGTGGACAACCCCAAGCAAATCCAAATCATTGAAATGGAAGCGGCGGTTTTGCCCCGTGCGTTGGACGACGTAGACTTTGCCGTCATTAATTCCAATTACGCTTTGGGTGTGAACCTCAACCCGATGAAAGATGCCCTCTTTATGGAAAGCAAAGACTCGCCCTATGCCAATATCGTAGCAATCCGCACGGGTGATAAGCGTGATGACCTTCAGAAGTTAGCCAAGGCTCTGACCTCTCCTGAAATGAAGAAATTCATTGAAGAGAAGTATAAAGGCGCCGTGGTTCCTGCTTTCTGATGCGCAGCTTTTAGACATCTTTAAAAACGAGAATCCGGCCTCAGGCCGGATTTTCTGTTTGTCACCTAAAAAAATTTGATCAGAAACTCACGTGATCGGGCTCAAGACCTGAAAAGCCCATGATGGGCAAAGAATCCAGTCTCGCAATATCGTCTTCTGTTAAATCAAAGTCAAAACTTTGCAGATTTTCAGCCTGATGCTGAGCTAAAAGCGCGCGGGTGACAGGAATCACATCATGATGGCGGCACCAGCGCAAGATGACTTGAGCGACCGATCGATCGTAGTGCGAGGCAATCTCTTTGAGAATCGGTTCATCCAAAAGCGACCCGTGTCCGAGAGGCGACCAGGCTTCAACCGTGATGCCGTTTTTCTTACAGAATGCAACTGCGGACTTTTGTGTGTAGCCCGGGTGAAATTCGAGCTGGTTGACGGCGGGCTTGACATTAGCGCGGGCAAGGAAACTTACGAGATGGTGCATCTGAAAATTTGAGAGCCCAATAGACTTCACCACACCTTCTTCGTAGAGTTTTTCAAAAGCACGCCACGTGCCGATATTGACACTTTGCCAGGCAAGAGGCTCGCCTTTCGTGAAGGGCCAGTGAATGAGGTAGCAGTCTAGGTATTCAAGCTTCAGATTGCGCAGTGACTCTTCAAAAGCACGCATCACCGCATCATAGGTGCGGTTGGCCGCCCAGCATTTGGAAGACACGAAAAGTTCGGAGCGCTTCACGCCGCTTCTGCGGATGGCCTCAGCAATCGAAGTCTCATTTTCATAAATAGCGGCTGTATCAATGTAGCGATAACCGAGACCGATGGCACTCACTAAGGAATTGACCAGATCCTCCGAGGCAGGAATCTGCCAGGTTCCGATACCGAGAGCCGGAATCTTCACTCCATTATTGAGTTTGATTTTCTCAATTTTTGATTTCATGTTGGCTCCAGGATGAAAATTTACAACCGTAGTGATTGTATGATGGTTCTTACGCTTTCATATTGCTAAAAGCCAAACTTTTGGAAAACAATGTAAAAAAAATCAACAACATTTAGATTTTGTCAAATCTATTAGAATCGAGCCTAAAGGAATTAGGTGTTATGAATCAGGAATTCGATTATTTTTTGCTCTTATCTGCTCTTGCCGTCGTGCTTGTCATATGGCTGTTGGTGAAAGTTTTAAAACAGAAAAAACCGCAGGAAACGAAAAAAGCCGTTGAAGAGAGGCAGAGAAAGCCTCGCGCTCGCATTGAGCGAATTTCAACCGTAAAAAAAGAGCAAATCGTTAAACCTCAAGCGCCGGAAGTCAAAAAAAAGCCGCGTGTGACGTTTTTTTACTTTACTACCCGTGAGGGAACGCCTTTTGCCTCTCTTCAGTTAAGCACTGTGGGTGCTCAGCCTTGGGGAAACACAAAAATTAATTTATCCGATCGTCTGCAGCGCTTTTGCGACCGCTTTATGAAAAAAGACGATCACGAATCTTTATTGATTCACCTGTATGCGCCTGACACACCTGAGTCAGAACTCCTTGCACAGGCTTTTTCTGAAAAAGGGGAGGCCTTTAATGACCCAAAGCCTCTTGGCTTAAAGGTTAGCGACTTCCCGACAGTGTCCCGGAAAAGCAGAGAAGAGCTTAAAGACTGGACAATTCATCTTCTGCTTCATCACTACCGTGAAGCTTTTTACCAAGTCTCGGCTTCTGAAGAGGCGCAACTCATCAAACTGGAGCATTGTCCGCAGACTGAAATTGAGGACTCGGATTTTTCACCGTTGGCTTTGAGGGCAGTGGCCTACCTTACACTCTTAAGACTTCTGAGAGAGCCTGATTTTCATAAGCGTTCTGTTATTTGGAACCGATACTGGTCAGTGGTTGAAAGCAAGGGTTTTACTTACACGAAAACCCTAGAATCCTCAGAGCGTGTTGTTATTTCACAAACATTTGTCCAAACGCAAAAGTTGCCGTTTTTGCTTATACAAACCCCAACGAGTAGTGGGGAATGTTATAACGCCCTGAATTATTAGGATAAATCAAGGTTTTTGCCCCTTCTTTACAAATTAATCCAATGCCTGAATCATAAAGTAGTTAGGGTTTCTACCTACTTCACGATTTTACAATTTGATACTACATTGAACCTAAGAGATTGAAACCCCATCGTTTCGGCTCGGTTATACCGTGTGCAGAGTTGTATTTCTGCGTTGTTACGGCGCTCAAAGACGACCGCTCGCGATAATAAATATAAATTTGGAAAGGAGAATGCAATGGCAAAATCTAAATCCGCTTCAATGGGTTTGGCAATGCAAATGCTCATTGGTCTTGTCCTAGGTGTGATCGTCGGTATGTTCCTGGACTCCCAGTTCGCCACTACCTACGTGAAACCCTTCGGCGATTTGTTCATCCGCTTGATTCGCATGGTCGTTGTGCCGTTGGTGTTTGCAACCTTGGTTGCCGGTGCCGCCGGTATTTCTGACGTCAGCAAATTGGGGCGCGTCGCAATCAAAACGCTCGTTATCTTCATGGTGACTTCTGCTATCGCTGTGATCTTCGGTTTGTTGATTGCCAATATCATCGACCCGGGTATCGGTCTGACGCTTTCCACGGAAGGCTTGAAGGCTGCTCAAGTGAAGGCTCCGAGCTTTGTGCAAACGTTGCTTGATATCGTCCCGATCAACCCGATGGAAGCTTTCGCTAAGGGCTCCATCCTTCAGATCATCTTCTTTGCCATCATGTTCGGCTTCTGCCTGAACTTCTTGGGCGAAAAGGGCAAACCCGTTTACCACTTCTTTGACATCGTCGGCAACTTGATGATTCACATGACTCAGGTTGTGATGCGCTACGCTCCGATCGGTGTGTTCGCTTTGATGGCTGTTGTGGTCTCTCAACACGGTTTGGCTGTTTTGCTCCCGTTGGGCAAGTTGATTCTGGCATCCTTCATCGCTACGGCTTTGTTGGTTATCTTGATCTACATCCCGATCGTGATGTTCATCATCCGTATTCCGGTCGGCGAATACTTCAAGGGCATCTTTGAACCGTGGTTGATCGCTTTCACGACCTGCTCGTCTGCCGCCGCTATGGCTGCCAACCTTGTGGCTTCCCGCCGCTTGGGTGCTACGAACTCGATCGCTTCGTTCGCAGTTCCGTTAGGCAACACCATTAACATGAACGGTACGGCCGTTTACATGGGCGTGTGCGCAGTGTTTGCTGCTCAGATCTATGGCCTCCCGTTAACGATGGGTGACCAAGTCATCGTCGTCATCACGGGTGTGTTGGCTGCTGTCGGTACGGCCGGTGTTCCGGGTGCAGGTTTGATTATGTCGACGTTGGTCTTCACGCAAATCGGTATTCCGCTCGAAGTGATCGCTTTGATCGCAGGCGTTGACCGTGTGCTCGACATGATCCGTACGTCTATCAACGTCGTCGGTGACTCCACCACTGCTTTGATGGTCTCCCGTATGGAAGGTGAACTCGGTTCTGAACCTTTCGAAGAGGAAGAAGATGCGGCTAAATAAGCTCACGATTAAATCCTTTAATCTGACAGCTTAATCCATCAGAAGAGGCGCTCCAATATGGGGCGTCTTCTTTTGCATAGAACCTGAACTCAGCCTCTTGGCAACTTTTTCTCTCAAGCGTAAACTGAACTTGATTTGATGTTATGTATGACGATTCTGCGGCTCCGATTGGTATGGAGGACTTATATGCCTGGTCAAAAAAAGACTGTTTTTATTACTGGTGGTTCGACGGGAATCGGAGCAGCGTCTGTCCGTAAATTTGCAGAATCCGGTTGGAATGTGGCTTTTATGGATATCAACGTGGAAGACGGGCAAGCCGTTGCACAGGATACTGGCGCTCTTTTTGTTGAGGGGAACACCCGAAATCGTGAAGATATCGACAAAGCGGTCGCGGCAGCAATTGAAAAGTACGGGGAGCTCGATTGCGTAGTTGCCAATGCCGGGATACACCGCTGCAACACGATGCTCACAATCAGCGAAGAAGAGCTTGATTTGATGATCGACACCAACATCAAGGGTACTGTGCGCACGTTACAGGCTGCTGTGCCCAGCATTTTGAGAAAGGGCGGCGGCTCGGTAGTCATCAATGCGTCGGATCAGAGCTATATCGGAAGGGCCAATAGTTTTGGTTATGGGTTGACGAAAGGTGCACTGGGGCAAATTACAAAGAGTTTGGCCATTGATCTCGGACGTCAGAATGTCCGAGTCAATGCCGTTTGCGCAGCAACGATTCGCACACCGTTGGCAATCAACCTTTTCCAAAAATTTGCAGACATTACACACAACGGTGATGCAAGTGCCTATTGGAAAGCAGAAGCGGAGCTTTATCCGCTCGGCAGAGTCGGCGAGGCTCCTGAGGTCGCTGAGCTTATCTACTTCCTGGCGTCGGATTCAGCCAGTTTCATTACAGGAGGCTTGTATCTGATTGACGGCGGACTGGTTGCCGGCTAGGAAAGCTCTTTTCTTCAAATGCATCTTCAAGGCTGCCGTCTAAGCGACGGCAGTTTTGCATCTCCTTGCTGATTTCGACGATCAGAGCAAAGCCACGATTACCGTCTTCGATTACTCCAATACGTTCGGATGAGCCTATGAGGCTAAAACACAGATCGCCTAGCGGTTGATTGAATTTCGTACCAACAAATACGGTACTGATTCGGTTTCGGTTGAGCCGAATCTTTTTATTTGCCTCATACAAGATACAGTTCAGGATCTATTTGACAATTATTCTCATTTATAATAGAATCCCGCAAGCTGTCCATCGGACAGCATTTTTTTGAAAGGAAACAAAATATGGAGTTTCTTGAATTTCTCCTTCTTTTTGCGGCCGTGGTGCTCATCATCATGAAGCCTGAAAAAGAAAAACTCGCCTGGTGGCTGACGGTAGGCAGCTGGTTTGTGGTGGTCTTTATGTACGTGGGTCACGTTTCTACCGCCATTCTGGGCTCCCTTAACCTTTAATCGAACGAAAGGAACTGACTGCTATGTCTTTATATGATCACACTCGTCCGATTAATGACGGGGATTTGAAAAAAGCAAAAACCTTTTATGACATTGTCTGCTGGGGCGGTCTTTTGATCGTATTGCTACCGGTCGGCATTGCCAACATTATTTTGGGCTACATGATGGGTGACAGCCCCTGCACACTTTGCTGGGGACAGCGCCAACAGATGGCCTATATCGGTGTCGTGGCACTCTTTATGGTGCGATACGGCTTTAAACCGAAGTATCTCGCTACGATGCTCGTGATGGCCGCTTTGGGTCTGTATTCAAGTTTCCGTCACTTGGGCAACCACGCTGCACGCGACCTGGGTCAGGGCTTTGGTCTCGATGTCTTCGGTATCCACACTCAAATGTGGGCTGAAATCGTGTTCTGGTGCGTGGTGATGCTCTTCGGTCTCGCTTGCTTCCTGGCTCCTCGCGTTGATGCGCTTTTAGCTGAAATGAAGGGTAAGCCCTGGCGTCCTTTGACCGCCTTCTACAAGTGGTCTTTCGGTATCGTGGCCTTCATTGTGGCTTCCAACTGCTTCCAGGCACTTTGGTCCACTGGTCTTCCTCCCAACTGGGGACAGGGTGATCCGGTGCGCTTCTCCTTTAATCCTAAATATGTCATCTGGGATGATTCAAGCTGGAAGGGCATGTGGGGCGGCATTAATTTCTTGGGTAAACGCGATGTGAAAGATCCGGACTTTGCTTATGCTCCGAACACAAAGAAACTCGGCATCAGCTTTGATCACAATGCGGCCAACAGCCCCGTCGTTTTAAACGGAGCCCTTAAAGTCGTTCAAACCCGTGACATTCAAGGCATCAGCGAACCCATCAATATGGTGAGCTCTGTGCGCGGTCAGTATTTCGTTGCTTCGAAATACAACTTCTGGGTTTTGGATGACGGCTTAAAACCTGTTGTGACGGCTGCGATTGACCCCTGGTTCTCTGCAAACGTCCTTGATATCGTCGGTATCACGGAGTATCAGGACGACGCCTTTGTCATCATGGGTATGAATAAGTCACTTTTACGTGCCCGTTTGAATCCCAATGCCGATGACGTCAAAGGCTGGGCTAACTTCACGGAAGGCCGTACTCAGGTAGAAGCCGTTGGCGGCTTAGGTCGTGCCCGCATTGATACGGAACGCGCCAAGTTCTCTTATATCCATTCGTCTGCCACGGACGGCCGCTATATCTATACGGCTACCTTGCCTGACAACAAGAATAAGAAGACCTTTGTGATTTCGAAGGCTTTGATGGCTGACTGGATGCTTTCCGGTGAATTTGTGCCGGCAGCTGATTTGAAAGACGGCCGCACGTTGGGCGAACTCTATGTGACCGGCATGGTCTATGAAGACGGCAAACTCTACGCTGTCTCCAAGAACTTCAACACCATGATTGTGATTGATATCGCAAAAGAAGAAGTGACGGCTGCTTACAGTTTGCCTGCCGATCTCACCGACATCCGCGGTTTGGTGAAAAACGGCAACCGGTTTGAAGTGGTTGATCACAACAAAATTGTGACGCTTCAGTTGCAATAATTAAGTGACTTAAAGCACTTAACCTAAAAACGGAGGACTCATGAAAAGTTCTCCGTTTTTTGTATTAGAAGTGGTTCAATTTTTTTCGTCAAAAGATCCATCAATCCCTGTAAAGAATACAGGGTTTGTGGTAAAGTACGCAGCAATTCTTTTTATTGAGTAAAGCAATGAGAATCGGGGAATTATCAAAACTCTCAGGTGTTGCGGTTGAGACCATCCGATTTTATGAAAACGAAGGGCTTATTCCGAAAGCCGCGCGCTCGATGAATAACTACCGCTCCTACACCGAGGGACACTTAAAGCGTCTTCAATTTATCCGTCACTGCAGAAGTCTTGATATGAGTCTGGAAGACATTAAGCTTTTAAGTGATGTCGGTGCCAGACAAAATGAAGAAGCCTGCAAGGTGCAGGAAATCATTACGCGTCATATGAAAAAAATTGACGAGCAGATCAACGCTCTTAAAGAGTTGCGCCAGCACCTGGGACTTCTTTCTTTATGCTGCCACGGCAATCACGCCAATGGCGAGCCCTGCGGCATTATTGAAGGTCTCAACAACGAAGCGTGCTGCCACAATTGCGAAAACCTTAAATTAAAACGCAGCCTCAAAAAACTGGAGCTGCGCCATACACATTAATTTGGATAGACCATGATCTCCAATTTATTGACTTTTGATGTTTTAATGGCTGTGGCCATTCTTGCGGTGCTCACGGCCTGCCCCACGTACTTTATTTACGCCTGGGCAAAAGCCAAACCCTCAGCGCGCCCCATTCCTTACTTTCCTCACGGCGTGCACGGCTGGCTCCTGGTGTTTGTTGCGACGATCGTTTTATCGATTATCCTGACAGCCATTGATGCGATTAATTCTGTTAATCTCATGAATCAATCTGGCGCGGTAAGTTGGGCCATTATTTCGCCTTCCATTGTCATCATAAGTTTATACATGTATTGCCTCTGGATGATTGCCAGAAAACGTGAAGGCTGGGTGGTTAAACAAACGATTGTCATTTTATGGGTGGTGGGTCCCATTTCATTATTCCTCCTGGGACTCATTTTCGGAGCGGAGATTGACAATAATGCCGTGATCCGCTCTTGCCTTTATGCTGCGCTTTGGACGTTGTATTTCCTATTTTCAAAGCGCGTTGCCTGCACCTACGGCACTAAAGCCGTCGATTCCTACATCAAGGTCGCCATTGAAATGGCTGAAGCTCAAAAAGCTCAGAAAGCTCGGGAAGAAAAAGCTGCTCAAAAAGCACAGAAAAAATAAGAAAAATCTAAGCCAAAAAAGCCTTCCGGATTTCTCTCTCGGAAGGCTTTTTTATTATTGAGTGTCGGTCTTAATAACCGAATTCTTCGCGGTTGCGTTCGGTAGCTTCTTTTTTTGATTCTTCATCGGTGTAAAAGCCCAAACGGTGGTATTCAGTCTTAGGACGTTCCATATAACCCACGCAGCGGAAGGTGAATTTCACGTAAGCGCCGTTGCCGCCCATTTCCCGCGTTGAACGGGTAATCGCCTGAAGAGGCTGCATGCCCTGATTTCTCTCTAAGCAAATATTGGTGGCTTTTTTTCGGGCGTTTTCGCTGACCATCACTTCCTGCTCAACCCAAGGCTGCTGTAGTTCAATTTCATAGGTTGTGGAATCAAGCTGTCGAATATTTTCTTTTTCCTGATATTTTTCAGGAATCGCACAGCCGACCAGAAGTGAAGAGCACAAGCCTGCCGTGGCAATCAGAACCAATGAGCGCATAGCATTAAATCCTTTATCAATCGGTCCGTTCATTGTACCGTTTTTAAATTAAAGAAGCCGAGAGCACCGGGTAAGCGGTTGAGTCAAGCGTCTGTGTACCGTCAGAAATAAAAACCATATCTTCGCAGGGTGAGGCGATTTTAATGAGTACTGCTCCGTGCTGGATACTTTCTTTAAAGGTTCTTGTCTTTTTACTTAAAAAGCCAATGGGCAGTGTACCTCGCGGAGTTTGAAGCACGAGTTCAACGTGTTTTCTGGCTGTGTCCCGATAGAAAAAGAGGGGAGGGGTGAGTCCCTGCGAAGCATAATTTTTGACAATTTCTGCTGCAGCAAACCCTGCGAGGATCTCGGGATAAGCGTCGCTTGCAAAGACCGCGTCACCCGTGGAAACACCGAGAAGGAAACACAAAAGCCCCGTATCGGCAAAAGCCATCTTGGAGCGTTTGACCTGACGCCTTTCAGAAAGATTAAGAGAAGGAATATCAATTAATACGCCGCAGTCCACTAAAAAATCTGTCCAATAGATCGCAGTGGCGTAGCTGATCCCGGCTTCTTTGGCGAACTTGGAGTGATTGAGTTCCTGCATGTTGTGTCGTGCCAGAACCTTCAGATAATTAAAAAAGAGCGTGTCCTTATAGGCATGAAGCACATCGCGGACGTGGCGCGCGAAAAATTCTCCGAGCCACGCCTCATAAAAAGCCCCCGTTGACATAGACAAGTCACTTCTGGGCAGAAACCCGTTTCTTACCAAATCAAAAAAGCCGGGCTGCGGATAAGTGATTCTGAGAGGAACCGGTTCCAAACCCAAAGCCTGAGCTTTGCGTCCCGAATATTCTCTTTGAGAAATGGGCATAAGAGTACGAACGCAAAGGTTGCGCTTTTCTTTGAGTGCTTTGAGTTTTTCCTTTTGAACATAGCCCACGAGCACAATGTAAGCATTATCGTCCTCAGGTAAGTAGTCCAAAAGTTCGGGGCAGTATTGAATGGAATCGACAATTAAGCGTTTGCCGTAGACTCCGAAAAAGTCTTTGGGCTGAGTTTTCGCTAAATTCTGAGGATAAATATCCTGAAGATCGACGTAGGACAAATCTGTAAAGACCGATTTCGCCAGAGTGGTTTTACCGACGCCCGGCATGCCCTGAATAAAAAATAAATTAAATTGCTCTTTTTCTGCGTTTAAAACCGTTGCTAAAGAACGGGCAATATGGGTAGCAAAAGGCATAGATCTAATTGAGTAAAAATTGAAATAATATTTTTATTTTATCAAAATCATTCAAGTCAATTCTAAAACCTGAATCGTTAACTGCATCTGCTTGTACAATTTGAAACAAGTTTAAGGTGACGATAAACAGGAACCTCAGACCTTCAATTTCCAAATTTCTGATACGGAAAAAGTGTTATGACAACAAAGTGGACGAGAGAAACCTCTTTGGCTTTTATGCCCTATCGTGAGACAAAAGTTGAATCGGCATTAAGCGGACCGCTAGCAGGTTTGACTTTCACGGTTAAGGATATGTTTGATGTCAAAGGCTACCCAACAAGTGCCGGCAGCCCGACGATGCTGGCAATATCGGGCATCAAAAATGAAACTGCCCCGGCAGTTAAAGCGCTTTTAAATGCAGGAGCTGTCTTTGCCGGCAAAGTTGTCACAGATGAATTGGCTTTTTCAGTGATCGGAGACAATATCCACTTCGGGTCCCCGATTAACGGCGCTGCGCCTGATCGTTATGCGGGAGGCTCCTCATCGGGTTCAGCCTCTTCTGTATCCTGCGGCTTGTGTGATTTTTCTTTAGGCACTGATTCCGGCGGATCAGTGAGGGGACCGGCGAGCCAATGCGGTCTTTTCGGTATCAGGCCCAGTTTCGGACGTATTTCGCTTGAGGGCTGCGCAGGACTTTGTCCGCCTTATGATACGGCGGGTATTCTGGCCAAAGACTTTGACGTTTTTGAGAAATCGACCCGTGTATTAATCGGAAACGACCCGATTGAAACAAAAAATACCACTCAAATTTTGATTCCTGACGACATCTACGAGCTTTTCGGAGAAAAGGTCATTTCAGAAATCGATTCCGCTATCTTTGTTGCTGAACAACTCTGGGGCAAAGCCGAACACGTGAAAGCCGCACCATTTAAGCTTAATGTGATTCTCAAGACCTATCAAAGACTGCAGGGCAGGGAAGTTTGGAAGCACTACGGAAGCTTTATTGAAAAATACCGGCCTTCTTTTGGCCCGGGTGTCAAAGAGCGCTTTGAGTTCTCACACCAAATGAGTCTGCTTGATTTGACCGAGGAAGAAGAGATTGCACAAGAAACGGTCAGCCATCTCAATAGCCTTTTAACGAATGGCAAAATGCTGTTACTGCCGACCCTTCCCGGCTGCGGATTAAAACGAAACGCTACGGCTGAAGAGATGAACACCTTCAGAAGCAAAATGAGTGCCTCGTTTTGTCTGGGCGGTTTGGCGGCTCTGCCCTGGATTACGCTTCCATTAGCTCAATTTGATCACGCTCCGATGGGGGTGTCACTCGTCGGGCGCTTTAATAGCGATGCCTGGCTTTTAAGTCAATCAAAGATTCTTTTTAACGCATATACTCATCAATTAAATAATTAACAAAAGGTGTGGCGATGGATACGCAAATTAAGTTGGTTCAATTTGAAGCGAAGTATTCGAATTCTCCTCTGATGGATCGCTTTTCTCTTCAGAAAGCCCGGGAGGTTCTGAAGTACCATCAGTCATTGCCAGTCTATAGTGTGACGCCTTTAAAGGAACTGAAGGCTTTTGCGAATCACTATGGCGTCAGGCACCTATGGGTAAAAGATGAAAGCTATCGGTTTGGGCTCAATGCCTTTAAAGCTTTAGGCAGCTCATACTGCATGGCAACGCTTTTGGCTGAGCGCTTGGGACTATCAGAAAAAGACCTCTCATTTGAGGCTGTCACAACACCCGAAGCCAAAAAGCGCCTGGGAGAACTCACTTTTGTGACAGCCACTGACGGCAATCACGGTCGGGGAGTCGCGTGGAGCGCCAAAACCTTGGGACATAAAAGCTTCGTTCTAATGCCTAAAGGCACCGCCATTGAAAGACTCGAAAATATTAGAAAATTGGGCTCTGACGCCTCTATTACCGATTTAGTCTATGACGATACCGTTCAAATGGCCGCAAAAGTGGCTTCAGAAAAAGGCGGCATTTTAGTGCAGGACACTGCCTGGGCAGGATACGAAGAAATTCCGACCCGAATCATGCAAGGTTATTTGACGCTTGGCATGGAAATCGTCAATCAACTCAATGGGCTTCGTCCCACTCACGTTTTCCTTCAGGCCGGAGTCGGTTCCATGGCTGCTGCCGTTTCAGCCTTTTTTGCTCATCAGTACGGAGAAAACCGACCGAAGATTGTCATTGTTGAGCCTCACGGCGCAGATTGCCTCTATCGCACGGCAAAAGCCAATGACGGCAAGATTTACGCTTACGAAGGCGAGCTTCACTCCATCATGGCTGGGCTTTGCTGCGGCATTCCCTGCACGGTTGCCTGGGAACTCATGAAAGAATGTGCCGACTTCTTTGTCTCGATGCCTGACTTTGTAGCCGCTGACGGCATGAGAATTCTCAATGCTCCGATGGGCGAAGACCCCCGAATTGTCTCGGGTGAGAGCGGAGCCTCGTGCTTCGGTCTTGTCGCAGATCTTTTAAGAAAGCCTGAGTATCGGGACGTCAAAGAGGCAATCGGTTTGAGAGAAGACTCCAACATTCTTTGCCTTTCCACAGAAGGTGATACGGATCAGGCGGGTTACAGAAAAGTCGTCTGGGACGGCGCCTACGCGAGCCTCTGATGACTCTTTAAAAGCCGAATGCCAAATACTTAGCATTCGGCTTTTGAATAACGCTTTTCCAATTGAAAGAACAGAGTAGACTGGTAACGTGTTGTCTCTGTGATCGGAATTTCCATGGTTCAATC
Organism: uncultured Sutterella sp.; assembly: GCA_900545335.1. Classification (GTDB taxonomy): domain Bacteria; phylum Pseudomonadota; class Gammaproteobacteria; order Burkholderiales; family Burkholderiaceae_F; genus Aphodousia. The sequence continues at coordinate 78,997 of UQYP01000006.1, read as the reverse complement.
TTCAAAAGATGCTTCGCAAGTCGGTCTTTTAAGCGCTCTGGGTGCTTACTGCATCTGGGGTCTGATTGCACTTTACTGGGCGCTTTTGTCTGAAGCAGAAGACGTTGAAATTCTCGCTCACAGAATTGTCTGGTCTTTGATTTTTGTTCTCTTTCTCATCATTGCCAAGCATCAGCTGGGGGCCACAATCCGTTTATTTAAGTCCCTGATCCTGCACCCGGTAGAAAATAAGACACTTCTTCTGATTCTCGCCACCGTCTTTGCTTCCGGCAATTGGCTCGTCAATATTGTGGGTGTTACAGCAGGCCGCGTGGTGGAGTTAGGCCTCGGGACCTTTTTAACCCCCTTAATGACGATGGCTATCGGCGTTGTGATTTTCTCGGAGCGCATCTCCAAAACCCGGGCGCTTGCCATCGCCCTGGCTGCGATCGGTGTCGGCGTTCTGATCACGGGGCTCGACCGTTTCCCTTGGATTGCCATTTTGGTCTCAACCACTTGGGCAACCTACGGGGCCCTTAAAAAGAAAATTGTGATTGATCCCTTAAAAAGCGTTGCGATTGAGCACATTTTGATGGTGGGACCGGCGCTCATCTATTTACTGAGTTTTAACGGGATCTTTGTTGATCATTTTATAAACAGTTTCTCAAGCGGGTTGAGCTGGGCGCTGATGGGAACGGGGATTGTGACATCAGTGCCGATGGTGCTTTTTTCGCTTGCTGCTCAAAGACTGCCCATGACGGTATTGGGCATCATTCAATTCTTAAGTCCCGTGCTGACCTTCCTTTTAGGGGTCTTTGTTTTCAAAGAAGAAGTCACCGCAGCCGAAATCATTGCCTTAGGCTTTATTCTTTCAGCTGTGGCACTTTACATTGTCGGAAACCGTAAAGCTCACGCTGCCGCTCAGAGTAAATAGGACAGAATTAAAACTGATAGCTCATACGGGCATTGAGCCTCAAAGCCTTGAGATCCTGACCCACGCTATAGCCTCCGGCAAACTCTAAAGAGACGCGGTCTTTGGTAAATCCGGCAGAAACTCCCAGCGTACTCATCCAATCGGTCATTTCACCTTCGGCTTTAAAGCGGGTGCCAAGATAGCTAAATGCCGTATCAAATTGAGAATCCGTTAAATACACGGTATTAAGCCCAGCGCTTGTTAAAACCCGATACCCGTCAATTTCCTGATTCATATCCCATTGGACACCAAGCTTAAGAAGGAAAGTGTCCGACTTGCCTTTCTCGTAGCTCACGCCTCCCGTGGACAAAGTCGTGATATCAAAACCGTTCTGCTTTTGACGCAAATAGCCTACGGCTGCCGCTGCACTTAAGGTTTGAGTCTCAGTGATCGGGTAGTTTAGTCTCGTATGCGCTTCGGTATAGAGGTATTGAGAGTCAAGCGTTTTACTGTCAGAGCCGAACTTTTCTTTAAAGTCCCAGTCTGAGCGGTTCTTGCCGATATCGGCACGAATGCCGGTCGACAAAAAGTCATTGAAGTAATAATTTAAAGCCAGACCTAATGCATAGCGGGTTCCGTCAGCATCCATCCAATCATTGTCAGACTCTGACTGCTCCTTAGCCACTGCCCAGTAGCCCGCAAACCGGTAACCGTCTTTTTGCGTTTCGGTACTGACGACAAGGCCTCCGCCATCAGAATTAAACCCAAGATCCGACTGATTGTTGAGACTCCAGTACCAGGGCTTAAGCGTGACTTTCGGTCCTTCTGCCTCTGAAAGCCTGATCGCCGAGTCAGTCAGGGCCTGCAAAGTCATTAAAGCATTCAAGTCTGAAGTGAGCGCCATGTAGCGCGAGCCGTGTCCGAGACTATTTTCGGGATTCACGGTAAGCCGTGCAGTTAAGTAATTGGCATCCGGTCCCGACCACTTTAAATCCAACATGTGAGAAGCGCCTTCAATGGAAGGGAAAAAGCCCTCGACATGGGTGAGATCAGCGGAAATCGTTTGACTGTCTGTATAGGTACCGATGAGCGTTCCCAAATTTAAGTCGGTATCCAATTGATGAGACATAGTCGGTTTGAGATAAAGAGTGGATTCGGGAGCAAAGGTTAACTTTGCGTTTGCCTCTGAGCTTCTATCAGAATCAACAACAATCGCAAAAGGCACAAATCGGTCGAGATAATTCAGGCTTAAAAGCCAATCGTCCATCACAACCCGACCGTTGTCCGAGAGATTCGCATAAAGCTCATGTTTAAAACGAGTCCGGGCATCTGATAAATCAATGTCTCCGCGGTTACTCGCATAAACTGCACCGTCATTGTCAGCTGAAGCAGCAAGTGCGGCAGCGGTGTACTCTTGAGACGCTGCGATTTTAATCGTCCCGTTATTAATGATTGAAACGGCAGCAGTGGAGGAGAGCCCTAAAAGACCGATAGCCATGCCGGAGCCGTACCATTGGGTGTTCGCTTCAACGGTTCCGGTAGTATCAACCTTTAAAAGATGACCGTTATCAAACTTCATCTCAAAAGAGCCTATGTCATCGTCAAAATGACTTAAAGTTGTTTCCTTCCGATCTACGAGACCGGAAATCGTGATTTCACCGTTATTCACCGCAGCCGATCCAAAGGTCAGATAATCCTGAGCCCGCATACCGACTAAAGAGAGATCGGCGACGACATACGCAGTGGCTTGGATCGTTGGATGAATTTCCCATGTGTAGGAATCACCGATATCCAAACTTGTATCGGTAGGACGAACGTTGTCTGTAGTCAGATGCATTCGTGCCTCGGCACTCAATTGAGAATGAATCTGAGAGCTCAAGTCGATCTTGCCATTATTTTGAATATAGCCGGCCCAAGTATTCAAACCGATGATATTAGTGATTGCATCAGCTCGAACTAAATAAAAATAATTGGGGCCAAACCTCCAGACAGGGGAATATCCTTCAGGCTGAGGGAAAAGTTGCCAGTTGCCCTCCGGAGTTGCCGGGACATTAAAATTCCCGCTAAAAAACAAATCAATATCAATATCTAAATTTTGGTTAAATTTAATCAGTTCATCATTAACGTAAGTGTTAAAAAAAATCGAAGTGCCGTTTCTAACGTATTCAGTCACGCTCTGAAAATTCTGTCTCACAGACATATTGTTAAAACTTATTTGAGACGGCTCTAAATTAATAGCCATTTCCCAATCATCTTTAAATTCCTCAGTATTGAAATCATAACTTTGACTGTACTGAGCGGCATTGACCGTCATGGGTGCAACCAAAGCCATAAAGACTGCTAACGAGAGAGTAGCGATTCGGTGATAAGAAGGGCAAACAGAGGACATGATCAGGTTCCTCGCAGAAACTCAAGTTATTCTAACATTAAAAGCCTTGTCTGATTCATCCATTTCCTAAGTTTTATCCTTTAGTTTCAAAGACTTATTAACAATTAGGTTATCTTTTTCAGACTTTGTTCCGAGGAAGCCCTCGTTTTTCCCGATTGATATTTCAAAGAATTCGTCTTTAAATCGATGACGTCACTTAAAAAGGAGTTTCAAAGTCTTGCCAAAATATTCCTCCGTTAGACCAAAAGGTCTTTGAAGCGGTTAAAGCTTTAAAAGAGGAACCTGTGATTGAAAAAGCGCTTCAAAAAGCCTTTGATGAAACAGAAGAGGCGATGAAGGAGCAGATTGAACTTTGCGAAATTCCGGCACCCACTTTTGAAGAAAGTGTCAGAGCTGAAGAAATCGCCCGCCGCATGAAAAAATACGGTCTCAAAGATGTGCATATCGATGAAATCGGTAATGTAGTGGGCTTTCGTCCCGGAAAAGGTCACGGTCCCGTCTTAGCCATGGGTGCTCATATGGATACCGTTTTCCCTGCGGGCACTGAGATTAAAGTTCGTCAGGAGGGAAACCGTTACTTTGCTCCGGGCATTGGAGATAACTGCTCAGGCCTTCGAGCCCTTTTGCACGTGCTTCGTCTTTTTAATGAACTCAATATCGAAACTGAGGGTGACATTTATTTTGTAGGCACAGTCGGAGAAGAAGGAAACGGCGACACCCGCGGATCAAAGTTTTTCAACGCTCACCACAAAGTTGACGGCTTTATCGCGATCGACAATACCGATGTCGGCCGTATTTTAAAGGGCGCTATCGGCTCTCACCGCTGGCGTTTTTCGATTGACGGCAAGGGCGGTCACTCCTACGGCTCCTTTGGCGATACGCCAAGCGCCATTCATGCAATGTGCTTAGCCGGTGCAAAAGTGGCCAAACTCAAAGTGCCCTCTGAACCCAAAACAACTTTTACGATCGGCATGATTAAGGGCGGTCAAAGCGTCAACACCATTGCCCCTCACTGTGAGGTGGATGTCGATATCCGAAGCCTCGATAACGAAGAGCTTCTGAAAGCCGAAGCCGCCATCATGAAGTGCTTTGAAGAGGGGGTAGCGGAAGAAAACGCCAACTGGCCTGTTACAGAAGAGGCAAAGATTTTAAAGCTCACCAAAACCCAAATCGGCAATCGCCCGGCAGGGATCCGTCCGCCCGAGTGCCCGGTTTTGCAGACAGCGCGCTCAGCGCAAAAGCTCCTGGGGATTGAGCTCACGAATTACGGCTACTCTTCAACTGACGCCAACGCACCGGTAAGCCAGGGAGTGCCTGCAACGTGCCTATCGGCCGGAGGCGCTCAAATCAATACCCATACGGTTAAAGAATACTTCGATAAGATTGATATTCACTTGGGGCCCCAGCTCATTTTCCTTACGGCTGCGGCTCTCATAGGAGCCCTGGGTCACAAACCCACGCTTCCCATACGTTAATCTTTTAACCTCTGTCGGTCCGCCTTCTCTTTATATGAGAAGACGGACCTTTTCTTTTAACGATTAAAAGCGCCAGGTAGCCTGCAGACCGCCTGCAAGACTATGCGTATCAGAGGATTCCCATTCTGAATGAATAAGGGCGTTTAAAGACAGGCCGTTTCGGGCTTCAATACCGACTTTAAGTCCTGCTTTGAAGCGATTTTTTGAATCCCACTGAGCTCTGCGGTCAAAGCTCCCGCTAAGGTCTTTTTGATTAAAGGAGAGATCCAGCCCACCTGCATCAGACAAAATTTCTCTGCCATAAGCAAGCTTCATCTGCCAATAAGCCTTATTGGGCTCAAAAACTGCTCCCTCAAACTTAACACCTAATTGAGCCTCTAGAGAATGAAAAACGGATGAATCAACAGACAAATCGGCTATACCTGCAGAATCTTCTTTAAAGCTAGGCATATAAAGCGCAAAGCCCGAGAGTCCGGCGTAGGGAGCAATAGTAATGGAGTCAATCACCTTAAACTTCAATCCCGTGATAGCCGAAAGCCCGAAAGACCAATACTGAGGATCAGCCTCGATACTGTCATAAAAATTGCCGAAATGTACTGTGCGCTTTTCTTCGGCATTGATATAGCCCAAATGAGCTGACGTTTGAATAAAAGCATTCGATTGATTCAAATGAGATTTTTCCCAGCTACCTGCAATCCAAAGCCCCTGGGCATTAAGTTCTCGGGCATGAGCGCTTTTACCGTCACTATTAAGTGCTACCAATGAAAGGCTGCTTTGTGTGTCACCAGACTTTTTCACCCATCCGCCGGCCAATCCTGCTACATCCATACGGCTGTGACCAGCCATTGCTGCTGATGCAGTCGCACCAAATGGATTCACCCAAGCGTAATCGCCGTCGCCCTGAGCTATAGAAAGTTTCGACTCTGATGCGCTCTGAGCCAGTCTTTGTAATGCAATCGCAGAAGCTACCATATCAATCAGTCCGTCACCAGTTAAAGCTGCAGCGGCTTCGTTAATGGCTGAGCCATTGGAATCAGACCAGTCGAGGTAAGCAAAAAGCTCTTTGGTTTCGTCTGTTACAGCTTGTGCCGCGCTGGTATCGAATATGCGAGCAATCTTTTTTGCATCCCCTTGTGCATAGCGAGAGTAGGCATTCGGTGCACGGTTGACTACCCATCCTTCGGTGTCATCGCTAATCACAAGAGTAGGAGAGACGGGAAGCTCAGAGGCACTCAAATAGTGATAGGTTAAGTTTTCTGCTGAAAGCGACTCAGCATCGATAATAATCGGCGAATCTTTATCAACTGTCACATGTCCATCTGGCATCCAACCGCCTTCGGCAGTCGCTACGATAGCCGAACCTTCTTCAAACTTAGCAGTGCCGTCAACGCTCATCGGAACAAAATGTCCGTCATGAACGGTTAGAGTCAAAGAAGCGTTATCAGCCTGATGATAGTCTCCGGAAATTGAAACAGGGTTGAGAACAGTCGAAATTACCCGACCTTTATTGTCAAATAGGGGAGTCGAATAACTGGTAGGCATCAAAAGATAACGTCCGCCTTCAACTGTAGCATTGGGTTCAATAGCAACACCGAGCACCGTTGCAACACCTCCGAAATGAAGATGCGTATTATTGACCTCAATGGTGAGTCCCTTAGGTCCCCAAATCAAATCATTAAACACAATTTCGCTTGAAGAGCTTGGCTCTCTAAGAGCGGCCGATTGTAAAGCTGATCCGAAAGTTAATGTCGTGACTAAACGATCGTTACTTTCCATGCCCGTGTGGTCGCATCCATAGAGCGTTTTTTCCATATCCCAGAGAGAAATGATATCGCCCTTAAGTTGAGCACCTGATTCAATAACTATATTTTTGACAAATGCGTTGGGCGAAATATAGATACTCGCCATATCACCTTCGACTCTGCCTTGAATTCTGAGCTCTGAGATCAACGGACCTTTCAACACATCAGGGATTTCATTTTGAGCATACCAGCCAAAACTATCATCGTATACATCAGCGGTATAGGAGCCGTAATAACCGAATTGATCTCCGAGCTCATTGGAACCGAAATCAAATGCGAGCGCAATGCCGCCTTCTCCAAGTGCTGAGACCGAGGCGCCGGACTCAATAGCGAGCTCATGGTTTTTACCCCATGAAAAAAGAATGCCTTTACCTCCGAAGCCGTCAGCTTTAACAGTTGTTCCAGAGGCAATAGTCAACTGATTTTCTGACCCGTCAACACGAGCACCGATTGCGTAAGAGCCTTCGGTCATTAAATCAGCTTTTTGAGTCACTTTGTTCTTTGAGCCGTAAATATGCAACCCTATGCCCCAGTCTTGGGTACTGGCGAGTCCTTTAATCCAATCAGTTCCGTCTTCATTTCTTGCCCAATAACCATTGTGATTTTCCAGGGTTCTGCCGTCGGCGTAAAGCGAATAACCATAAAAGCGTTTCCTGTCAAAGTCAAAGCCGATATCTTGCAGCAACGCCAGTTCCGCTTCCATCAATATCATCCAGTTTCGGTATACCTGGTGGCTCATTAAACTATTTTGTAGTTCTATATGACTGCCTTCATAATATGGCTCATAACCTTGGTAACCTATCGCTTCAAAGCCGTTAATTGGCAAACCCGGAACAGGATCTGAAGTATTTTCAGAATCTCCCCACACTTCAATCGGCCAGGCTAGCAGTGCGCCATCGAGTACTTCATCGACATTTTTACCCCTAAAATACATCCCTGAAGACAGATTTTTGTAATCGACATAAATCGCTCCGGGATCCAATGTTGATAAATCGGGCCGAGGCTCACTTGCATCCAAAGCTACTATCGGAATAAAGTCTTTATCTGTATACGAGGCAATTGTTTCAATACTTCTGTCGTAAACATCGTACAAGTGTTTAGTGTATTGCGTCAGATCTGATCTTTTTATATCCACTTGACCGGTAGCGTCAATATCCGTAAATAGGCTAAGACCAAAAGCATGAAATAGTTCATGCATCATTGTGCCGGGCAGATCAGAATCAATCCCATTAGAGGGCAAAATCTTAAGTTCACTGTTATCCCAAACCGTATCTGGTAAGGTATTGTTCACAGAAATATAAGCCTGATATTGACTTTTAGGCTTACTCCCCATCCATGCCAAAGCCAATTCAGTCAGATCAGAATCCGGGAAACTGAACGCCGATGCATTGCTATCGGCTTCAGAATAGGGAACGACAAAAATATCGATAGGTCTTTGAGCTCGATAAGCGTTTCCTAAAACTTGCCAAAAGTATTCAAATCCGCGTTCCAATCCGAGAATTTCGTCAGGCGAAATCGCACGTTCAGCCGGTGTAAAACCTAAAATCTCAGCGAAATCATAGGTTGCCCCAATATCGGCAAAATGTAAATTAGCATAGTGAACACCTGTCGAAGAAATGACAGGCGTTGTTTGAATGGCTAATGCTGCCGTCGGTGCAGCGGACATGGCCGAAACAGCAGAACAAAATGCATAGAAAAATGCCTGATGTCTTAAAAAGCGGGCAAGAGAAGCAGACATGCAATACCTCTAATTGATGGCTTAATATTGAAATTGTTGAAGTATCTTATGCTACTGTCAATCCTTTTTTCTGTCTTAACCTATGATTTAGGTGTTTTCCCACCTTGTTTATAAGCAAAACTTCCTAGAGAATATTTGCCGGTCGGGAACAATTTTTCTCCCGTCTCAACAAAAATTGAGGAGTTTTAACATGAAAAAGACTTTGCTTGCGGCCGCTTTGGCCTTGTCCATGGCTGGCAGCGCTTTTGCAGCCAATTTGCCCAATGTGGCTATTCTTGCCACGGGCGGCACAATTGCCGGCACCGCCTCTTCGAGCACCCAAGTGACCGGTTACAAAGCCGGCGACCTGGCTATCCAAACGTTGATTGACGCTGTTCCCGCTATTAAGGATTTCGCCAATGTCTCCGGCGAACAAATCGTTAAGATCAGCTCCAACAACATGACCGATGATGTGTTGCTCAAGCTTGCCAAACGCTGCAACGAATTGTTGGCCGACCCGAAGGTTTCCGGTGTTGTGATCACTCATGGCACAGACACGTTGGAAGAAACGGCTTACTTCTTAAACCTCACGGTCAAGAGTAAAAAACCCGTGGTGCTCGTAGGCTCCATGCGTCCTGCTACAGCTATTTCTGCAGACGGCCCGATGAACCTTTTGAACGCTGTGAAGTTGGCTGCTGATCCCAACGCACAAGATCGCGGCGTCTTGATTGCTTTGAATGATCAAATCAACAGCGCCCGCGAAGGTACCAAGACCAACACCACGAATGTTGACACGTTCCAAGCTCCGACTTTAGGTCTCTTGGGTTATGTGGCTGGCGGCAAGAACTACTTCCTGCGCGACACCACGATGAAGCATACCCATGAAACGGAATTCGACGTGAGCAAGCTCGATAAGCTCCCGCGCGTTGACATCGTTTATTCCCACGCCAATGATGACTCCGTCTTGGTTGATGCTGCCGTTGCAGCCGGTGCCAAGGGCATCATCTCTGCCGGTTCGGGTAACGGTTCCATCCACAAGGATACCGAAGTCGGTTTAGCCAACGCTGTGAAGAAGGGTGTTGTGGTTGTTCGCTCTAGCCGTACGGGTAGCGGTATCGTGACGCCTGCAGCTGCTGACGACAAGTACGCTAAGGCTGGTTTCCTTGACGGCTATTCCTTGAATCCGCAAAAGGCCCGCTTGCTCTTGCAATTAGCTTTGACAAAAACAAGCGATCCGAAGAAGATTCAAGAAATGTTCACGAAATACTAATCTGTAGTCGATTGTAGCGCTTCGCATTCGCTACAACATACGAAAGAAAATCCCCGTAGGACGTATTTATCCTATGGGGATTATTTATGATATTCGATATCCACGGACAAGCACATCAACGTCAACGTTCACATGGCTTGGCAGCAAACTTTCTGTCTGAATATTAATTTGCGGAATCGAAGGTTCTATATTTTATGAGGTAGGATTCTCTTTCTTTTAGCCTATCAATACCCTGCGCTATTTCTTTAAAAGAGAGGCTTTCAAACCATTGTCAATAGCTTTTTCACCCAACCAGATTTTAAGAACTGCTTCATACAGTTTTTCTCCGCCGATTTTTTCCCCGATGAGTTGGCCGTTAACCGTAATGCTCGTGCCTCGGGACTTCGTATAGTCAAAATCAACGATATCGCCTTTTTTTACATCACCAATCAGATTCATAACAGCAATAAGCGATTGCAATTCGGTATCTAAAGACTTCCTTTCTTGTTCGGTCGTATTGTCATTAATACCGTCTTTTAACGCATCAACAAAGTCACCCGCATCCACATCGCGCAAAAGTCCCAAACGAACGCATTTATTCCCGGGCATATTGATAACGGCTTTAGCATCGGAAGTGATCTGAGGTAAGTAAAGCCCAGCTGCATACACATCCACAAAGAAAATTTCTCGTAGTCCAGCACCATTAAGTTTGAGAACAGCATTGTCTTTTTCGAGCGAATCACTGTAATTGATATCGCCAATTGTTACTGATGCAAAAGCGGGGATCGAGGCGGCGATTAAAAGGATAGACAATAACGATTTTTTCATAATAGATTCGGTTAGAAATGAGTTGATACAAAGTCGCAATTTTAAAGTGCGTTTAAGGCAATTGAGCTGTCATACAATCCCAAAAAAGAGGAGTACAAACGGATGAGTACGCAACTTTTTACTTCTGAAAAACCGTTTTCAAAAAAATCCATTTACTCGACAGGTGAAGAAATTGCCAATGCCGTTACTCACGGCGTTGCAGCTCTTATGAGTATTGCTGGTCTGGCTATATTAGTAGGGTTTGCTGTGGCTTATTCAGGCTCTCCCACGGTGATTACTGCGGTGAGCGTTTTCGGGGCCAGCATGATTTTTCTTTATGTAGCCTCTACGCTATACCATGCCATTCCCAATCCTAAAGCGAAACAAATACTGCAACGCCTTGATCACTCGATGATTTTCGTTTTAATTGCTGGCAGCTACACACCGTTTTGCCTTGTGACTCTTAAAGGTGTGACAGGAATTGGCCTATGTATAGCAGTTTGGTCTATTGCCATTGTGGGAATTGCTTTGCAGGGAGTATTGATTAAGCAGAGCAAGTGGCTCAATTCGCTCTTGTATTTAGCCATGGGCTGGCTTGTGCTACTGGTCATCGAACCACTCATTGAGAGCTTACCCAATACTGGTCTGTGGCTATTAACGGCCGGCGGTCTTTCTTACAGCCTCGGAGTAATTTTCTACATCTGGAAAACCTTACCGTACAGTCATGCTATTTGGCATCTTTTTGTCTTTGCCGGCACAGTTCTTCAATTTCTAGCTGTTTTGCTTTATGTGATACCGGTTTTTAACTGATCAATGAAGCAAATAACCGAATAAAAAAGGATGCCTTCTCACTGGCATCCTTTTTTAAAGCTAAAACGCTTAATCTTAGTTTTCTTGCTTAATCGGAATGACTCGCTGATTGGTGCTACCGAAATACTGTCCTTGTTCTTTCACTTTAAGCTTTTCGACAAATGGACCATCAACCAATGTATCGATATATTGCATGATGGGATAGTCTTTAAAGTGCTCGTATTTACGACCGGTCCAAACCCAAATGGTCTTTCCAGGACAAGCCTCTCGTACGCGCTTACACAGCTCAGTGACTGCGTCAATATTTTCTTTTTCAAACGGATCACCGCCCAAAACGCTTAGACCCGACATATAAGGCCGATTGATCAAATCAATAATTTTTTCAATCGTCTCATTCGTAAAATCTTCTCCGGCATTAAAGTCCCATGACTCAGGGTTAAAGCACCCTTTGCAATGCAGGGTACAACCTGAAACAAAGAGGGACACCCGAACACCAGGACCGTTTGTCGTATCAAATTCACGTAATTGGGCGTACTTCATAACAAGGCCTCTTTACATCGACACGCGGCGCTTAATTTCAGCCATCTTACCATCGTTCATGCGAGACTGACCGTTAACGTTGCTGTAGCCCAAGTATCCACAAACACGGCTGATAACAGACAAATTGTCGCTACCGCAGTGCGGGCACTTAAACATAACATTTGTAGAATGTTTTCCACAATTGTTACAGTAAGCCGCATCAAAGTTCACACCTTGATAGAAACCCATTTCCATGCCGCGCTCAATAATAGCTTTATCGGCTTGGTAGTTTTCGGGATTGGTCAGGCGCACATATTGAATATGACCGCCTTCACACAAGTGGAAGCACTTAAATTCGTGATCCTGCTTTTCAAAAGGCGTAATATCTTCGGTCACATTCAGATGGAACGAATTCGTGAAATATTCAGTGCTGTAGTGTTCAGCTGTAGCAAATTCGTTCACTAACCCCATTTCCTTACAGTATTCATCATACTGGCGGGCCTGCGTAGCACACAGGCTTTCAGCAGGCGTACCGTAAATTGCGTAAAGGTAATGGTCTTCAGCTTTAAATTCATTTAGCTTTTGTTGCAGGTAACGCAGCACTTGAACCGCAAAAGCTGAATTGTCTTCAATCATGCGCTTGCCTGTCCACAGGTACGTAGCATCATCCAAAGCAGTGATACCGAAACTTGCCGTCATGTAATCGACTAAATCACCCACACGATCATCAGGATCCTTGGTGCCTTTGTAGAAACCTCCTTGCGTAAAGGCCAGGGGGTTCGAAGAGCAACGCTGATTGCGAATGACATCGTAGCGCTTCTTTAAGAAGTCGCGGATGACCTGCAGACGGTCATCCAACAAATCCCAGAACTTTTCACGCCAATCCAAGGGATGTTCTGTCATTGCTACCTTGATCATTAAGGGAATGTTCAGGCTAACGGCGCCAATGTTGCAACGGCCGATCGTCACATATTTACCCGTTTCAGGATCCTTCCAGGGAGAAAGGTAGGCGCGACAACCCATTGGGCTAGTAATCACACCTTCTTCTCGGAAAAGACGAGAAACCGTACCGTATTCACTCGAAATACTAAGGTAGTCTGGATACATACAGGTCGACGAAGTCTTCACGGCTTCATCAAACAACTGGGCACTATGTAAGTCATTTTTGACTTGATTCTTATCATAGAGATACACCAGCTTCGGGAAAACAACAGGCTTGTGATCTTTACCATGACCATTGCGGCGCACGCGAAGCATCACGGAGTTAATCAAAGCCATCAGGCGCTTGTCTTCATCAGACCAATTAATGTCCCATTGACCGAAAGAAATCGTTGTGAAAGCGAAATCACCTCGACTGCAAGGCACGGTGTTCAGCTTCAATTCAAGTGACTGGAACCCTTGCTCTAATTCGCGCAAAAGGATTTTGTCTGCAAAGCGTCGGGCGACATCTTCATTTAAACCTAATTCCTGGGTAGCATCGGTATAGGCCTTATTCCAGGTCTTGTGAGCGTAGGGCAGGAGCACCTTATCAAGTTCAGCCAAAGTGAAGCCACCAAACTGCTGAGCCGTAGCCACAAGCGTAATATCACCAATCACCTGCAGTGCAGACAAAACGGTCTTCGGTTCAGTGTACTGAACGTTTGACATCTCAAAGCCGCCTTGCAAAACGGTCTTAATATCAAACAAGCAGCAGTTCACGCATCCCAAAATCATATCGCGCAGGTCATGGATGTAGATGTCACCACGTTCAATAAGTTCTTTTTCCTTAGCAGACAAATAGAACTGTTTATAAAGGCTCTTTGTTAAGTAACCCTTGATCAAGGAGCCCTTTGTGGAAACGAGAGAGCTATCAAAGTTTGCATTTTCCCGATCGCCCAAGCGCAAAACGTCATCTGCGTCCTGGCGCAACTTTTCGAAAGTCTTTGCGTAATTGGTTTTGTAGTAGCGGTATTCGGCGTAAGCCTTAGCAACATCTTCAAAACCCGTTACAGACAAGACGGCAATCACCAATTCATGAAGTTCTGCCACGGTCACCTGATCGCGTTCTTTGATGCGACGCAAAATAGCATCAACGATCTTTTGACAAGACGCTTCATCAACCGTCTTATCACAGCGCATAGCGGCCTTATTAACAGCTACAGAGATCTTGTGTGGGTTGAAATCTTCAAGCGACTGGTCTTTTTTAACAACTTTCATGGCACATCCTCAGGACCTGCGGCACAACACCGGCAAAGAAAAAATTAGATCAATGAGCGTGTCATTTTAAACACAAGACACCGAAAATCAAATAGTTTAAGTACTAAATTTTGATGAATAAAAAACTCTTGACACAAGATATAGGTTTTGAGGCTTTGCATTTTTTTGAAAACTGAACGCTTTCAATAGGTTAGATATTTAGCTGTAGTACTCAAAAATTTGTAAAAAACTCATAATTGGATAAAAATCTATGGGGTATATAAATCTTATCTATCGATGGGAGTTCTCAATTCGTTGACAGACAATGAAATGTCTCCAATAATGGGAAATTAGTTGATTCAAACCATTCACCAGACCCCTCTAAAGCCATGTTTGAAGACACGAATAACCGTATCACTAACGCTATACATTTTGCTTTTATTGACAATAAATGTACAGATCGTTTTGATGAACGGTACGCCCCCAAGCTACTTTTAAATGACGCTGAGCACGGTCAAAAACTTTTAAGTGTCATTGAGCACGAACTTCAACAATGTAGAGAGTTTTCTTTCAGTGTGGCCTTTATCACTATGAGTGGATTAGTAGGCCTTCTACAAACCCTTTATGAATTAAAAGAAAAGAGGATTCGGGGAAAAATTTTGACCACAGACTACCAATATTTCACCGATCCCCGGGCGTTAAGAAAACTGCTTGAATTTCCAAACATTGAGGTGAGATTTTTTCAAACACAAGAAAGTCAAGGCTTTCACACAAAGGGATACATATTTGATAACAAAGACGCTCTAAAGATAATTATTGGTAGTTCTAACCTTACCGATAAAGCGCTCACTGTAAACAAAGAGTGGAATATGCTTTTTGTGAGTACCCACCGAGGCGAGGTTGCTCAAGCAGTCGCTGACCAATTTAATGAATTGTGGACTCATCCGTTGACATGCTTATTAACAGAGGATGTCATCGATAGATATCAAAATAAATATAACGAAAATATTCATGTTAAACGGCGCGCATTAGATAGCGCTATTGAAGACAACAGAACCTATGTCCCAAATTCAATGCAACAAACCTTTATAAATGCATTAAATGTTTTGGTTCTAAAAAAGCAACGTCGTGCGTTGCTACTCTCAGCAACAGGAACGGGTAAAACATTTGCTGCTGCCTTTGCGATGCGGGATTTGATTGAAAAACCTAATCGAGTACTTTTTCTTGTTCACCGTGAGCAAATCGCTATCCAAGCGAAAAAGACTTTTGAGAAAATATTCAAAAAGAGTAAATCCATGGGGCTTCTGAGTGGCAGTCATAAGAACCTCAGTTCTGATTTTATCTTTGCCACAATGCAAACAATGAGTAAGGAAGACACATTGGAGTTGTTTGCACCAAACACCTTTGATGTCATCATCATTGACGAAGCTCACCGCGCGGGCTCTAAGAGTTACAGCGAAAAAATCATGAAATATTTTTCTCCGAAACTCTGGTTAGGCATGACTGCTAGTCCCTCACGCACCGACGGAGTGGATGTATTCAGTTTATTTGACCATAACATTGCCCACGAAATTTCACTCAAGCAAGCGCTGGAAACAGACCTTTTATGTCCGTTTCATTATTTTGGTATCACTGACCTCGATCTTGGAGAGAAAGAAGGTGATCCTGAGTTTAGAGACTTCAATAAGCTCACAAGCGAAGCCAGAGTAAAGCATATTTTAGATAAAGCACGATATTATGGTCACTCAGAAGGTAGGGTAAAAGGCTTGATCTTCTGCTCTCGCAACGATGAGGCTCAGGAGCTTGCCAGACTGATAAGAAAAAACGGTATCCGATGTGAAGCATTAAGCGGAGCTGATTCTCAAGAAAAGCGCCTAGAAACAATTGAACGATTAGTCAGTGGCACCCGTACTGACATCTTGGATTACATTATTACCGTCGACATTTTCAATGAAGGTATCGATATTCCTGAAGTCAATCAGGTCATTATGCTTCGAGCAACTGAAAGTCCTGTCATTTTCGTTCAACAATTAGGACGAGGACTTCGCAAAGCCGAAAACAAAGATTTCCTTGTTGTTTTAGACTTCATCGGAAACTACCGCAACAACTACATGATTCCGGTCGCATTATCAAGTGACCGTACCTACAACAAAGACAACATGAGACGTATCGTCTCTACAGGCAACAGCATTATCGCCGGACCTTCAACTATCCATTTTGATGAGATCGCCCGGAAACGCATCTATGACTCCATTGATCGAGCCAAAACTAACGATACAAAACTCATTCGTGAAGCCTATCAAGATTTAAAGTTTAAGCTAGGAAAAATTCCTTCCTTGGACGATTTTATTCAAAATGGTGCGATAGACCCCATTAAAATTTTTGATAAGTTTGGTTCCTACTACACCTTTTTAAATCGTTACGAGCTTGCTTTCGAAGCGAAAGGCCAATTAAATGAAAAGCAAGAACGGATGCTCGGATGGGTAAGCCAAAAATTTGCCAGAGGCAAACGAGTCGATGAACTGCATCTGATTGCAGATTTAATTGCAAGAGCTAACGCTCAAGCTCAAGAACCTATTAAATTAGTGAAGTGGATTAATGAACTGGCTTCTCAAAAGAACTTTAGCTCAAATGCCAATAAAATTAATTGCTTAGAGAGAATTTTCAAGGGCGACTTTAATAGCGCCAAGCAAAAAAATTTAGCTTTTATTCATCAACTGTCAGACAATTTATGGGAGTTAGACTCAGAGTTTGTAGCATGGATTAAACAGAATCCTTATTTTAAAAAGTTTCTCTCTGAAACCATTGCATTTGGTTTGAAGAGAAACCAACAACAATACAACAAGCTATACAAAGACACCGACTTTGTGTTGTACGAGAAGTACACTTACGAAGATGTTCAGAGACTTCTAGGCTGGAATCGCAACATGAATGCTCAAAATATCGGAGGTTACTTCTACGATAAAGAGACAAAGACACTTCCAGTCTTCATCAATTACATCAAGGAAGACGATGCAATAGCTTATGAAGACCGCTTTTTGTCTCCGACAGAACTAATTGCATTATCTAAACATCCTCGATCAAAATCTTCACCGGATGCTGATCATATATTTAAACGAACACCAGAAGATAAAGATAATCGAATTTTCCTTTTTGTCCGTAAAAATAAAGACGATAACGAAGCCAAAGAGTTCTATTTCTTAGGTGAAATTAATGCACACGGCGAACCCGAAGAGGTTACAATGCCAGAGTCAAACGACAAGGCCTTCGAAATTCTCTACAAGCTAGATGTGCCTGTTAGAAGTGATCTCTATGAATATATAACTGAAGGATAATAAACATGAAAATCATTGAAGTAGTCGCAGCTGTCATCAAGCACGAAGGTAAGATTTTCGCTACCCAGCGCGGCTACGGTGAATTTGAAGGCGGATGGGAATTCCCAGGTGGAAAAATGGAAGCCGGCGAAACACCCCAGCAGGCCCTTGTCCGTGAAATTATGGAAGAACTCGACACCGAAATCGAGGTCGGAGAATTGATTGATACGGTTGAGTATGATTATCCGAAATTTCATTTAACCATGCATTGCTTCTTCTGCACAGTCAAAACTGGTCACTTAGTACTCAAAGAGCATGAAGCAGCAAAGTGGCTCACCCTTGAAACGCTTGATACCGTAGATTGGTTACCGGCTGACCAAGGTCTGATTGAAAAAGTTCGCTGTCATTTAAAGCAATGCAATAATTTTTAACTATTTAATGGAAATTCAAAGATTTAACACTAATCAGGGACAATTAAAGCGTTGCTTTAAAGATCTTCTGCTTTTGGGTGATGAAGAGTGGCCCATGGTCGAGCGCTATCTTGATCGAGGCGATTTGTTTGTCCTATTTGATGAGGGTGAGGCAAAAACGGTTTGTGTGGTTACCGAAGAGGGGAGTGCAGTTGAAATTAAAAATCTAGCCACCCGGACCGATAGCCAAAAACGTGGTTATGGCCGCACCATGATTGAATTTATAGTGTCACATTACCGTAAACAATACTCTACGCTCATACTCGGAACTGGAGAAAATGAGCAAACTCTTCGCTTTTACAAAAATTGTGGTTTTGAATATAGCCATAGAGTCCCTAATTTTTTTATTGATCATTACTCAAAACCAATAATTGAAAATGGCCGACAACTCATTGACATGATTTATTTAAAAATGAATCTTCGTTAATACTCAAGAGCGCGAAGCTATTTCAAATAAAACCCTATCAGCTAAAAACAGTTTCAAAGTTAAAGAAGAGCTTCAGAAAAGACGTAACTTACTAAAAATCAAACAAATTATGGCTATCTTAAAGAGAAACTTAAAATTAGGGGCTTTAGTTTTTTATAGTTTACTAAATAGCAGACGAATAGGAATATCAAATGGCTGAGAATGCATCTCTAAGAAAAAGAAAATAAGGCAAAAACCTCAAGAGGCATTCGTCAATAGAACTAAAGAAGAACTTGAAAAAGTATTAAAGGAAATCATCCCATCCAACACCATAAGTTTGCTGATTTGAAGTTTGACTTTAAGATTAATTTACTTGCAAATCTCTTTACTCAACCAGTTTAAAGTATTGTCTGAAAAATGATGATTGCTCTATAACTTATTGAGAATTCATATTTTTTTACGATTTTTTTGTAAAGAATATACAGTTTTTTAGTTAAAATGACGGACTTCAATAACATTTTTGACGGAGTTCGCCAATGCGTACAAAGCTTTTGACCCTCTCCGCCTGTGCGGTACTTATAACTGGTTGCACGACCTTTGGGCATCAACCGGAAATTAATACTGAAGGAATTGACAGCATCTTCGTATACACGGGATTGCCTAAAAACAAAGTCGAGTCCGACATTTATCAAGTTTTACTTCAAAAGACCCAAAAAGGGTTAAAAGAGAAGGGCTATAACGTCCTTCAGGAAACCCCAAAATCAAACGACGCTGATGCCAAACTCGTGGCAAGAATTGAAGGCGTCCAAAATAATTATGCGGTCTTGGGCACTTACACAAAGCTTCGTGTTCACTACGAAATGCACGATGCTCAAGGTAAGTTAATTTACAAAAAGACCTATTCGTCTGATTCACTGCCTAACTCGCAGCTTGACGATTGGCACATCGCTTTAGCGACAGACCTTGTCGCATCTGCGTACAACAAAATCAAGCCGCCTTACGAAAAATTGGCTGAAAATGTGACAGAAGAGCTTCTTGAAGATTTTCCATCCATCAAAGGCAAAAATTAAAAAACCGATATCAGTGAGCGCCTAATCAAAAAGCTTTCGGTCTCCGAATGCGTACCAGGCGCTCACGCCCCAAAGGATCACAGCTCCCAACATAAAGGCAATCACAGAGACCCAGTCTCCATCACCTTGATAGAGTAAACCACAAATAAAAGGTCCAAAGCCAGCTAGCACATAGCCGATCCCCTGAGCTAAGCTAGAGATAACTAATAGTTCAGAAAGATTATTAGTTTTCTGAGCCATCAAAATCATCGCCATGCTAAATGTGATGCCTTGAGGAATTCCTGCTAAAACACAGCCTACAAAGGACATTGCGCCGCCCGCAAGCCAAAGAACAATGCCGAGAGCAAAACTTGCGGTCATAATAAGCGCTGCAGGGCGTTCACCTCTTACAAGCTTAATATAAGCAGCGGTGAGAATACTCGCAGGAGCACTGACTAATAAAAAGACCGCAGAACCTAAACCAGCAGTTGATGCAGAAAATCCTAAAGTACCCAATATGGTTGGCAACCATGCAACAGTTGTATAAATGGTGAGCGACTGCATACCCATCACAAAAATCACTGCCCAGGTTAGCGGCTTTTTAAGTAACGACCAATCAAAAACGCCGCCAGAAACACTAATTTTTTTGCGCTTGGGCACTAAAAACCAACTCAGAAGCGCAGTCCCTGCCATGAGAACCCATAATCCCAAAGGGCCAAGCAGAGAATTCATTGCATAAAAAAGGGGAACGGAAAAATAGGCGCCTATTGATCCTGAAAAACCAATAAATCCGGTAAATAACCCCATGACAAGAGGAATATTATTGGGAAAATAATCCCGCAAAAGAACTGGCATCAGAACATTTAGAAGGGCAATGCCAATTCCGATCAGACCTGTTGCAAAGAGCATCGTGGCATAAAAGGGCAGGAGTCTGCCTAAAGCTCCAACAAATACCAAAACCAGAGAAATCAAAAGAGTGCCAATTAGCCCAAAACGATGACTCATTGCAGGTGCTGCTGCACAAAATAAACCGAAACATGCAATGGGTAATGCAGACAAAAAACCGTAAGCCGGGTAACCGATACCAAGAGCCTCGATAATTTCGTCAGCAACGGCTCCCACACAGGTAATAGGTCCCCTCATCACTAATATTGTCATCAAAAGCGCTGCAAACACCGTGAGGGGAGTTAAGCGTTGCTTTAAAAAATCTTCAGACATGAGCACAAGATAAAAAATATACGCTCCTCAGTGTATACCTTCGGAGCGTATTTACCTAGTAGTCCGGCCAGCACTTGTGCCGGCAGTTATCAATTAGTAGAGCTTAGAGATCACTTCCTTGGCAAAAACGTCTTGAGCCTTAATCAATTCGCCTAAAGCCTTGTTGTCCTTGAAGTCAATCGTCAAACCGCCCTTTTCGTGAGCTTCTTTGACAGCCGGGTCATTTAAAACCTTGCTGAAAGTTTCTACCCAGTACTTCAACACATCTTCAGGCATACCGGCCGGTGCCACAATAGCGCGAGCCGAGCCGTACCATTGATCGTAGTAACCTAATTCACCCAATGTTGGCACATTGGGATAAGCTTCAAGACGCTTCGTATCGAAAACACCCAAAAGGCGCAGTTCGGGTTTGTCACCTTCCAGAAGTTTTGCAACGTCGGCAATCTTAGCGCAAGAGAAATCCACCTCACCCTGACGCAGAGCCATTAGTTGGTCAGCCGTACCACCGTAAGGAACAGCTTTGTACTTAAAGCCCGCACTTTGGGACAGAAGCTGAGCGGCTGTGTGGTTAGATGCTTTCACACCATTTGTAGAGCAGCGAAGCTTATCATTGGCTTTAGCTTCTTTCACCAAATCCTGCAGACTCTGCCACTTACTGTCTGCGCGCACCACAACAACACCAGTTTCTGTCAGGTGATTAGCAATCGGATCGATTTGAGTAATCTTAAACGGAGCATTCTTTTCGTTAGCCAAAGTAGTAAAGGTCGGCAAATTAATATAACCGATCGTGTAACCGTCCGGCTTGGAGTTCACAAGTTTTGTCCAACCGATCTTACCGTCAGCTCCCGGAAGATTATTGATGATCATAGCCTTGCCGATTTCCTTTTCGGTGAGCGTCATCAAAAGGCGTGCGCCCGTATCCGTGCCGGAACCTGCCTTGTAGGCAACGATGACGCTCACATCCTTTTCCGGTGTCCAAGCCTGGGCGGAAAGCGGAATCGCCATGGCCACGGCCAAAGCTAAGGCTAATTTTTTCATTTTCAACTCCTTTGATGATTTCTTAATCATTCTTCCGGGCCGTTTACTGTTCGATCAGGATAAAGGTCCGGTATTTACCCTGATCGTTAAAAACTCTATTTATGCTTGGCAACCATGTCTTTTTCGACCCGTCCCATGAAAAGGGGAGAGAAGATGCCAACAACGCAAAGCGCAATAAGCATCCAGCAAAGAGGGGTCGCAAATAAAATTGAGGGATCGCCGTCACTTAACATCAACGAGCGGCGTAAACCGTTTTCACCGATCGGTCCTAAAATCAGACCGAGCACAATGGCTGCTGCATTTAAATCAAACTTACGCACGAGGTAACCGATCACACCAAAAATACACATGATGATTACTTCGACGATATTGTTATTGATCGCGTAGGAACCCACAACACAGAGCACCACAATAGAAGGAATCAAAATAGCGTCTGAAAGTCGTGCGATATTGGCAAAAATCTTGCACCCCCAAAGACCGATCGCCAGCATAGCAAACTGAACGAGCACGAAACCTGCAAAGAACGTGTAGGTCATGTCGGCATAGGTTGTAAAGAGTTCAGGACCAGGTTGTAAACCATGAATAATCAGTCCACCCATCAGCACAGCTGTCACGGATTCACCCGGGATACCCAAGGTAAGCGTCGGAATCAAAGAGCCGCCCGTCACAGCATTATTAGCCGCTTCAGATCCTGCTACACCCTCAATTGAACCCGTACCGAATTCTTCTTTGTGCTTAGAAAAACGGCGAGCTTCGTTATAACCCATAAAGCAGGCTATGGTTGCCCCAGCTCCTGGCAAAATACCTAAGATGTTGCCGATAATCCATGAGCGGGTAATCGTGGGCATAATGCGCTTTACTTCACCCTTAGTGAGCGTGAGCTTATCTTTGATCTTAGCCGCCTTAGCACGTTCTACGATTT
The DNA here is from genome assembly GCA_900545335.1 of uncultured Sutterella sp. Lineage (GTDB taxonomy): Bacteria > Pseudomonadota > Gammaproteobacteria > Burkholderiales > Burkholderiaceae_F > Aphodousia. The sequence continues at coordinate 56,745 of UQYP01000006.1, read as the reverse complement.
TCTTTTCAGCCAAAATCAACACTTGAGACATGGAGAAAAGACCAATTAAGGCACAGGTGACATTCACACCGTTATAAAGTGTGCTGACACCAAACATATAGCGCTCTACTCCTTCCATCGGATCCATGCCAATTGTTGAAATCAAAAGACCCAAGATACCAGACATCAGACCTTTCAAAATTGAGCGACTGGAGACCCCGGCAATAATTGTTAAACCGAAAATCGAGAGCCAAAAATATTCCGGGCTCTTAAACTGCATGGTGAGTTCAGCTAAAAGCGGGGAGAAGAAATAAAGCGAAATGCAACTCAAAAGGCCACCACAGAATGAGGCGAAGCACGCAACAGTGAGTGCCTTAGCTGCTTGTCCTTTGAGCGTAAGCTTATAACCTTCAATAGCGGTTGCAGCCGATGCGGGCGTACCTGGCGTATGAATCAAAATCGCACTGATGGAGCCGCCAAAGATTGCGCCGCAATAAATGCCACCCAACACAATCAGACCGGTTGCAGGATCCATACCGAAGGTCACCGGCAAAAGCAAAGCCACACCCATAGCGGCAGAAAGGCCCGGCAAACAGCCGATTGTAATTCCGAGCGCCGTCGATGCGATCATGGCTAAAAGGTTCAGCGGCGAGAAGGCATTAATGAAACCCGCCCCCATTAAAGATAAAGTCTCTAACATGCCGTGCTCCTTTTATCCAAAAATGAGACCTTCTGGAAGGGGAACCTTCAGGAAGTACGAGAAAACGACTGCAACCATGATAACCATCACAACAACAGTCATCAGGTTAAATTTCATCGGCACCTTCAAAAAGAGCAGGGAGCCCGCCAGATATAAAACTGTCGAGACATAGTAACCGAAGAAGTACATCAAGACTAGGTAGGCTACGATGGAAATGAAGACACCAAAAAATTGAAACGACAAAAATCCTTTAAAAATAATTGGATAGTCGTCTTCAATGTGGTGATCTTGCCGATAATGCAGAAAAGTTCGGATAAGGTAGAGTGTGTTAACGAGGATCAGCGCAGAAATCAGAACCATCGGATAGACCTGAGCAGCCTCGGGCAACTGCAGTGTCATGATTAAAAATGCGATGGCGATCGCATAAATAATACAGACAACCGGTATGTCAGATTTTTTCATGATATGAGAAAAAAGTTATGGGAAATAATGCCGCACACGGTCATCCCAATCACAAAATATGACATGAGTATGACACGAATATGACATTTGCTGGGCATTTTAGAGAACTTTACTTCTCACTGTTATGTAATTAACCCTAAGATCAATGTTTAAAACACAAAATATTGGGCTCTGAAACCAATAAAAATGTAACATTTCGTTATTAAAACAGCTCTTTTTAAGCAACGGCTCAAAGAGATTCGTTTTTTATGTGTACCGAAAGTGCAAAAAAAAGACACTCTGTCAGATTAGTTATAGAACAATTGAATGGGAAATCTAGAAAGTGGCGGGGGCACTTGGAATCGAACCAAGATACCTCGGTTCAGAGCCGAGTACACTAACCATTGTGCTATGCCCCTAAAGGTATCTAACGAACGTTAGGCGGAGAATTTTATCAGGTTCAAATCAATTTGTCTGCACTTTAACAACATTTTTTAAAGCATTAGACGCATCTGTACATGTGGGATGCCGTCTTCGAAAAATTCTTCAGACTCCATCCTAAAGCCTAATTGCTCATAGAGCGACTTCACATAGGTCTGAGCCTCAATAACAATTTCTTTTGCTTTTAATTCTTTTTTTGCGAAACTGATCGCCTCTGAGACAATCTTGGTGCCTAAACCACATCGACGCTTAACCGCAATGACTCTTCCAAGAGAAACTTCTTTACGAGTCAGCCACGCGGGAATAATTCGCAGATAGGCTTCAATACCATCTTCGTCCTCATACCAAAGATGATACGAAGCCTTGTCTACCTCATCGACTTCCTGATAGGCACACTTCTGCTCAACGACAAAAACAGCAACACGGAGCTTGTAGATAGCAAAAAGCTCATCTGCGCTCAATTGAGAAAATGATTTAAGAATACGCCGCATAAAACTATCTGACCTGAGCTGCAGCATTTAAACCTAACTTATAGGCTTCTGCCAGAGCTCCTGTTGATTCAATCGTTTGCTCGGCCAAGCCGTAAGCTAAAGCATGGCCGCCATCACGCCAGTGCAAAAAACGCAGGAAGCAGTCGAAGTGAATCAGAATCCCGTTCATACTCCAGGGAGCCGATCCACCGCAATTTGCCAGCAAAATCGCAGATTTAGACTGCTTTGTAAATTCTGCTTTTCTGGAATTGAAATGATCAAGCACCGCTTTTAATTGAGAAGTCATCCCATAGTAGTAAAGGGGAGTGGAGAAAACAACCACCTGCGACTCAAAGACACTGTCTAAAATTTTCTGCATATCGGGGCTATCGGCTTCAACGCCAGCTGCGAGCTTATCAAAATAAGCCTTGCTGCAAGGTTCAATGTCCATTTCCGCCACATTAAAGCGTACAACTTCATGCCCGGCTTCTTTAGCGCCTTTCGTAAAGGCTTTAACCAATTTGTCATTGTTGCCGTCTGTATAGGGACTGCCCATTAATACAGTAATTTTCATTTTCAGCCTCCTTTCAAAGGAACTTTGTTTTAATTATGGGACAAAAAGGAAATTTAATATTGTCCAAACCAATACTTTAATAGCCTTATTTCGTCACTATATGTTTCTCAGCCTTCTAAGCCTAATTTATCTTTATAGCGCTCAATCATCTGTGACCACCATTTCAATATATCGACACTTACCTCGCCTTTTTTATTTCTAAGAACAAGCCGTTGAGCTTCAAGCGCAAAAGGCGACTGTAGCGTAACCACTGCATTTTTAAAGGGCGACTGGCCCAAAAGCAGAAACTTCGGCAAAACAGCCCATCCGACACCCCGAGCTGCCAATCCCAACGCCCAAAGACCACTGTCAACTTCCCAATGATCATTATTAATAACATGTGGCACCGAAGAGGTTTGGGGATCGCGGGCGTAAACCACGATCTGCCGGTAACGTCTAAGATCATCAACCGTAGGATGCGGTATAGCGGCAAGCGGATGATTCTTAGAAACTACAATGGATAAAGGGGAATGCCCAAGAACAATTTCTTCGCTCTCTAATGCTGGATCGGAGGAAAAAACCAAAGCCAGATTCATACCGGTTTTAGTAAAAAACCATTTAGCTTCCGGGCTACTGATATTTTCCACCTGTAGTCTCACTGAGGGGAAGGCCTTTGCAAAATTTCTAAGCCAGTCAATCATCATAGGGGCTTCGAGTACTAGGTCGATACCCATATATAAAGAGGGAGTTTGAACATCTGACAAGGCTAAGGCGCGGTTTTCTAAACGTTCAGCTTCAACCAATACACGTTTTGCACTGATCAAAAGCTCTGAACCCCTTGCAGTCAAAACGGGTTTCGGGGTTCTGTCAAAAAGTGCATAACCAAGTTCAGCTTCAAAGCCCGCAATATGCATTGAAACAACGGATTGAGCCCTACGCAAGCGTCTGGCTGCTGCTGAAAATGACCCTGTTTCGGCGACAGCAACAAAGGAGCGAATTTCATCAATTTTGAGTCCCATGAGTCGTTGCCTCAATAAACTATCAATATTTTGATAGATTCTAACTCGATTATTCGTATTTTTGATGAAATAATTTCAAGCATCACAGGCTTACTTTACGTTATATGGCACTCGACTCTTTAAACCGCAAACCTTCAAACGCCCATCAGGCAGTTGATCATGATTTATCCGCTTTACATACACCGAACTCAGAATTACCTTTCAGTGAGAAAACCCATGCGGCAAACCGCAACCTCTCTGAGGCCGTCTCCAAGTATGAACTTTGGGCGGCTCGCATCGGTTTTTTCACTGGCGGTTTTACTGTCGCTTCCTGGGCGCCCCTGATTCCTTTTGTTCAGTCTAACCTTGCGCTTGAACCTTTCGTTTTAGGTATTTTGCTCTTGGGACTGGGGGTAGGATCTTTTGTCGGCATGCCCTTAGCGGGGACTCTCACACAGAAAATTGGTGCTCGTAATGCCATTGCACTCTCAGGTCTTTTATCCTGCGCATTACTGGTTCTTTTAGCTTTGATGCCAGGATTTTACTTTGAGTGTATAGCGCTATTGCTCTATGGTGTCACGCTCGGATGCCTTGAAGTCAGTGTCAACATTTACGGTACCTATTTAGAAAACCGTCAAAGAGGGCGCTTAATGAGCGGATTGCATGCCGCGTACTCCATCGGAGAGGTAGCCTCCGCGGCTGCTTTGACTGCGCTTTTTGTTGCAGGCGTCACTCCCTTAGGAGCTGTCAGCACCTTAATGCTCGTCCTATCAGTTGCGTTGATTGCTGTTTTACGCAATATCGACAATCACAAAATTGACTCTCCCCAAAAGGCCAAGAACGCTCGAACCAACTTTAAATTCACAGGAGCGGTGAGTGTTTTGGCAGTGATTTGCGCAGTCATCTTCTTAACAGAAGGCGCTATGCTTGACTGGAGTGCTATTTATTTGAGAGACAACGCGGGAGTGCCGCAGGAAGCTAGCGCCTTCGGCTACACGCTCTTTGTAATCGCCATGGCTATCTCGCGTTTAGTAGGTGACCGCTTGACCACACAATTAGGTGCCCGAAATGTGATTACTTCAGGGGTGGTCATCTTGCTTGCAACGCTTTTTGTTTTAGTCTTTATTCCTCATCCGTTACCAGCTTTCGCAGCATTATTCGTGATGGGACTCGGCATAGCCAATCTTGCACCGATTTTAATTTCGGCCGCTTCCAGAGCTTCAGAAACCGATAGCGTTAAAGCCATCACAGCTGTCACAACAGTAGGTTACGGAGGACTTTTAGCCGGACCGGCTTTAATTGGAGCCATTTCTTCTGCGATTTCATTACAAGGTGCTTTCCTTTTTATTTGCGCCTTATTACTCGCCGGCCTTTTCATGATCAAAAGACATCAAAATGTTTTTGATTGAGAAAGCGGCAGGATTAACATTTTTTAACAGGAAAGCGGAAAAAATAACCATTTGGATTAGTAAAAACCCTTAAATGTGACTTATTTTTCGATAAACTGGGAAGTGGATGATCTATTCCCCCTCTGATTTAATGCCCCGGCACTCAAAGCGAAAGTAGAACGGGGCATTTTTTTTAGCTTTATTTCAGTGATAAACCGAGTTGATAGGCCAAATCGGGGAATTTCGAAGATTTTGTCATCTCAGGCGTTCCGCAACCAGCTCCCAAGACCATACCTTCATCTTTAAATCCAAGATACCGGACTAAGGTCTGGTAATGCATTTTAATAGCATCAAAAGTCCAGTCAGCACTGTTCCAGGCAGAAACCAACAAAGCAGAATGCAGATGTCTGGCTTCAATCTCAAAATTAAATGCGCAGAATCGGTCAATTAAAGTTTTGAGCTGAGCAGAAAAACCGTAGTAGTAGAGTGGTGTAGCAAAAACCAACATGTCTGCACTCAATATCTGAGGGCGCAGAGTTTGCATACCGTCTTTTTGGATACACGGTCCGTCATAGCCACAATGTATACAACCCAAGCATGGGTGGATATTGGCCTGTGTAACATTAACTGAAGAGACCTCGTGGCCGACTGCTGTCGCACCATCAGCAAAAGCCTCGGCCAAAATCGCAGATGATCCGTTAATGTTTGGACTACCTTTTAAAATCAATATGTTCATCGCTCTCTGCCTTACAAAAAGTCAATCTAACGGTTTAAAGTAAAGTGCGAATCCAATTTTCAACACCTCCTGTCCCGTACAGAAGTTTGACAGATTCGATCTGAAGCGACGGATACAAAGCCGCGAGGCGCTTCACAGCACCGCTTGAACCGCTACCACCTGAAGTACAAAACCCAAAGACGCGTTTGCCGGAGGCGTTAATTGCGTCTAAAAAAGTATCAACTACTCGAGGTTCCACACCCCACCAGATCGGAAATCCTAAAAGGACAGTGTCATAGCCTGACAAATCGGGTAACGGACCTTCAATAGACGGGCGCGAAGTCGTATCAGCCATTTCCAAAGAAGAGCGGCTTTTAGAATCCGTCCAATTTATGTCTGCGGATGTGTAAGGCTTTTGCGGGAGAAGCTCAAAAAGATCTCCCCCGCAGGCACGGGCCGCTGCCTCAGCAATTCGACCCGTTTTGCCAGTTGCAGAAAAATAAGCAACAAGAATGTGACTCATCAGAGGCTTTCCTTCAAAATCTTAACGATCTCATCGTGATCAAGCTCTTTGTAGCCGCCTTTTAGAATTAATGTGGCTCCCGCTATACCCTCAACCATTTCTTCCTTAGCACCCAATTCAGAAATGTTCATCGCTAAGCCCAATTCCTTCATCCAATCCTGCATAGCAGTTAAACCTTCCTCTGCCACGGTCTCATCGCTCTTAACTTCTGCGCTGACACCCCAGACATTGATAGCAAAGCGCTTAAACTTTTGAAGACCGAAAGGCATGATATGACGATAGTAGGGAAGAGAAACTGCTGCCAAGGTCATGCCATGCGTTGCGTTCGTGTAAGCACCTACAGCCTGACCCAACATATGCACCATCCAGTCCGTTGTTTTACCCTTAGCAATTAAGGTATTCAAAGCCCAGGTTGCAGTCCACATAATATTGCTGCGAGCTTCATAATTATTCGGATCCTTATTAGCAATGCGGCTGGAATGGACCACTGAACGCATTAAAGCTTCTGCTAAATAGTCACTTGTATTGTCATCGGTACCCGAAAAGTATTGCTCGCAAATATGATTAAATATGTCATAGATGCCTGCCACCATCTGATAATGAGGCAACGTGAGCGTATAGAGCGGATTTAAAATGGAAAAACGCGGCATGATCTTTTCATCTGCAAAGACATGACCGATTTTCAGTTTCTTTTCCGTATTGGTAATCACTGATCCCGCATTCATTTCAGAGCCAGTTCCGACCATAGTGAGGACGCAACCAACAGGAATCGTCTCGCAGGTCGGCTCTTCAAAGCGCACGTAGTACTTTTCCCAGGGATCCTCGTCACAATGCACGGAAACAGAAACAGCTTTAGCGTAGTCGCACACAGAACCGCCGCCAACAGCCAAGATGAAATCAGCTTTGTGCGCACGAGCAATTTCGACACCTTCGTAGAGTTTGATGAGTGTCGGGTTAGGCATGACGCCAGCAATCTCTGCAACGTTTTTGCCGCTAGCCTTCAAAATTTCAATAACCTGATCATAAATGCCGTTTTTCTTAATAGAACCACCGCCGTAAATCAAAACCACATTCTGACCGTATTTGGGCAATTCTGTCTTTAAAGCTTGCAGTGAGTCATCACCAAAATAAAGTTTTGTGGGATTGCAGTAAGAAAAGTTTCCTAACATTGATTCACTCCTAAAAAACAAAGCAAATAACACTTTTAAAACGCTGATAACTATAGTTCAGTTTAAAAACCGTGCTGTGACTATTTCTCTAAATTCCTTGCACAAAATGGCAATTTTTCAATAATGCTTTTTTTGTAATAAATTATTAAAGAGAGAATTTTTCAATAATTCGGCGCACTTATGAAAGAATGATTTTGACTCTTGAGCGAAAATAAATTTGAAAATATCTAGTAGGGGAATACTAATGCTCAAACACATTCTTCCTATCGCTTTAGCAATTTCTTTAGCAGGAGAAGCAGTCATGGCTGCAACAATTGAAATGGTTGTTGACGAAAAGGTTTATCAAGTGCAATTAGAAGATCACGCAGCAGCTCAAGATTTTATGAGCCGCTTGCCGATGACTCTCGTTTTTGAAAATTTTGGTCAAACCGAACGAATTGCCTATTTAAAAAATGCACTCAAAATTGGTAATGCTCCAACTTCAACTACGCCTGTAGTCGGTGACTTTGCCTACTACATCCCTTGGGGCAACGTTTGTGTTTTTATTAAGGATTTTCGACACTCTTCTGACTTGGTACCCATGGGAAAAATGTCTAAAGAGGCTACTGAGGCGGTTCGCAAAAGCGCAGAGCGCACGGTTACTTTCAGGGCAATTCAAAAATAATTCAATTGATTGAATCGAGTAATGCTATGAAAAGAAGGACTTTTATCAAACAAACTACTGCTTTAATGGCAGCTGGCGCTCTTCCAAGACTCTCTTGGGTAGAATCTGAATTTGTTGTAAACCCCGCTAATCTAACTCACCGGGTAGAAGATATCACAGCACCAGTTGTATTTTTCATCCCTGAAGTTTCACCGTCAGCCATCATCAAAGTGTATGACTCACTCAAGCAGACGATTAAGGGAAAAGTAGGTCTCAAAATGACCTTCGAAACGCCAGGTGGGCCGCATCTTGATCCGCAATTGGTCAAAGCCTTGGCTCAGCACACTAAAGCCACCCTCATAGACAACAATTGCTTCTCACCAAGAGACACAACGGAGAAACACTTGGCGGTTTCTAAAGAAAATGGTTTTGACGCCTCCATTGCTCCGATTGATATTTTGGATGCAGACGGCCATATAGATCTGCCTGTTTCAAAAGGCTACCACCTGAAGTTTTTGCGCACAGGCAGCCACTTTGCCAATTACGACACTTTAATTTCAGTGGTTCGCTTTAAAGCGCATTTCCTCGATTTCTACGGCGGCACACTTAAAAATCTCTCTATTTGCATGGGTACCGGCACTGAAGGTAAATGCCATATTCATAGTGCGGGTGAAGTTATGGAGTATTTTTCCTCCCGTGACGATCAAACCATATGTGAATCAATGTCTGATGCCGTAAAAGCTGCAATGCAAGCTAAACCCGATCGCTGGGTCTTTATTAATGTCATTGATGCTTTTGAACCACAGGATGGCTGCCAAAGTGCACAAAATTTAGGCAACGTAGGCATTCTAGCGAGTTACGATCCAGTCGCTTTGGATCAGGCTGCAATCGACATTACATTTGGTGCAGCCCCAACTGCGGAAGTCCGAGCTCAGTGGGAAAGACAGCACTCGACAATGCTTACAACGATTTCTGAGAGCAACGGTATTGGAAAAACACATTACCGATTGACTGTACTTTGACTGCTTTGCTTAGGTTCAGGCAAAAGCAGGGAGCCCAACGCACAAAGCGCGCCGATTCCTACGAGTATCACCATCACGCTTGTGATGCCGTAAGAATCGGCTACCATTCCCAATAAAGGCGTAATCATTCCGCCCAAACTCGTAGACAATCCAAGCGTAACGCCAGAGGCCAAACCGATATTTTTAGCCAGATAACTCTGGCCGAGTACGACAAAAGCAGCGTAAGTCCCATTTAGAGTAAAACTGATTAAAACCAATATCGGAAAAACTAACCAGACTGAAGGCACTATAAGTAACAGAGCAAAAGCCGGAGCCATGAACAAATATCCCCATTTGCAGGCTCTGACTAAACCGATTTTGTCACCGAGCCATCCCCCCAGTACCGTCATGAAGATACCGGCAATAGATAAAAAGGAAAGGAGGGTACCTCCCATGGCTTCAGAAACACCAAAACGATCGATGCAGTATAGGGGAAGGAAGGCCAAAATACTGGCATTAACAACGCTTCGACACAAGATCACTATACTTAACCGGGCAAATGCCGCCCAATCATTTCGTCCTTGAGAGAGTTCTTTACCGGCTGAAACAACCTTATCTTCTGCTTTTTGAACCAAAGACAGCATACGAGGAACTATCCAGAGCATAACAGCAGCCATCAAAAGGCCGAAGACACCAAAAAGAAGCGTCCCAGAAGTCCCCCAGGCCGTCAACGTAGCCGCTGCAATGAGCGGTCCTACGCCAAAACCGGCATTGCCGCCAACAGAGAAGATACCGATTCCAGTTGCGCGATGACCTGCAGAAGTTCGATTAACAAGACGAGCAGCTTCAGGGTGGAAAATGGAAGTGCCCACTCCCATGATCGTTATGGCTAGAAAAACAATCCAATAGTTGGAAAAGAGCCCCGAGATACCCAATCCAATACCGCTCATCGCAATACCTAAAGCCATAAACCAGTGCTTTGAGCTTTTGTCTGCCCAATAACCAAAAAGCGGCTGAATTACTGAGGACAGACAAGATGAGGCAAACATTAGTCCTGCAACTTCCGTGTAGGACAGACCGTTATACAAAACAAAAAAGGGCAGTATTGCAGGCAGAGCCCCTGGGGCCAGATCAACACACAGATGACCAAGAGAAACCAGATAAACAAAGAATTTCTGCATGTTAATGATGTCCCAGCAAATTAGGTAAGCTTATCTAAGCTCAAAAAACCTAAATTTCATCGCTTGCTATCAGCCTGCGAGTGCGAATTCTGCGTACCAGACGCACATAAAGGATAATGAGGCCAATCATGGTAATCACCCAGCTTAACGGGTAAACCATCATCAGAGTTTCATAAGTTGGGAACATAGGGAATGCCGTATAAACCCAAATCAAGCGAACAGAACAAACAACAATCAAAGTGACCATCGCAGGAGGCATTGAATAACCGTAACCACGCATACAGCCCGATAAGGTATCCATCACTACACTAAGCGGCTGCGGCACAACGACCCATAAAATACGGAACATACCGAGAGCTATCACTTCCTCGTTACTGGAGAAAATTCCCAGTAAATCTCTGCTGAACGTCAGAACCAAAGCTGTCATCAAAACCGTCACACACATATTTAACCCCATCGTCACCCACATAACTCGTGAGCAACGTTGCAAGTTCCGTGCACCGTAGTTTTGGCTAACAAAGGTAGTAGCCGCCAAGGAGAAAGCGTTGATAAAGCAATAGACGTTGATTTCAATCGTAAATGCTGCAACGGAGCCGGCCATAGCATCCGGCCCCAAACTGTTGATTGCTGATTGAATGACTAGATTTGAAATGGAATAAACCGCCCCCTGAATACCTGCCGGCATACCGATGCGGACAATACTTTTTAAAGACGGGGGATCAAGCTTCAACAACTGAGAAACTTCAAGCTTGAGTGGTCCTTCCAATCGGGTAAGTTTTACAAACAAGATAACCGCAGAGAGCAGATTGGCTAAAACGGTTGCCAGTGCAACGCCTGCAATACCCCAATCCAAAACTAGAACAGCTACTAAATTACCGGCAATATTAAAGAGGCTAGCCGCAAGCAATGCCCAAAGTGGAGTTTGCGTATCACCCTGACTACGAAAAACCGCCGCCAAAAAATTGTATACAGCAATAAAAGGCATGCCTAATAAATAGACACGTAAATAGACAAGAGCGTGATCTCTCACCTCTATGGGGACATCCAGCCAATCCATGGCAGAGTCCGAGAATAAAAGCCCAATAACTAGAGCAACAACACCAAAGGCAACGGCAGTGAAAAAAGAAGTTCTGACCGCCTCACTAGCTTTGCGGTCATTTTTCATCCCTAAAGCACGCGCAACGACGACATTAACACCTAAAGCCAAACCCATGCAAAAGCTGATGATTAAACCGATAACAGGTACATTGTTACCAACTGCAGCTACCGCAAGATCAGAGACGAAACGCCCCAAAACAGCAACATCGGCTGCGTTATAGAGCTGCTGCAGCATGCCAGTAAAGGCTAGAGGTAAGGCAAAAATGACAATCCTGTCCCAAAGACTGCCTTCGAGCATATTGATCTTTTTATTGGCGCTCATAATCGACAAATCCTACCGGTCAGACATTCTGCGCGAAAATAGTGTTATTGCCTCCCGGCGAAAGGCTAATAACAGCGTTATCACAATCGATTGTACGCCCAAAGTTCTGAAGAACCACCATATGGTTCTCCCTAGGATCGAGGAGGGGAAAGTAGAAAAAACTCAAAATCTATATATTTTGTTTATAAAAATACAATTGTAAATGAATATATTGAAATATATTTGAAAATTGAGATCATAATATGATATTATTCTAATGACAAAGATAAAAAAAGAAGGATGCTCTTTCAGTCTTAAGCATCCCCGGAATTAGATATTCAAGCTCTATAAGAATTGTGCACCGATAATCCCTGCAATCATAAGAGGAATGTTATAAACAATAAATGTAGGCACACAAGTATCCCATATATGATCATGCTGATTATCCGCATTAAGTCCGCTTGTCGGTCCGAGAGTTGTATCGGAAGCCGGTGAGCCGGCATCTCCCAATGCGCCAGCCGCTGACATTAAAAGAATGGTTGCAGGCAGAGAAAAACCAACAGCTGAACACAACGGAACATAAATCACAGCCAAAATAGGCACAGTACCGAAAGACGTCCCAATACCCATCGTAACCAACAAACCAATCACAACAATTATGGTTGCTGCAAGGACTTTACTGGTCATCAAATACGGCACTACACTTTGAACGAGCTGAGAGACTGCACCTGTTTCATTAATCACTGCCGCATAGCCACCGGCAATCAGCATAACGAAGGCAATAAATCCCATCATAGAAATACCCTTAGCAATATGCTGATCCAGCTCTGAAAACCTAAAGGCACGTCCAAGCATCATTACGATCAAACCGAACAACGCTGCTAAAGGCAAAGACTGCCAAATGAGCTGTACGGCCACAGCTAACACAATTGCAGCCATAGAGGCCCAGTGCTTAGCTTTAAATGTTGTCTCAACAGGCGCTTCCACTGGTTGTGCACCCAGAAGCTTTTTATTTTCATAGTGGCGCGGTTTACGATAGAAAATAAAAATTGCCGCCAACAATCCGATAAACATTGATGCGCCCAAAATCCAGTTAACCGAAGCAACATCTGAAACAGTGGTCGTCATACCGCTTCTAGTCATGCTATCAGCGACAATGCCCTGGAAAATCAAACCGAAACCAATAGGTAAAGTAACATAAGGTGCTTCCAAACCAAAGCTTAATGCACAGGCAGCCGCTCTACGGTCAAGCTGCATTTTGTTCATCAAACTTAAAAGTGGAGGAATCAAAAGCGGAATAAAGGCAATATGCACCGGTACAACATTTTGAGATAAGCAGGCGATGAAAGCTAAGACAAGACAAAAGATTAACCGGCGAGAGCCCAAATGCTTTGATATCCAGGCTACCAACATCTGCATCAGACCTGTCTGAGCAATTGCAACCGCAAAAGTGCCTAATAATATATAGGACAGTGCTGTTGTCGCATTAGCCGAAAACCCATCAGTGAGCAGCGTCATGGTTTTACCGATGTCAAGACCGCCAGCAAAACCCGCCGTAAGTGCTGCAAAGATTAAGGCCAACAAAACATTGACTTTCACCAAACACAGTACGCAAAGCACTAACACTGAAAGGACGATTGGATTCAAAAGTAAATCCATATCAGAGACCTCATTTAACGAAAAGCTTTGCTCATGGTACTACGATACAAAACTAAGTGCTTATAAAAAACAATTCAAATAAAAATCACTAATAAAAATACCCTAAAACTACGCAACATAATAATAGTTATGTTGAATTATTAAGTTTCAAATAGTTTTTACATTTAATCTTATTAGTTATTTAAAAGTCCCCTCTCTTAAACTTTCTAGCTTTTAGAGTTTCGCTTAATAAAAACAAAGCAAGGAAGAAAATCCTCCTTGCTCTTCATAGTTAGTTGAAAAAATTAGAACTTGTAGCCAAATTTTGCATTAAACATACGACTGCTTAAATCACTACCCCAACGTTGAGAAGCGAAAATTTCAACTGAGAAGTTGTTTTTACTAAATCCAATGCCAGCAGTTGCATCAGCAAAACAATCGTCTATTTCATCGTTAGCAACGAACCTGTTACTAACATAATTAAACGATGTTTTAAACTCCGGGGCAGTTAAATAAGTGACGTCAAAACTAACAAAAGGCAGAACTTTATATCCATCTACATCGAAATTAGCCTTCCAATTAAAAGCGGTGTTGAATACCGTTGTATCTAAAGAATCGCTCGCATAATGAATATTCCCACTTCCCAAAGTATCGATTGTGAAACCATCATGGTGATTCTTCAAGTAACCCACAGAAACGTTCATGCCAAGAGTTTGCTCTGCGGTAATTGGATGATTTAAATTAATATTGGCTTCTGTATACAGATAGGTTGAATCGGAATTGACCTCATCAGATCCAAATTTATCGGAAACACTGAGCTCATTGTCGCCCATACCGGCATCAAATCGTAACCCAATATTCCAGAAATCATTAAATCGGTAGCGTAACGCGGCACCAATTCCATAGCGTTTTATGTCATCTCGAACAGTTTGGTTATGACTATCCGCATTTTCTTTAGCGGTAGCCAAATATAGAGTTGTGTCAAAATTATCAAAGCGATTGCTAGCCCGTAAAACAAGACCACCTCCGTCACTATCAAATCCCATATTCGAACTATCTCGATAGTCAATGTACCATGGCAATACAGTGATTTCCCATTCTTTATCTTGTGTTAAGTGTTGAGGTTGATGGGTAAGCGATTTCAAACTCAACAATGTATTAATATCACCAGTCATAATCAGATACCGACTTTGATGACCTAAACTTTTTTCTGGTGAAACGCTAACTGTCGCTATTAGGTGATTCATGTCAGCCCCCGTCACCTTAACATCTGTCATGTAAGATGTGGTAGCGAATTGATCAAAAACCCCATTAACATATTCTGTATCTGCTACAAATTGATCATCCTGAGTATAGCGACCAAAGAGCGTTCCTAATTCAATAGTAGATGTCTGACCTGTCAGCTCTTTGGGCACCAAATATAAACTAGCTCCTTCAGCAAACGAAATTTTGTTTATGCCCCCCCCGTTTTCATCTACTGCTAAAGCGAAAGGCACTATATTTTGAATGTCATTTAGATCCAGTAACCAATCACCGATTTCAATTTGGCCATTATCTTTAATTCGGCCATAAAATTGATGTGTAATCTTCCCCTTCGCATTACTCAGATCTATTTTCCCCATATTGGAAGCAAAAATCTTACCATCTTGCGCAACTTGAGCAACAATGCCCGCCGCATTGTAATTTTCATCAGTATTAATAAAAATGGTTCCATTATTAATCAGGGAAACTTTCCCTGCGCTTGATATACCATAAAGACCTGCGGCATATACGGTCTTATTAATATTTGTGAGTGCCAGAACACTGCTACTATCAATCTTCAGAGTTAATGGAACTCCGTTTGAAAACTCTGTTTCAAATTCTTCAATATTTGTTGAAAAGTTATAATCAGATTCCTGACTTATATCAAACGCTCCGCTTATTGATATATTGCCATTATTGATAACTGTTGCCTCGGTTTCTCCTTCGTTTAAACCGGCCATACCAATCAATCCCCCCCCCGAAGCACTAAGACCTGCAGCAGCTATTGTTGCAACATTAAGTTCCCAGTTAAACGAATCGAAGTCAGGCGCATGAACTTGAGCCAATTCTTCATCTGTTGGTGTTTTATTATCACTGGTTAAATTCATTGTGGAATAGGCGGAAATTTTCCCTTGAATATCGGAAGATATTGAAATATCACTATTATTAGTAACTTCGGTACCGTAAGATAAAAGTCCGATCTGAGACACCAACAGTTCAGCAGTCTTTGCAAATAAATTACTGACCGTTAACGAACAACCAGTATCAGGATCTTCGTTCCAAATGTTATTAATAATCCAATTACCATACGGGTTATCCAAGATTTTTGACGTATCTTCAATATGCAATTGACTATTTTACGAAACATTCAAATCAATTGTTGAAGACTGAGACAACGAAATAGGGCTATGATTTGTGAAGGGAGTTAATAATGATTGGGCGATTTTTAAGTCATTTACAGAATCAGTAGCAGAAATTTCTGCTTGATTTAACCCATACTTTTCTGCAACTCCATATTCAACGTTTGTATTCCACCACTCTTGATATTCTTCATTTTGATTCCAGTCGTATTGCAAAGAAAAATCTTGCGCAGTCGCAGTACTCCCAAATGCTTGCCCCAACAAAATCATAATCGCCAATGGTAGACGCTTTAAGACTAATTTCCTCATTTTTGCTCTCCAACGGGAATGTTAACTCCACTATACGACACATCGCTTAGCAGTACTATCAGTCTTTCTATCTAGAAAAAGAAGAATAAATTTTTGCTTCTTTGACTCTGTTAACGACAAAGATATCAACCTAGAGGTTTAACTTGTTTTAGGGATATTTTCCTAAGTTATCAAAGAAAAATTTTTCCAAAAATGCTGAGTTTCAAATGAAAAAGTCTTAATGTAGCCGTGGTTGATATAGATGTTCTAATATCCGAGTTTTCCAGCATTTCATAGCTAACCCTATGCTAAATTCGAGACATGAGAAATATCAAGAACTTAATCCGAAATGCTACGACATCCAGTCATATTGGACTCCCCACTCAACCATTCCTGTTAAAGACTGACCTAATCTTAGATAGTCTGGAACTGAAAAATAGTTTGTATCAAGCAATTCTGAGGCAATCGGTGGAATATTGAGCCAATAGTTATATAACCATGGACATGATTCCTTGGTTTCAGCTGATAAATGATTTCCACTAGTTGGACTATTGTCATCTTCGAATTTCCAATCCTCTGAATCATCAACCAAGCCATCAAAATACCTATATATACATCCATATTGACCATTTCCAATCACTGGCATTAAATGCTGCCCTGCTTCAGATAATAGTTTTCGCATTAAAAAGAAATTACTTCCATAGAGCTCGTCATCAGTCAGAGAGTCAAGCGGATTTGCAGTGTCGATTTCAATTCTTGAAGAAATCCAACATAAGTTACTTTTACCATCACTCACCGGCGAGGACAAAAAATCCAACGTCCTTTGGGTTAACCTTTCATGATTTTTTTGTAGGAGTTTTTGTAATTTTTCAGTGACTTCCCAAAACTTTTTCAAGTTTTCTTCAGTTGATGGACAAGACTTATTCAATAGAATTTTTCTCTCTTTTAAGTCCCGTTTTACTTTCGCAATCTCATCGCTCGCTAAAAACCTTAAACCCCGAGCCATGGAGTTAATGAATCTTTTCTCAATTTTTTGAACACGGTTAAAACAATAATATTTCTGCATACCTCCTTCTCCGTTACTCATTGGCGCAACTCTCGTTTAACGTAGTCACTGAATACAGGGCATTAGAAAATCGTAGAACATCCGGAACAGACCAATAGGCTTTATTTAATCCTGAGATAAAGGGAATCCCACGAAAGTATTCACCCGCCCAATCACATCCGACCACACATTTCCGATACCAATTCTGATATCCATCTGATTCCATCCAATGCTCTAGATACCTATCTTTTTCAAGATATTCTCTGTCAATACTAACTTCGACTAGCGGAATAAACGTCTCACCCCAAATCTCACATTTGATAACTCGGTTCAGAGCTATACGCATGATCGTGAAATCAGAGCCGTAGGCTCTGTCATCTGACAATTCTGTTCCGTAGCCCCTAGTATCATGAACAGAGACATTCGCATTAATGTTCCATGAGGGACTTTCCTCATCAATCTTTTGAGCGATGACGAAATCCACTAATTGAAGTATTCGATGTCTGGTCGCCAAAATGATTGAATTCATTTCTCCAATTGCGTTCTTCAGAGCCAACACATTTTCTTCTGCTGGCAGGCAACACTTATTTAGAAGTTCTCTGCGTCTAGAAAATAATCCCTGAACCCTTTTGATTTCATCATTTGATGCACTGAATTCGTTTTGCTCTGTCCAAGCCCAAATTTGCTTCTCAATTTCTTGAACTTCATTAAAACAGATGTACTGGATCATAAATGACATTTCCTTTCAAGCAAGGAGAATTTTGACCAGTTTTACATCATTTTATGAAAGACAGAGATGTCTCTCTTCTAGGGCGATCCTCTATTCTTCGATCAGTTTGTCTCCGTTGCCATTGACATAGTGCTGAACAAGTAAATGAATACGGCCTTTAAGAGAGAACCCCAGCCTTAAATAATCAGGAACAGAAAAATATTTCAAATCAAGGATTTCATGAGCAATATAAGGAATTTTCAGTGACTGATCTACTAGCCATTCACATTGCACAGCTGTTTCTGAGAGCCAATTTTCAACATCAGGGTCGTACTCATTTTCGTACCAATCATTCAAAGCAGGATTGTCCAAACATTCCCAACGCCAGTATTCCCTAAGACCAAATTGGAAATCTACTGTTGGGGAATAACAATGCTGCAAATACCTGGGGGCTTCACTCAAAAGGCTTCTCATTTTGAAGAAATCACTCCCATAACTCATGTCATCATCGGCAACCATAATAGGGTTCGATGGATCAATAAAAATTCCTGCCGTTATGCACCAATCTGTTTCTGTTTTACAAAAGGGCGATTCCAGAAGATGCTCGACAATCTCGACAACTTTCGTTTTATTGGTTTTCACTAGTTTTCTGAATTTTTTCGTAACATCCCAAAACAAAGACTGATTCTCAGCCGTTGAGGGGCAAGAGCGATTCATCAAGATTCTTCGTTCGTTTAAAAGAGACTCCAAGTTACCTCGCTCTCCTTCATCTAAATAGTTGTACTGAGGTTTGCCTGTAAACTTTGAGGGCTTAAAAATTTCCTTTTCAATTTCAAGCACTCTGTCAAAGCAAGGGTATTTATCCATCATGGTCTCTTAATCAGGTGAGTAATCAATCGTGAGCTCAATATCAGCTTCTGTGCTATGCGAGAGTCGAAGCAAATCAGGAACTGACCAAAATCCGTACCTAAGGAGTTGTTGAACAGAATAGGAGACCTCTGTTCGATACTGTCCCATCCACTTGCAGCCACGAACATTTTCCATGTACCACCTCTGACGCAATTCGTCTGGATAGTCAGGTGCATTCCAATGCAGAAGTTGGGGATCCTTCAAAAGATTTTCTTCAGCAACTTCCTCCTCAGCAAACAAATCCAAACGTCTGTTATAAGGTTTATGTGAAATGATCTCTTTGGCTGACGCCAGAATCGGTCGCATACGATTAAAATCCGACCCGTAAGCACCGTCATCTGAAAGCTCTATTCCCCCGTAGTCTCCATCAACTATTAAACAGGTATAAATATTCCAATTCTTATTTTTTCTGAGGACGCTATCCTCAGAAATAAATTTCACCATCTCAAAAACGCGCTTTTTATTTAGATCGACCAAGGAGTCCAATTCGTTAGAAATATTTCTCAGAGCCAAGAAATTTTCTTCTGTTGGCGGACAACTCAGATTCAATAAACGCTTACGGTCAGAAAATAACTGGTGAAGATCAAGCTTATCCTGAGAACTCCGATTCCAATGTTTCTTATTAAGCAAATTAAAAATCTGCTCCTCCATTGATTGAATTTCATCAAAACAAGCGTATTTCTTCATGTTGAAGCCCCCCCTTCGAAGCAAGTGTATTTCAACACAGAAGACTTCATTTTATGAAATATCATATAATCGAATTTATCGTTAGCTTTTAATTTAAAGTTCACTCAGGAATAACAATGGACGTAAAAACCACAAAGTTTTTTGATATTTTCAATGAGAATGAACCAGACTGGGCTTTAGACGTTTTTGGAGGTACTCCATATTCTCCAGTATGGATTTGTGGGCTGGAATTTGGAAATGTGAATTTCCTGGATGAAATCGAGAAAGCACGATCCTCTGGAAAAAACCAAAGTATCTGTCGCGCCCCTTTAATTGCTGTAGATAGATATGAATATTCACTATTTACAACAGCCATTGTGGGTTGTCTAACTGATCAGAATCTTTGGGAAAAATTCGAAACAATGATGTCAACCAGAGACACAAAAATCGATGAAATCAAACGCTTTGTAGAAAGTTGGGCAATGAGCAATCGTCTATTTTGCTGGGGAGGTCATGGTTTTCAGATGAATTCGGGAGTTTTGGCACTACCCAGTCACAACAATTGGCAATCTAGGGTTTATCAGTCCTATACATGTCCGTGGGAAAGTGTCAGTATTAAGGAGTTTACTGGTAAAAACTTTGTATGGGAGTATCGGAGTGCGATGTTGGAAGTTTTTAAAAAGCACGTCCAAAATCGCCTTTTAACTTATAGACCAAAGCTGGTGATATGTACTGGCTCAGATGCCGAAGAAGATTTCAAAAAACTATTTTTAGATTCAAACGATAATCAAGAAACTGTTTTTTCGCCTGAATTTCACAAAGACTTTAAAAGCGGAAGAAAACTTACAATCTGTTTTAAGGGTTATTGGCACAAAAAAACAAATACTCATATTGTTGTCACTCGTTTTATATCAGACGGACGAGCATACAGTATCCACTTCAAAGATCTCCCCAAAGTTATACGAACTCTAAAAGGTTTAAAAGAACTGTCATGGTTAGAAGAATTAAAACCAATTGAACCATTGAATGAACTTAGTAAAACCAATCACAATTTAAAACTTGCTGCTTATCTTGATAAGTTAATAAACGGCAATGCTTGGTTGTTAGTGGAAACCGAACCAATTAAAAAATTCCTAAACAAATATAAGAAAGAAGCTCAACAAGAATTTGGCTATATACTCCATCAACTCCGTCCAAATGATTGGAACTTATTTATTAATTCAGCCGATGATTTAGCACTTTTCAACTCTATTTGTACTCGTTTGGTTAAATTCCCCAATCAAACTGAGATTAATGAATTAATTTTGGCGATATATGAGGCTCTTTCAAAAATAGCCTTAATTGATAAACCAGAGATCGGCAATTACGGAAATATGCCAAAGGAATATTATTCCCATATGTGATTACAAACTTGGAGACTTTTCCCTTTATTAATCGGGACGCTGTAAAACTTAAGTAATGTCGGTGTATCTAAAGGAGATTGCGATAATGGCCCGCACAACATCTGGTTTTTCTCAGGCTTTGGTTTACCTGGAAATCATCAAACGTTTGCCCAGGCATTACGTCACTTCGACTGAAATCATGGAGGGACTTAAATCTGCCGGTATCAATATTAGAACACTGACACTGCAGCGTTATCTCCAAGAACTTTCTGAAGCCGAAAACAGTCCTATAGAGCGTGACACCCGTTCTCGCCCCTATGGATATCGTCTGGCAACGACTGGGAATTCTTTTAATTTCCTAGCACCTTCCCCTACTGAGTCGCTATTACTTAAGCTCATTCAGGAGTATTTAAAGTTCCAGTTACCGGGAAGAATAACCAAAACCTTGGATCCATTCTTCAAAGCCGCACAAGATCAGCTGGATACACCGTTAGGACACGTAACTAAGGAATACCATTGGTTAGACAAAGTTGCGGTTGTCTCCGATACACTCCCGCGTATTCCGCCAAAAGTTTTACCGCGAATCTTCGAGGATGTGACTAACGCTCTCTATGAAGAAAAGAAGATTCAAGTGAAGTACCGTAATGCAGAAGATGAAATCACTGAGGCCATTTTTAGTCCATTAGGTATGGTTCAGCAAGATGGACGTCTTTATCTTGTCGGTCAATTTGACGGCTATGATAATTACCGCCATTTAGCCTTACACCGCATTGAATCCGTCAAGCAGCTTAGCGACAATGTTCAAGGTAGCCGTGGTTTTAAGATTAAGGACTACATCAAGGACAAACACTTCAATTACACAGGCGATGAGACCAAGATCGTTCATTTGGTTTTGGACTTTAAAAACGAATATACCAAAAAGTATTTACTCGAATCCCCATTTAATAAGACTCAGGTCATTTCTGAACCTGAGCCGGGGTTGTTCAGACTGGAAGTAGACATCGTCGACAGTGTGCTTCTTGACGCTTGGATCAAGACATGGGAAGAGATTGCTCAAATTGTGAGAGTGACTAAAGAAAAGAAAAACTAACAGCTCTTAACTTTCTGCTGCTCAGGCTAATTTAAAGACAAGCAACAAGTTTTTCTCAAAGTGAACAAATGACCTCTCACCTTGGCGCTTGCCTGGCCAATTGTTTAGCAGCATCCTTTTGCTTATCCTTATCGTAGTTGCGAATAAAACATTGAGAATGCAACTACAGATTATTCAAGACGGTGACGAAATGGTGAGTTATGCGAAGATGCTCATTAAGATTGCCGAGTCTGTTTATTAGGATGACATCATGGATGAAAGCGGTGAAAAGTTGAATTCCCCTGTTCCTGCATTCGACCTATAGAGAGGTTCACATATATTTTGCACTCCGTAATCCGAACGGCCATTGCCTAGTAGGATTTCATTTAGGATCAAACTACAATCAACAACAGTACATTGCTCCTATAGATAAAAATGCCAAACAAAAATATTCAAGCATTACTTTCCGAAGTAGCTGCTCTAATTCGAGTTCAGAATCACTATGAGCAAAAATATGCGCCCATTTTGGTCCCTAACTTTCACCCTTTTGAACTGTTTAGGGTTGATGAGCCAACCATTTCAAAAATACTTGCCTTTTTGCTTGATCCGAAGGCCAACCATAAGCAGGGAACTTTGTTTTTGAACGCTTTCTGTGAATTCGTAAAGACTCAACCACCATTAGGTAATAGTGGTGAGAATAACCCAATCAAAGATTCTGACTCCTTCTCAGAAAGAACCTCGGTTTATACAGAGCTAGCGGACAAAGAAAATGGGCGATTGGACATTGTGATATCAGATAATAGGATCGGTATTTGTATCGAAAACAAGCCTTGGGCCGCAGATCAGGAAAAACAACTTTTCCGCTATGGGAAATACTTGACTGACGGCGGATATGACAACTGGCTTTTAGTTTATCTGTGTGAACATAGCCCAAGTGAATACTCAACCGATAATGATACGGATACCTTAGCGCATACAGTGCAAATAACATTCTCTGAATTGTGCAGGATTTTGACAGATGCCGCAAAACTGGCTAAAGCCGCTAAGATTCGTTATTTCATTGAAATGTTTGTGGATTATTTACGAGAATACGTAGTTGGAGAAGGCCAAATGATTGATAACGACACGATTGAAACGATCAAGCTCAATTTTGATGCAGCCCGTGAAATCAGTAATGCTTATGAGGAATTATTGAAGACATCATGGCAACATTTTTGTAACGTCCTTAGAAGTCAATGCAAAACAAAATATAGTGATGAGATTACGTTTAGCTGTAGTGAGAACATTTACACCAGTAATACACGTTGTCACATATTGTTTAAACCTAAAAATAAAGATTGGGGCATTAGTTTTGAAAAAAACAAACGGTTTCAAAATCTTCAAAATTTTTATTGGGGAATTACTGTTGATCAAAAAATACATAGGGATGAAAAAGATAAAATTGCTAACAAGATGAAAGATCTTTTTGGCGAAAGCGATCCTCGTGAAGATATGTGGCCATGGTGGAAGTGGGGTACTGAAAAAGATATCGAAAACGAGAATCGTGAAGCAGCCTATTTCCCACGGAATCTTGATACAAAGAAATGGGTCGAAGAGATGCAATCTCCAGACGGTGGCGAACTCTCCAGAATTATTTGGGATATTGTTGACAAAATTATGGCTGAAGTTAAAAACGAAACGCTTTAAACCTAACAAGCCATTCTCCTAAACATCATAAATTGAACCTCCTGCCCCTATCTTTAAGGCAGGAGGTATTTTTATGATTGAAACTCACCGGTTCCCCACTACGGATATTACAAGTACAGAACTGGATCGCTCTGGTTTTTTCTGGTTTGAAGGCGAGCCGATTGCGCTTATAAAGAAAGACTTTTCAGTGCAATTACTGCTACCTTTTGATCTTTTAAGAAAATACCCTCATTACTCAGCATCATTTAATGGATTTATTGAAATTTCATTCAATATCGTTTGGTTTTCACCAGACTTCGTATGTGACATTATTCGAGCCTGGGCGGAACGCTTTTTCTGTGCTCAAAACCGATTATTTCAAAAAAGTTTGAGCAGAGCACGCCATTGAATTTACGTGCCCCATCCCCAGACATCCCCTAGCTGCCCACTACCCTAAAGAAGCCAAAACTTGTCAATTACTAACTTCTTATTTTGAAGGTTAAAAACATCATAAAACGATGTTTTGGGAACTATTCTTGGAGTGTTAAAAATAGTGTCCGAGGACTCTTTAAGAATGACAGAAACAATGAAAACCCGTGCCCTAAATCAAGAATTTCTAAATCGCGAAGGTTTTATCCGTTACAAGAATTCGCCTGTGGCCTACGTAAAAAACAATCTCTCTGTTCTTCTTTTACTGCCAGCCGAAGAACTCAAAAAGCATCCCTATTATTCAGCAGCTTTTAACGGTTTTATTGAACTGGATTCAAGTGTTAGTCTCATAAACCAGCACTTCACGCTGGCACTCATTGCCGAATGGGGTTCAAAGTACTTTGGTGCCCCTAGCAATAAAGAGCGAGCAGATTATGTAAAAGCCGCAGTTGAAAGGCTGACGGGCGCACATACGGGCGCGGCCTCTTTGGCGGCAAGTCTAGCCAATCCCATGGAGAAAACATCTTCAGACTTTCCTCTTAGTAAAGAGCTCACCGAGAGTGAAATAGATCGACTCGCCATTTTCTCTCAAGAGAAGTATCCAATTTACATCGTTAACGGTTTTTGGTCTGGACAGTTTAGAACACGAGGAGCGCTTTATAAACCTACCCGCGAAGCTTCTCAGTTAATAACTGTGGACGACAGGGCCCTTCATCTGAGCACGAGCAAAGAACTTCTCGTGGAAATGAAAATTGATGACCAACATCGAGAAAAACTCCTTGGCATTTGTATACGTGAGGTTAATGCTGACAGAGAAATAACCGGAGTTTGGTTTATCCCAAAACACGTCTGGAAATGGTTCATGTACCAGCCTGAAGAGAAGTACTTCCTGACCAGCACACAAATGTGGAAATACTTGCCGCATGACAGAACGGCTGATTATGAGCATAAAGCACTTAGCGAGGTACTTGATATCTTGGCCTGGTCTCAAGACGCTAGTCTTGACTGCAGTGGTATTGACGATGTGGTCAAACTTTTGTTGGAACTCAATGATACTGAAACGCAATTTCTTTCCTTCAGGTCTCCGTTAGCTCAGCTCTTTGTTGACGATAAGCCGCTAAATGTGGTTATCCGCGATATTGAAGCGCTCACTGGCGGGAAACACACGTCTGTAACAATTAACGGTGAAAAATTCCTCGCTGCATGTGCTGCCAAAGCGTACGAATTCCAAGGTGAGAACTCCTCTACCCCGTAAACCAGGCAAAAAATCCCTTAGAGGTGATTATGAAATTCTCAGACTTAAAAGAAACCATCCTCGAACAATTTTTAGTCCCCGGCGGCAACGCTATAGTCCCCTTTATTGAAGGCAAGCCCGGTGGTGGAAAATCCGCCTGTGCCCGAGAGATCGTCGCTGAACTGAAAAAGAAGTTCAACATTGCTGATGAGCAAATTATTGAATTTAATCCCTCACTTCGTGACCCCGTTGATGTACTGGGCATTCCTTTTAAGCACGAAGACGGCACTCATAACGTGTGGCTGCCTCCCGAAGAGTTCTACAACTTAAGGCAAGGCGTGGGATATTGCGCTCTGATTATTGAAGAGCTCACGGATGCACCGATGTCTATGCAAAACCCAATGTGTCGAATTATTTTGGACCGCTGGGCCGGATCGGTGAAATTAAGTGACAAGCTTTTTATCATCGCCACCGGTAATCGCGTAGAAGATAAGTCAGGCGCAAGCCGTATGTCCACTAAACTGGGCAACCGTCTACGTTGTCTGCCCTTTGACGAAAATTTAGATGACTGGGTGAAGTGGGCAAAAGAACACAATATTGATGACACGCTGATTAAATTTTTGCAGTTTCAGCCCAAACTTCTTTCTGACTTTGATCCGACTCGCAAAACCAATCCCACTCCCCGTTCTTGGGCCTCTGTTAGCCTTATTCCAAGCTATCAGGGAAATGACAAAGCAAAAGAGCGTCTTTTCCAAGAAACTGTAGCAGGAGATGTGGGTGAAGGGGCTGCCGCCGCATACTGTGCGTTCAGAAAGATGTATCTGAGTTTACCGGACTTCTTAACTCTTTTGAGTCAAGCTGGGACTTACCCAATCCCCGAAGACTTAAACGTCAGGTGGGCAACGGTTATGAAACTCGTGGACCTGATTCAGTCAGAGACCTGCTCTCAGGAAACAGCAGACGCGGCGCTCACCTACATCGGCAGAGTGCCTGCAACTGATATGCAAGCCATGGCGGTTCGTGAACTCTTTAAGAGCAAAGGTAAAGCAAAGCTGGTCGCAAGTCCTGTATTTAAAAATCTCGCAACGAAAATCAGTAAGGCACTCTGATGACAGAAGTAATTGACAAACTTACGCAAGCCAAAACTCGCCTATCGTTAACGGAACCTTTTTTCAGCACGATTCTTTATCGATTCCCGACGCAGGCAACGGATCTCGTTCCTATCGCGGCCGTTACACCTCGTGGCTTAATTCTCTACAACCCTAAAGCAATCGAGAATTTGACAGTCGAAGAAATAGTCTTTTTGCTCTGTCACGAGGTGATGCATATCGCGCTTGCGCATTCCCTTCGTCGTGACAATCGGGATCATCACATATTTAACATTGCCTGCGATGCTGTCATTAATGAAACTCTAATTGCTCTGGGTATCGGTCAATTTATTGAAAACGGCATAAGGATGCCAGGGGCAGAAAACCGAACTGCCGAAGGAATTTATGATGAACTGATCTCGCAGGCCACAATTATCAGAGTGCCGCTTGACATCATTTTTTCAGGTGACCGATCAAAAGGTATTGCCGGCAGAAATGGTGCCAGAGACGACTGCCTTGCCGAAGCTCGGGCCATTTACGGAGAAGATTTAGATGAAGCGAGCATCCGAGAAATCAGAAATCAAATTAAGCTTGCTGTCGCCGAGGGCATTACAAAAGAAAAAATGTCTAAGAAAATCGGTACTCTCCGTGGACACTTTCTTGAAAGAATTGAAGCGTGTGTACTCACGGAAAAACTACCTTGGTATACGCTTTTGAGTCGTTATATGAATAAATTTGTCACTCAAAACCAAAGTTGGTGCAGGCCCAATAAACGTTTCTCTAACCTTTATCTTCCATCGACGGATAAAGAAGCCCACATGGGTAAGCTCATTGTCGGCCTCGATACTTCAGGCTCAATTGACTCTCATGCGCTTTCGGTTTTCGGCAAGCACCTTTTCGATGTCATCGAGGAATGTAAACCTGAGGAGGTGATTGTTTTGTGGTGTGATACCGAAGTCCAAAAAGCTGAACGGCACAATTGGCAAGAGGTTCCCTTTACGCTTGAAGCACATGGCCGAGGTGGAACCGATATGACTGCCATCCATAAATGGGTGAAAGATAACGAAGATGTAACCGAAGTAGACGCCTGTGTTATCCTAACCGATGGTCTTACCCCCTATCCTACAAAAGGACAAGAAGATGTCTCAACACTTTGGGTACTGACGACAGAGTCTAAATTAACCCCAAAGCACATTAATTACATAGTGTTAGATAAGGATCAAGCATGAAGAAAGAAGAAAGACCTCAAAAAAGCGTTGAATCGCTCGATAAAGAGGAGCCTAGTCAAAATACAACAATTAACGTACTAGTTTTAGACAGTCTATATCCTTAATTGTGTTATTCCTCTCACGGCTTCAACTATCAAATATAGCTTAATTGCGATATTCCGACTGTATCCCTTGTTTTTTCAGACAATATTAGCCGAACTGTATTTATTTTCGATGGGAAAATAAGAATTTTTGTATGATTGCGAAGAACAATAGCTATCGGAGCAAAAAAATGAAAATCCTGATCACGGGCTTTGATCCTTTTGGCGGCGAGAAAATCAATCCTGCTTGGGAGGCTGTCAGTGTGCTTCCTGACAAAATTGATGAGGTTGAGATTGTCAAGGTGCAGCTACCTACTGTTTTTAAAACTTCGACTTTAAAGCTTTTTGAAGCGATTGATACGTTCAATCCAGACGCAGTTATTTGTGTCGGACAAGCCGGAGGCCGGTTCAATTTCAATGTTGAACGTGTAGCGATCAACATTGATGATGGGCGAATCCCCGACAACGATGGCTATCAGCCAATTGATGAGATTATTTTTAAAGACGGCGAAAATGCCTATTTTTCAAATCTTCCGATAAAAGCAATGGTTGAAGAAGCTAAAAAAGCCGATGTTCCTGCCGCTGTTTCCAACACTGCAGGCACTTACGTTTGCAACCACATTATGTACTCGCTTTTGTATTACATTAATAAAAATAAACTCAATATTCGAGGCGGATTTGTTCATGTCCCCTATATTGCACAGCAGGCCATCGGAAAGAAAAATGTTCCCTTTGTGGAATTGAGCTCAATTACCAAAGGCCTTGAAGCTTGCATACGAGCAATCAAAAATAATACCGTTGATTTAAAAATTACCGGCGGCAAAGAGTGTTAATCTCTTTGATTAAATTGCTGAGCCTGATGAACTATTGGCTCAGTAATTTTTCAGCATTTTTTTTGCAACAGCTCGAATTTAGTTTTTTCACAGACCTCTTACAACAAGGTTAATCCCCATAAGAACCATCGTAACCGAGAGAATAATCACAATAATCCTCGGTTTACTCTTCTTGGCAATACGGGCTCCGATCTGAGCGCCGATCACGCAACCGCAACCGATACAAACAGCCGGAACCCAGATAATATGCCCCAAGGAAGCGTGGCTAACCGTTCCTACGAGGGAACTCACCATCAAAATGAAGGTTGAGGACGCGGTTGCGATTTGAGCCGGGAACCCAAGAATAAAAACCATCATCGGGACATCAATAATGCCGCCGCCAATGCCAAAAATGGTCGAGATAAACCCAACGCCAAACGTCAGGACTACGCCAAGCCAAAGATTAAACTGGGCGGTCGCCGGATCAAAATCTTCAGGTCTTGCGGTGGCTCGTTTTGATTTGGATTTCCAGTACATAAAGCAACCCAAAACAACAAGCAGGCAACCAAAAGCAATGGAAAAACTCGCTCCTGTGAAATATTTGGAGACGAAACTGCCACAAAAAGCGCCGGGAATAGTACTGAGCGCGAACGGTATCGCCGCTCGGAACATAATGCGCTTTTGTTTCATGTAGGCATAAGCCCCGGAAACAGCGTTGCAAGCTACAGCAAAAAGACTTGTACCGATAATCTGTTGAACTGTGCTAAATGTCATGGATCCATCGGGTGCATACATCGTATACATAAAAAGCGGCACAAGAATCAGGCCGCCACCAAGTCCGATAAGTGTCCCAAATGTTCCGACACAAACACCGACCACCAAAAAGAATAAAAATTCCATGATCAAAAAAGCCATTAGAGGGATACCTTCCTCTGGTTATATGTTTTTCCGAATGGTTTATCAACAAGTATTTTTCTTAGAAAAAACTTATAACCGACACGACGTCGGAAAATCGAGTGATATAAAAAAGGGGTATTTCATTTCACGCTTCATTTTCCAATCTTCCGATTCACGTTTAACAGCTGAAAAACAAATCGTGCCGTTTCTGTATTTATTGTTTAATTGGTTCAGTGTTTATGATAATTTCAGCATTCTCAACCAGAAAGTTTTACCGCTTAAGCCGTTGAACTACCGCAATCGTCTCGCCTGTTTTGCACACCTTCGAAAATTCTTCGACCAAGTTTTACGACCTTCCTTACGAACACCGTAGAAAAAACTGACAAACTAATTTTGCTCAAGGTCTCTCTTTAAGAGTTCGCGCAACAAATCGTTCTCTTTTTTCAATTGAGCAATTTCATCACGCAAGGCTTGAGTTTCACCAATGCTTGAATGTTTGAAATTGGGGGCGTGCTGCTCTATTTGTTTATCTTTTTAAAAAATACCAGACTCCCAGTCCTAAAAGAATAAACAAAACCAAGTTAGAAACACCGGGGAAAAGCGGAACACCTAAAAAATGATGTCCGAAAACACGATGCATTATATCCATCGCCCTTATAAAGAATCATTTTCCTTTAACTTCAAGATACAACGGACGGACAAAATGCGCAAAGGGAAACCGCAACAATGTGTTACGATAAACTATCCAGTTAAATTAAACTAAAAAAGCTCTTCGGGATACGCTCTCATGAAACCGCGTTCGACATAGCTCGGCAGTTCATTGCCACACTATAGTAAAACTATTAAAATAAGTATAAAAGATAATGATTCTCGTTAATATTGGGAGATAAAAATGAACAATACGACAAAATATGGTCTCTTTTTTCTTGGCGGCGTAGTGATTGGCGCCTTAGGCGCTGTAGCTATCACACGAGGCAAGCTCAATGTGAAGCCTCTTGCCACAGATCTTTTGAGTACCGGACTTGATCTTCGCGATAAAGTAATGGCCGGCGTTGAAGGCGTTAAAGAAGATCTTGCGGACGTGATGGCCGAAGCCGAAGTCAAGTCGCAGGAACGCAAACTGGCCAAAGAAGCGCTTGAAAGCACCAAGAATGATGAAACTCTCTCCGAGCCTGACTCTTCAAAAGTTGTTGCATAAAACACTTAAATAAATCTCGGTACTTTAGAGATGCTTTTTAAAAAAGTTCATGCGGTCGGTAACCGCCAGCGCTGGCGCACGACACAGACTATCTCACTAGCCAGCATGGCTCTTGTTGCCTCTGAAATTGAAGAAATTGACGGCGTCAGCGGTTTGTTGGCCAACGCCAGAACCGGTTCCGTAACGGTGACAGTTGATGATGTCAGCGCTATCAACAAAATAGATAAATATTTTGAATGGCTTAAAACTCATCCCCCTATCACCCGCCACAATTCCGAAAAAGCAAAACGAGCCCTGGCACAAACAAAGGCAGAAATGGCTCAGGCTAAAAAGCCTCCTGCCATTGTCCGCACGCTAGCCAATACATCCGGCCATCTCGTCAGTGGCATGCCACTTATGCGCTTGGTTAGACAACTTCCCCAACTTTTTGCAAAAAAAGTTACCGATTTTGACGCTGCCGAACCGATATTGGATCTTTCTCCGCTGGCCCGATATGTATTGGTGAGGCCGTTTCTGCCTATTATGGTCAATAGCGTTAACGCCATTCTCGGCAGCCTCCCAATCATTTTTGAAGGCTTAAAGTCACTCCTTCAAGGCAAACTTAACGTCAACGTTTTAGATGCCGCGGCACTTTCAGTTTCTTTGTTTCGAAGAGACTTCAAAACCGCGGGACTTTTAATCGTGCTCTTGGGACTTGGTGAAATGCTGGAGTCCTACACACGTAAAAAGTCTTTGTCGAGCTTGACCGAGCAGCTGGCAATCAATGTCAATAGTGTCTGGATCCGAACTGCCGATGGGGAAATTCGTCAAAAACCCCTTAAAGAGCTCCATGTTGGCGAGGAAGTTGTTGTTCATGCCGGCAGCGTCATTCCGATCGACGGCATTGTGAGCGGCGGAGAAGGCTCAGTAAATCAAGCATCAATGACTGGTGAGCCTCTTCCTGTTCACCGCTATCTCGGCGCAAGCGTTTTTGCAGGTACTGTACTTGTAGATGGTGAATTGACAATCCGCGCCACTCACATAGGAGGCCAAACTCGTCTAAATCAGATCGCCCGTTTTATCGAAGAGAGCGAGGTTGCAAAAGCCTCAATCCAGGGTAAAGCCGAGCACTGGGCCGACCGGATCGTACCCTTTAACTTCCTTTTGGCTGCACTGGTCTACTTTTTTACTCGAGACTTTAACCGCATGGCCGGTGTTCTGATGGTGGATTTCAGTTGCGCTTTGAGATTGGCGACACCATTGGCAATTCTGACCGCCATGCGTACCGGAACTAGAGAAGGTGCCGTCATCAAGGGTGGCCGTTATCTTGAAGCACTTTCTGAAGTCGACACTGTTGTTTTCGATAAAACCGGCACATTGACTGCCAGTTCCCCCAAACTTTCGGATGTCATTGCTTTGGATGAGAAAT
Organism: uncultured Sutterella sp.; assembly: GCA_900545335.1. Classification (GTDB taxonomy): domain Bacteria; phylum Pseudomonadota; class Gammaproteobacteria; order Burkholderiales; family Burkholderiaceae_F; genus Aphodousia. Next base: position 25,017 of record UQYP01000006.1, on the reverse strand, counting down.
ACAACCGAGAAGAGTTGCTCCGTTTAGCCGCCTGCCTTGAAGAACACTTTCCACACCCGGTCGGACGTGCCATAGTCCGTCAAGCTGAGAAGGAAGATCTGTGGCATGATCGGGAGGATGTGCACGCAGAAGTCCGTTATATCGTGGCTCACGGAATCTGCTCGGCCGTTGGCGATCGTCGCATTGTTCTGGGTTCAAGGCACTTCATTGAAGATGATGAACAAATTGATGTTTCGGTCGCTCAAAAGATTTGCGCCCAATTAGCCAAAGAAGGAAAATCAATTCTTTACTTAGCGGTCGGAAATAAATTGGTTGGAGTGCTGGGAATAGAAGATCCGATTCGCCCGGAATCCAAAGCGGTGATAGAAGAATTGCACGCTCTTGGCATCAAACGGATTTTGATGCTAACCGGTGATGATAAACGCACCGCTCATGCCGTGGCCGCACAACTGGGCATTGACGAATTCCACGCCGGCATCCTCCCCGCAGACAAGGCTAGGATCGTTGAAGCCCTCAAAGCGCAAGGCGCAAAGGTATTGATGATCGGCGATGGCATCAACGACACCCCTGCTCTCTCAGCTAGTGATGTTGGTGTCACGCTTCGCGATGGAGCCGACATTGCCCAAGAAGTCGCAGATGTGGTTCTAACACATAATAGTCTCTCGCAGCTACCTCAAACGATTACACTGGGACGAGCAACAATGACCCGGATCCGTCAAAATTTCATCACATCAGTCGGGTTAAACAGTGTTTTTTTGGCCGGTGGTTTAACCGGCTGGCTTACTCCGGCCGCTGGAGCCTTACTTCATAATGGCACCACAATAGGAGTTTGCTTAAACGCCATGAGAGAGCCGGTCACAATGGACAAAGAAGTTGGCGCCGGAGAATTTTCAGAGACCATCCGAAATGCCCTACGTTATGTCACGCAGATCACAAACACCCTACAAGGGAGCCGTCATGGACACTGACATTGATCTCAAAACTATATTAAAAACCGTTCGCTCATCATTGCCCGGACGATTGAGACTTCGATTGCCTCAACTTGTCAACATCGACAAGGATTCCGCTTTACTGATTACTCAATGGGTCGAAAGCCACGGAGAAAGCATTACAGTCGGCCTTAATCCTAGAGTTGGCAGTCTTTTAATAACCTGGGATCCTAATCGCGATAATTTGGATATTGAAGAACTTTTTAGTGAAGCTGCCGAATATCTCAATTACGCCACCGATCTTGGGATACTCAATAAGGGAAAAAAATCCAAAGAAAACGCCTCAACGGGTCAGATTGAAAATTGCGCCAAGTCTTTGGCAAAACAGTTCGAATTTTTAGGCAATAGCGTTCTTGATCGGCTCAGTCCTTATATAGCGCACGATATTAAACAAAAAGCCAGAAAGCGCCGCGTCACACAAAACCGCTTAATGCTTGCGAGTCTTTTGTTCAGTGTGGGAGTTTTAGCCACTTCTCAAACAAAAAGTCATGTTCTTTTCGGCGGTGCCTTTTTAGCTCTTCTGACTGTCCACCTTCTTCAACACCGAAAAGTGCTTTAAAGGAACTTTTATGCTGGAAAAGACCTCTCAAGCCTTCAAAAAATTGATTGTCACTCTTATTTTTATTTTGGCAATCGCGCTATTGATTTGCACGATTTCCGTACTTTTTTCCGTGTTGACACTAGCCGTCATTGCAACTCTTACAACCCTTGTCATTGCCCCTAAAGAAACCCGTCAATTCTTTGCCAAGACTGCCCAGTGTATTGATTCGTGGGTACAGGCAATGGTGAAAATGGTGACCGAAGCCGGAGAGCTCGTTAAAGATCTCATGCGACAAAATAAAACAGAAAACAAAAAGGATGTGACTCCAGACAATTAAGTTTTGATTACCAAAACATCAGAAAATCTCGTCGTGTAAGAGGGACTTTTCATATCCCGTCTCATTTTCCAGTGACTAGAGTTCCTTTTCACAGCTGAGAAGCTAACAGTGTCCCTACCATACTTACTGTTGATCCGGTCAATCACTTCTGACAACTTATCGGCTTTTTCAGTTTCAAACGCCAGCAGATCACCGTTTGTTTCATAGACAGGTTGAATGTCGCTTAAAACAACGCCGGCCTTTTTATAAGCGACGCCTTTCCTAAAAAGCCGGTGGAGCAATTTTTCCGCGCTGCTCAATATCGTAGGCGTGTCATTGACGTGGTGTCCTAATTCAATCACATCTATTGCCGCATAAGCGGGAACATCTGATTTAAAACGGTTGGAAAAAATAAAAACTCCAACTTTAGCCGCCACAAGTCGCTCTTCGCGTAAAACGCGTGCGGCTTCCTGCGCATGCATGGTGATAGCACTTAAAAGATCGTTTTTATCATAGACATCATCCGCAAAGCTTCGGCTTCGAACAAGACGTTGACGAATCGGAGCGGTGGGTTCAAAGTCAATGGCTTTAATGCCACGCAACTCTTTTGCGGTATCAACAACATTGCTCGGAAAACACTGCTTCAGAAGTGCTTCCGAAACTTCACTTAAATCAAGCGGCGTTTGTATTCCCAAACGAAGCATTCTGGAACTTAAACGTCCGCCCACTCCCCAAACCTCTTCCACACTCAGACAGGCTAAGGCTTTACGCTGCCTCTCGGGTGTCAAATCGTTCCAATTGAGCACACCGTTTAGCGCGGGGATTTTTTTTGCCAAATGATTGCAGTATTTTGCGAGGGTCTTTGTCGGAGCGATACCCACACAGGCCGGTATGCCAATCCAGCGCCAAATCCGCTTCCTGATTTTGAAACCCAACGCCGTTAAATCCGACAAGCCGGATAGGTCGGCAAAGCACTCATCAATGGAGTAAACCTCAATGGCCGGTGTCAAAGAGGCAATCGTTTTCATCATCCGTGCAGACATATCCCCATAAAGCTCATAGTTACTGGAAAAGACTGCTACCTGATTTCTTTTAATAATGTCTTGGACTTGAAACAAGGGAACGCCTCTTTTTAATCCCAATGTTTTAGCTTCCTTCGTGAGCGTCACAATGCAACCGTCATTGTTACTCAGAACAACAACGGGACGGTTTTTTAAGTCCGGTCTAAAAACCCGTTCACAGGAAGCATAAAAAGAATTCCCATCAATAAGAGCATACATAGTGTGCTTTTTCAAATAGAAACCTTGCCGGAAAGAGCTTTAATCACAAAATTCACTACCCCAAACAGATGCCATTCCTGGCCTTCTAGCGGATAAATATCAGGATATTGTCCAGAGCTGTTTTCTGCTTTAAGGTAAAAACCTTTTGGAGTACGGATAAAACGCTTAACGGTATACTCGTTGTCAATTTGCATCACTACAATGTCACCGTTTTTAGGGGTACGCGAACGGTCTACAACGATTAAGTCTTCATCGGACAAGCCAGCATCGACCATTGACTGTCCTGAAACTCGCAAAACAAAAGTCGCTGGCGCGTTATCAATTAAAAGTTCATTAAAATCAAGTGTTTCCTTATAGCTTTCTGCAGGTGATGGGAAACCGGCCTGTACAGAATACTCAAACATCGGAACAGATTGGCTTGTCCGAGGTACAACCTTTTTAATCCATGAAGGCAGATCCTTTAACTGGGGAGCAAGAGAGCTTAAAGCCATTCTCAGCCATTTACTGCCTCCCTTTTCACGAAAGACAACTTTTTGATCTGGTGTCACTCGAGCAATGATCGTTTCGCTCAGAGCCTCTTCCCCTTCTGGCTTTCTGCCAGCATTTAATCTTTTACCGCCCCTTTGTTTTTTCTGCATAATCAGCTCCTCTGTCTTTTATTTGATATTGTAATACAATTTCAAACAAAACAGAGTGATTAATTACCTAACGCGAATCGGTTCAAAAGACTCAGTAGTATTGCGGGCCGACAAAATGTTTTTGTCTATTTTGGATAACGATCAGAGATACCTTTCAAAATCATGAAATCGAACAGCATCAGTAATAGCTCTGTTGCTCTTTAGTCAATCAGCTGAAAAATCGGTTAAATTCAATTCGAAGGGGTGATTTTCACCGACACTGCAGACTAAAAGTTCTCACTCCCACAGCTGCAGAATTGTTGCGTTGAAGTATTGTTAAGAGTTAATTTTTCCACAGACCAGCCTTAATGCAAGCATCCTTTACAAAAGAATTCTCATTTTTTTGTATTTTTTCAATACGTTGAGCTCGCTGGCATTCCCAAGCATCCACCGGATACATTTTGTCCCAAGCTGTCATGAGTTTTCTTTGCTGATCACTTAAACGAAATCTCGGATAGGAAGCCGCCATGTAAAGATGCGTTCTTGCGATTTGTCCTCGAGCCCGCTCCGGCGGTTCTGCTCGTCTGCCCTCAATTTTCATCTCACACGTGCCAAAGCTACTTTTAGCGTGAGGTAACATTTGGAAATTGTAGTTCTGGCGAGCTGCATTCACTGCTCCGATTGCCGGATACAGGTTATACATATCCGCCTGCATAAAGCGGTACTCTTGGTTAGCCCGCTCTGCGCATCGGCGCCCCTTATAGCTCTTGCCTTTATTATTGACGCAAACCGGATCACCCTCTCGCCACTCTTTAAAACTGCGGCCAAAATTTTCAGCAGCAACTACATGTTCCCATTCCACCCTGCCTGCTCGCTTTTGATGCTTTTGAGTAACAAAGCCGGCCGGTAGCGTAATATTTTTCCGCGAGTCAAATTCTGCTGCGCAATAAAGCGTGACCCGATGGTCAAAATAAACTTCCTTTTCAAGCAATTGTTTTGCCTTGTTAAAAGAGTCATTAACTGTATTGCCTTGCGAAAAACTCAAGGCAGGCACAAAAGCTAATACCGCAGCAACTAATTTGGGAGACAGAGTCATGAAAATCTCTTTTTAAGACAATTTTGTCAGGGCATTATAGACACGCACCAAAAGAAGCGAGTCAATAAGAGCTCCGTGCTTAACGCGAGCTGATGCATCAATCGAAAATGCCTTGCAAAGAGCATCCAAAGAGGCGGGTTGTCCCGGACGAAGTCTTCTGGCTAAAGTCAAGGTATCCACAATCCCGTTGCAATAGTCACCAATACAGCCACGGCCAATTTTCTTAAGTTCTGTATTTAAAAAGCCGATATCAAACCGAGCGTTATGGATAACTAAGGTTGCTCCGTACACAAACTCCAAGAACTCATCGGCAATTTCAACAAACCGAGGTTGATTTTTGAGCATGTCCCATGAGTAACCGTGCACACGTTGAGCACCGACAGTGACGGGACGTTCAGGATTAATAAGCTGGTGGTACATTCTTCCGGGATCTCCGTTTTGCAATATTTCCACACAGCCTATAGAAACAAGACGGTCCCCGTATTTCGGGTATAAACCAGTTGTTTCCGTATCCAACGCAATGAGTCTATTTCGATGCATTATGACTGAAGCGAAAGGGCTGCCAGTTCAAGTTGGCAGCCCCAGCCAATTAATCAAAAGTCGAAATGGCAGTAAAGAGAACTTCCGTACCCAACATGAAGTCATCTAACTTCATCTTTTCTTTCCAATTGTGAGAGCCGTCTTGGTTGGCCACAAAAATCATGGTAATGGGAACGCCCATATCGGCCATAACAGCTGAATCGTGCCCAGCCCCGCTAGGAATTTCCATCACATCAATTTCTGCCTTTTTAGCTGCCGCCTTCAAATGTTCAAAAAGGTCGTGATTAACTTGAGCGGCCTTACAAACCAATGTGCGGTCAAATTCAAACGTCACTCCCCGATCTGCGCCGGTTGCATTGGCCTCGGCAACCAATAACTTATGGAAACGATCCAGGGTATCCATAGAAAGACTTCTCATATCAACACTGAAAGAAACTTCACCTGGAATAATCGCAATGGCAGCAGAAAGCGCAGTATTAAAGACGCCGACTGTAAATACCAAATCCTCGCCTCTCACAAGCCACTCAGCCCAGTGACGCTCCATCTTCATCATGAGCTCACTCATGGCCATCACAGCATCATGACGATACTGTTTATCAACGGCTCCCGAATGAGCTGTCACACCAATACAGCGGCATGTTTTATGACGCAGATTGCCACGAATACCTGTCACAATACCGACCCGAGCTTTCTTTTGAGAGTCCAAAGTCGGTCCCTGCTCAATATGTAGTTCTGTGAAAGCTGCAATCTTAGAAAAATCAATTGCAGGATCTGTACGAATCATGTCGTCCGGATTAAATCCGGCTTCCCGAACAGCTTCGGCCAATGTCTGATCTTTTGAGCGATGCTTGAGGGCTAAATCTTCGGCTGTTAACTGACCGGCCATCGCTAGCGATCCAACATAAGCTTTACCAAACCAGGAGCTTTCCTCCATTCTAAAGACGACCATAGTGACGTCACGCTTAGGTTGAAAGCCGATCTTTCTCATCCACCATAGCGTAGTCAAAGCAGCAACTACACCTGCCAATCCGTCATAGTGGCCGCCCTGAGGAACACTATCGGCGTGCGAACCAGTCATATAACAGGGAAGAGAACGGTCTGTGCCTGGCAACGTTAAAAATAAATTACCGCAACGGTCAATCTTAATTTCCAGATTCAACTCTCGGGCAACATTTTTCAGATATTCATGTGCCTGATTTTCCAGAGGACCATAGCCTTGGCGGGAAATACCTCGAACAGGATCTTTGGAAAATTCACGAATATCATTAAAGACTTTTTCTGCAAAAGCTCGGGCACCTTCGCGAAGCCGTTCTTTAGCCATAGCATTCTCCTCTTGTTGGATTTCAGACGTCAAATCAGTTTTATTGTGGGCTTTATTGCCAATAAACTCAACACATTTTTCTTTTTCTATTTTCTATCCCTAATCCTAACTCTTGTCTTTTAATTAAATTAAAATAATTGTTTATTAATATTAATAAAATATTAATTTGATTTTATTTAACTATTGAATAATCAATTTAAATTAAGAATATCGAGAACCTTATCCAAGTGATCTATTTCGTAGTCAGGCACAATGGCTGTGTTGCTTGGAAGATGATATGGGTTGTACCAGCAAGACTGAATACCTGCGTTTTTTGCTCCCAGAATATCGCTCGTAAGAGAGTCTCCTACAATGAGAGTTCGTCTTGGATCAATTGGACCCAATACTTCAAAAACTTTTTCAAAGAAAAGTGCTGAGGGTTTCTCAGCACCCAATTTTTCAGATAAAAACACGCCATCTAACAATCTAATAAGACCAGAATTTGTTAATTTTCCGGTTTGAGCAACAACGGTTCCGTTGGAAGCTGCATATTGGGAAATCTTCCCCTTTAATCGCGAGACAAGCTCAAAGCTGTTATCTCTAAAAACAACGGTTTCACCTAAACGTTTTTGATAAGCTCGATCAAAAGCCTCACAGTCCACATTAAAGATTTCTTGCTCTTCAAAAAAAGATTTAAATCGTTGAACGAGGATCTCAGCTTTCGTCATTTCACCTCTTTCAAGCTTTTTCCAGTAGTCAGCATTAATTGAGCTGTAACGCTGCAACATTTCATCTGTGCACACTCCTAACTCAAAATCTTTAAAAAGAGAACGAATGGCAATTTTCTCAGCTGCTAAAAAATCCAACAACGTTCCGTCAACATCCCACAAAAGACAATCAAAGGCTCTGCTCATGACTTTTTTCCTATAAAAACTCAGCGATAATTGTACAAAAGACAACCTTGGAAAAAAGGAGCAATGCAATGAGCACCCAACCGAAACTGATTCTTTTTGATTTGCTGACGGCTTTAATGGACTCTTGGACCATTTGGGAAGAAGCGGCAGGAGACAAAGAGGCCGGTCGCAAATGGCGGTTTGAATATCTGAAAATAACCTACGGCTGTGGAGCCTATCGTTCCTACGAGACGCTGGTTGAAGAAGCTGCTGTTGCGGCTGGCTTTAATCGATCATTAGCCGATGAATTGCAAAAACGCTGGCATACACTGCGCGGGTGGCCCGAAAGCCTTCAGGTGCTGACAGAACTAAAAAAAGAGTACCGCTTAGGCGTGGTCACCAACTGCTCCGAGAATCTGGGCCGACAAGCAGCCGCTCAAATGGGCGTAGATTTTGATGTTGTGGTGACTGCTGCCCAGGCAGGCTTCTACAAACCGGATCCCCGTCCATACGAATTGGCGCTTAAACTCGCCGGCGTCAAAGCTGATGAGGCAATATTTGTTGCCGGTTCTGCCTATGACATGTTGGGGACGTCTAAAGTGGGATTGGCGACTATCTGGCACAATCGGATCGGCATGGCTAAGCCCGAAGGAATTCCTTCTCCGATGCTCGTGATCAGTTCTCTAGATCAGCTGCCGAAGGCCATTGCCGACTACGAAGCGGGCCTGATTCGAGCTTAGAAGAAAAAATTATTGGAGTGAGGGCCGAAAAATTTGATTCGGCCCATAAGGTTAGCGCGTCAGACCGTTTTTAAGCGCTGTGGAAACCGCCGCATTTATATAGGCGGCTCGAGAAAGCCCGAGCTCATGAGCAGCTTCGTCCACTGACTGCAATAAAGATTCTGAAATCGTGAGCGTAATCTGCTTTTTCTTTTTGGAAACCGCTTCTTTTTTAACATGAGAGGCAGAATCCAAAAAGTCATCTACTGCCTTCTCATCGAGCTCTTTTTTCTCAGCCATCGGCTTTTTACGCAACATCGTAATGGCCATTTTATTCCTCAATTAAGTATTATTTTCAAATTATTTTAATATTAAAATAATTTAAATTAAATATCAATCAAAGATTAAATATAGCTTCAGCCAAAGCTTTTAATTCTGCGCAGGCTTTAGGGTCCTTGGGACGCAATTCAAATACACTCAAACCGGCTCCTCCCGCTGTCGCAAAAGCTTTGCGGCGCCCGATTGAGCGATCCAAGAACTGCATTTCTTCGCACTGCTTCATGACTTCTGCAGCTTCCTGATTATCCGCTCCCTGGCTGTCTGCGCAAGATAAGAAGCAATAGGCATCAAACTCAGCTCCAATGTCTCGAGCATCCCGAATAATATCTTCCAATTTAGATAGAGCCCAAACATCATAACTTCTGGGCTGAACGGGAACCAACAGGAGGTCACAAACCAAAAGCGCAGCGCGCAAGGCTCCGGTATCCCGTCCCCCTACATCAATAATGATATCTTCCCATTTGTTGACCTGGGTTTCGATCTGAGACTTCAATGTTCTTGCATCTGAATAGGCTGAACAGGCAAGAGGCGGTTTGACATTATTTTCCGAACGGATACTCACGGCAGTCAAAGCCGACTGCTGCTCATCTCCGTCAACAAGCCATACTTCGTGCCCCAGGCTTTGCCGGTAAAGAGCCAACTGCACGGCTGTTGTCGTTTTACCCGTTCCACCTTTGGTATTAGCAACTGCTATGATCATAATATTATTCCAATAGTTGTTTACTATTAATTAAATCTTTTTTAGCTTTAAATGTCGTTTCGCCCATCGGCGCCCGACTTGAGTTAAGAGCTCTTCGGCTCGAGAAAAACTCTCTTCATCATCGGCTGCAAGTTCCCTGATGGAGAAAAAAGAGTCAAACCCTAAAGTCTGAATCGTTTTCTCGGAAGCTCGGATTCGGCCCGCAACCAATGATGTACTCTTCCCATGAGCCTTTGCCATTTTCAATACGCCAAGCGGCGCCTTACCGGAAAGGGACTGCTCATCAAATGAACCTTCGCCGGTAATCACAAATTGAGTCTTTTTAAGAGCGCTCTCAAATTGAATCAAATTCAACACGGTATCAATCCCGTTTTGAACGTTCGCATTAAAAAACCACATCAGCGCGGCACCCATACCGCCCGCAGCACCTGCACCCTGAGTTTCAGAGAAATCCCTTCCGAAATGCTCTTTTAAAAGAGCCGCTGCAGCCGCCATTGCGCTTTCCATTTGGGGGAGCTCTTCGGCTGCCAATCCCTTTTGCGGTCCGAAAACCCTTGCAGCCCCCTTTTCCCCCAGTAAGGGATTGGTGACATCGCAAACCGCAACCACTTTTATTTCGGCAAATCGATCTTTAAACCGTTCAGTTGAAATCTCTCTGAGCTTTAAAAGATCTCCGGTTTTAAAGGGTTGAGCAATGGACTGATGATTTTCAGCCCATAAATCCACTCCCAGAGCTTGCATGCAGCCCAGCCCCAAATCATTGGTGGCACTGCCCCCTAAACCGATATAGAGTGTTTTTGCGCCGCGCTTTACTGCATCGGCAATCACTGCACCTAAGCCATAGGTTGTGCTCAACAGCGGCTTTCTTTCATTTTCAGCTGTCAAAGTGAGACCGCAGGAACGAGCCATCTCAATAAAAGCAGTCCTTTCCTTTAAAAGATAGGAAGCTTGGACCTTTTGACCGTAAGGACCGGTTACTACGAGAGATTGAAGCGTCCAGCCCCGAGCAAGAAAGGTCTCACAGAGGCAATCAATGAATCCGTCTCCCCCGTCGGCAATCGGTAAAAGGAGCAGTTCCTCATCAGGCGCAACTTCTCTAATACCCTGAGCGAGGGCCCGAGCAGCTTTTGCTGCAGACAACGATCCTTTAAAAGAATCCAAAGCAATGAGAACAGCCATCAAAAATCTCCTGCCGCAATCGTACCAATGAGTGAAAATTTGCTCAAGAAAATAGAATTATATTAATAGTGTTTTAATATTATTAAGGCATTAAAATACTGAAAAAATAATATTAAGATATGGATAGTCTGGCAAGCAGGAGAAAAAATGACTCGAGAGAAATATTTCAAAATGGTTTTTGAAAGACTGAACACTGAACCGGACTATCCGTTTGAGGGCGACTTTGTCACAGCGGTCTTTCGGCGAAAAGACAATTTGAAATGGTTTGCGATTGTAATGACGGTAGAAGCCAAAAAATTGGGAGTCGGTGCATTCGGTGAATTAGACATCGTCAATCTCAAGTGCGAAGAAGATGACCTCAAAGAACTGATTGACCGCGAAAGCATTTTGCCTGCCTATCACATGAACAAGAAGCGCTGGATCAGTGTCATATTGGACGAACAGGACGATCTGGACGAAACAATTATCGAATTAACACAAAAAAGCTATAAACTGACCGCGCCCAAATCGAAAAAATCCTTGTCGAAGATTAAAGCGGTGTACGATTAAGAAAAAATATGAGGAGCTCAAAAGTGAATCTGCTGACCGTCGATACACCGGCTTTAATTCTGGATGAAGCCAAAATGAACGCCAATATTGAGCGAATGAGTCAAAAAATGAAGTCGCTCGGTGTCACACTGAGACCGCATCTTAAAACAAGCAAATGCTGGGAAGTTGCAAAGCGCCAGATTTGGACACCTGAAGGTCCGGCAACTGTCTCGACCCTTAAAGAAGCTGAAGAATTTGCCCGTCATGGCATTAAAGATATGATTTATGCCGTGGGGATTGCTCCGCAGAAGCTTCATCGCGTAGCCGCCCTGATCAGACAAGGAGTGGATCTCAAAATTATTCTTGATAACGTTGAGGCTGCTCAGGCTGTCACAGAGTTTTGTAAGAAAGAAAATTTAGCTATTTCTGTCCTAATTGAAATCGACTGCGACGGACACCGCTCAGGTCTCACCCCGCAAAGTTCTGAAATCATCCGTGTTGCTGAAGCGCTTAAGGCTCCTGCCAAGCTGGTCGGAGTTCTCACGCATGCGGGAGGTTCCTATGACGTCGATACCCATGAAGAGCTCTTAAAGCGGGCACAAGGCGAGCGGGACGGTATCTGCAAGGCTGCTGAGACGCTGCGTAACGCCGGCTATGAACTCTCCATTATCTCCGTCGGATCGACGCCTACAGCCTTAACTGACGAAGATTTAACCGGTGTGACAGAGGTTAGGGCCGGAGTTTATGTCTTTTTTGATCTTTTCCAAGCCGGTGTCGGAATCTGCAAACCCGAAGATATTGCATTGTCTTTATTGGTAACCGTGATCGGACATCAGATGGAAAAAGGCTGGGTGATCACGGACGGTGGCTGGATGGCAGTGTCGCGCGACCGAGGAACTGCCAATCAAAAGGTTGACCAGGGATACGGTTTGGTTTGCGATATAAACGGTCACATGGTTGATGGTTTGTGGGTGAGCGGAGCCAATCAGGAGCACGGAATTATCTCTGCCAGAAACGGCAGGAAACTTAATCCCAAAGATTTTCCGATCGGAACACGCCTGAGAATTTTACCCAACCATGCCTGTTCAACCGGGGCACAACATCCTTGCTATTACATTGTAAATAACAATTTAGAAATTAAAGACTGTTGGACAAGATTTTACGGTTGGTAAAAATTTAAGCACAAAAAAGTAACCATCAGAAAGCCGGTTGGTCATCCGACCGGCTTTTTTTATCTGAAAAAATAAAAAATAGTCTAAAAATCGAATTGGTATTTTTTGAATTGATTTTTGTATTTTTAATATTTTTAGAAGTTAAATTTTTCAGCTGATATTTCGTTCCGGAAGAGTAATAGTTTTATTCTATTTACAGTATTTTATATTTATTTTTGATTTTTTGTAACTACTCTCATGATGTATTGAAGGATGACACTTAAAGTTGAGAATCGGATCAATATACGGTCTGAAAATTGAGATTTCATGATTTTATATTTTATTTTATACGCATTATTTTATGTCTTATTCCGCATTAACACTCATTATTTTAAGTTTTATTGATAACTTAAAGTAAAAAACTTAGGCTTTTCAACCCATTTACTTTAAAAGTCTGATCCTCTTGACATAGTCAAATTTAATCATCATAATAATGGGTATTAAAACACTATTCACTCATTATTTTGAGAATAAAATGCGCCCGTCATTAGCTGTAGAAACCTCTTTAAAAGCGCTTGGAGCAAATTTGAAAATTGCCCGTCTGCGCCGTCGCTTGCCTCAATCGCAGGTAGCAGAACGCGCCGGGATCTCACTCAACACCCTAGCGAAAGTTGAAGCCGGAGACCCCGGTGTCGCCATCGGTAATGTAGCTGCCATCATGCAGGCAATCGGTTTAGGCGCCCCCATGGGTGATATCGCCTCTCCGTCAGCCGATACGTCCGGTTTACGCCTTGAATCCGAAAGACTGCCCAAAAGAGCCCGCGCTCCTCGCCGCTTAATTTAAAATGCCGAGCAAGGTCTTAAACCTTTACTTTAAAAGTTCTTCCAATCCCCTGCCAATCGGTCAATTGAGCATTGATGACCCCGGCAGGGAAGGCTCCCCGTTATTCTTTGTATACGATCCTCAGTGGCTGGATTGCGGTTATGCTTTAAGCCGTGATTTGCCCTTAATTGCCAAAGTTTTTAAAACTGACCTCTCTCACCCTTATTTCGGGTTCATGTATGACTTGATCCCCGGGCTCGGAGCCCGAAAAGCTGCTCGCTTTATCTATAAAAAAGACTTAACAAACTTAGAGTTAATGCTTCTTTCTCAAGAAGTACTTAGAGTGGGCGCGATCGGATTTAAACCTCAGATTGAACTTCCCCTACAATATCGGGAAATCGGCAGCGTTACTCTCGATTTAGAGCGTCTGATGATGGGTCACTTGAATATTTCTGCCATAGATTCTCTCTATAAGGGGTTGAGTGCCCTGCCCGGCGAGCGTTTTAAGCTTGGTTATGTATCTGGTAAAAATAAAAATTTAATTTCAAAATTTAACATCCCCGATCCCAACCGCAATCTAGTCGTTTGGGAAGGAATCGCTTTGAGTTTAGCTAAGCGTCTGGGATTGAAAACAGTCACCGCTGAGCTGACTTCAACTCGCGGAATGGATACTTTGATCCAGATTCGGTTTGATCGAAAGGCTGACGGAGGTGCTCTGCCCGCAGCAACAGCTAAAGCTCTTTTATGTGCTCACAATGACGAGCACAGCTATTTGGAAGTTGCAGATATTCTCAACCAGGAAGGCACCAAACCCAAACAGGATTTAGCTGAACTTTGGCGCCGCATGGTCTTTAATATGTGTATCGGAAATGTCCACGACAGTCTCGACAACATCTCCTTTATTCGAGAAGCTGACGGCTGGACTCTGGCTCCCATATACTCGTTAAAACCGGAACCGCTCTCTGTAAACCGCCGCCACCATGCTACGGCCGTCACCGACGACTGCGATCGCCCCGATTTGAAAAAGGCCGTTGAAGTGTGCCGCTATTTTGGCCTGACGCCCCGAAAAGCTGAAGAAGAAGCCCTTCAGATTTCTGCTTTTTGTGCTCAAAATTGGGAAAAAGTGGCGCGAGAATTCCAGGCTGATCCCTTAGAAATTGACAATATGCGTAAAGCTTTTGAACAGCTTGATTTCTAATTCTTCGTATTAACCCTTGTGTATTTTGATTAAAACCTAATTTTGCTTTTCACTTAACTCAGATTCTTACTGTTTGTTACACTTACCCGAACTTTCACCTAATTGAATTTATTTTCACGGAGAGCAAAATGCACGCTGTCGCAGATTTCGCTTCATTTTGTTCCGGAATTGTGCGTCTGAGTTTTTATGTAAAAACTCATGCTGTATAAATATTAGGAGCTTACTGCTATGAAATTACGTGCATCTTTGATGGCTTGCGCCATCTCTAGCGCTTTGGTTGCCTTGCCTCTGACAGCTATGGCCTGCTCGACCGTGATCGTCGGTAAAGACGCTTCAGCCACCGGCCAAGTCATCGTTGGCCACAACGAAGATAACGGCGGCCGAGTCTTTAATCCGCAATACTATGTACCGCCTGCCAAACACAAGGCCGGTACGATGATTAAGTATGAACCGACCGCTGCCATGATTCCCCAAGTTCGCGAAACCTTGGGCTTTTACTGGTCTCAAACGCTCGATCCGAACGGCTCCTCTTTCTCTGACGGCTTCGTAAACGACGCTGGTGTCGTGATCGTTTCTAACGCTTGCTCGAACATTTTCGATAAAGATCAAAAGTTGAAGGACGGCGGCATTGGCTATGGTATCCGCCGCTTGATGGCCGAACGTGCTCACAGTGCACGTGAAGCTGTGAAGATTGCCACAGATCTTCTCACCAAGTACGGCTATTTCTCTGAAGGCCGTACCTATACGATCGCTGATACGAAGGAAGCTTGGCAATTGGCCATTCACAAGGGCAATGTCTGGGTTGCTCGTCGCGTCAAAGACAATGAAGTGATCTATATTCCGAACAACTTCATGATGGACAAGGTTGACGCTACCGACACTGAAAACGTGATCGTTTCCCCGGGCTTGATCGAACGCTCTATTAAGAACGGCCGCTACAAACCCGCTACACCAGGTGTCTACAATGACTTCAACTTCCGTGTTGCTGTGCAACCTGCTGAACAACGCTCTGTGGGCTATAACTTCGGCCGTAACCAAGTAGCCTGGGAATACATCACTGGTGAAAAGATCACCGATGCTGAAAAGTTCCCGTACTCCTTCACGCCTGATAAGAAGTTTACGGTACATGACGTTCAAAACATCCTTCGTCTGCACGAAGATCAAATCGGTGACGACAAGGACGGTTGGTACCACCATCTGGGCTTTGGTCCGTGCCGTGTAACGACGCACGAATCCGTGGTCTTTGAAATCAACGACATTCCTGAACTCATCACGAGCTACCGCGCTTTGGCCCGTCCGTGCGAAACGCCGTACATCCCGTTCTACCCGTTGGCTAAACCCGGTGCCAGCATGAGCTTCATGGACGCCGCTACGGCCATGAAGGAACATTTCAACGCCCGCGATAGCCGCTTTGACTACCATCCGGAATATGCCAGCATCACCTTTATCAACAACGCCAATACGTTGGAATACCAACGTGATGACCGCGATGATAACTTCGACATCATCGAAGATCTTGAAGAAAAATGGGCTGACGAACAAGCTGGCATCCGCGAACAAGCCAAGGCTGCCATGAAGGTTTCTAAGGAACACGCTTTGAACCTCTTGCATCGCTACAACGTTGCCAAGCTTCAAGAAGCTCAAGGTGCTATCCAAGCTCACTTGGATGAAATCGCTCCGCATAAAGTTGTGATTCTGGCCGACGAAATCGATCCGAAGAGCACAAGCACGGTGAAGTTTGCTCTCTTGAGCGACGAAGACCTCGATGCTACGAAGATTGATCAAAAGAACACCTACGGTGGTGTGGGCCGCTCCAGCCTCACAACGTCCGGCGTGATGGGTGATTTGGCTAAACCGACCGCCTTTGCCGCTGAAGACGTTAACGGCGACGGCAAGTTGGATATGGTCATGACCTTCGTGCAAAAAGACCTCGCCCGCTTCATGTTGGCCGGCGCCGTCTATGACACGTGGCTCTACACCCGCGACGGCGGCGATCGCATCGCTGCTTTCGACACGGTGAAGATCAAGGGTCAAACCAACCGTAAGTACTCCTCCAAGGAACGCGGTCACGATCGGTAATTAATTACACATTTGCTGTAATTTAAACCGTAAGCCCTGAAGAAATTATTTTCTTCGGGGCTTTTTGATAAATTTGCCTAATCAGAGTGTTATTTTTATCTTGATTTTTTATATACTTGACAGATGGACTCTGATAAGGGGAAAAAATGCAGCAAAACAATACGCCGTTGGTTCGCATCGTCGACGATGATGAAGGTATCCGCAATTCCATGGCCTTTTTGCTTGAAGGTGAAGGCTGGGAAGTAAAAACCTATCGAGATGGCTCTCAATTTTTGGCCAGCAACGATTTCACCCGTCCGGGTTGCATCATTTTGGACGTCCGCATGCCGAATATGAGCGGTCTGGGACTGCAAACCCACCTCAATGAAATGGGCGTGGACCTGCCGATTATCTTCTTGAGCGGCCACGGCGACATTGATATGGCCGTGCACACAATGAAAAACGGTGCGGTAGAATTCCTGCAAAAGCCGGTTCGTGAAGAGCGTCTCTTTAAAGTGGTTCATGACGTCATCACCGAATACATGAATCGCCAGGAACAGATGGCTGATGTAATTGAATTTAAGAATCGCCTCAAAAACCTCACGCAGCGCGAACGCGAAGTGGTCAATCTGATCAGTCTCGGCAAATCCAATAAAGAAGTTGCCGAACAATTAGGCATTTCTGAAAAGACCGCTCAGGTGCACCGCGGTGCAGCTTACCGCAAGCTTGAAATTCACAACGCAACCGAAATTGCCCGTCTGCTCATGCGTGCCAAAGAAGATCCTCAAGTTCAATAATGCATTGATTTCCGGCTGCCGACGCCCGCGTTTGCGGGCGTTTTAATCATTCAAACGGCGGCGAAGAGATGCTCTCAGCCGCCGTTATTTCAGTAAATACTGAAAGTCATCAAAGTTTTCCGCCAGGAACAATCTTTCGAACATCAAACTTTGTTCCTAAAGGAATACGTTTTTCTCCTTTTGGCAAACACTAAAAAAAGCCCACTGTAGTCAAACGACACAGTGGGCGGAAATTGGAAAGGTAGCTAGGCTTAATGCCCGCGCTTTCCTGAACGAAACCGATCTCCCTCAAACGATTCCGTTCACCCGATGAAACGGATGCTTTACCTGCATCCCCCTCGTTTCATCTGGCTTCGAGCACCCGTAAGCGAAGAACCGAGCACTCGGTGAGCAGTCAAACCACAATACCGTTCAACTGCTCACGTCTTCATTGTCATCCTTTTTCATGAGAATTTATAGTAGGGGTTTCCTTACCCCTAAAGGGGCAAGTTAAAATAAGAGTTCTTTAACAATATGATTTTTCAATGATATTTAGTTTAGCGCCAAGGGATTTCACTGGGAAATAACCGGTCAACCAGCTCTCTGAGTTCTACAGAAGCGTCATCGACGGAATCCAACAACGTCGGACGGTCGGTCCTTTCATCCCATTGAACGGTATAAACGTTATTGTGGCGGCCGATTTCGGTTAATTCGAGTTTAGCGTAGCGCAAGGTGGAATGCGTCCATGAAGAGCCGTAGACCGCTTCATAGCGAAGCGTCTGCGGGCAATCGCTCAGAATGGTTTTTGTGTCATCAGCCTGCACCCGTCTGACTTTAAGCCCCTTATCCATCAGTGCACGGCGCAAAGTCAGGAAAACTTGAGGGCGAACCGAAGGATTATCGACAAGACAGAGATTTTTCTGGCCGGCCCCATGCCAATCACCTTGGTTAGAGACCGAAGAGCAGCCCGACAAAATCAGAGCAGCTAAGCCGACAGAAGCAAAAACAATAGAAAAACGCATAATAGTGAAAAACAGTTTATGGCTGGATTTTATACGCTCAAAACGAAATTTCAATACAGAATCTCACTTATTCACGAAAGTGTAAGGCAATCTTAATCTGCCGGTAATAGAATGGCCGATATTTTGTGGGTACTCAATCAATATGGCTGAAAATAACACAACAAATTCTGCTCCCGCCCTCTGGAATCCGATGTGGGCTATTTTGCTCAGCTTCATTTTCACTCCCGTCTTCGGCGGCATTGTTTGCGGTCTGAATTGGCGTGCGATGAGAAAAGAAGAGTTGAGCGTACGCTCCTTCAGTTTCATGCGCTCGACGCTTTTCATCATGGTGCTTTATATTTTCGCTGAGCCCATGTTAAGAGGCATCCCCTACACCCAATATGTTTTATTGGCAATTATGGTTGGTCTGTGGCTCGTTTGGACCTTTACCGACGGCATTAAGCAACTCCGACATGTCAATGACACCTACGGAGAAGATTACGAACACAAAATGTGGGCCAAATGCATCTCCTGGGGTGTGGGCGGCTGGGTAGCCTATTATGCACTGGCCATTACCTATGTAATCGGCCTTCACCTTCTGGGAACAAACCTCTAGTTTTCGGGGGTACGGATGGCAGGACGATCAAAAAGTAAAAAAGCCGCTCAAAATCGTGAAGCCCGGGCCGATTACGTTTTGGGCTTACTGGGCGGCGTAGCCGTCTCCCCGCCTCACGCCTCCAAAGAAGCCATGCAGTACTATGCACGGGCGGCCGCCGAAGGCAATCCCGATGCTCAGTACCAGCTCGCCAAGCTTCTTGTTGAAGGCCAAACGCTATCGACCAATAACCGTGCCGCCCTAAAGTGGCTCAAAAAAGCTGTCGAAAAAGAGCATGCCGCCAGTCAGCACCTTTTGGGCAAGATGTATCTCAGAGGCCAGGGGGTCACACGAGACGAGCACCGAGCTCTGGAGCTTTTTCGCCAGGCGGCTATCTCCGGAAACGCTGAAGCTGAATACGACCTGGGATGCGCCTTACTGGATGGCATTGACGGCCAAACAGATGCTTATCAGGCGCTCAGATGGTTCAGACTTGCCGGCGCACAGGGGCACGTAAAAAGCCAATATCGTGTGGGGTATGCCTTAGCGCACGGTGCAGGCTGTGACATTGATCTGCAGCAGGCCGCCACCTGGCTCAGAAAAGCTTCCGTAAACGGTGATCCCAAAGGGCAGTATGAGTTCGGGCTTCTTTTTATTCACCCGGACTACCCCAAACGCAACGAAGAGGAAGCTTTTCGCTGGATTAAGCTCTCGGCACTTTCGGGCTACGCTCCGGCTCAGCATCAGCTTGCGCTTTTTTATCAGGCAGGCGAAGGCACTTTAGCCTCTTATGAAGAAGCTTTTATCTGGGCAAGACGGGCGGCTGTTCAGGGTGAAGAAAGAGCCCTGATGCTTCTGGCGAGCCTTTACCGCTTCGGGGCCGGCACAAAAACAAGTATCAGCGCCGCCTACGCCATTGCTTCTTACCTTTCTGCAAAAGACAATCCCAATGCTGCAGCCCTGCTTCAAACACTTGAGCAGCAGATTGCCGCTTCCGAGCGGGGAAAGATTCAAAAAATGCTCTCCGGTACCAAATCCGCGTCGGAACTCATTGAAAAAATCACAGAACTGTCTTGAAAAAAAACAGAGCCCATTGCAGGACTCTGTCTTTGAATTTAATTTAAATTAAAGCTTTATTTGATTTTTTGGAAACGCTGACGAACACTTTCAAACAGACAAATGCCTGTGGCGACGGACACATTGAGGCTTTCAACCGAGCCCGTTAAAGGAATCTTTGCCAAATCGTCACAGCGCTTGCGCGTAAGCTGCCGCAAGCCCGGCCCTTCAGCTCCCATCACCCAGGCAAAAGCTCCCGTCTGATCAAAATCATAAATGGTCTTCGTAGCTTCCCCTGCCGCACCCACGACCGTGACACCGGCATCACGAAGCTCAACAATAGCGCTTGCCAAATTAGTCACCGTGACCACGGGCACGGTTTCGGCAGCTCCTGCTGCAGCTTTTGCCGCGGCGGGCGTCACTGTAGCTGAGCGATCCTTAGGGATAATCACCGCCTGAACGCCTGCGGCATCGGCCGAGCGCAGACAGGCACCGAAATTTCTCGGATCGGTAATGCCGTCTAAGATCAAAAAGAGCGAATCGGGACGAATCTGATTCATGAGTTCATCAAAGGTGAGACTCACTTCAAGGGGCTTAGCCATGGCCACGATTCCCTGGTGGGGAATGTCGCCCGAGACCATACCGCTTAGGCGATCGTGGCCGGCCTGCATCACACGCACTCCGAAACTTTCCAACTCCGAGCGCATCTGAGTCATACGCTTATCACGTCTTTGCGGATCGACGTACACGCAGACAATCGAGTCCGGATCTTTTCTGAGGCGGGCGCCCACTGCATGAAAGCCGGCCAAAATAATATTTTTAGACATAATTGATGTTCTTCTGTTCGTTTCAACTCACGACATTGTATCAGCGACGCCCCCGGCTGAGACGGAAATCAATCCGTCTGCGGTCCTCATCGACTTCAATGAGACTCACCGTCACCACGTCACCCACCGCATATTCGTCACCGAAAGACTGCCCTTTGAGCTTTCCGTCGGGTGTATACACATAGTAATCAAAACCGATATTGGAAATATGAACAAAGCCGTCGATGAAAAAGTCCTGCAGCTGCACATAAAGTCCGAAAGAGGTTACCGCCGTAATTCTCGCCGTAAACTTCTGTTTGACAGAGGCAATGGACTTAAGATAACGGCATTTAAGCCATGCAGTCACATCACGGCTTGCGTCATCGGCTCGGCGCTCACAGGCGCTCGTGATCTTACCCAATTCGAGCCAGGCCGAGCGCGAGGGATCTGTGGTTTTTTGAGTTTTCTCAGGCACCGGCATCGAGAGGAGATTTCTCTTAAGCGCCATGCCGCTTAGGCTGTTTAACACTCCGGCACTTGCCGCATAAACCGTCGGCCGATAGGTTCTTCTCGATAAAATCCCGCGAATCGTGCGATGTAAGAGCAAATCGGGATAACGTCTGATAGGAGAAGTAAAGTGCGCATAGGCCTCATAGCCCAGCCCATAGTGACCGATATTGTCAGGCGAATAAACTGCGCGCTGCATTGAGCGCAAGAGTGCTGTCTGAATGACATCACTATAGGGTTTGTCGGTTACCGCTTCCACCACCTTTTCATAATCGGCTGCTGTGGGTTTGTTGCCGCCCGCAAGCGACAAACCGAATCCGGACAGAGTTCTGCGAAGCTCAAGCAGTTTGTCGGCCGAAGGAGAGTCGTGAACGCGGTAAAGACTCAGTTTATGGTGGCGGGTGATAAAGTCGGCCGCACAGGTATTGGCCGCGAGCATACACTCTTCAATCAACCGATGGGCATCGTTTGACTCTCGGGCAACAATCGCGACGATATCGCCCTTTTCATCGGTTTTCACCAAAGTTTCCTGCGTGGCAAAATCAATGGCGCCTCTCACCTTGCGCGCACGGCGCAAAACTTTGTAGAGATCGTAGAGGCAGTCAAGCCCGGGCTGCACGCTTTCGGGCACCTCTTCTTCGGTCACAGACTCACCGCTCAAATACTTCCAGGCGTTTGTATACGTCAGACGGGCGTGCGAGTGAATGACAGCCGGATAGAACTGATAGGCTTTCACCGTTCCCAATGAGTCAATCACCATGTCGCAAACCATCGAGAGGCGGTCTACGCCGGGATTTAAAGAACACAAGCCGTTTGAAAGCTTTTCGGGCAGCATCGGAATCACGCGCCGCGGGAAATAAACGGAGGTGCTTCTTAACTGCGCGTCATGGTCGAGCTCACTGCCGGGCTTAACGTAGTAACTCACATCGGCAATCGCAACCAAAAGACGAAATGCTCCTTCATTTAATTTTTGAGCGTAAACCGCATCGTCAAAGTCTCGTGCGTCCTCTCCGTCAATTGTGCAAAGCGCAATATCCCTTAAGTCCACACGGCCAGCCCGGTCTTTGGCCAAAACCTTATCAGGCAGTTTCTCGGTTTCAAGCACTGTGGCAGGGCTGAATTCATGCGGCAGATTAAATTGTCTGACCGCAAGCTCAATTTCCAGATCGGCATCGTTATTGACTTCGAGTTCCCGATCAATGCGGACATAAACACGCGGATCATCGGCGCTTGGGTAGCGCTCAATCACAGCGATCACTTTTTTATCCAACCAAGCGTCAAGCACTGTTTCGCTATCGAGAAACTTCACGCTTAAGTTGCAGAGTCTGGGATCAAATTTTTTGAAGTGATAGGTCACCTTGCCGTTCTTGGCTGCATTTTTTTTCACTTCGCCCACGATTTCACTGACTGCGTGATCAATCACTTCGGTAATGTTGGCGTAAAGCGTATCGTCATCCCAAGGTTGTGGCGAATAGCCGATACGGAAACGCACAGCGTCGCCCGGCAGATAAAGCCTGGCTGCATCCTGCTTTACGGCAAAACGCTCCCCTGTGTCATCTTCGCTCACGTAGGGCAAATTCTGAGCAGGCGTCACTACGATACCCATACGTTCTTTTTTGGGCTTATGGGTAAAGCACTTTTTCTGCGAGTCAAACCGAACCCGTTTATCACCCATCAGACGGTCAAGCACTTCGATAAAGAGGGACTCATTGAGTTTTCTGTATTGCTGGGAAAGCAGCGTATAAAGCTCAGCTGTATCCAAATCCGCAGCGGATTGAGTGAGAATTTCCACAGCTTTTTCAAGGAGCTCTGTGATCACATAATTTTTAACGCGTCCGTGTGTACTTTTGGCTTTTTTAGAGCCGGACCTCTTTTCTTTAACAATTTTCGGACGAGGAGTTTTCTTTAAATTTGGCAACTTCTTTTCTCTTTCGTATATAATTGCGATCTCTGTCGATTGTGACAAGCCCGGGTGGCGAAATTGGTAGACGCACCAGCTTCAGGTGCTGGCGCTGCGAGGCGTATCGGTTCGAGTCCGATCCCGGGCACCAAAAAAAACGCTTAAATAATCAAGAAAATCAATTGGTTATTTAAGCGTTTTTCTTTTACCTCTTCTTTTTTTAAGTCTACCTGCCTTAACCTGTTCCTAGTATATAGAAGATTTGTGTCAATTTTGAGAAATCTTGTTGTCGGTCCGATGACAATAGAAACCTCAAGCTATATAAAAATTAATCCAATATTTTTACAATGTTAATTTAATGTTGAAATAATATTAATTTAATTTCAAACAAAAATACTTTTAGACACACAATTTAATCCGCAATCACGGCTTAGACACTCTGCCGCCTCGATTTACCCAAGGCAGCGTAACGACTTACGGTTTGGTAGCGATTGTTTCTTCGATACCAAATCCTTAACCGCCAAGAGGATGTCGAACCGCCCACAGGTAAATACTAACAATCGAAGAATAAGCATCCGAGCATACCGGGATGCACTTTCGCAGCTCCTGGAGGCTACCTCCCTACCGATTGCTTCAGAGGTCTGCTTCAAACTCTGGGATGGATACATCGCCAACGGAATCTATCTGGATCTTGAATACGTCAAGGCCGACATCGCGCGTGCTGAAGGTCACTTTACCAACCCGCCGGCGGTACTCCCTGAAGAGGGGATAGATATCAATCCTGGTAGCAAATGCTTTGCTTTCTACCTCTGTAATGATCAAGAGCGCGGATGCATCAAGCAAACTGACGCGCGTTTAGCCAGTCATTTGACGGTCTCTGAAATGCTTCTGCACAAAAATAATGCCTTGAGCTTGATTCGTTTATTTGGACGCTACAACCCATATTTTGGAAAGAGATGTATGCATGCTTGATCTTGAAGATGAAATTGAAAAGGCTAACTGTCACCCTTCGTGTTAACAATGATACGAAACTTGAACTGTGGGTTTGGATCAAAGAGTATGAGCCGGAAAAGTTTTTACTGATTGCCAAATCGGTCAAAGACGGCCTTACTTACTGTTCCTGGCCCGATGCAGTCCGGGATTACATTGACGTGACGCACCTGCGCAACTGGATCCTGAAAGACTGCGAGGATTTGATGGATTCAAACGGATTAGATCTCATCTTCAAGTTCATGAACCGATACAAATATGAGCGTCCTGCAAAAGTTAAACACATGTACCAAGCCTTAATCTGAGGTGAGTATGAAAACCGGCAAGAAACTGTTTCACGTCCAAGGAACCGATCGCCGGATCTCAATGATTGCCCAACACTATGGTGTAACTCATCAGCTCAATAAAACATTGGAAGAACTGTTTGAGCTTTTTATAGCGATCCTCAAACTTCGTTTGATGATCTTTCTTGGCCACGAGAAACAAGCACATTTTGTACACATGTATGAAGAGATAAGCGATGTCCGCATCATGATTGATCAAGTTGAAGTTTTAACCGGATCCTCGGCTCGCTACAGAGAAATCCGAGAGAGTAAGTTAGAACGGCAGCTAACTCGAATTCAAACGGAGGCGAAATGAACCACTTTCAAAACTTTATTTCGTTTTTCTTAATACTCGTAGCCATGGTTTGCATATTGTCGATGCTTGCAGGATTTTTCTTAGCAATCGGCATGAACATCGCTAAAGTCTTTATCACTATCGTCGTAAAACCACATCATTTATGGGGTGGATATAAGACGGCAATCCAAAGGATTCTATAGATCAATGAGGAAGTTTAAATTAGTTGTGCTGATTATTGAATATCGAGATCTAATTATGATACTATTCAAACATGTCATTCGTATCGTATCAATTCAGGATCTATCCAAGTGCTTCTCAGTGTCAATCTCTGATTGACCACTTCGGCTGTACCCGTTGGGTTTTCAATCGTTACCTCTCCGAGGCTGATAATTGTTACAAACGAACCGGAAAATCCTTGCGGTGCAATGACTTCATTGTCCGTTTGGTTAATCTCAAAAAACAATACCCGTGGCTCAAAGAGGTTAATTCACAGTCGCT
>UQYP01000005.1 GCA_900545335.1 uncultured Sutterella sp. | reverse complement strand
CTGGGAGGCCTATCCTAAGTCACAGAGGCTGTCCTGCCTCCTGGGTTCCAATCCATGGCCAGGCACACAGCTGCGCGGACGGCCATTGCCTTATGGCTCTTTTTATCCGAGAGCGCTCCCCAAATCGGAGCCATGATGGCACTGATTAAAAAGGAGATAGAGAAAATCAGACCGGACCAGATGTTGACATCACTTTGAGCCACACCTAATTCGTCAATAAGATACATCGGCAGGAACGGAACCAACATGGTGTAGCTTGCCGACATAAAGACTGATGTAATGGTCAAAAACCAGACCAGGGCTTTCCAGTAAGGCATTTGATAGTCCGATCTATAAAAAACGAAGAAAACATCTCAGCATTCATCTTATGCCGAAATGACTCAAATAGAGTGTCATTGAATCAATTTTGTTGAGCTTTGCGGGGAGCGTTTTCCCTAACTCTTAAGAGGAAATGCTAAGGCCTCGAGAGAACTCGAGGCCTTACGCGGGAGAAAGTATTCCGATTAAGACTGAGGGTTGTCCTCAGTTTTACCGTGAGCACGGATGAACTCAGCAATATCAGTGACTTCATCGGGGCAAATCTCGTGCATCATCGGGTAGTCGAAGAATTCGACCGTGGCACCGGCTTTATTGAGAGTCTCAAGACTTTCGCGTGCCTGAGCAATCGTGATGACCGAGTCGAGTGTGCCGTGAGCCATGAAGATGGGGGTTTGTTTAGCCACATCGCTCAGTTCTTCAAACCGCGGATGCTGAGGAACGTAACCCGATAGGGCAATGATGCCCGCAACGGGAGGAATTTGTGACAATCCGGCAATCAGCGCTAATGCTGCGCCCTGAGAAAATCCGCCGAGCCAAACGGGGCTTTCGGGGTATTTCTGACGTTGCTCTTCAATCAGGGCACTGATCATTGCTGCCGATTGATTCATTCCGTCGATATCTTCTTTTTCCTGTTCATCAAAATTTTCGGTGTACAGGTCATACCAGGCGTTCATCGTCAGCTTATAAGCAGAGATGTCTCGGGCCGGTGCAGTAGGCAGAACCATTCGGACGTTATCGAGTCCGCCGAATTGAGAAAGTTCTTTTTGAAAAGATTCGAAATCAGAGCCGTCCACTCCAAGGCCATGGAGCCAAATCAAAGTGATCGGCGTCTGACTGTCATCGAGCGGTTCTTGAATAATCGTGTCCATACCTTCAGTAAATAGTTTTAACGGCCGCTATTGTAGGGTAATTTAAAAAAAAGTTCATGAAGCGGTTATTTAATGAGTGTACATTTATTAACTGGGTGAATAAAAGAAGATTTTCAAAAGGATAGGTTGAAATGCTTAAAGTGCTTTTTGTCTGTGCAGGCAATATCTGCCGATCGCCTACGGCAGAAGCGGTGTTTAAAACCTTGGTTGACCATGCGGGCTTAACCGGAGAATTTGAGATTGATTCAGCAGGAACAGAAAGCTATCACGTAGGAGAAGGGGCCGATCGCCGCGCTCTGGATTGTGCGGCAAAGCGCGGTTATGACCTCAGCGCTCATCGGGCCAGACAGGTTAAAGCAGAGGATTTTCAGTACTATGACTGGATAGTTGCCATGGACTGGAACAATATTGAAGAGCTTAAGCGCATGGCTCCCAAAGGCTATGAAAATAAACCGTCGCTTTTAATGCGCTTTAGCACAAGTTATGACGTAACAGAAGTGCCCGATCCCTACTACGGCAATACGGACGGCTTTAAAAAAGTCCTACTTTACTGCGAAGACGCCTGTCACGGCTTACTTTCCTTTTTTAACAATCAGCTGAAATAACTCTAAACCCTGTAATAAATACAATCTTAAGGCTGTATGAGATACAGGGTTTTATTTTCATAATTTATGATATTTTCAAGTTGAAAAATCCATAATAAACAAAAAGATAAAAACATTTTCAGATGTTTTTTGGGCGAATTTTTCTTTGTGTTTTCTTGCGTTTGAAAAATGAAGTCAGTAATATCTACTTTCGTAAAAAAAGGCAGGGTTAATCCCTAGTCGGAAAATGACCGAATAAAAATACTTCGGCCTTTCGTTATCAACAGATCCGAGCGTTGATTCGTTGAGGAGCATAAATTGAAAAAACCTGTGTATTTGGACTACGGTGCCACCACTCCGGTTGATCCCCGAGTGGTCGATAAAATGATTCCCTGGCTCTATGAGCATTTCGGTAATCCGGCGAGCAATTCGCACGCTTATGGGTTGGAAGCGAAAGAAGCGGTTGAAGAGGCCCGTTCACAAGTTGCTCAAATGATTAACGCTGATCCGCGTGAAATTGTCTGGACTTCGGGGGCAACCGAATCCGACAATTTGGCTATTAAAGGTATTGCTCACTTTTATAAGGACCGCGGCAAACATTTAATTACGGTCAAGACCGAACACAAGGCTGTTTTGGACAGTATGCGTCACTTGGAAACCGAAGGCTATGAAGTGACCTATATGGATGTGCTGCCGAACGGTTTATTGGATCTGGATGCATTGAAAGCGGCTATGCGTGACGATACGATTTTGGTTTCAGTCATGGCTGTCAACAATGAAATCGGTGTGATTCAGGATATTAACGCGATCGGCCAAATGTGCCGTGAACGCGGAATTTTCTTTCACGTTGATGCCACGCAGGCTATCGGCAAACTGCACTTTGATATGACCAAGGATCCGATTGATCTGATGAGTATGTCAGGTCACAAAGTCTACGGACCGAAAGGAATCGGTGCTTTGTATGTCCGCCGTAAGCCCCGTGTGCGCCTTGAAGCTCAGATTCATGGCGGCGGCCATGAACGCGGTATGCGCTCGGGCACGTTGGCCACGCATCAAATCGTCGGCATGGGTGAAGCCTATCGTTTGGCCCGCCTTGAGATGGATGAAGAAAATGCCCGCTTTAAAAAACTTCGCGATAAGCTTTGGGCGGGTATTCAGGAAATTCCTGATGTGTACTTAAACGGCGACTGGGAGCACCGCGTTGCCACGAATTTAAATGTGAGCTTTGCCTATATTGAAGGCGAAAGCCTTATGCTTGCGCTCAAAGACGTAGCGGTTTCCTCCGGATCAGCCTGCACCTCCGCAAGCCTTGAACCCTCGTTCGTGCTTCGTGCATTGGGTCGTGACGATGAATTGGCTCACAGCTCCATTCGTTTTACGCTGGGTCGTTTTACGACTGAAGAAGAAATTGACTTCGTGGTCGCTCAGTTAAAGGAAAAAGTCGCAAAATTGCGTGAAATGTCTCCTTTGTGGGAAATGCACCAGGAAGGCGTCGATTTGAATCAAGTAAAGTGGTCTGAACACTAATATTAAATAAGGGAAAAAGATGCAGTACAGTGATAAGCTGATGGATCACTACGAGCACCCCCGCAATGTGGGAACGCTCGATAAGAATGAAAAAGATGTCGGCACCGGCATGGTGGGCGCTCCTGCCTGCGGCGATGTGATGCGGCTTCAGATCAAGGTCAATCCCGAGGGGATTATTGAGGACGCAAAATTTAAAACATACGGCTGCGGCTCTGCCATTGCTTCAAGTTCGTTGGTGACTGAATGGGTTAAGGGCAAATCATTGGATGAAGCCATGAAGCTTTCCAATGAACAAATCGCCGAAGAATTGGCTCTGCCGCCCGTGAAGATTCACTGCTCGATTTTGGCCGAAGATGCCATTAAGGCTGCTATTGCCGATTACCGCCAAAAACAAGGAAAGTAAGATGGCTGTCACATTAACAGAAAAAGCTGCCCACCACGTTCAAGCCTATTTGACCAAGAGAGGCAAAGGAATCGGCTTGCGGCTCGGAGTGAAAACTTCGGGCTGCTCCGGCATGGCTTATAAATTGGAATTTGCCGATGTGATCGAGCCCGATGATCAGGTTTGGGAGTCTTTCGGCGTCAAGGTGGTGGTCGATGCCAAGAGCTTGCCCTACATCGACGGAACGGAACTTGACTATACGAGAGAAGGTCTCAACGAAGGTTTCAAGTTCCACAATCCTAATGAGAAAAGTCACTGCGGCTGCGGTGAGTCCTTTTCCGTTTGAGACGGTTCTCAGGCATGAGTCAGAAAGATTATTTCGCTCTTTTGAATCAACCGCAGACCTATGCGGTTGATTTGTCATCTTTGGAAGCGGCAAAAAATACGCTTCTAACCCGTCTGCACCCTGATCGCTTTGTCAACTGCAGTGCATTGGAAAAGCGTTTGGCCCAGCAAATGAGCGTGCAGATTAATGAAGCCTACCGGACGTTAACAGACGATTTGCTGCGCGCTCAATATCTCTGTCGCCTAAGAGGGTTCGACGTCAATGAACATCGTCCGATGCCTGCCGATTTTCTGATGCGTCAGATGCAGGCGCATGAGGCGCTTGAAGCGTGCGAGCAAAGTCATGATGAGACGATGCGTTTTGCTCTTTTGCGCGAAGTACAGTTAGGTCAGAAACGCCTCATTGAGACCATCCGCAAGGCTTTTGATGACGATCATGATGATCGGGCTGCCTACGAAGCCACACGTGAGCTGATGTTTGTTGAAAAACTTTTAGCTCAGATTCAACCCTAGGACAAAATTCATGGCTTTATTGCAAATTGCCGAACCCGGTATGTCGGCTGATCCGCATCAGCACCGCCTTGCCGTCGGTATTGATTTGGGAACTACCAATTCTTTGGTTGCAACGGTAAAAAACGCCGAGACTGTGGTGCTCGCTGATCACGAGGGCAGAAAGTTGCTGCCCTCGGTTGTGCGATATCTCGCTGATGGCTCTACCGTTGTCGGTACCGAAGCCCGCCGTTCGGTAAGTGATGATCCGCAAAATACGATTGTGAGCGTCAAGCGCTTTATGGGACGAAGCCGCTCGGAATTAAAGTCCTTATCCAGCCTGCCGTACGAGTTTGCCGACTCTGAAGGGATGCTGAAGGTAAAGACTGTTGCAGGTGAAAAAAGTCCGGTTGAGATTTCGTCTGAAATCTTAAAAACGCTGCGTGAGCGAGCTGAAGAGTCTCTGGGAGGAGAGCTTGTCGGAGCCGTGATTACGGTACCTGCCTACTTTGATGATGCACAGCGTCAGGCCACAAAGGACGCAGCCCGTTTGGCCGGCTTAAATGTTTTGCGTCTTTTAAACGAACCGACAGCAGCTGCCTTGGCCTATGGGCTCGATGAAGGAGCCGAAGGGCTTTATGTAATCTATGACCTGGGGGGCGGCACATTTGACGTTTCAGTTTTAAGACTCACCAAGGGCGTCTTTGAAGTACTGGCAACAGGAGGCGATTCCGCTTTGGGCGGAGACGACTTCGATCATCGGATTTTCTGCTGGGTGGTTGAACAGGCTCATTTAACCGAAATCCTCTCGCCGGAAGATAAAAGTACCATTATGGTCGCAGCCCGTGCGGCTAAAGAAGCCTTGAGTACGTCTGAAGAGGCCGCTTTAAGTGTTGTGCTCTCAAGCGGAAAGCAGCTTGCCCTCACTCTGACTCGTACGACCTTTAAAGAACTGACCTGTCGCCTGGTTAAAAAGACGATTGATACGCTTGAGCGCGTGATGTGCGACGCTAAATTGGACCGCAAGGATATTCAGGGGTTGGTGCTCGTCGGCGGATCGACTCGTATGCCTGTGATCCGTCAGGCTGTGAAAGACTACTTGGGCTTTGATCCGCTTGATAATATCAATCCCGATGAGGTGGTAGCTGTAGGAGCAGCCAAGCAGGCCAATTTGCTTGCGGGCAACAGCTCAGGAGACGACTGGCTGCTTTTGGATGTGACGCCGCTTTCTTTGGGGCTTGAAACTATGGGCGGATTGGTTGAAAAAATCATTCCGAGAAATACCCCGATACCCGTTGCCATGGCGCAGGACTTTACAACCTTTAAAGACGGCCAGACTGCGATGGCAATCCACGTGGTGCAGGGTGAGCGTGAAATCGTTGATGCCTGCCGCAGTCTGGCTCGATTTGAGTTGCGGGGACTGCCGGCACTGGTAGCCGGTGCAGCGCGCATTCGCGTCACTTTCAGTGTTGATGCCGACGGGCTTTTATCGGTTTCAGCCCGCGAAACACAGACAGGCGTTGAAGCCCATGTCACGGTGAAGCCCTCTTACGGTTTAACCGATGAAGAAATCATGCGCATGCTAAAAGACGGTACCGGTCACGCAGAGCTGGATATGCATGAGCGTGCCTTGCGTGAAGAGGAAGTGGAATCACGCAGACTGATTGAATCTACGGTCGGTGCGCTTGCCACCGATGCTGATTTATTAAGTGAAAGTGAACAGGCGCATATTCGCGACCTGATCACTCAACTTTTATCTGCCGTTAATGAACACGATCTGGACCGAATCAAGACACTGGAAAAGGCGTTGACTGAAGCAACAGAAAGTTTTGCCGAGCGCCGTATGGACCGAGCTATTGCTCAAGCACTTTCCGGTAAGAGCGTTGAAGAGATTGAAGGGAAATAACTATGCCTAAGATTACCGTTTTGCCTCATCCGACTGTTTGCCCTGAAGGAAAGACCTTTGAGGTTAAGCCCGGGGTGAAGCTTGCTCGTGCACTTTTAGCCAACGGCGTGGGTATTGAGCACGCCTGTGAATTTTCCGGCGCCTGCTCAACTTGTCACGTGATTGTCCGTGAGGGCTTTGATTCTTTAAATGAAGCCGAAGATGAAGAGCTTGATATGCTCGATCAGGCTTGGGGCGTGACCTCTACCTCCCGACTGTCCTGCCAAACGGTAGTGGGAGAAGAAGACCTCGTGATTGAGATTCCCAAGTACAGCCGCAATCATGCTAAGGAACACTAACCATGCGTTGGACTGATACTCAGCAAATCGCAGAGGCACTCTGCGATGAGCATCCGGATGTCAATCCGCTCAAGCTTCGCTTTACAGAGCTTCATGCGATGGTGCTTGAGCTCGATGGCTTTGATGATGATCCGGAAAAAAGCAATGAGGCTATTTTGGAAGCCATTTTGCAGGCTTGGCTTGATGAACTTTAAGGTAAAAAGTCATGCGTTTTGATGTCGTCACGCTTTTTGAGCCGATGTTTGCTGCTGTGACTGAACAGGGTATTACGGCACGCGCCAAAAAACGCGGGCTCTGGGCACTGAACACTTGGAATCCGCGCGAAGAGACTGACGATAATCACAGAACGATTGATGATCGTCCTTTTGGAGGCGGCCCCGGCATGGTGATGATGGCCGAGCCCTTGGCAAAGACCGTTAATCGGATTCGCCGCTCAGGCAATCAGGGGCGCGTTATCAGTTTTGCCCCGAACGGCACGCGGCTCACTGACCAAACCGTCAGACGGTGGGTGGCGGACAATCAGGACATGATTCTGATCTGCGGCCGCTACGAAGGCATTGATCAGCGTTTTTTAGATCGCTATGTTGATGAAACGGTAAGTGTCGGTGACTTTGTTCTTTCGGGCGGGGAACTTGCTGCCATGGTTTTAATCGATGCGGTCGTGAGGCAGCTTCCGGGAGCGATTAAAGAGCTTTCAACACTCGATGAGTCTTTTTCAACGGGACTCTTGGATGCGCCTCACTACACGAGGCCTGAAGTTTGGGAAGGTGAGGGTGTGCCGGAAGTGCTTCTTACCGGACATCACGCCAACATTGCCCGCTGGACGCGGGAAAAAGCATTGGATATTACTCTAAACACTCGCCCAGACTTGATTGCCAAGGCCGAATCGGAAGGCAAATTGACAGCTTCCGATCTGCTTTGGCTCAAAAAACACGGTTGGAAATAAAGCGTCACGGCTTTTTCAGTTCTTTTTCCAAGATCTTTTGCAGCAATTCGTTTTCTCGGCGAAGTCGGGAAACTTCCGCCTTCAGCTCTTCGTTTTTCTTCTCTAACGGATCTTTAAAGTCACGAGCCTCGCCGAGTTCCTTTGGACCTTCGGCAGGCTCTTTTCGTTTGCCTAAAAAGTACCAGACAGCCAACGCGAGTAGGATAAACAAAATAAGATTCGGAATACCGGGCAGCAGAGGCGGACCGAAAAAATGAGGACCAAAGATATGATGCATCATAAGAGCTCTCCTTTTAAAAACAGCCGAACGGTCTCTTTGTCAGATATCGGTTAAACAGCTCATCTTTTCTTTATTGTACTGAGGGAGTTTTTAGTCTTGTGAATCGGATTTACGTTCGCATACAACTTTTTTTTAATCCGCTGCAGTCAACAGAAAAATCTATAAAAAAATACCCAAGGCAAAACTTTTGACTGAAATTTGCCTTGGGGGAGAGTGTTCTTAGTCAGCTTTTAGTGTGCTTTTTTGCCCAGCCACTTTTCGTAGATTTTGTCGTATTCACCGCTTGCTTTAATGGCGGCCAGTCCCTTATTGAGTTTTTCAACCAGTGCCCGGTTCTTTTTGGAAACTGCAAAACCGACCTGCTTGGGATTGTAGAGGTGAGGGACGATCAGCAAATCTTTGTCATGATGCCGGCTTTGGTAGTGACGTGCTGTTGTATCACCTAAAAGCGCCGCTTCACAGCCTCCCATTTTCAGTTCCATCAATGCTTCTGCCACTTGGTCAAAATTCATCACTTTAGCCCCTTTGACCGATTGTGCTAAAAGGGAACCGGTCGAGCCGATCTGAGCGCAGATGGCTTTTCCTTCAATGTCTTTAAGCTCAGTATATTTATCTTTGTTTGAGCTTTTAATAACCATTGCCAGGCCAACGTCATAATAGGGGTCGGAGAAAAGGACCTGTTTTTTGCGCTCTTCGGTAATGGTGATAGCGGCAACGGCCACATCAATCATGTTGGTTTGAAGTGCGGGGATGATGCCGGCAAACTGCATATTTTGAATTTTTGCTTCATCTCCGACAGCCCGCGCAACCGCTTTAATAATGTCCATGTCAAAACCGACGATTTCTTCGCTTTTTTGGTCTTTGAATTCAAAGGGTGCCAGACCGGCATCAGTGCCAACGAGGAGGGTGCCCGCTTGTGCAGCCGCGCTGCCGGCGACAATAGCGGCAAAAATCAGACTTGAGAGAGTTTTTTTCATTTAAAAATCCTTTCATAGGGAAATTGTTTAAAAGCAGTGCGAAGCAGTTTACAAATATTTTTTGCAAACAATAAATTCTCTAACTGATTGAAAATAGACGAATTTTTTAAATATAAGTCTGAATAAACACTAGGATTGGCCGACAAAAGAATTGAAAAATTTTTAACACATTGGCTTTTATAAGATGGAAATCTCTATTGCCATCTGTTTGAATACGCAATAGTGCCTATTGATATAAGAGCTTTAATGTAGAGGGCTAGTGCAAAAGCGCAATGCTTTGTGACATAAAACTTAAGGCGGTCGACAAATTGAAAATTTGATTATGATCAAAACCGGTTGATTTTCGGTTTAAGTTTTGTACCGTAGAACTTTTTGATTGGCTCTAAGACGTTCGAGGAAGGGGTTGCTGAGAAAATTTTTTGCAATTTTCTTAGCAGAATCATTGAGTTTGCTATACAATAGCGATCTTTCCGTTCAATGGGATCGGAAAGTATTTTGTTTAATTAAAAC
The DNA here is from genome assembly GCA_900545335.1 of uncultured Sutterella sp. Taxonomy (GTDB): domain Bacteria; phylum Pseudomonadota; class Gammaproteobacteria; order Burkholderiales; family Burkholderiaceae_F; genus Aphodousia. Next base: position 122,897 of record UQYP01000005.1, on the reverse strand, counting down.
CCATCCTATCGGTGGTGACAATGCGCGGACACGAGTATTCCGATCGCAGACCACATGATGATGGTTTTGGAGAAAAAAATGAATCTTATCCAAACGTTGGAACAAGAAGAAATTGCCCGCGTGAGCGCCGGCAAGACCTATCCTGAATTTGCTGCCGGTGACACGGTTGTCGTGAACGTGAACGTTGTTGAAGGTTCCCGCAAGCGCGTCCAGGCTTACGAAGGTGTTGTGATCGCCCGCCGTAACCGCGGTTTGAACTCCTCCTTCATCGTTCGTAAGATCTCCAGCGGCGAAGGTGTTGAACGTACGTTCCAACTCTACGCTCCGACGATCGCCAGCATCGAAGTGAAGCGCCGCGGTGATGTCCGTCGCGCCAAGCTCTACTACTTGCGTGATCGCGCCGGTAAGGCTGCTCGTATTAAGGAAAAGCTCTCGAAGTAATTCGGGGTATTTTTCAAAAAATACAGTTTTATGTTTCGGCGCTTCGGCGCCGAAATTTCGAGAGGCACGGATTCGTGCCTCTTCCTTTTTGTGTATTTACCAGGCGGGGGTCTTTTCAAGCTGCTCGGCCATGGCACAGTAAAAATCGTAGCGGCTTTTCGAGATCAAACCCTTTTCTACCGCTTCTTTTACAGAGCAGGAGGGTTCTTTAAGGTGCTTGCAGTTGGCAAAGCGGCACTGACCGACGTGAGCGGCAATGTCGGGCATGGCGGCAATGATGTCGTTAAGCGTTAAATGTGCAAGGCCAAACTCCTGAAAGCCCGGTGAATCAATGACAAAACCTTCGGCACGGTCCAAATCATAAAGCGTGGTCACCGTGGTTGTTTGCCGGCCCAGATTGAGGGCTTCAGAGTATTCCTGCGTTTTTGCGTTTGCGTCTTTAACAAGCAGGTTCAGGATGGTGGACTTGCCCATGCCGGACTGACCCACAAGAAGCGAGCGCCTTGCATTAAAAATACTGTCTAATTCTTCGATAGTTGCATCAGAGGCTTTTTCTGCGCTGATCGCATGGGTCTCATAGCCCAGTGCTTTTAAAGACGATAAAAAGTCTTCGGCTTCCTGAGAGCCCTCTGACAAATCAGTTTTATTTCGAATAATGCAGGGGTGAACACGCGCAGTATGAGCCGCTAAAAGCGCCTTCCAAACAAACCAGGGATTAAATCGGGGGCGGGAAGCAAAAACGATCACTAAAGTATCGATATTGGCCGCGAGCGTCTTTGTCCGCCACTCATCCTGACGAAATAAAAGACTTGTGCGTTCTTTAATCGATTCAATCGCAACGGTATTATCCACGGCTGCCGAGCAGATAACCTCATCGCCCACCACCACATCGCCTTTTTTGCCTCTTCTGTGAGCCTCATAGAGTTTGCCCGCATCGTCTCGCACAAAATGGTGCCGCCCGTGGCCTGAAACGACCTGAGCGTGAAAGCTTCCGTTTCCCGGGGTTTTATTGGGCGTCGTGATGGGTTTTCGCATAAAGTTCACGTTGGCGGTGAGCCATAGTTTTAAGAGCTCTCATGCGGCGAGAGGCTTTCCCGAAACGTTGAGCGGCAGATTTCAATAATGTCTCATCAGCGGGCTCAGACTTCAGAGTTTCAGACGTTTCGTTCTCAGGCAGTGCAGCTTGAGCTTTTGTTGGTTCAATTTCGGCAACTTCTGTAGAGGGCTCTGCAGAGACTGTTTGGTTTACCTCATCCTGAGACGACGAACGGCTGTCTTCACTGACAGGGTTATTTTCTTTAATGTCAATTACATCAAAGACCGGGTCTTGTGGTTGCTGATCGCGATCAGACAAAGCCGCAACTTCTTCACAAACGTCAGCTGCAACAGTTTCTTTTTGCAAAGGGAGTTCTTCAGCTGAGGGCAGATTGGCAGAAACTGAAGTTTCTTCTTTTATAGCCTCAGCCAATGTCTCGATTTGAGCTTGCGGCAAAGTAGCTTCTTTGGATTCTGATTGAGGCTCGGAAGCTAAAGCGGGGTTAGTCAAATCCGATTGAGCCTCAGCCTTGCTTTTACTTTTAAATTTTTGGCGCAATGTTTTGCAAATGGTGAGGAACCCTTCTGACAGCGACTTTCCGTACATGGGATGAGCGGTGTTGTCGGAGCGCAAATCAGCTAATGCCTCCTCGTAATGAGGATCCTGATAGGGCTTCAGAGGTAAGCCTGGCGCAGCACTGTGATCATTTTGAGCACGTCTGATCAATGCCTTTTCAAATTCAATGTTTAATTGATGGCGTTTTTTCTCACGGGCTTGAGCCTGCAGAACTTTTTGCTCCTGCTTATCAATCAATGCTGCAGAAACATTTTCAAGCTGATGCAAAACCGTGAGAGAGTCGTTGCGAAGCGTCTCTTCTTCTTTGGCTTCATTGAGCAGGATGAATTTTCTCTGAACGTGAGTGATGCGTGCCATGAGGCTCGGCTCATGTGAAAAGAGCAAATCAAAAAAGCCCAGCGTGACGCTTGAGTGACGCATAGGCGTCGGGAAAAGCGCAATCAGAGAATTAACCGTGGTCTTTAATCCCGTAAAGCGCATTGCAAACGTGTCAGACGAAAAAATCAAGTGGCGAAAAAACGCATCCATCGGCAGTCTGAACGGAAAAAGCAGTACGGGCAGCGCAACGATTGCAAAAGTTAAGACCGAGCCGTAATAGGGGCCGGGACCGTAGACTCTGAAACCGATTTCATCCAAAAACCAGGACTGAGGCGCAAACCAGGCTAAAAAGGCGAAAACCAAAAAGCCGGCTGCAGCGCACATAAACCAGGCCTGAAAATACATGTGGCTCAAATTTCTTGCTAAAGCATGGGCGGCGATTGCCTGCAAATCATCCAATGACATCCGCTCATAGATGTCATGCCTGAAGAAAAGCTTCACGTTTTGACGGTGCCCGAATGCAAAGGCGGGCGGTAGCTCCTCCCTGTCGCCGGGACGGGTAATACGGATTTCACCCACGCTCAAACCGGCCTTTTGACCCAATGCATCCACCACTGCTTTTAATCGGGGATTATCTGCCAGTGTTGCTCGGGCGGGCTTAAAGAGATAGAGCAGACGGCGGGCGAGATTAAGCGCAAAAACGAGATAGACCGCAAAAATGATCCAGCCTAAAATCCACCAGAGTTGGCCGCTGCTTTGCCAGAGAAAAAGACCGATCCAAAGAATCGGCAAGACGGTGAGCCAGCCGAGCAGAGTGTTGAGAAAATAGTTTTTGAACCAGCTCGTCGGAATTTCTTTTGTGTAGCCGAAAGCTTCACGAAGACGAAACTCTTTGTACCAGCAAAACGGCAGATCAATTAAAACGAAGATCAGTCCTACGCTTGCCGGCAGCATCCAGTGAAAGGCAAACTGGTCACCGACAGTGTTCATTAACCAGTCGGAAATCGTATTGATGCCATTGCCCGCTGTCAGATACACGATCAAGGCAGTGGTGACAGTGACTTCCAGCCAGTTGAGTTTTGTGCGGGCAATATCGTAATGGGCCGCTTTGACATGCTGGGCCAAAGTGATCTTTTTGCGCAAAGGCTCAGGCACCTCATCGATCGTACGCTTGAGGTGTATGATCTCGGCCAAACAGGTAAAGCTGTGTACTAAAAAATAAAAGCACAACGCGGCCAAGAAGACTTGAGCAAAAGTAAAAGTCATGGGCAAAGTATGCGACAATATCGTTTCCAAACGGTTCATTTTAAAGGAATTAGGTCATAAAATGGCGACTGAACTGCAAAAAGATCCTCGCTTTAGTGCGGACAATTTGATTTGGGTGGATATGGAGATGACGGGCCTGCAGCCCGAAGTTAACCGGGTCATTGAAGTAGCGGCGGTCATCACGGATGCGCAGCTTAATGTAATCCACGAGTGCCCGGTCCTTGCCATTCATCAATCCGAGCGCATCATGGGCTCAATGGATGCGTGGAATACTGAAACGCACGGCCGATCCGGTCTCATTGACCGTGTTTTGGCTTCTGATATTGATGAAGAAAAGGCAAGTGATATTTTATTGGCTGAATTTGCCCGCTTTGTGCCGCAGGGTAAAAGTCCCATGTGCGGCAACTCCATCGGACAGGACAGACGCTTTATGGCGCGATGGATGCCGAGGCTTGAAAATTACTTCCATTACAGAAATATTGATGTCTCCACTTTTAAAGAGTTAGCCAAGCGTTGGGCCCCTGCTGTTCCCAACAGTTTTAAGAAAAGCACCAAGCACGAGGCACTTTCCGATATTCTCGAAAGTATTGATGAGCTCAAGCACTACCGCAAACATTTGATGAAGTGCTAAAAAGCCTGAAAATTTCGTGAGATAGCACTCGAAAAAGTTTTATTTTTCGGGTACAATTTCGGTCTTTCCACGACGTGGCCTAACTTCCACGTTCGCTTGTTTAATTTTTTTAAAGGTTAGAAAATGTCTGTTCAAGATATCAAAAAGTCTGAAATCGTTGCCAAGTTCCAACGCAAGGAAGGCGACACGGGTTCTCCCGAAGTTCAAGTGGCTTTGTTGACGGCCCGTATTAACGAATTGACCCCGCACTTCAAAGAACACGCTAAGGATCACCACTCCCGCCGCGGTTTGCTGAAGATGGTGTCCCGCCGCCGTAAGCTCTTGGACTACTTGAAGCGCACCGATTTGGACGCTTACCGCAAGTTGATCAACGAATTGAATTTGCGTAAGTAATTCACACAGGCTTTTCAGAAGCGACCTGCACAGACAGGTCGCTTTTGGTAAGTTTGATTGATTTTGGGAAAAGACGGGTTTTTAGTTTTCGGTTTGTGCGTTGCGATGTGAGTGTTTTTGGGTTTGCAGAGAACTTTCACACCGCAGCGTATCGGAAACACGTCTTTTTCCCGTTTTTTAAGGAAGAAACGAAATGACGATGTTTAATAAAGTGAGCAAGTCTTTCCGCTTCGGCGACCATGATGTGACTTTCACCACCGGTGAAATTGCCCGTCAGGCTTCCGGTGCTGTGATTTGCCAAATGGACGATACGGTGGTGCTCGCCACGGTTGTCGCCAAGAAAGAAACTAAGCCCGGTCAGGACTTTTTCCCTCTGACTGTTGACTACATTGAAAAGACCTATGCAGCCGGTAAGATCCCCGGGGGCTTTTTCAAGCGTGAAGGCCGTCCGAGCGAAAAAGAAACGTTGACGAGCCGTTTGATCGACCGTCCGATCCGCCCGCTTTTCCCCGATGGCTTCTTTAACGAAGTTCAGGTGATTATTCACGTGTTATCCGTGGATCCTGAAGTGGATCCGGACATTCCGTCCATGTTGGGTGCATCGGCTGCTTTGTCGATTTCTGGCATTCCTTTCAACGGCCCGATCGGTGCCTGCCGTGTGGGTTACATTAACGGCGAATTCGTCTGCAACCCGAAGCTGTCTCAAATGAAAGACAGCCGCCTGGACTTGGTTGTGAGCGGTACGGAACGCGCAGTGCTCATGGTGGAATCCGAAGCCGATTGCCTGCCCGAAGACGTGATGCTCAATGCCGTGATGTTCGGTCACGAACAGCAGCAAGTGGCTATCAATGCCATTAACGAATTGGTTGAAGAAGCCGGTAAGCCCGCTTGGGACTGGCAGCCTGCTCCGAAGAACGAGGCTTTGATTGCCCGTATTGCTGAATTGGCCGATGCCGGTTTGAAAGAAGCTTATTCCATTCGCAGCAAGCAAGCCCGCAATGATAAGTTGCGTGAAGTCTATGCGATGGTTGATGAAGAGTTGGCTAAAGACGAACGTTTCAGCGGCGACAACGCTGTTGATCCCAATGAAGTGGCCGGCATTCTCTTTGAAATGGAAGCCAAGCTTGTCCGCTCCAAGATTTTGAACGGCGAACCCCGTATCGACGGTCGTGACACGAAGACTGTGCGCCCGATCGAAATTCGCCAGGGTGTTTTGCCCCGCACGCACGGCTCTGCTTTGTTTACCCGCGGTGAAACCCAAGCTTTGGTGATCACGACGCTCGGCACGAAGCAAGATGAACAGATTGTTGACGGTCTGCTCGGTGAAACGCACGAACGCTTCATGCTTCACTACAACATGCCTCCGTTTGCCACCGGCGAAACCGGCCGTGTGGGCAGCCCCAAGCGCCGCGAAATCGGTCACGGCCGTTTGGCTAAGCGCGCTTTGACCGCTGTGCTTCCCTCTGAAGAAGATTTCCAATACACGATTCGCGTGGTTTCTGAAATCTGTGAATCAAACGGTTCTTCCTCTATGGCAAGCGTTTGCGGCGGCTGCCTGTCTTTGATGGACGCCGGTGTCCCTTTAAAGGACTACGTGGCAGGCGTTGCCATGGGTCTTATCAAGGAAGGCAACAAGTTTGCCGTTCTTACCGACATCTTGGGTGATGAAGACCACTTGGGTGATATGGACTTCAAGGTGGCCGGTACCGAAAACGGCGTGACTGCCTTGCAGATGGATATCAAGATTGAAGGCATCAACAAAGAAATCATGCAGGTCGCATTGGCTCAAGCCCATGAAGGCCGTCAGCACATTTTGAACGAAATGCGCACGCAGGCTGCGGGCGGCGCCAAGGAATTGTCCCGCTTTGCTCCGCGCATGATCACGATGAAGATCAATCCGGAAAAAATCCGTGACGTGATCGGTAAGGGCGGTGCTGTGATCCGCGGCATCACCGAAGAAACCGGTGCTACGATCAATATCGATGATGACGGCAGCGTGACGATCGCCTCGGTGGATCCCGAAGCCGGTCTCGCTGCTCAAAAGAAGATCCTTGAAATCACGGCTGAAATTGAAAAAGGCCAGATTTACGAAGGTACGGTAACGCGCCTGTTGGACTTCGGAGCCATCGTTCAGCTGCTTCCGGGTAAAGACGGTTTGCTGCATATCAGCCAAATCGCCAACCAACGCGTCAACGCTGTTTCCGACTACCTGAAGGAAGGTCAAGTGGTGCGCGTGAAGGTCATTGAAGCCGACGAAAAGGGTCGTGTGCGCTTGTCGATGAAGGCATTGCTTGAAGACGAAAAGAAGGAAGAAAAGCCTGCTGAAGCTGCTGCCGCGCAAGAACCGGCTCAAGACGCTCAATAAGCTTGATTAGCTTTTCTTGACTTAAGACTCCCGTTTATCCTGTATTGGATCGGCGGGAGTTTTTTTATCTGCAAGGCGAGCTTATAATTTAAATTGTAATTTAAATTTAAATTAAAGCTTCGATCTATGAGTGTTTCAGTGAAGAAAAAAATAGCGGCCGCAGCTTTGATTGTCATAGGGTTTGCTGCCGGCGGTTGGGCTTTCAGCCACTTTGCAGCCGATCAGTCTGATCTTAAGCTCTACGGCAGTATCGATATGCGTACCGTGGATCTCGCATTTGAAGAATCGGGACGCCTTGCCGCCGTTCTTTATGAAGAGGGCGGGAAGGTGAAAACGGGTGAGGTTCTCGCTAAACTCGATGACACACGATATCGAATCGCAAGAGATCAGGCCGCTTCTCAAGTGGGTGTCGCTCAAGCTCAATTGGATCTGCTGCTCGCAGGCTCGCGGGTTGAAGAAATTGATGTGGCGCGGGCAAAACTTAAAGCCGCAGAGGCAAACCTCGTGCTTTCTGAGCGAACCTGCAAACGCTATCGGGATATGGGGAAAGCTTCGAGCGCTTTGGTGCGTGATGAGGCCTGCTATCGAGCAAGTGCAGACCGTGCGCTTCGCGATGAAGCAAAACGTACGCTCGATATGCTTTTAGCGGGCACCCGCGCAGAAGAAATTGAAGTGGCCCGTGCAACACTTAAGCAAACTCAGACGCAGCTTGCCGATGCCCAAAGGGCTTTGGATAACTGTACGGTTTATGCACCGGCCGACGGTGTGATCCGCTCACGCTTAAAAGAGCCGGGTGATATGGTCGGCGCGAGTACTCCCATTTACGAAGTGGCGCTCATGAATCCGTTGTGGGCACGAGTCTATATTGATGAACCCAATTTGGGACTCATTGCGATGGGGCAAAAGGTGGCTGTCAGTGTGGACAGTTTCCCGGACAAAACCTTCAATGCCACGGTGGGCTTTATTTCTGCGGTCGCAGAATTTACTCCGAAGACTGTACAAACGGAAGCCATTCGCACCAATCTTGTCTATGAGGTGCGGCTTACGCTTGAAGATCCTGAAGGGCTGCTGCGCTTAGGGATGCCTGTGACAGCAAAACTGTTGAAGTAAATCATGGCTGAGTCTTTTGCGATCACTTTGCAGTCGGTTTCGCGCTTTGAAAAGGGCGCAGACGATGCGATTTTAAAGTCTGTGAGTGCAGACTTTAAAGAAGGGCATTTGATTGCACTGGTGGGAGCAGACGGCGCGGGAAAGACAACCTTGATGCGGGTGATGGCAGGTCTTCTTAAACCCCAAAAAGGATCCGTTAAGCTCTTCGGCCGCGAGCTTTATTCAGAGGATCTTTCCGAATTGCAGGGCTTTTGCGGATATATGCCCCAACAATTCGGTCTTTATACCGATTTAAGCGTAGAGGAAAATTTGAAGCTCTATGCCGATTTGTTCGGCTTAAATGAAGCGGAGCGAAAAAGCCGATTTGCCGAGCTCTTATCCATGACGGGTCTTACGGATTTCACTTCAAGAGCTGCCGGGAAGCTTTCCGGGGGAATGAAGCAAAAGCTGGGACTGGCCTGTGCGCTTTTAAATCGTCCGAAGATTTTGTTTTTGGATGAACCCAGTGTTGGGGTGGATCCGTTATCAAGACGCGAACTTTGGTCGATTCTGAGAAAAAATGTTCAGTCGCGAGCAATGACAGTCGTCGTTGCAACGACCTACATGGATGAGGCTTCTCTTTGTGATGATGTGCTGATTGTGGAAAACGGGGAAGTCGTTTTGCACGATACGCCGGGTAAAATCGCTTCGCTTGCCGAAGGTTTAAGTTTCATTGTCAGGACTGCAAAGGATCAAAGGGTTCGGGATGTACAGGCGCGGCTGCTTGACGATACGGATTTGGTTTTAGATGCCGTTCCCAGAGCCGGTTCCGTACGGGTACTGATTAAAAATGAGGCCGATAAAGATTTATTGGAACAAAAATACGGAATTTCCCTGCAGCCGACCGCAAGCGGCTTGGAAGAGGGCTATCTCATCAATCGGGCCAAAACTTCTGCTCTGCATTCCTATACGGTGATCGGGGAGAACTTTTCTCCCCAACAATCGAGGGAAGAAAAACCCATAGTTGTTGCTAAGGATTTAGTGAGGCGGTTCGGATCATTTACTGCTGTTGACCGCACTTCGTTTGAGGTTAAAAGCGGAGAAATTTTCGGACTTTTGGGGCCTAACGGTGCCGGTAAAACGACGACTTTTAAAATGCTCTGCGGTCTTTTGAAAGTGACGTCAGGAGAACTGGAAGTAGCCGGCGTCAATGTCCTTCACTCAAGCGATGCAGCCCGCAGCCAATTGGGTTACATGTCTCAGAAGTTTGCTCTCTACGGAGACTTGAGTGTCAGCGAAAATTTTGATTTCTTTGCCAGTGCCTATGGGCTTACGGGCAGAGAAAAAGATCAAAGAGTTGCCTTTTTGATGAATGAATTTGAGCTTGACGGTTTCCGAAATATTCAGGCAAAAAATTTACCCGGCGGGATCAAACAGCGCCTGGCGATGGCCGTTGCTCTCATACACAAACCCAAACTTTTATTTTTGGATGAACCCACGAGCGGTGCCGATGTTTTAACCCGCAGACAGTTCTGGCGATGGATTACTGCATTAAGTCACATGGGAACCACCGTGATCGTAACAACGCACTTTATGGAAGAGGCGCTTTATTGCGACAGGCTTCTGATTCAGGATGCGGGGCTTCCCTTGATTATGGGGTCACCGGAAGAGGTGCGGGGAGAATGCGGCACGATGGATGAGGCTTTCATTGAAATCGTGAAGACGTTCCGTGAAGAAAGGGGGCAGTCATGATGCATACGGCAGATTTTTGGCGTCATGTCTGTGCTCTGAGCTTAAAGGAGAGCCGGCAGATCATTCGCGATAAAAGCTCTATTTTGGTGGGGGTTGTCCTGCCGCTCATCCTTTTGATTTTATTCGGCTACGGTATTTCATTTGATGTTAAAGACATCCGTCTGGCTGTAGCAGCGGATCAGACGAGCGCTCAAGCTACGCTTTACACACAGGCATTGACTAATAACGACTCTTTTATCGTCAATGTTTTCCCCACGAGAAAAGAGGCTTTCAATGCGCTTAACCGCTTTGAGGCCGAAGCTGTGATTGTTTTTGAAAAGCGCCCTGATGCAGGCGAAGTGCAGCTGCTGGTTGACGGAATTGATGCGCCTCGGGCGACGATGGTGGCTAACGCCGTTCTCGCGACCATACAAGGCGCGGGCTCTCTTCAGACTCAGTCAAAAGGGATAACGGTGATTCCCCGCATTTGGTTTAACGAGTCTGCAGAGAGCCGCTGGTATTTGGTGCCGGGGCTTATTGTGATCATTTTGACGATGATCGGCACGATGTTAACGGGGCTTGTGATTGCCAGAGAGTGGGAGCGGGGAACGATGGAGGCGCTTTTAGCCACACCGATTTCTCCCTGGGCGCTGCTTTTATCCAAAATTATTCCTTACTTTGTTTTGGGGGCTTTCGGTTGGATGCTTTGCATGATTGCGGCCGTGTGGGTCTATCACATTCCCATACGCGGCGGTTTGGGACTTATCACACTGTCCTCTGCGCTTTACCTTTTGGTGAGTCTTTGCATCGGTTTGGTGATATCGGGAGCAACCCGTTCTCAGTTTTTATCCTCTCAAATCGCGCTTTTAGCAAGTTTTTTGCCGGCCGTGATTTTATCGGGCTTTATTTTTGATTTAAGAAGCGCCCCCCAATGGGCTAACGTGATTGCATATGCGATGCCTCCCGTCTATTTTCTTGATCTCCTGAAAGTAGGTTTTCTTACCGGCGGCATGCATGCGCTTGTTGTGAAAAATCTTTTGGTGTTGACGGGCTTTGCGGTTGTTCTTTTAATGATTGCACGGCACTTATGCGAAAAGAGGGTGAGAAAATGACCAAGCGCATGATTCGGTTTAAAGCACTCGTGCGCAAGGAGCTTCTTGCCACACTAAAAGAAAAGACAAGTCGCATGATTTTGGTGGGGCCGCTTCTGCTCTACATTCTCCTTTTCGGTTATATCGCAAGCTTTAACTTAAATTATGTGCCCTATGCGCTTTGCGATTTGTCAGGATCGGCCGAGTCAGCACAGTTTGTTCGAGCAATTGACAACAATAAAATCTTTGAGCGCATCGCTACCGTTCAAAGTGTCTCTCAAATCCGATCGGTTATGGATGAAGGCGAAGCGCTTTTAACAGTGGTGATTGAACCGCATTTTGCACGGCACCTCAAAGAGGGGAAAAGCGCTCAGATTCAGGTGGTGATCGACGGGCGAAATTCCACCACCGCACAGCTTGCTGCCGGCTACCTGAGTCAAATTGCTCAGACGATGAACGCTTCGATCACGGGGCTTGAAGAGCCCGTGAAAATGCGATTTCTTTTTAATCCCAACGTGATTACGCAGTGGTTTATCATGCCCGGGCTCATCGTGATGCTATCCATGCTGCAGGTGGTAGTTCTTTCTGCGCTCTCCGTTGCCCGGGAAAGAGAACAGGGGACCTTTGAGCAGCTTTTGGTTTCTCCTTACACAACCCTGGAACTTTTGGCGGCAAAGTCCGTGGCTCCGATTCTCATCGGCTTTTTCCAAAGTACGCTCATTTTCCTCGTGGATCTTTATTGGTTTGAGATTCCGATGGGTGGCAATGTGTTTGCCCTGTATTTTGTGCTCCTCATTTTTATCCTCTCGGTGGTCGGTTTGGGACTGACTGTTTCGGCCTACAGCCAGACCATGCAGCAGGGGTTACTGATTGTTTTTGTGTTTTTGGTTCCGATGGTGCTTTTGTCAGGTCTATTTGCACCCGTTGAAAATATGCCTCAATGGCTTCAGATCCTCACTTATGCGGATCCGTTGAGGTTTACGCTTTCAGCGGTCAGGCGCATATATCTGGCCGGAGCCTCTTTGTGGACCGTGTTGCCGGGGCTGTGGCCCGTAATGGCGATGGCGTTACTGACGCTGCCTGCGGCATATTACTTTTTTAAGAAACGACTATGAGAAAAGAATCTGCAAGAGTAAGAGGTGACGGTGAGAAAACCCGCGAAGCGCTCATTGAGGCGGCAGGAACCCTGGCTGCAGAACGCGGCTGGTCCAATGTGACGGCCAAAGACGTCTGCGATATGGCTGGTGTGAACTGCGCAAGCGTCAACTACTGGTTCGGCGGGCGCGACGAGCTCTACAAGTCGGTCCTTTTAAAAATCCCGGATACGATCTTCAGCCAGGAGCTTGAAATTGAAATGGTGCAGTACGAAACGGCAGAGGCTGCATTGCGGTATTTTTTCTACCATCACTTAAAGACAATTGATGATAAAAGAGGCTGGCCCATGCGTGTTTGGGCAAGGGAAGTGACCGCAACACCTTCTGAAAATCTTCTTTCAATGGCCCGCAATATCGGTGTATTGCGTATTAAGGCTCTGCAGCAGTTTTTTGCTGAGTTCCTGGGTATAGAAGACTATAAAGATCCCCGCGTAGGGGCAGCTTTTATGACTGCAATGTCAGCAGTCCTGATTCATATGCTGATTGCTCCGGAATTAAGAAACATTATTATTCCGGGCTACGAGTCTCATCCCGAACAGATGAAGGAATTGGTTATCAGACAGGTGATGGCAGGCCTTGAGGCCAGAAGAGAAGACATCGCCAAAGAAAAGGCACAGACGGCTTAAAGTCTGCGCCTTTAGCGGTGAAGATAGGATTAAACCACCCGATTGGGAGCGTCGCCTGTGGCAAGAAACGCCCGGATATTCTCTAGTGCCTGCGCTCCCGCGCTTTCTCGGGCTTCAAAGGTACCGCTTGCAATGTGCGGAGTAATCAGCAGATTCTCAAACCCGGTGAGTCTTTCATCAATGGCGGGCTCACCTTCAAAGACATCGATTGCAGCGCCCGCAATTTTTTTATTTTCAAGCGCACGAATCAGTGCTTCTGTATCAATGAGTTCACCTCGTCCGATATTGATCAGATAGCCTTTTGGGCCTAGCGCTTCAAAAATTTCTTCGTTGGCGATATGGTATGTGGCAGCGCCTCCCGGCATTGCTAAGACTAAATAGTCACACCAGGCCGCAAGCTCCTTGAGAGTATCAAAACGCTGATAAGAAACATTGCAGGGACTCAAATTCGTGTAGCCGATCTGCATCTTAAAGCCTTCGGCCCGGCGGGCAATTTCGCGGCCGATGTGGCCGAGCCCGGCCACGCCGAGGCGTTTGCCGCTTATGCGGTCGGTGAGCGGAAAACCTGAAAATGTGCGATGGGTTTTTCGTGCGTGAGCCCAGGCCTGAGCCGTCCGGCGGGACAGCGCCGTTAAAAGCGCCCAGGCAAAGTCTGCAACATCGTCGCTTGTAGCCGATGGGGCGTTTGTGAGCACAATGCCGCGGCGCTTCATTTCCTCAAGATCAAACTTATCGAAACCCACGCCCAAACTGGCAATCATTTTAAGATTGGGGAAAAAGGATAAAAGCGCCTTATCCATTTTCACAGGAGGATTGCTGATCACAATTTCCACGTCGGATAAGTCTTTGCGCTGCTCATCACTGAGATCGGACCAGTAGACAATTTGGGCCGTCTCTTTAAGACCCTCTGCGATGCTTTGAGGTAAGGGTTTCGGGAAAAAACTCACAATACGCATAATTGACATCCTAGTTTGTTTCGTCTTCAGTCTCTTTTTCCAATGTCACGGAGGGGCTCACCATCGGATGAATCAAACGATAGAGTTCACGGGCGCTCTTAGGCGGTTTGCCCGTCTGGGCTTCTTTTCTGGCTGCGCGAATGAGCTGCCTGAGACCCTGCACATCCACTTGAGGGAATTCTTTAATAAAGTCTGTCAAAGCACTGTCTTCGGCAATGAGTTTGTCGCGCAGGCGTTCAGCGCGGTGGTGCGCCGCAACCGCTGCTCGACTTTCACCCGTTGCAATATCAATTGCAGTGCGCACCTTTTCGGGATCAAGCCCGTTCATGCGTTTTCCGATCAGCTGAAGCTGACGTCTTTGGGCGCCGAAAGACTTCATTTTGGCGTATTCGTCAATGGCTTCACGGACGTCTTCGGGCAGGGGAATCTTATTGAGCGTTTCTGCGCCCAATTTTGTCATCTCTTTGCCCAAATCCTGAAGCGCCTGCAGTTCACGCTTAATCTGTGATTTACTGGGACGATCCCAGCCTTCTTCGTCTTCCAACTCGTCTTCTCGATTATCTTGGTATTGAGCCATAGTAAAAATTCCGTATAAACATTGAACGGATTTTAACGGGAATTTTCATTTTTCAGCATTATCATTAGCTGGTCAAAACAAGATTTGTGATTTAAGAGAATTCTCTGTGAGTGATATCGTTAAAACTTTTCCACATTCTCCCTTTGAGCTTCATGCACCTTATGAGCCTTCAGGCGATCAGCCCCAGGCAATTGAAGAGCTCAATGAAGGCTTGGAGAGCGGTTTGGCCTTTCAGACGCTTTTGGGCGTAACCGGTTCCGGTAAGACCTTTACCATGGCCAACGTCATTGCGCGCCAGGGCGTACCGGCACTGATCATGGCGCCCAACAAAACGCTTGCCGCTCAGCTTTACTCCGAGATGCGGGAGTTTTTCCCCAATAATGCCGTGGAGTATTTCGTCTCTTATTACGACTACTATCAGCCGGAGGCCTACGTGCCGAGCCGAGACCTTTTTATTGAAAAAGATTCGGCGATCAATGAGCACATCGAGCAGATGCGACTGGCTGCAACCAAAAGTATTTTGGAGCGCAGAGACACGATTATTGTGGCGACGGTGTCGGCTATTTACGGTATCGGTAAGCCTGAAAGCTACACGCAGATGCGCCTCATTATGCGCACGGGGGATTTAAAGAGTCGCTCGGACTTTATCAGTCAGCTTGTGCGCATGCAGTACAAGCGCTCGGAGATGGATTTTGCCCGCGGAACGTTTCGTGTGAGAGGCGATACGATTGACGTCTTTCCTGCCGAACATGCCGAAACGGCTGTTCGGTTTGAGCTTTTTGATGATGAACTCGAATCCATAGCACTTTTTGATCCCTTGACCGGCAAAGTGGTGCAAAAAGTTACCCGCTTTGTCATTTATCCGGCAAGCCACTATGTGACGCCTCGAGATGAAATCCTGCGTGCAATCGAAACGATCAAAGAGGAACTTCGGGAGCGTAAAAAATTCTTTTTGGATGAGGGTAAGCTCGTTGAAGCCCAAAGACTTGAACAGCGCACCTTATTTGATTTGGAAATGCTCGATCAGGTGGGTTTCTGCAAGGGTATTGAAAACTATTCCAGACACTTAACGGGGCTTGCGCCCGGAGTGGCCCCTCCCTGCTTAATTGACTACCTGCCCTCAGACTGCCTGATGTTTTTCGACGAGTCTCATGTCATGATGGGTCAGCTGGGCGGCATGTACCGGGGCGACCGCTCAAGAAAAGAAACATTGGTGCTCTACGGCTTTCGTCTGCCTTCGGCTCTGGATAACCGTCCGCTCAGATTCGATGAGTTTGAGCACAAAATGCGGCGCAGCATTTTTGTCTCGGCAACGCCCGCTGATTATGAATTGGAGCACTCGTCTCAAGTGGTCGAGCAGGTGGTGCGTCCCACGGGCCTCGTAGACCCCGAGGTCATTGTCAGACCCGCAGCGACTCAAGTCGATGATGTATTGTCAGAGATTAATGATCGGGTGAAAAAAGGCGAGCGCGTTTTGGTGACAACGCTTACCAAACGCATGGCAGAAGACCTCACGGACTTTTTAAATGATAATGGCGTGAAAGTACGCTATCTTCACTCCGACATTGATACGGTGGAGCGTGTTGAAATCATTCGCGATCTTCGAGCCGGCGTCTTTGATGTGCTCGTGGGGATTAACCTTTTGCGCGAAGGTCTTGATATTCCGGAAGTCTCTCTTGTGGCTATTTTGGATGCCGATAAAGAAGGCTTTTTAAGAAGTGAGCGCTCACTTATTCAAACGATCGGGCGTGCAGCCAGAAACGTTGCAGGCACTGCAATTTTGTACGCCGATAAAATGACCGATTCCATGAAGCGGGCAATCGGAGAAACTGAACGTCGCCGGGCTAAACAAAAAGCCTATAACGAAGCGTACGGCATTACGCCCAAGAGCGTGAAAAAAGAAGTTCGCGACATTATTGACGGAGTTTATCGGCCGGATGCTGCAAGCCGCGAAGATATTGCCGAAAATGTGGGCTCAATGACCGAAAAAGAACTCTCGGCTCAAATTAAAAAGCTTGAAAAGCAGATGTTTGAGTACGCGAAAAATCTTGATTTTGAAAAAGCAGCAAGCGTTCGAGATCAATTGGCGGAGCTCAAGGCCCGAGTATTGGGAGCGGCCAATCCCTCAGAGACATAGATGGAGGTACTATGAGTCAGATTCCTGATTGCAGTCAGATTTTTGCCAACGAATACGCAACAACGGTCTACATTAAAAATGTGGTGAAAGCACCGAATATCGAGGTGGGTGACTACAGCTACTACGACGATGCCGAGGATCCGACGCAGTTTGAGAAGCGCTGCGTGCTCTTTAACTATCCGGAATATTTTCCGGATAAGCTCATCATCGGGAAATTCTGCTCCATTGCTCAAGGTGTGCAATTCATGATGGGAGCGGCTAATCACCGAATGAATAGCTTGAGTACCTATCCGTTTAATGTCATGGGTGGAATCTGGCGCGAGCAGACAACACCGCACATTGAAGAGCTGCCTCAAAAAGGCGATATCGTGATCGGCAACGATGTCTGGATCGGACGGGAAGCCAAGATTCTGCCCGGTGTGAAAATCGGAGACGGAGCTATTATCGGGGCATATGCTGTTGTTGCCAAAGACGTTCCGGCCTATTGCGTGGCAGTCGGCAATCCGGCCCGAGTGGTTAAAAAGCGTTTTGACGATGACATCATTGCGCTTTTGGAAAAAGTACAGTGGTGGAATTGGCCTATTGAGGATATTACGGAATTTTTGCCGGTGCTGACCATGTCTGATATTAACCGAGCTAAGGTATTTCTGGAAGAAAAACTCAATGCAGTCGGCAACATGAAAGCGTAAACTGATCCAATCAATTTCAATTGTTTAATGAGGGGAAAAATGAGCATTACAACGACTATTCATACGGAAATGCGTCGTCAGGATCGTGCAGTGGATGATCCGACCATCATTAAGGCCTTTTTGCATCGCTGCAAGATGGTGACGCTTGCCATTCACGATGAGCCGTTCCCTTATATTGTTCCGTTAAGCTACGGCTATGAAGTCAATGACGACGGACTGATTTTTTATTTTCACGGTGCAGCAGAAGGCCATAAAGTTGAGCTTTATGAAAAAAATCCGCATGTGAGTTTTTGTGTGGCTGAACCCGCTGCAACGATTATTGAAGACAATCCTGCCTGCCGCTCCGGACAAAATTATTTTTCTGTTGTGGGGCGCGGTGTCATCGAACGCTTAAAAGGCGAAGATCGCGTCAAGGCTATGGACGCCATCATGCACCACTATATGGGTGATAACGGGGAATTTTCCTGGACATACCCCGAAGAAGTGCTCGATCACATGGCTTTCTGGGCGCTCAAAGTGCATGAATTGTCTGCTAAAACCCGTCAGGAAATGGCTTTCAGAAAGTAATCGGTCATGCAGAACTTTCACGATTTAATCGGTGGCTTTCATCATTTTCGGGCGAACTATTTTCTGAAGGAAAAAGAGTTCTTTGAGTCGCTCGCCCATTCACAAAGCCCGAAGACTTTGGTCATTGCCTGCTGTGACTCGAGAACCGATCCGGCCATTATTCTGCGCTGTAAGCCCGGTGAGCTTTTTGTCGTGCGAAGCGTGGCGGCGATTGTGCCGCCGCCAGAAAAAGCTGGCGAATATGATGCTGTGATGGCCGCAGTGGAGTATGGTGTCAAGCACCTGAGCGTTAAAAATATTGTGGTCATGGGGCACTCAAACTGCGGCGGCATTGCCGGGCTTTTAAATCCTCATGCTATCCGTAGCGAGCGCTACATCAATCGGTGGGTGTCGCTTGCGTGTCCTGCTGTGCACAAAATCGACGCCGAAAACGAAAACCTTTCGGATGCGGAAAAATCTCGGTTATGTGAAGAGGGGGCCGTGCTGCTCTCACTTGAAAATCTGCTCTCCTACCCTTGGATTGAAGAGGCGGTACAGTCGGGCAGCCTAGCCTTGCATGCGCTTTATTACGACATGAGAAAGGGCACGCTTAACGTTTGGAACAGCGAACTGGAGGATTTTGAAGAAACCTCAAAACTCACAGATTAGTGCAGACAAAGAGCCGGATGCTTCAAACATCCGGCCTAAGCACAACTAGTGCAGAAATTCAATGACGCGCTCTTTGGGCAGACGCGATTTCGGGCGCTTCGCATTGGAGTCATTTTCTGCCCGGTATCCCAAAGCAATTCCTACGACCGAGCGTTCGCCTTTTTCTTTAAAGCCGCAAATCCGGTCAAGAAGCTCAAAATCAAGCCCGCCCAGAATCGTTGAGTCGACTCCGAGCGAAGCGGCCGCAACCGTTACGCAGCCCAAAGCAATAAAGGCTTGATTACTGGCGTAACGCAGAAGACCTTCCGGGTCATCATCAAATTTGCGTGAATAGGTCATGCGGATCGCGTCGGGCCGCTCAGGGCTCGTCCAACCCAGATATCGGCCGTCGGCTTCTTCCTGCCTGTAGAGCTCTTCAAAGTATTCGTCAGTCAATTTCGTCGGCACCGTAAAGAAAATAAATTGCGGCGCCTGCATCCGTTCAATATTGAAGTCTTTGACAGCCGGCATGATTTTTTCTTTCATCTCGGGCGTGTCAATGACGTAGAACTTCCACGGCTGAATATTGGTCGAGGAAGGTGAAAGGCGCAGCACTTCCAAAAGCGTCTGCATATCTTCGTCGCTCACTCGGCGCGTCGGATCGTAGTGCTTTGTGGTGTAGCGCGTACGCATTAATTGCAAAATATCCATAACCGCACTCCTAAAACTTCTTGGCAATGAGTACCCGAAGAGCGCCTGAGCCGCCTTCTTCGGCCGGAGCCTGCACAAAGGCCTGAACTTCACGCATCTGTCTTAACCAGCGGCGCACGAGCCCCTTTAAAACCGGTCCCTCTTCACCGCTGTTGATGCCTTTGCCTGTGACAATTCGGACACAGCGAACGTGAGCCTCACGGGCCTGAAGGATGAAGTCAACGAGAGCACGCCTGGCTTCTTCGGTGCGATAGCCGTGCAGATCCAAATGAGCTCCGACAGGCCACAGACCGCGCGAAAGTTTTTGCGCAAGGTCAATTCCGCAGCCCACTGCGATATATTCACGATCGCCCCAGTCATCAGCACTTGCACCATCGTAGTTGTCCGATAAGCCCACTTCGGCGCGAAGCTTAACGGGCGTTTGCTCAACGATGGGGCGGGGCGGTTTTTTCGCAGGCTCATTGCGGCCGCTGCTGCGGCTCAGTTTGACGACACCGAGCCTTTTCATTTCTTTTTCAAACAGATCTTTTTCTGCCGGATCGCGCTCTGTGGGTGTTACCCCGATTCGCTTCATTTCAGCCGCAAATAAAGCCCGATCATCTTCAGCTTTTTCACGCCGCTCAAGTCTTGCCGCCTCTTCTTTTTCACGAATGGCAGACTCTTCTGCTAATCGCGTTTTGATTCCCTTTAACGCATCAAAACCTTTGGCACGCATGATTTACTCCAGTTTCTCCAAGTAGCGCTGAGCATCGAGCGCAGCCATGCAGCCCGTAGCTGCACTTGTGACAGCCTGACGATAAACCGGGTCCTGGCAGTCGCCTGCAGCAAAGACCCCTTCGATATTGGTGGCTGTGGCTGCGTGGGTACCCGTTCCTTGGGTGACGATATAGCCGTCCTTGAGTTCAAGCTCATCGGCAAAAATCTTGGTGTTGGGCGAGTGCCCGATGGCGATAAAAATCCCGTCAACCGTAAGGGTTTCATCGTCTTTGCCGTCAGTGCTCTTTAAGAGTGCGCCGGTCACTCCCTGATCGTTGCCGAGGACTTCTTTGACTTCACGGAAAAGATGCAGGATGATTTTGCCGTCTTTGACTGCCTGCATGAGTTTATTGACCATGATGGGCTCGGCTTTGAAGGTGTCCCGCCTATGCACGAGGTGAACAACGCTTGCGATATTGGCGAGGTAAAGCGCTTCTTCAAGAGCGGCATTGCCGCCGCCCACCACAGCCACAGGTTTTTTACGGTAAAAGAACCCGTCGCAGGTTGCGCACGCCGAGACGCCCCGTCCTTTGTAGAGCGTTTCAGACTCCAGTCCCAGATACTTGGCGCTTGCTCCCGTAGCAATGATGAGCGCGTCGCACGTAAACGTTTTGCCGGAATCGGCTTCAAGGCGAATCGGTTTTTCTTTCAGGTGTGCGGCCGTGATCACATCATATTCGATTCGGGTACCGAAGCGTTCGGCATGATCCATAAAGCGCTGCATGAGTTCGGGGCCTTGGGCGCCGTTGACGTCAGCGGGCCAGTTTTCAATTTCCGACGTGGTCATGAGCTGCCCGCCTTGCTCCATACCGGTGATGAGCAGCGGCTCTAAATTGGCTCGGGCAGCATAAACGCCTGCCGTGTAGCCCGCCGGGCCAGAACCGATAATGATAAGTTTTTCGTGTTGGATCGTCTCTGACATATCTGCACCTCAATAAAGCATTAACCAGACCATTGTATCCGAGAGCGTTCGCAAAAAGATGCGAAAAATTGAAAACATTGTTCAAGAAACGCTCAAAGACAAGCTAAAGCCCGTACAATTAGAGGGTTCATCTCAGATTGATTGTTTAATGAAAAAACCGGCACTGATAAAAGAAAAAGCGAAAAAAAACATACTGCAACCGTCCGCTCGAAAATCATCCCGCGCTAAGGCCGCGCTGCTTTCCGTAACAGTCGGAGCGGTGGCCAATGATCCTGTCGTTGAGGTGAGATCGCATAAAAAAGTGAAGCTCGGATCGGTTGTAGGGCTCGTGTTGCTTGTCTGTTCTGTTCTTTATTTGTTGATGCTCATTTCCTACAACCAGGCAGACCCCTCGTTTTCTCATGCCGCTCCTAATGTGACGCCTAAAAATTGGATCGGTCTTCTGGGAGCCTGGGTGTCCGATATTGCTCTTTTTGCTCTCGGGTGGTCGGCTTACTGGCTGGTGCCCGTGGGTTTAATGAGCGCCTGGCGAGCGGTGAGTCCGAACTATAAAAAGCCGCCTTTCGGCAAAATCAGTCATCTTTTCGGTCTCATTATTTTGCTCTGCGCCAGCACTTCTCTTGAAGCGCTGCGCCTCTATTACCTGGCTGAGCCCTTGCCGGGGATGGCCGGCGGCATTTTGGGCCAAACCGTAATGACGGCCTCGACTCCCGTGGTCGGCGCCTTGGGCCTGACGATATTAATGGTGGTGTGCGCCATGTGCGGAGCTTCCATCTTCTTTGATTTTTCATGGCTTAACGTCGCAGAAAAAATCGGAACGCGTCTGGATCGTTTCTGGCACTTTTTCACCGATCGCCACGAGGCTAAAGTCGTTGAGCAAAAAGGCAAAACCGCCCAGGAAGAATTGGTTCAGCAATTTAAGCCTGAACCTGCTGCGGCAGCTCAAAGTGCCGATACGGATGTTCAGCCTGAACCGATCGTGCCCGCAACGCCTCGTCCTGTCATTAACCCTCAGGCAAAAGTGAAGAAGTCGGAAGTGGCATTTGAGGCACAGCAGGAAACGCTTTTTGAAGATACTGCACAGCCCGTTCGGCCCTCTTTGCGCCTTTTTGATCCGGCAGGCAACACAGAGCCCTCGATTGACAAAGCGTCATTGGCGGTGATGAGCGGATTGATTGAAAGTAAGCTCGCAAGCTACGGCGTTTCTGTCAAAGTGAAGGCCGCCAATCCCGGACCGGTTGTAACGCGCTACGAAATTGAATTGGCCGAAGGCGTGAAAAGCTCGAGCGTCAAAAGCCTTGAAGCCGATTTGGCCCGTGTTTTATCCGTGCAGTCCGTGCGCGTTTTAGATACTGTGCCCAATACGCCTTATATGGGCATTGAAGTGCCTAATCCGCGCCGACAGCTCGTGCGTATTTCAGAATTGTTGGGCTCTCAGGACTTTGCTAAATCCAAGGCACTTTTGCCGCTTTGCCTGGGTAAACGCATTACGGGCGAACCTTTTGTGGTGGATCTCGCGAAGATGCCTCATCTGCTTGTGGCCGGTACGACGGGGTCGGGTAAGTCCGTTGGTGTCAACAGCATGATTTTGTCGCTGCTTTATAAGTTTGAACCCAATCAACTGCGCCTGATTCTGATTGACCCGAAAAAGGTTGAGTTTGCCTACTATGAAGATATTCCTCATCTGCTTTGTCCTGTCGTTGACCAGATGAATGAGGCCAAGCACGGTCTGCAGTGGTGCGTCAAAGAAATGGAGCGGCGCTACAAACTCGCACACAGCATCAAAGTGCGCAACCTTGAAAGCTATAACGCAAAGGTGAGAGAAGCCCGTGAAAACGGTGAGCCCTTAATGAATCCGCTTGCTAAAAATGCGGGCGAAGACATTGAGCTTGAAGAGCTGCCTTACATTGTCGTGGTGGTCGACGAATTGACTGATTTGCTGATGGTCGATAAAAAGGGTGTGGAAGAGTCGCTTATCCGTCTGGCTCAAAAAGCCCGTGCGGCAGGCATTCACCTGATTTTAGCCACACAGCGCCCGAGTGCCGATGTGATTTCCGGTCTTTTGCGAACCAATATTCCCTCGCGTGCCGCCTTCCAGGTGGCTACGGGCTCTGACAGCCGAATCATTTTGGATCAGACCGGTGCGGAAAACCTTTTGGGTAACGGTGACTTCCTCTTTAAGATGCCGAGTCTTCAGGTGCTCGAACGTATTCAGGGGGCCTTTGTTACCGATGAAGAGTTGGAACGCGTTACGCACTCTCTGCGTCAGATGGCTAAGCCCAACTATGTCGATGATGTGCTCGTGAGCGAAGAAGAGGAAAGCGCAGAATCCGATGAGCCGCGCGGCACAAACGGCGGCAAAAAAGATCCGCTTTTTGATAAAGCGGTGCAGATTGTGATCGAAAGCAATAAGTGTTCCGTCACCTATCTGCAAAGACGCTTGGGCGTAGGCTACCCGCGCGCAGCCAATATCGTTGAAGACATGGAAGCCGAAGGCATTGTGAGTCCGGCTGATTCAAGCGGACGCAGAACCATTAACGCGAGAAAAAACGAGGATTTGTGATGAGTCATTTTGCTAAAGTCATTCTCGGTGCCGCGGTTTTGGGTTGGACCGCTCTTTCTTACGCAGCAGCCACTGACGACTTAAGTCACTTTTTAAAGACAGTGACAAGCGCCCAGGGCAGTTTTCAACAGAAAGTTTTTACGCGCGAGGGTGAAAATAAGGAAGGTGCAGGAAGCGGAGATTTTGCTTTTTTGCGCCCCGGCAAATTTAAGTGGCACTACGAAGCTCCTTTTGAAGAGCTCATTGTCACCGACGGCAAAACTCTCTGGCTTTACGACACGGAACTCGCCCAGGTGACGCAGAAAGCTTTAACAGGAGCGATTCCCGCATCTCCTGCCTCGCTTTTATTCGGCGCGCAGGATTTCAGAAAAGATTTCAATGTCCAAAATATTGACAGCACCGATGGTCTTCAGTGGCTGCGTGCGGTTCCCAAAGATGATTCCAATGCTTTTTCAGAGGTCAAAATCGGCTTTGAAAAAGGCTTGCCCAAGAAAATGATGTTAAAGGATAACTTCGGCCAGGAGACGCATCTGCAGTTTGATGGTTTTCAAACCAATGTCAAACTGAAGGCTTCGGATTTTTCTTTTAAAGTTCCCAAAGGGGTGGACGTCTTAAAGGACGAGAGTCGCTTTTAATGAAGGAAAAGAAAAACCTCGATTGGCAAACAACCGAGGTTTTTTGTTGTGCCGAATTCTTAAAAATCAGCTTGCCATCGCACGGCTGCGTTTGGTTTGCACTTTCTGATTCATACCGCCTTTTTTCACTTTTTGAGTGAGGTGGTAGATCACAAAGCACAGTACCGTAAACGGCACGCCGCAGTACAGAGCAATACGCTGGGCAGGATCAATACCCATGCCGACCATCACGATCACGCACATTGCACCGCCCACAATCGGCACCCACGGGAACCAGGGGCTCACGTATTTCAATTCAGAGAGGCTGCGGCCACTAGCCATGAATTGCTTTCTGAATCGGTAGTGGGCAATGCAGATGCTCAGCCACACCGCAACCGTGGAAAAACCCACGATAGAGGTGAGAATCACAAACACGGTATCTGCAGCCATAACGCTTGAAGCAAGCGCAAGCAAACCGCCCAGCATGCTGAAAGCCAAGGCATTAACCGGAACGCCGCGCTTATTGAGCTTAGCTAAGCCTGCAGGCATCATTCCGTCGTGGCCCAAAGACCACACCATGCGGCCGGAGGCAAAAAGTCCGGTGTTCGCAGAAGACAGAATGGCCGTGATGATCACAAAGTTAAAAATATCCGCAGCGTAGGGGATGCCCATCTGCTCAAAAACCGTGATAAAGGGGCTCTTGGAGACCGTAGCAGCTTCTGAGGGCAAAAGCGTTGCAACGATTAAAACCGTCCCTACAAAGAAAATCACGAGGCGCAGCAGCGAAGCGCGCACGGCCATCGGGATCACTTTTTCGGGATTATTGGTTTCACCCGCAGCCACTCCGATCAATTCTGTGCCGGAATAGGCAAAGCAGACCGTCACCATGGTAAAGAGCAGGGGAGTGATGCCGTTTGGCAGCAGACCGCCTTCTCCCACAAGATGGGTCAGACCGGGCGAGCCCGATTCACCGAAAGGAATCACGTCAAAGAATGCGCAGGCACCCAGGACGATGAAAACCTGAATGGTGACCACTTTAATGATCGAAAGGAAGAATTCACTTTCGGCAAAAAAGCGTGTATCGATCACGTTCAAAAGGAAAATGATCGCCCCGAAAATTAAACACCAGGACCATACCGGAACCTGCGGGAACCAGTATTGCATGGCAAAGCCCACGGCAGTGAAGGCTGTGCCGAGCGTGACTGTCCAATTGAGCCAGTACAGCCAGGCAACGGCAAAACCCGAGGCCGGGGAGATGTACTTACTCGCATAAAGGTGGAAAGAACCGGGTTCAGGATGAGCCACGGACAATTCGCCCAGACTCAGCATGATCAGGTAAACCATAAAGGCACCGATCAGATATGCAAGCACCGTGCCGAAAGCACCGACGTTTGCAATGATATGACCCGTTCCAAAAAAGAGTCCGCTGCCAATCACGCCGCCCAGACTCAACATGATAAGGTGGCGCAATTGCATCGAGCGTTGAAATTGGGACTCGTTGTTCGCCGTAACGTTTTGGGAGTTCATAATGCCTTCCCCCAAAGTGCTGTCATTGCGTTCTAGCGCCGAGGGTACAGGCTTTTACCCAAGGACTCAGGATCTTGTCTTCGACGAGTAGTTTCTCGCTTCGAAGCTAGTCCGACAATCACAACGTGTTTTAAAAAGATGTTCGTCGTCCAAACGTCCATCTCGCGTTTTTCTCGGAGGTTGTCTCCCCCGATACGGTGGTCAACACATTTAACAGTTTTTGGTTGTTTGACACCGCGATATTAGGGATAAATGATCGCGATATCAATACCCGGACGAAAATTTTTTCTCTTGCTGTTAAACAATACACAATATATACCATGAATATAGGGATATAGGGCATATTTTCCGATCTATAGTGTGTTTTTTAGGGAACAAAAATAGAGTTTTCAAGAGATTTCAGGGTCTTTTTTTAAATTGTTTCCGATACTAAAATAAAGTCACTTTTGACTTGGAGAAACGATATGTCTGATGCAATGTGGGGCGGACGTTTTGATCTGCCGATGGATCACTTGGTGCAGGAATTTAATGCCACCATTTTGATTGAAAAACGAGTCACGCCTTTTTCCATTATCGGCAGCACAGCCCATGTGCACATGCTGGCTGCCCAAAACATTTTGACCCGAGAAGAAGCCCAGGCGATTTTGAAGGGATTGGAGGCCGTCCGAGAAGAAGTTGAGGACGGTCGTTTTGTATTTGATGTGGCTGACGAAGACATTCAGATGGCTATTGAGCGCCGTGTAACCGAACTTGTCGGTCCCGTGGGCGGCAAGATGCATACGGCGCGCTCCCGAAACGATCAGGCTCAGCTTGATGTCCGCCTCTATACGCGTCACGCAATCTGCGAAATTATCAAAGCGATTCGGGAACTGCAACGCACAATTATCGCTAAAGCCGAGCAGTATATGGGTGTGATGTTTCCGGGCTATACACACTTTCAGACCGGTCAGCCGATTTTGTTTTCGCATTGGATGATGGCTTATTTCTGGATGCTCGAGCGCGATATCGGCCGCTTTGAAGATGCCTATAAGCGTCTGAATGTCTGCCCGCTGGGGGCAGCCGCTATGGCAGGCACTACCTTCCCGATTGATCGGGAAATGACTGCGCGTGAGATGGATTTTGACGGTCCGAGTGAAAATTCGGTCGATACGATCGGAGACCGTGACCATTTAATTGAAACGGATTCGGCTGCGGCTATCTGCATTATGCATTTGAGTCGCCTGTGTGAAGAAATTGTGCTCTTTACGAGTCAGGATATTCATTTCTTCGATCTCTCGGATGACTTCTGTACGGGCTCGTCCATTATGCCCAATAAGAAAAATCCGGATATTGCCGAAAAGATTCGCGGTAAAGCCGGACGCGTTTTCGGAAACCTTCAGGCGATGCTTACGATGATGAAGGGGTTGCCTTTGGCCTTTAATACCGATATGAGCGAGGATAAGGAGCCCACTTTTGACTCCGTTGATACACTTCACATGAGTCTGCGCATCTTAAAACCCATGCTTGAAAAAATGACGGTTAACGCCGATCAAGCTCGAATCGGTGCAGGACGCGGCTATTCCAACGCCACGGACTTAGCTGACTATCTGGCCCGAAAAGGCATTCCGTTCAGACAGGCTCACCATATCGTGGGCCATATTGTGAACTATTGCATCAAGCACAATACGGATCTGGAAAAGATGACGCTTGAAGAGTACAGACAGTTTTCCGATGCGATTGGTGAAGATATTCATCAATACATTACGTTGGAAGCCTGTGTTGCTGCCAGACATTCTTTCGGCGGCACAGCGCCTGAACGCGTCACCGAGCAGATTGCCCGTGCTAAGGCTCGTTTGAATGTTTTGCATTGCGGAGTTTAAAAATGGCCGTACTGACTCTGACCGAAAAAGAAGTGCTGGAAGTTCTCCCGAAAGTGGATGTGTTTTCAACCGTTGAAGCGATGTTCGGTGCTTTAGGGCGCAATGAAGCCGTGCAGCCCAAGCAGGTTCAGACGCTTTTTCCGGACAATAAGGGCGACTTTATCAACTATTCCGGCGTTTGGATGAGTGCAGGCGTCTACGGACTCAAAACTTCTCCTTTTATCGTGCAGCAAAAGGGTTATACGGTCACCGCCTGGACGCTTTTAATGTCAACCGAAACCGGAGAGCCGCTTCTGTTAACAGACAGTACCCGCTTAACGCTTGAGCGTACTGCAGCGACAACCGCTGTTGCCGTGAAGTATTTGGCCAAAAAGGATTCAAAACACCTGGCAGTGATCGGCTCCGGCGCACAGGCTTTGGCGCATATTCGGTATGTGAGCGGGTTGAGAAATTGGGAGAGCATTCGTGTGTGGTCTTTAAACAGCCATGAGCTCTCGGATGAAAAGAAAGAGGCTTTCCGGCAGGCAGGTAAAGGCTTAGTGGAATTTAGCGGTACAAAAGCCGAGGCTTTGAAAAACGCGGATGTGATTTTGCTTTGTACCAGTGCTGCCGATGCCGTTCTCAGTGCAAAGGATATCGAAGGGACTCCGCTTATCACGTCAATTTCCACTAATGCCGCCTGCGCTCATGAAATTGATCCGGCGCTGCTTGCCTCAATGGATGTTTATTGCGACTGTACGGCAACGACAGCGACTGTGGCAGGCGAAATGAAACTGGCTATTGAAGCCGGCAGCTGGAAACCCGAAGATGTTAAAGGGGACTTGGGAGCTTTGGTGAATCACGCGGCTCCTACTCCTGCCTATGATAAGCCCGTCTTTTTCCGCTCAATCGGTCAGGGGCTTGAAGATGTCGCAGTGGCTTTGGCGGTGTTCAATCAAACTCAAAAGCAATAAAGAGGTAAGAGATGAAAATCGAAGCATTCGGTGTTGAACAATGGATGAATGAGTGGGAAACCAAGTGTGCTTATAACGTGGCAGAAACCTGCGTGGAGTCTGTGACGGTTGAAGAACTGCTTGAAATGGCTGATAAAACGCCAGAAGAGATGATGCGTGATCTGCTGCCGAAAAAACTCACTTACGGCTGGATTGAAGGCAGCATCATGGTGCGCGAGTTGATTGCCGGTTTATATCAAAAGCAAACGGCTGCCAATGTGGTCACCACTCACGGTTGCATCGGTGCCAATATGCTCGTGCACGAAACGCTGGTTGAACCGGGCGATCACGTGATTTCTGTGATTCCGACCTACCAGCAGCACTACTCCATTCCAGAAAGTTTCGGAGCAAACATCGAGACTTTGTGCTTAAAACCTGAAAACGGTTTCTTGCCTGATCTGAATGAATTGCGTGCAATGGTCAAACCCCAGACAAAACTTATTTGCATCAATAACCCGAATAATCCGACGGGCGCATTGATGGATGAGGCGATGCTCAAAGCAATCTGCGACATTGCAAAATCGGTTGATGCCTGGTTGCTGTGCGACGAAGTCTATCGCGGCTTAACGCAGGAAGAAGGCTACAGTCCCTCTGTTGCCGACATGTATGAAAAGGGTATCAGTACGGGCAGTATGTCAAAAGTCTTCAGCCTGGCCGGTTTGCGTTTCGGTTGGATTGTCGGTCCTGAGTCTTTGATTGCTCAAGTATTGCATCACCGCGACTACAACACGATCAGCGTCGGCATGATTGATGAATATCTTGCAGAGCTAGCCCTCGGTGCTAAAGAAAAGATTTTGGAAAGAAACCGTGCCATCGTTCGTGAAAATCTGCAGATTTTGGATGATTGGGTAAAAAGTGAACCCAGAGCCTCCTACGTTAAACCGCAAGCGGGAACGACGGCATTTGTGAAGATTGATACGAAGTTATCCTCGCACGAATTTTGTGAACGCTTGGTAAAGGAAAAGGGTGTGATGTTTACGCCGGGTTCTGCTTTGCATACCGAAGGGTATGTGCGTATCGGGTACGGCAACAATAAGGAAGTACTCAAAAAAGGTTTGGCGCTCACCAGTGAATTCTTAAAGGAAATTGACTGATCATGTTGCCGGATTCCGACTCAGTCGGAATCCGCTCTAAAATCGGCTAAAAAACAAAAGCTCGTTCACATTGCGTGACGAGCTTTTTAAATATGGCTCCCCGAGTTGGGTTCGAACCAACGACCTGCGGATTAACAGTCCGTCGCTCTACCGACTGAGCTATCGGGGAATCAAGGCTGTGAACTATACACAACATCGAGAAGGAACGCAAGAGCAGCTGAAAATTTTTTTGTGCAAGAGTTCCCTCAGAAGAATTGTTATCTTAAGAGAAGCAAAGTGTCAGATGGTCCTTAATCAGACAATTAGGGAAAAAATCATTAAAATGGTCGGCTCTACACACGTGTGCGACCCCGTGGTGAAACAGGATATCACGATAGCCTCCTAAGCTGTAATTCTGGGTTCGAGTCCCGGCGGGGCCGCCATGGTCAATAGTGTTATGCTCAATGCAGGACACTCTCTATCTCCGCAGAGGTTTGATTATTCCGGTATTCCTTAAGCTTGTGCTCTGTGGTCAAGGCGCCGCTAAATTCTAATTCCGTTTATGTTTAGAAATTGATTATGGTTTGGTACAATGCGCCCTACGTCCAACGGAGTCAGGTGCATTTACTCCGTTAAGTATTGAGGGGTTTTGCTGTGATTTCCTCTCAATCTCGGGGGACAAAATCAGAGCAAAACGGCCTAGATGTTCCACCATCTAAGCCGCTTAAAGGAAGATTGAAAATGCACCAACATTCAATCTCTTCCGTCAGTATAGCAAAACGCTTGAGACGTTTGGTGATCAAAATCATCATTGCGTTAATCTTGCTACTCGCATGCTGAACGCGTAAGTAAAGAACCTCGGTAGTCCCGACTATCGGGGCTCGCGTGTTTTAAGACTCGGCATTCTCTTAATGATAGTTTTTTTGCAAAAAGAAGACTCTATTGTTTATTTTTTGTTATCGAACTTGGTATAAGCTGCTCAAATTCTGAGCAAAAAATCTCTTGAATAATCATTAAAATGGTGAGCTTGCATCAATTTTTTGATACTGCTGATGCAGATTAAATCTGTGATTCATTCAGCAGTTAGAAAACGGTTTGAAGTTTTTTAAGCCTTTATGTCAGGCTGTCTTATTTTGGTATACGGATTAATTTTCAATGGCTACTAGTAAACGTTCGGAATACGGCGAATCCAGCATTAAAGTTTTAAAGGGTTTGGAACCTGTTAAACAGCGCCCGGGGATGTATACCCTGACCGATAATCCTCTTCATATCATTCAGGAAGTGATTGATAACTCCAGCGATGAAGTTTTAGCAGGAGGTGCTTCTCGAATTGAAGTGGTGCTTCATACGGACGGCTCTGTCACAGTGACCGATGACGGCCGCGGTATTCCGGTAGGTATTCACAAGGAAGAAGGAGTGCCCGCCGTTCAGCTCGTCTTTACTCAGCTGCACGCTGGTGGCAAATTTGAAAAAGATTCGGGCGGTGCTTACTCCTTTGCTGGTGGTCTGCACGGCGTGGGCGTTTCGGTCACGAATGCCTTATCGACTCGCTTGGAAGTCACCGTCTGGCGCGAAGGTAAAGAGCACCGAATTGTGTTTGCCGACGGTAACGTTATTGAACCCCTTAGCAGCCAAAAAAGTCCGAGACCGAAATCGGCTACCGGCACACGAGTGCATGTGTGGCCCGATCCGAAATATTTTGACAGCCCCAATATTCCTGTCGAACAGTTAACAAGACTGCTGCGCTCCAAGGCCGTTTTGATGCCGGGCTGCGAGGTGGTTTTCATTAATGAAAAAAATGAAACGACTCAAAGCTGGAAGTTTGAAGGGGGCCTGCGCGAGTATTTGCTCTCAGAAATGACGGCTGAGCCCATGATTCCGCCCTTTGAGTCAAGCGGCTACGCTACAGACGATTCAATGGGTTTTGCGGTAGGCGAAGGTGCAAGCTGGGTCGTTGCCTGGCAGGAAGAAGGCACGCCCGTGCGCGAAAGCTACGTAAACCTTATTCCGACGCCTGCGGGCGGCACGCACGAGTCAGGCCTTCGCGAAGGGCTTTACTTAGCCATTAAAGCCTTTATCGAAGCGCATGGTCTCATGCAGAAAAACGTCAAGCTTTTAACTGAAGACGTTTTTGCCAGAGCCAGTGCCATTTTAAGTGCCAAGGTTCTCGATCCTCAGTTTCAGGGGCAAACCAAAGAGCGCTTAAATAACCGTGATGCGCTGCGTCTGGTGAGTAACTTTGTGCGTGTGCAGTTTGAGTTTTGGTTAAACGGCCATGTTGAAGAGGGTAAGAAGTTAGCCGAGCTTGTGATTAAACAAGCACAGGCACGGCAAAATTCCGCCAAAAAAGTCACTAAGCGCAAAGGTTCAAGCGTTGCGGTTTTGCCCGGAAAACTCACCGATTGTGAAAGCGAAGATATCAGTAAGAATGAACTTTTCTTAGTCGAAGGGGATTCTGCAGGGGGGTCAGCCAAAAAAGGCCGCGATAAGGACTTTCAGGCTATTTTGCCCTTGCGCGGCAAAGTATTAAATACTTGGGAAGTCGACCGTGACCGTATTTTTGCCAATAATGAAATTCATGATATTTCGGTGGCAATCGGTGTGGATCCCCACGGTCCTGAAGAGCATCCCGATTTGTCAGAGCTGCGCTACGGCAAAATCTGCATCATGGCCGATGCCGATGTGGACGGCTCGCACATTCAGGTCCTTTTGCTGACGCTTTTCTTCAGGCACTTCCCTGAACTCATCCGCAAAGGTCACATTTTTGTTGCCCGACCGCCTCTTTTCCGTATGGATGTGCCGAAGACCGGACGCAAGCCTGCCCGAACAATCTACTGTCTTGATGAAAGGGAATTGGCCGTCGAGCGCAAAAAGCTTGAAAAAGACAAGGTCAATATGGAAAAAGTGACGGTTTCCCGTTTTAAAGGCTTGGGCGAAATGAGTGAGCAGCAGCTTTGGGAGACGACATTAAATCCGGAAACGCGCCGCTTGATGCCCGTGACCTTCGGCGATATGACATTAACGCAAAGTCAGGAAATGTTTGACATGCTGATGGGACGCTCGGAAGCCGCAATGCGCCGAGCTTGGATGGAAAACAACGGTGATCAGGTTGAAGTGGATATTTAAGGAGATCGGACGTGACTAAAAACCGGACTGAAGATTTGTTCTCGGCCGATTTGTTCGGTGACGATAACGTAGAGCAGGAAGTTGAGCTCGAAAAAGAAAACGATCAAACGGAAAATAGAGACCCCGTTGTGAACGAAGACTTGACTAAAGCAGAAAAAACACCTGAAGAATCGGTTGAAGAAGCTCAAGAGAAAGCTTCTGAAGAAATAACTGCGACAGAAGCCGAGGCAGAAGAGCCTATCGAAGAAGTTGTGCCCCTGGAAGCGCGTCCTGTGCTCTCGGGCGATGATGGAGAAAAGCTGACGCTCGCGCATTTTGCGAGCCACGCTTATCTTGAATACGCCATGTCTGTGGTCAAAGGCCGTGCGCTGCCTGCAATCGGTGACGGTCAAAAGCCTGTGCAGCGCCGCATTCTCTTTGACATGCACGAAATGGGTTTGGGGCGACCCGAAGCCAAAACGGTGAAAAGCGCCCGTGTGGTCGGCGACGTTTTGGGTAAATATCACCCGCACGGCGATACGGCAGCCTACGATGCGATGGTTCGCATGGCGCAGGACTTTAATATGCGCTATCCGCTCGTCTTGGGGCAGGGTAATTTCGGCAGCCGCGACGGGGACGGTGCGGCCGCCATGCGTTATACGGAAGCAAGGCTCACGAAAATTTCCCGCCTGCTTTTAGACGAAATTGATGAAGGCACGGTGGACTTTGTTCCGAACTATGACGGCGCATTCCAAGAGCCGCAAATGCTGCCAGCAAGACTGCCCTTTGTTTTATTAAATGGCTCAAGCGGCATCGCTGTCGGTATGGCGACCGAAATTCCCTCTCACAATATTAAGGAAGTGGCGGCAGCGTGCCTGATGCTTTTGGATAATCCTCAAGCTACGCTCGATGATATTCTCACGGTGCTGCCCGCACCTGACTTCCCGATGGGCGGTCAGCTCATCAGTAAAAAAGAAGATATCCGTGAGGCATACCGCACGGGCCGCGGAACGCTCAAAGTGCGTGCCCGCTACACCTTTGAGGAAATGCAAAGAGGGCATTGGCGTCTGATTGTGACGGAATTGCCGCCCAATACTTCAGCTCAGCGCGTTTTAAATGAAGTGGGTGAAATCACCAATCCCAAGATTCGTCCCGGCAAAAAGACGCTTTCTGCCGAGCAGCAGCAAGCCAAAGCCGCGATGCTGGCTCTTTTGGATACCGTTCGCGATGAAAGCGATAAGGAAACGCCCACACGCCTGGTGTTTGAACCCAAAACCAAAAATGTGGATCGCAATGAATTCGTTAATGCCCTTCTGGCTCAGACAAGCCTCGAGTGCAACGTTTCCATGAATTTGGTGATGGTGGGCTCTGACGGTAAACCTCGTCAGAAGACGCTCGTTGATATTCTCAATGAGTGGCTTGTTTTCAGAGTGCAGACTGTGCGCAGACGCACGCAATTCAGACTGCAAAAGACACTCGATCGTATTCACATCATGGAAGGGCGTCACCTGGTCTATCTGAATTTGGATGAGGTAATTGCCATCATTCGTGATTCTGACGACCCGAAGGAAGCGCTTTTAGCCCGATTCCCGTTGAGTGAAATTCAGGTTGAAGATATTCTGGAAATTCGCCTGCGTCAATTGGCGCGCCTTGTCGGCATTAAGATTGAAGCGGAGTTGGCAGAACTCAATAAGACGAAGCATTCACTTGAAAGACTTCTGGGTTCAGAAAAGCTTTTAAATAACCTGGTTGCCAAAGAAATCGCTCAGGATGCGGCGGAGTTCGGAGATGAACGCAGAACGCTCATTGAAGAAGCTTCACGCGCAGAGATGACTCAAGCGGTGGTCGATGAGCCGGTCACGGTTGTGATCAGTCAAAAGGGTTACGTGCGCTGCCGCACAGGCCACGGCCACGATGCTGCAGTGATGACTTACAAGATGGGCGACGCTTTTGTGGTCTCCTTTGAGTGCCGAACAACCGATCAGATGGTCGCCGTATCGGACACGGGCCGCGTTTACACCTTAGCGGTTTCTGATTTACCGAGCGCCCGCGGTGACGGTCTACCCGTCAATAGTTTCATTGACTTGGAAAAAGGAGCCAGCATTGTCGGTTACTGCGTCGCTAAGCCCGAAGACCGAGTGGTTTTGGCTACAAGCGAAGGTATGGGCTTTATCTGTCAGTTTAAGGATCTCTTTGCGAAAGTTCGCGCCGGCAAGAACTTTATTAAGGTATCGGATAAAGAAACGAAGATTCTGCCGCCTCAGGTCGTAGCTTCCGATCAAACGCTTTTGGCGTGCCTGTCTCAGGAAGGGCGTTTACTCATCTACGATATCAATGAGGTGAGAACACTGCCCGGTGGCGGCAAGGGTGTCTGCCTGATGGATTTAAACCTCACTGAATCGCTTTTAGTGGCTAAACCCATTGATGCCGAAGGCGTAATGGTCACCGGTGTCGGTCGAGGCGGAAAAGATCGCGAGTATGCGGTGAAAAAAGCCATACTTGAGTATCACATGGGTCACCGTGCGAGAAAGGGTAAGCAGCTTGATATCCGCTGGAAGGCTTTGGATCTTAAACCGTTACCTAAGAAAGACACTTCTGCGGATAATTCAGAAGCAGCTTCTGAAGAACCGTCAGATACATTGTTTTAACTTAACTTCTCAGAGAGCCCGGCTTGTTCGCCTGGGCTCTTTAAGAGTTAAACCACCGAAAAAGAGATAAATCATCTTGCAAAGAATATTTTTAAAATGCTAAATTTTCCTCTCGGTGACTACAGATTTTTAATCTAACAATTATGAATAAACTACTTTGCCCCCCCCGTGGGTTGAAATCTAATTCTTACAGTGCATCCGTTCTGGCTGCCAACCATACGATAAATCATAAAAAGAAAAAATTTTGTCTCAATCGCACAGCTGTTGCCGTTTTTTGTGCTTTTATTTCGGTTTTAAACAGTGCATATGCTGAAGAACTTACTTATGTAGATGGAAATCATTCGAGCGGTAAGCTTTCTTTAGACAGCGGCGAATATGATCAAATATTTGGGCAGATTTCAAACAGTGGCGTGCTCAACGATGGTCAAAGTACACTCAGTGGTGAAATTTGTGTAGCTTGCGGCATTACAAATACAGATCCAATTTCGGGTTCAGTAATCGGTGCTTTTGGTAATGCCATTATTGGTAACCAAGTCAATGCAGAAACCTCAGGCGGACTGCTCACAGTGACTTCAGGACAGTACTTTTCAAATATCACCAAAATTACGGCACTTCCGGATTTCATCGGTTTGGCCGGTAATATTATCAACGCAGAATCAGGTTTGGCCTCTGCTATCAACGGTGTAGCCAAAATCAGCGGAGGATCTGTTAATCAAGTTGAACTCAGTTCAACAGAGTGGCAAGCTTCAGGGGTTTCGGGAAATTATGTTCGAATAGATCACGGCACCGGTGAAGCAGAGTATGGTCAAGCCGAAATCTCCGGAGGCACTCACACAATTTCTTTTTTCGGCAATCAGCTTTATTCGCCCGACGATGCTGAACTACGTGCCTCCAATGGCAAAGTAACCGTAACCAATCAAGCTACAGTGGGTGGTGTTCATGGCAATTATGCCTATGGACAAAATGGTTCGGTTGAAACATCTGACGGCTCGGTAACCGTTCAAAATGCTTCTGTTCAAGGAAATGTGTTAGGTAATTTCAGTTTTTCATGGAATAACTCAGCAACTTCAACAAAGGGAAATATTGATCTTGATGATGCCAGCATTGATTACGGAAACGGTGCTTATGGAATTATTGCTTCTGCTGCGGAAAGTCAACAAGGTGTAGCTAAAACAGTTGGAGGGTCTGTAGTCATTAGAAATACCTCTGTTAATGGGACTCTTCCGTCTTATTTAGGTATCACGGGAGCATATGCTAGTGTTATTTGGGGAACAGCTGGTTCTTCAACAGCTTTGGCTGAATCCGGGTACATAGAAATTGAAAACAGTTCTATCGGTTTTGGAGAAAGTTCTGACTCACTTTATGTCGTAGGCTCTTTCGCAAAAATTAATGGTGGATCCGGAGATGTCAGCGCAATGAACGGCACTGCCATTATGAAAAATTCATCGCTTAACGGTTCGTTAAGAGGGGCTATTGCTCGAACGACAAACGGTAGTGCTTTGGCCAGTGATAATCGTGCAGTGATAATAGGCGGAGAAATCATCAACGCTACAGTTTATGGTTCATATGTTTATATCAACAATGGAACGTGCGAAGCACAATCTTTAAGAAACTCTGTTGAGATTCATAATGCGAGTGTTCAAGGTGATAGTGGTAGCATCATTGCCGGTACCTACGTTAAAGCTGAGAATGGGAAAGCTACAGCCAGTGAAAACACTGTAGTGATTGAAAGTGGTTCTGTTAATACCGGATATATTTTTGGTGCTTATGCCCGATCTATTACTGAAGCTTCAGCTGAAAACAACACAGTTATACTGGATGGAACATTAAGTAAAACCATTGTCTCCTCACAGATTTATGGCGGATATGCCGAATCAACAGCATCGGATGCAGTTTTAAGTTCTCGAAATAATTTGGTTTCAATTTCAGGTTATAACCTTGACATCGCTAACTCAAGCCTTTACGGAGGAAATACAGCAGAAATTACAGGCAATGTTTTGAATGTTTCAAATTTCCAAGGTCAGGCTCAAGCTATTGGGAATTTTGAAACCATTAATTTCACCACTGATTTAAATGATATAAGTTGGGGTCAAGGAAGAAGTTACGCCCTTTTAGATTTGTCAGAAGGTCTTAAAAATGAGGATGAATCTCTCCAAAGCAATGTGAATTTAGTTGTCTTAAATGGTGATGCCCTTCAATCGGGTCAAACATACACAGTAGTGTCCGGAAACAAAGCTGAAACGTTAGTTGGAGAAAACCTGGATATCAGGACAAATGGCTTAGTTGAAATCAGTGCGTCCTGGGATAACCAAACAAGCGATCAGTTCAATATTCATATTGATTCAAAAAAAGGTAGTGAGGATAGTGGGTTGATTCACACACCTGATGTCGCGGCTGCCATGATGATTTCTGAAGGTACATTCCTGTTAGATCAATTGATGCCGAGGCGAGGGGTATTTGCCATTGCTCAAGCAACTTCCTCTAGTACGGAATTGCACGCTGATATTGACGTTGATGGTTTTAATTTAATGACTGGTGTTGCCGGTGATTTCCAAGGGGACAACGGCTTACTTCGTGTGGCAGCATTCCTTGAGTATGGGGATGGAGATTACAGCGGCAAACGTCATACGTCTGACTTAGATGGTGATACATACTACTATGACGCAGGCATCCAAGGGACCTTCTTTTACAACAATGGATTGATTAATGAGCTTTCCTTCCGATTTGGGGTTGTTCATTCAGACGGCTCTTTTGTAATCGATGAAGGAGTACCGATGAAATTCGATAAGGATTCAGGCTTTATTACGGCTCACGCCGGTTTGGGTTGGCAAACCGAGCTGACTGATGGTTTGATGTTTAATCCTTATGCAAGGTACCACTACCTACGTATAAACAGTGACCGCGATCAAATTGACGGAATTGATTTAAAGTGGGATGACTATGTTGTCCAAAGAACAATGCTTGGTGCCAAGTTGGAATCTACAGACAATGAACGTTGGAATTGGCAAGCAGGTGTTGCATGGGAGCATGTTTTTGACGCAGACGCATCAGCTAAGTACGGTGAAGTGGAGCTCGATGATTGGAATATGGAGGGTGACGCTGGAGTCGTACACGCTACTGTCGGTTATCGGTTTGAGAAACATCCTGAATGGAATCTAGAGTTGACCGCAAAAGGTAAATTCGGGGATTACCAAGGATGGGCAGGTAAAGTTACACTTTGGAGATTGTTGGATTAATGAGTTTGTGCTAGTTGTAGCAATCAGGTATGGGAGGGGTATTAAGTTCAATTTAAAAAGATTTTTAATACCCCTCTACTCCCAAATTAGCATCAGAACCGATAGGCTGCCGAGAGCCCGAATTCATATTTCGGCTTGACGATTTCTGAAATAAAACCTGCCGCATTGGCTGAGAGTTGCCAACGATCGGTTGCCTGCCAGTGACCCGAGAGTTTCAGGTATCCATAGGATTCCTGCAGATCATCGGTTTTAAAGACTTCGTGATTATTTCCTTCAAACCCTTTAAGCTCAGTGGATCCGGCAAATCGGTGTACCCAGGCAAGCTGACCGTAAATACTCCAGGGATTGTCGCTGTGACTCCGATAGCCGCCTGTTACACCGATTTTGGTAAGGGACTGATGCGTTTTTTCAGTCTCAAAGTGGACGTTTTCGTAACGATTGGTTTTCTCATAATCAATCCAATAGGTGTAAGCACTCACAAAAGGCTCAAAGAAAATACTTTGGTCAAGTTCCGGGTGGCTGAAACCTAAGTAAAGTCCGAGACCGTAGCTTGTTGTGTCATATTTGAAATCCGTTCGTGAGTAACGGTGATCGATGCCGAACGCGCCCGGTGTATCCAACTGATTTTCCCCTATGGCGTAGTGCCCGGTAAAAATGAGCCGATAGTGCCGGTCAGTGAGACCGTGAAGGTAAAAGCCCA
Source organism: uncultured Sutterella sp. (assembly GCA_900545335.1). Lineage (GTDB taxonomy): Bacteria > Pseudomonadota > Gammaproteobacteria > Burkholderiales > Burkholderiaceae_F > Aphodousia. The sequence continues at coordinate 83,921 of UQYP01000005.1, read as the reverse complement.
CGGATGTTTCATCCATTTCTCCTGATGCATTCTCGCCGTCGGATTCACTTTGGTTCTGACTGATCCAAAGACCGGCACTGCCTTTTTGCAAAAGGGGCAGTTTCAAATCAGCATCGTAGCCCAATGCAAAAGATCGTGTTTCAAGCGTGGTGTCTCGGGATTTGTTTTGTAGATGAAGATCAGTTTCTTGGACCGAAGCTGAGACCCAAAGCCCGCGTTCTTCGCTTTGAGAAAGACGATCGCTTACAAAGGAAAAGAGCCTGTCGGCATTTTGCTCGTGAGAAACGATGGCAGCTGAGGTGAAGTCAAGCATGTTTTTCACAAGACTTGATGGCCCCAAGAGGTCGGTTGCCATATTGTGAATCACAAACCCTTCTTTGCCGTCCGAGCCGATATTGGCGTACGTTTTAAATGAACCGAGCGCCGTTTCGTAGTAAGTGGGGACGGACTCAATAAAAAGCTTATTGCTTAAATCCATACCGTCGACTTGTATGAGTCCGATATCGAGGGTTTCTCCATTTTTATCGGTGCGCTCATCCAAAACTTCAAGATAGATTCGGGAGCCCTCAGGACTTATGGGGCTGACTTCACCCAGCTGCAGTTTATATTGATTCTTTTCTTCATCCTCATCATGGATGCTTACTCGTAAAACGGCGCCCTCTTCAATGAGTGCGGTGTTTTCAATGCCTGCACCCGAGGTGCCTTCTACACTTCCCGTGAGGGTGCCTGTGGTTTTAATCGTGACGGGGTTTTTGGTGTGGGTGAGATCTAAAATGCCGCCTTTTTTCCACTCAAAACGGTTGATGAAGTTTTGCCCGTGAACGAGCCACTGAGCCCCATTAGAAAGGCTCATAGAGGCTCGGGCACCTTCGCTGCCCGCATTGACCATCCGACCGATAAAACGATCGTCTGGGTTTGATAGAACAATTGAGACGGCAGAGGTATCATCAAAGCGGATGTCGCCCTCAATGAAACTCTGACCGGTACTGACTAAATTGAATCGGCTATCGGAAAGATCAAGGGCGTAAACATTGTCGCTACCAGAGTCATCCGCTAAGGCGCTCACCCTAAGCGAGCCCTTGAAGTCAAAAGTAGATGAAAGAGAAGAAATGGCAACAACTGTACCTTCTTCAATGTTAGTTGCTGAGCGCACTCGTATATCGAGAATCTCGGGAAGTGATTCAGTCTTTAAGTGGGATTCATAAAGTGACCAGGCAATTAATGATTCCATCGGTTTTTCGCCATTAGCTTTAAGGCTGAAACTAAAAGAGCGGGCCTCAGGACCAAAACCGTTAAAGTCCTCATGCTCAAGACCGATTGCTGAATCAATATTTTCAACCTGAACTTCTATCGAAGTTTCAAGGCTAGGATTTAATGAACCGGAGCTCTGCCTTAAAAAGGTCAATGATGAATAGTCATCTGCCGTATTGGGTAATCCCGAAGATTCTATTTCGATCACGGTAGCACTTTCTGAGCGAACTTGAACATCTCCTTCGATATCTTTGAAGGTGTAATAGCCCGAGTCGCCTGGCAAATCATCGAGAAGAAATTTTTGGGATTTTAAGTTTAGGAACGTATCGGCTGCAGCACCAGGATGGTGAGCATTTAAAAGAGCCAACACGCTAAAAGAGAGGAGGTGGTTTCGAACATCAGCCACTTCTATTCCTTTCATTTAGGAGGGTACAACAAAGGGCGGAAATTTTAACAAAGAGCAGTTACAGCTTTCCATATCGGTAAAAATATTCGTCTAATGCAGTGTTTTTATAAAAAATCGTCTTTTAAAATAAGACGCATATTTTTAGCGGCTTTTTACTATGAAAAATCATCGTCACGATTCCGATCCTTGTCCTAACTTGTTTTTTTCCGAAGAAGACGGATTTCGCTATCTGCATTTCGGTTCTCCCTGGATTCAAGGTGCCATGAAAGTGGGCCGTCCTTATGAGTTGGTGCTGGAGTATCCCAGACAAATGATGGCCTGCGGCTTGTTTTATCCTGAGCCCGCTCAGATTGTGCAGTTGGGGCTGGGAGCGGCGTCACTCACCAAATTTTGCTGGAAAAACACCGAGGCCCGCATTGATGTGGCAGAAATCTCAGAAAATGTGGTCATGAGCGCTCATCAGTGGTTTAAGTGTCCGATGCCCGATGATCGCTTTCAGATTCATTTAGCCGATGCCAAAGCGTTTATTGCTGCCCGTCAGGACTTTAATCCTGCCGATTGGCTTCAGGTTGATATTTATGATGAAGAGGCAAAGGGTCCCGTCTATGACGATGTTGAGTTTTACTCGCTTTGCCGCAGAGCGATGAATAAAAAAGGCTCAGTTGCCAGTTTTAATTTATTCGGCAGCCGTTTTGATAAAAGTTTTTCCGCTATTGATGAAGCTTTTGAAGGCAGAACACTGGTGATGCCTGAAATCGATGAAGGCAACCGTGTGGTCTTAGCTTTTGCGGGCAGCCTCCTGGAAGTGACACTGGATCAACTTTATGATCGGGCAAAACTTTTGAGACTTCGATGGAAGCTTGGAGCTATTAAGTGGGTAAACGGCTTAAAAGCGCTCAATCCTGTCTTCAAAGACACGATAATTACTTTATAATCAACCGCTTCAACCTTTATATCAATATCTATCAAGATGGATGCTGAGCGTATAAACCTAATTGAGGCCAAAATCTCGGACCTCACAGCTCGTTTAGTGGAGCTGAGGGGGTATCTTTGACATCGACCGACAGGAACGCCGGTTAGAAGAAGTCAGTCGCGAAATGGAAAATCCTGCTCTTTGGGATGATCCTGAAAACGCACAAAAAGTCAGTAAAGAAAAAAAGCGCCTTGACGACACCGTCGGGCTTTTCAAAAAACTTACTTCAAGCGTCAACGATGCCGCAGAGCTTTTTGAGCTCTCCATGGCCGAAGAAGACTATCCCAGCGTAGAAGTGGTGGGAGAGGAAGTCTTTGAACTGGAAAAATCAGTTGAAAAGTTGGAATTTCAACGAATGTTCAACCAACCGATGGATCCGGCCAACTGCTACCTCGAAATTCAGTCAGGTGCGGGCGGTACAGAAGCCCAGGACTGGGCCAGTATGCTTGAGCGCATGTATCTGCACTATGCTGAACGTAAAGGCTTTACTGTTGAATTGCAGGAAGAAACCGAAGGTGAAGTAGCAGGTATCAAAGGCTGCACGATCTATATTCAGGGTGACTACGCCTACGGCATGCTGCGCACGGAAACGGGTGTGCACCGTTTGGTAAGAAAAAGTCCCTTTGATGCAAACGCCCGCCGTCATACCTCTTTTGCCAGTGTGTACGTTTATCCGGAAATTGACGATAGCTTTGAAGTGGAAATCAATCCGGCTGATCTGCGCATTGACGTTTTCCGCGCTTCCGGTGCGGGCGGTCAGCATATTCAAAAGACAGAATCCGCCGTGCGTATTACGCACATTCCGACAGGCATCGTGACGGTTTGCCAAAACGACCGCAGTCAGCACCGCAATAAAGAGCAGGCGATGAGCCAGTTGAAGGCTAAGCTCTACGAAGCGGAAATGCGCAAGCGCCGCGAAGTGCAGCAGCAAACCGAAGATGCAAAAAGCGATATCGCCTGGGGGCATCAGATTCGCTCCTATGTGCTCGATCAGTCGCGCGTAAAAGATTTAAGAACCAATGTGGAAACCGGCAATACTCAGGCAGTGTTGGACGGTGATCTCGATCAATTTATTGAGGCTAGCCTCAAGCAAGGCGTCTAATCGGCGCAAATAAAAGGACATGAAAATGGCAGAAAATAAAGTGCAAGAAGCCGCCGTGACGGCCGAAGAAGAAAACCACATCATTGCAGAGCGTCGTGCCAAGCTCGCCAAGTGGCGTGAAACGGGCCACGCCTATCCGAATGACTTTGTAAGAAAAGATCTTTTCGGAGATATCCGTGCGGCCTACGGTGAAAAGAGTGCTGAAGAACTTGAAGCCGAAGCTCACACAGTGGCTGTTTCCGGCCGCATGATGCTCAAGCGTGTGATGGGTAAGGCCTCTTTTGCCACGGTGCGTGACTGCACGGGCACGATGCAATACTTCTTGTCGCCCTCTGAAGTGGGTCAGCAAGCCTATGATGAATTCAAAGGCATGGATATCGGTGATATTGTGGCGGCCGAAGGTACGATCTTTAAGACAAAGCGCGGTGAATTGTCCGTTCGTGTTCATAAGATTCGCCTCATGAGTAAGGCTATTCGTCCGCTGGCTGAAAAGTTCCGCGGTTTGGCTGACCAGGAAATCTGCTACCGTCAGCGCTACCTTGATCTCATCATGAATGAAACGAGCCGTGAACGTTTCATTAAGCGCAGCAAGATCATCGCCAGTATGCGCAATTTCATGCTCGCTAACCGCTTCATGGAAGTGGAAACGCCGATGCTGCACCCGATTCCGGGCGGTGCCAATGCCAAACCGTTTATCACGCACCACAATGCGCTCGATATGGATATGTATCTGCGTATCGCTCCCGAACTTTATTTGAAGCGATTGGTTGTGGGCGGTTTTGAACGTGTGTTTGAATTAAACCGCAACTTCCGCAACGAAGGTTTGTCCATCCGTCACAATCCGGAATTCACGATGATGGAATTCTATGCAACGTATTGGACCTATAAAGATCAGATGGACTTCACGGAATCCGTGCTTCGTCATGTTGCCGAAGAAGTCAACGGCACGACGATGGTTCACTATCAAGGTCACGATATCGACTTGGGTAAGCCTTTTGATCGTCTCACGCCTCGTCAGGCTATTCAAAAGTACGCTCCGCAGTACACAGATGAAAAGCTTGATGATGAAGCTTTCCTTCGCAATGAGTTAAAGCGTCTTGGAGCTCCTCAGCCCGACTACGTGGGCCTCGGTGCTTTAGAGATGGCCCTTTTTGAAGAAGTGGCTGAGTCTAAACTTATTGATCCGACCTTCATTGTCGACTACCCGGTTGAAATTTCGCCTTTGGCTCGTGCTTCGGACACCAATCCCGAATTAACCGAACGCTTTGAGCTTTATATCGCCGGTCGCGAAACCGCTAACGGCTTTTCTGAATTGAATGATCCGGAAGACCAAGCCGCTCGCTTTAAGGCTCAGGCCGACGCTAAGGCTCACGGCGACGATGAAGCTATGTACTACGATGCTGACTACATCCGCGCCCTTGAATTCGGTCTTCCCCCGACGGGCGGCTGCGGTATCGGTATCGACCGCTTTGTGATGCTGCTCACCGATGCTGCGAGCATTCGTGACGTGCTGCTTTTCCCGCATATGCGTCCTGAAGCCTAAGGCTAAGAAAGTAGGGGAGAGCCCATGAGCGAACTTGTAGCTCAGTCGGTCTATCAGACCTACACTGTCTTAAAGGATCGGCTTACACAGCCGATCCCGAAGGATTTTGTGCGATTCCAAGCCGGTGGTGAAATCATCGGCTGCGTTAAAAAGACGCTTGCAATGAAGCTTGCGGGCTCCACAAGCGACTTTCGTTTAACGGAGCGCTTAACTTTAACGGATGATAATTGCCGCTCTGTCACGGCTCGGACAGCAGCCATGCAAAAGGCTGCCCGTATTCTGGCTGACTTTGGTGAATTGCCCGATGATGCCGGTGAATTGGTCGATGTGCGTGCAACGGTCTATGACTCTGTTTTTTGTCAGGCTCCGCGGCTTTTATGCCGCAAGCTGGGACTTATGACCACTTCGATCAGGCTTACAGCCTACGATGAAGAGGGGCTGGTGATTTTAGCCCGCCGTCGCCCCGGTAAAACAATTGGAGGCGGTCTTTGGGACAGCCTTGCGGCGGGGTTAGTCAAGGCCAGTGAAGAGCCCGAACACGCTCTTTACCGTGAGCTTTATGAAGAAGCAGGGTTGACTTCCGACGATGTCCGAATTCGTGAAAGTGCACGCTTTGTTCAGGAGCTTCCTGTACCGGAAGGCTATCTGCGTGAAGTTGTCAGAAATTATGAGGCCGTTATCAAAGAAGGTGTTCAGTTTGTGAATCGGGACGGGGAGGTATCTGACTTTGCCCGTTTTGACTGCCAAGAGGCTCTACGCATGGTTGAGCAGGAAAAACTTATGTATGCAGCCGGTGTCGGCATTGCTGAAACGACCATGATTCATATGGGGCAGCGCATTGAAGAGAAATGGTTGCACTATAAAGGGCTGGTCATTATCTAATCTTAGATTCTTTTTGATTTGTTAGTTTTGTAGGGGCCTTGAAAGAAATGACGGGGCCCCTTTATCTTAAGTAACCCAATTCAGTAAGAATTTTTTCAATTGCCTGAGCATCTCTATCGCTTAAGTGTCCATATCTGAGTTTGCCTTGGAAGAAACTTTTTGGTAATCGGACTATATGGGAGCATCTCGCTGTAGAAGGTTTAGATAAACCGGCATCTTTCCAATCCAAAATGGGTACTTCTCCAACGTAATTGGATCTAGGGGGATGGCTGGTCACTTTTATGGAAAGCAGAAAAATCTCCACGGATTCTGTGTCGACTCCCCCAATGATCACAGGACGCTTTTTGAAAATGCCGGGCTGATCTTCGTATTCAAAAGGAATCTGCCAAACATCGTAGAGCTGGGGCTCTATAGTTTTATTCGTCATAGTCATCCTCTTCACGCCAAGAGGCTGGTAAGACAGCATGACCGTCACGAATTGCCGGGGTTAAAACGTTAGGATGATTTATGTTAAAACTCCTATGCTTTTCATCCGGTAATTTCAGGCTAAAAGGGAAACCTCTATTTGTGACAAATGCAGTGACAAACATGCGCAAAGAGTCAGATGGGGAAGTTCCGAGTTTTTCAGCAATGTCACAAAATTGTTTATCTAAGGTCTCATCTAAACGAAAAGCTCGTTGTACAGTTGTCATTATTTCCCCCTTATTTAAAACAATTTGTATCGATATTGTCAAACATATGTTATCAAAAAATAGACAAACAATAAGAAAGAATTTCTAAACAATTTAGAACAAATTTGAATTTATCTTTTTCAAAATACTAAAAAGGGCAACCCGGAGGCTGCCCTTTCAGTCATATGACTATCGATTTCTGACTAAACGATGATGAGAGCCAGAACGACGACACCGATGAAGCACGGAACGATTGTACGCTTAGCGACTTCAACCGGGTTAGCCATAGCGATACCGGCTACAACCATCATGGCACCGGCAATCGGAGAAGAGGTACGACCCAAGGCGCCGGACAAGAAGGCCAAGGCACCCAAGTGCGGGATATCCATACCGAAGGAAGCGGCGTGCGGCGTAACGGCTTCATTGAAGGCGAACGTAGCAGCGTCACCGGAACCGGTAATCGTACCCAAGAACCACGGGCCGATAGAACCACCCCAACGGGCGATGTCGTTGGCTTCACGCAGCAAAGCGATGAAGGTGTCGATCAAACCGGCAGCGCGCAGACCTGCGGCAAACACACCGGCAGCGATGATGATACCTAAGATGTTGCCGTAACCTTTACCCAAACCACCGAAGAAGGTCTTCGAGAATTCCTGCGGGTTAGCGCGGGTGATGAGTAAGCAGAGCACAGCACCCAAGACCATGGCCTGAGCCACACCCATCTTGATGACGGGCAACACAGAGTTACCGAGCACCAAGATCACGATCGGGAGCAACGGAACCATAGCGTAAATCACGTTCGGGTGTTCGATTTCTTCTTGCTTGCTATCAACATTGACTTGGATGTTGTCAGTGGCAGCACCCTTATCCTTGAAGATGATGCACATTACGAGAATACCGACGATACCGATAGCGTAGAGCACTAAGCTATAGGGGGTATGCAAAGCAATGAAGTCCATGATTTCCATGTTGGAAATCTTGGCGATGTACACGTTGTGAGCAGAACCCGGAGAGAGCACGCCACCGTATGTACCCATCATCACAGAAGCAGCAGCGGCAGCCGGGCTGATACCGGCACGCAGCATCACCGGGATCAACGTAGAACCCACGGCAGCAGCACAACCACTGGCAGACGGAATGGCGATGTTAATGATCATCGTCACAGCCGTGCAGATCGGCACGAGGAAAATGCCCAAGCCGCGGATCGGCTTAGAGAGCAAGTGCACCAAATGTTGGTCACACTTCGTGTAAGAAGACACATAAGCGAAACCCATGGAGGCGCAAATAGCCATGATCAAACCGCCGTTAGTCATGGACTTGGCAAACGCGTTAAAGGCAGTCATCGGTTGCATGGAAACGCAGCAGAGGACTAAACCGGCCGTAAAGAGAACCAAACGCGTTTCATAGCGTTTAATGAGAGCAGCAATCGTCAGAATAACGACAACAACTGCGACCCAGTTCAGTAAGGTCATTGTTTTTCTCCTGAGGATTAGTTTTTATACGCGCGAATTTTAAAGGACTAAACCATCAAACGCCTCGAGGCTTTCCCCTAGGTATTAAGGCTATTTGATCTAAATTATGAAATCTTTTGATCTAAACAAATAACAATTTTGTTTTTGATGTGCAAGTAATACGTGCAAAAGTTAAAAAAGGAGAGAAAAAATTTCACAATTGGGGAGTCCGTTTGTACTTCATTTTATGAAGTTTAATGAAGAATGAAAGTTATCTGATTAAAAAATAATCGAGAAATCAATGAGTTAAACAGAGAACTAACAGAAATTTAGGAAAGGGGAAAAAGTTTGGTATCTCCAACGAGATTTGAACTCGTATTCTGACCTTGAGAGGGTCATGTCCTAACCATTAGACGATGGAGATATCGATTCGGACATCCAAGATCAATTGTAGGTGTTATTCTACGACGATTTTTTAAAAAACTCACCTCTATCCTGTTTAGTGGAATGGATTTTTTAATTTCTTATCAGATAAATTAATGGGCAAGCAGTTAAGCAGTTGCCCATCCGTTCGTTATTCGTTGCCGCGAAGCTTACCTTTTATTTCAAGAGATTTGGCGGCGTAGCCGTAAAGCCAAATACCCACAAAGGTCGCAAGCGCTCCCCACATCATGGCGTTCGGGCCGCAGGCATAAAGCGCATAAAGAGAATATGCCGATGCAAAAGAGGCAACAATGGTTGTACGTCTCACAATAGACGGATTATTAACCGGTTCTCTGTGCAAAATCACATTCACTGCAGCAAAGGCTAAAAGATAGGGGACGAGGTTGGTGACAACCGCTAAGTCCTTAAGGATGTAAAACTGTTGCTCAAGTCTGGGGTCGACTGTCAAAAGTGCAGCTAAAGACTGCAAAAGCAAAATAATAACGATGCCTGCAATCGGGACGTTTAAATGGCTCACTTTTGAGAAAATCTTAGGAAAGTACCCTTCCTTGGCAGACACGCGGAAAACTTCTGCAATAGTAAATTGCCAGCTTGTAAGACACCCGGCACAGGCTAAAGCCATGAGTGCCATCACGAACTTACCGACTTCCGGACTAAACATTGTTGCAAAGACCAAACCGAAAGGAGCGGTAGATCGGGAGAGGATAGCATTGTCAACAATGCCGAAGCTGATGTTGTTGGCCAGAATATAAACGACACCGGCGCCGATCGTTGCAAGCACCATGGCTCGGGGGACGGATTTCTCGGGATTTTCTACGGCTTCAGAGTTGGCGCATGCGGTCTCAAGACCCAAAAAGCCCCAAAGGGTCATAGATATAGCTGCCGAAAGACCCTCAAAAGGCGTCAGATTTTGGGGATTCCACGCCTCAACGTAGCGGTCAACAGAGAACCAATTCCAACCGATAACGGTCAAAATCAGAATCGGAATCAAGATGCCGTAATTGGAAAAGTGCGAAAGTTGTCCGATGAAACGGGCGCCCCCGATATTAGGAAGACTGCAAAGCCAAATCACAAAAATACTGGCTAAACCCATCTCAAGCGGCGTGAGGTTCCACTCAAAAAGCACCATGACGTAACCCACGATGGAAATGGCAATCGTGAGGTTAGCAATAATTAAAGAAACACCGTAACTGAAGTTTGCGATAAAACTTCCGGATTTCCCGAATGCATATGAGGCATATCCGCCCAGACCACCGCTTTTTCGGCTGAACATCCCGCATTTTGCAAAGGTATAGGCAATGGCTGTTGCCCCGCTGATTGTGACAAGCCAGGCGAGAATAGACTGAGTGCCGACTTCAGCCAATTTGGTCGGCATTAAAATAATTGATGAACCCAGCATGTTCAGCATGACGGCCATCGTCAACTGCAGGCACGTCATTTTAGGTTTTTCAATAGAGGTCATATTCCCTATTTCCGCAATATTTTTTAAGTATGTTGTTTGCCTTCCCTGTTAGTATCAGGCTTAAGGGGGATTGTACGGGTTTTTCTTTAAATTTCTCGACTGAATGAGAATAGTAAATACCTTGTGACATTGAATTTTTCTGAGCCGCCAGTTCAGCAGCGAACCCATCCAAACGGGTTGCACTTTAGGTACTCATTTTTCAAACTGCCTACACGACAGTGAACAAGCAAAGACCGCTATCTTGATGAGTGTAGTATTTCTAAACTGCCTACACGGCAGTGAACGCGGTACACAGCAATCGGGCTACCGGATTCCTTTTCTAAACTGCCTATACGGCAGTGAACAGTTAAACTTAAAATAAAGTCCTCCGCCGTTCTTTCTAAACTGTCTACACGGCAGTGAACGCGTAAGCGCCGAATGGCTCATGACAGGAAAATTTCTAAACTGCCTACACGGCAGTGAACGTTTTATAGTCCATAGCCGAAGAAACACCAGCTTTCTAAACTGCCTACACGGCAGTGAACAGTTGGTGATGGACCGAGACATGGATCAGGCATTTCTAAACTGCCTACACGGCAGTGAACAGACAAAGACGGATGGGGTATTAAAGCAAAGTTTTCTAAACTGCCTACACGGCAGTGAACCGTTATTCTGGACGCTCTTTGTCTGGCCATGATTTCTAAACTGCCTACACGGCAGTGAACTAACTTTCCTAAAGTGTTTGTAAATCTTTGACTTTCTAAACTGCCTACACGGCAGTGAACGTCGTGCTCGTCGTGTGCTTCGTGGTGGACAGTTTCTAAACTGCCTACACGGCAGTGAACAATGATCAACTAAACCAGGCACGCTATAAACATTTCTAAACTGCCTACACGGCAGTGAACCATCAGCGACTAAGTAGCTCCCCTCACGCTTATTTCTAAACTGCCTACACGGCAGTGAACATGAAGGATCTTTTGAATGTTTTTGAGCTGTATTTCTAAACTGCCTACACGGCAGTGAACTCATTAAAGAGTTTGTTTGCCCCGCATCAACCTTTCTAAACTGCCTACACGGCAGTGAACAGACAGCTTTTGCCACCCGGCCCAGCTTGGGATTTCTAAACTGCCTACACGGCAGTGAACGCCCTCGAGGTTCTTTTCAACCCACTTGTGTCTTTCTAAACTGCCTACACGGCAGTGAACTGGAGGCCCACAGGCGTAAAGCCACCTTGGGATTTCTAAACTGCCTACACGGCAGTGAACTTTTTAGCTTAATGTAGTAGCCCCCATCGAGATTTCTAAACTGCCTACACGGCAGTGAACATTTCGCTTACGACATTGAATTCGATTCAGAATTTCTAAACTGCCTACACGGCAGTGAACTTGGAATCACCTCTAACACCATCTTTTTTCATTTTCTAAACTGCCTACACGGCAGTGAACCGTTTCAAGTGCCGATTGAAACGCCTCATCACTTTCTAAACTGCCTACACGGCAGTGAACTAATAGCCTGTTCTCCGAGGTGAGCGAGTACATTTCTAAACTGCCTACACGGCAGTGAACAATTTCATCATTACTAATCGCCTGTTCTCCGATTTCTAAACTGCCTACACGGCAGTGAACTTGATGAAGTTAGAGCAAGAGTATCAAACGAATTTCTAAACTGCCTACACGGCAGTGAACACAATGGCTCAGATACTGTAAAAAGTCCTATTTTTCTAAACTGCCTACACGGCAGTGAACCTGATCAATCGGCGGCTTTTCTCTATGTCGATTTTCTAAACTGCCTACACGGCAGTGAACGTTTGCCTTTGGTAATGCCGCGTTACCCGGATTTTCTAAACTGCCTACACGGCAGTGAACAGAAGAAGGCGATTATTGGGACAATAAAATTATTTCTAAACTGCCTACACGGCAGTGAACAACGGATCAACCTTACAAGTTCCTGCTGCTCATTTCTAAACTGCCTACACGGCAGTGAACACGGATGTTTCGATCACGGCAGGCATCACAATTTTCTAAACTGCCTACACGGCAGTGAACGCAGCCAGTCAAGCGCAAACGTCTGCAACTAATTTCTAAACTGCCTACACGGCAGTGAACCAAGTTTGATCAACGAGATTTTGAGGACTCTGTTTTCTAAACTGCCTACACGGCAGTGAACCTAGAAAATTAAGTCCTTCTATTCCAACTATCTTTCTAAACTGCCTACACGGCAGTGAACTTATCTTCCGTGTGGTCAATGTATCGGTTGCCTTTCTAAACTGCCTACACGGCAGTGAACGAAAATGCTCAACATGCAGAGAACCATCTTCATTTCTAAACTGCCTACACGGCAGTGAACACACGTTATACTGAAATTCTTCGTTCTCATTTTTTCTAAACTGCCTACACGGCAGTGAACTAAGGAAACCCGTCGAGAAGTCAGAAAATTTTTTTCTAAACTGCCTACACGGCAGTGAACTGGAAAATCCCAACAATACATTAGAGTGTGTTTTTTCTAAACTGCCTACACGGCAGTGAACCTGTCGGTATTGAGAATCTGTAACATTTTCGATTTCTAAACTGCCTACACGGCAGTGAACAAAAAATGCTCACAATGAAATAAATCCTTGTTTTTCTAAACTGCCTACACGGCAGTGAACACCCTGATATCGGGGATAACACGGGAATTTCGTTTCTAAACTGCCTACACGGCAGTGAACTTGCTCCATCTTCATCAATTCTTTGTTATATTTTTCTAAACTGCCTACACGGCAGTGAACCTGAAGTGAGTTTCGTGTAATCCGGAAGAGTGTTTCTAAACTGCCTACACGGCAGTGAACGACAAGGGCTGTGATTATCAGCCTTTTTTCCTTTTCTAAACTGCCTACACGGCAGTGAACGTTGTTCCCTGCAAAACTCGACCATCTAAGTTTTTCTAAACTGCCTACACGGCAGTGAACGAAACCTCATCAAAAGATCCAACACAATACAATTTCTAAACTGCCTACACGGCAGTGAACATAACTATCTTTACGCATATTTTTTACCCTATTTTCTAAACTGCCTACACGGCAGTGAACAAGCCTGCCAATGATCCCATAACAAACGTGTATTTCTAAACTGCCTACACGGCAGTGAACGGTATTGAACACGAAAGCGACAATAGCTTTAATTTCTAAACTGCCTACACGGCAGTGAACGAAGAGAGCTTTGAGCTAATCGGGGCGGCTTTTTTCTAAACTGCCTACACGGCAGTGAACTCGTTTTGCCATAAATGCCTCACTTTTCTAGTTTTCTAAACTGCCTACACGGCAGTGAACCCATGCGCCCTTGTTCTTCGGAATAAGGATCGTTTCTAAACTGCCTACACGGCAGTGAACTTATGGGCGTCTCACCGCAAACGGTACGCGTATTTCTAAACTGCCTACACGGCAGTGAACATCATGGTAAAACGTGCTTTTTTAGTCGAACGGTTTCTAAACTGCCTACACGGCAGTGAACAGTAACTTTTTGATAAAAAAATCAGTTGCATCATAGAGTTAGGTAAAAAATGATTTTAAAACCATTTATTTTGTCCCTCGATGCAACCGATTGATATTAAATAAAAATTTTTATTAGTTTAAAAAATAGGTACAGCCGTGTTATTACTCAGTCCGTAACTTGAAAATTCAAGACTTTCCCTTGGTCCCGTTTCCTCCTTACGATCGATGAATAGTTTAAAGCGTTGACCGGAAGTTAAACTATTTAAACTTACAAAAGGCAGCAAGCAAATCTCTCGTTCTTGAAGCTTAGCTCTCCTAAGTGCCTCTTCATATGTGATCCCCGGATCTTTTCGTGCACGTCTTCTGGCAATAGCTTCTGGGTTTCGTTTTATTTCCTTTCGACTAAATGTTGCATATCCTCTAACCCTTTTTAAGGGTACAGCGTGAATATCTTTGACCTTGACGTAATCAGTTAGTCTGGAAAGCCAAAGGCTGACGGCCAGCTCATTCAGTTCTTTTTCGGTTGCAGCAAAAAGCCGTAAGCGCCTTCCCAGCGGGAAGTTCGGATCGTTATATTCCGGAAATGAAATCCCAATTGTTTGAACGCCAGTTTTGTTCTTTAAATCGGCAAGAGCGAAATGCAGTTGCGTGTAAAGCTTGGACCAAATAACGCCAATAGAGACATCCGGCTGCTCAATGAGTTCTATCTCTTGATAGTAATTTAAGTTGCTCATTTTTTACTGTCTCCGAATACACCGCCTCGAATCAATATTGCAATGACATAGTGCTCATCCACTTCAGAGAGCTTTGCTCCTTTCATATAGCTATCAAAAAGTGTGTAGAAGTCTTTTTTATTGGCAGGTGTTCTGAAGGCTTTACCAAGAGTAGTCACAGCACCGTAAGGTTCAATGGCAATGGCGAAGTTAGAGTAATCAGGGTACCAGGTATCGATAGTACGGATGGCATTACCGACTTTTTGTGAGTGCATAGCCGCTATTCCATCTACAGAAAAGAGGATCTTGCTTTTCTTTGACTGCCCTTTATCCAGAATAAGTTCCTCACTCGGATACACTTCTTGAGCCTGACCGACTTGCGCATAAGCTTCGACATTAATAAGAACGAAGGGTTTTTCGCCGCACAGTACTTGGGCGATGAGTTCAGAGAGCTCAGTTAACTGAGAATTTTCTGAGTCGGAGTCAAAATTAAGGCCGAACTGAAATGCATCAAAAGTAAACTTTTTATCCTCTACTTTTGCAATCACTTCAATCTTGTTTGCACCGATACGATTTCTCCACAGGAAACGGGCATTAGAGATATTTTCAGCGTAACGGCGTGCTAATTCCCTGCAGTGAGTTTTATTTAAGTAGTTTTCTACTTGCTGATGAAAAACTTTTCTAAAATCTTCGTTATTGCAGGCAGAGGGTGTTTGGACACCGGAGAGAACTTTAAGGGTAAAACAGACTTTCAGAGTGTCCTGACCTTCGGAAAGTGAGCATGCATCTACAGTCTGAAGGTTAGCTACGCTGAGTTCTGCATCAAGTTTTAATACATCTTTTTGCTTAGTGCGGTTTGAAATTGTTCCTCTGACAGATTTTTCGGTCAACTTCAGGGCAGTTTGATTGCCTTCTTCGTGACGATGCTCCCACTGCGTTCCGTAAAAGCGGGCATCAGAAGGGACAAGTTTCTTTTCACAAGATAAAACAGAGGGGATAGAAAATGCGTTTGCCATAATATGCTCCTAAATTTTAGATTGACATAAATAGAGATTCGTTTCAGGTTCGAAGTGATAAGACCACAGAACTTCATTGATCGATTGCAGCCGATGAACCATCTTGTATTCACCCAATGTGATGACCGGTTCTGCAAATCGATGTTCTTTGGTACTATCGCGTTGATTTTCAGCAAAGCCGACAGGGGTTAAACCCTGGAAGCCGACAACAATGGGAATCAACCATCCGCTTTCTTTTTTGGCAAAAGATTGAGTGTTGCCTTCTGCCTCTTTTTTCATGTTTACATGAATGGATAAGTAAGAAAGAAGTGCCTGCATAGCATCCTCTCCCTCACTCATTGATTGTTTCATCAGGTCTGTTCGTTCAATAAGCCAGAAGCCTGGCATCAGTTTTTTTGTTAACTGCTTTTCTATAGAGTTCGAATTGGTTTCAATGACTTCTGTGACTTCAGCAATATGCTCAATATCACCGCCGGCCAATTTCATACTTTGTAAGGTTTGCTCCAACCAAGCAGTCAGTTCCTCAGGAATGATTTCCGGAACTTGAATGACCAAAGAAACCTCTAGATCAGATCGAGCTTCTTCAACGAAAGATGGTCTTTCACCTTTTTTGTCAAGAGGATTAGAGGTTCCGATTAATGAGAAAGCATCATCACCTATTCCTCTATACTGTTGAACTATCAGCTTATGAAGGCAGATCCCCACTTTTGAAAAATGTAATGGCCAACATTGAGGAAGTTTGCGCTCAAGAGCGTGTACAAAGCCAAGGAAAGCGGTTACCGCCGGCGTTCCAATTGTCATGTTGCTGCTAAGTGCGTTGGCGTTATGAATTTTTAAGTGTGAAATCAGTAAGAAAGAGTTCTTCATCAGAAAAGCTCCTTTTGTGAAAGGATCAATCGTTTAATTTCTTCCATCTCGTTATCGCCGAACCGTTTCCGGTGACTGAGTCGTTCCCAAGAATCAATGATCCAACGAGCCATTCTGTCAGCCAGTTTGTCTCTCCACTCGTCATCATTTTGACGCTGTGTTCTAAATGCTTGGTCTAACCAAATTCGTTGGTACATCGGTAGAGTAGTTTTAGTGTTTGTCCAACCCTCATCAAGCGTTTGATATCGTTGTGCGATAAGAAGGATTCGGTCAATCAAATTGTCGATGTGGTATCGGATACTTTGTCGAGACATTTGATTGTTAAGAGATGAATTTAACCAGCGTTCCAACGCCTCAAATTCACACATAAACTGAGGATTTTTGTAGGATATTGCCTGTTTGAAAAAATCCACAGTCGGTAATCTCAGGAATTTTTGTGGCAATTGCGGAGGAAGAGATGGCAGAAGAAAAAATACGCCATGCTCCTGATTATTGATGGAGCTGATATTTTGAGGTTTTGAGCCCCCGAAACCGATTTTTGTTAAGTTAGTCAGCTGTTCATAAGTTATTTCCTGACAATTAGGATCTTTGAGCTTGTCCGGACTTTCCCTGACCGTTTTGCGCATCGTTCGGATGCGTTGATTCAACTCAGCCATCATTCCCGTTGGACTGACAATCGATAATAAGTGGTACTTATTGTCACCTATCGGAAAGTACACTTGTTTGATAAGGGAGCTGGTTTGAGGACTTGCCCCATCATTTTTAATTTTTAAGAAATTTTCACGTAGGGTTTCAAAATCTAACCCTAAATTTCTGATGAACTCAACGAGCTCAGAGTCTTGCCTTTCAAACGCTTCCAAAATGGATAAATGATCTCTGAAATTCAGGGATAAAAAATTGTAGACATCAAGTGCAGCTGCGTTACCATAAACATCAGTTTGATAATTGACGTTGCCTGTTCTCAAATAACCGTCATTTCTTTTAGGGCATGAAGCGACAAAGGCGCTCGCTTTAGCATCAGGGTGTGAAAGTTTTGCAACGTGAGTAACAACATGAAGTTGTTTAGCTCGAAGTGAAGCATTTTCTATCCAATTTCGGATAGAGAACTGTTCTTCAGCTTTTTGTTTTAAAACTGCTTCATCTTCTTTGCCGGATTTGATTTTTTGTGTTAACCATTGTTCTTTTCTTCGAACAATAAATTCTTCAATGATTTTAGTCATGGTCAATTTTCACTCCGCACATAAGTCCAAGAGACTCAATGTAAATATTGGAAAATTTTGTTTGTTCATTGGGTATGAGTAGAACCTCACCCAATTCAGGTGATCGATTTAGTACATCTTCGATGGTTTCACAGTCTTTCCACCCGGACTGCAATAAGTGTTTCAGCTCAGTCTTCAAATCTGAATGAAACCACAAATGAGATTTTTCTAAAGGTGTTAATTCTTCAAGTACGATGTTGTACTTTCTTTCACACGGTAGAAAGTCATTTGAGTCATCTTTAAAGTGAAACTGCAGTTTCCCTTCTTCATTAAATCTTAAAAAGACGGGGATATCAGCATTTTTTCCCCTAAAAGGATTGACTTGCTGCGCCAGTCCGGTTAAAAACCAAGTTTCGTTGAGCCAACCATAAAGACTTAAGACTCCGTCTTGTTCATCAGATACAAGTTTGTGGGCGATAACTGCATGTTCCAAATCAGCTAATCGCTCTGACGGATGTAGGTCAGTAGATTTTGATATTCTTGCAATCGCATTGATGGGAGCTCGTCCTTGATTCCAATTGACCAGTTGAGCCATATCTTTTGTTTCCAGACAAACTCCTTCTTTTGTATTTTCAAACCCCGGTCGAATGAAAGCAGGATTTTTTCCAAAAATTGCTCTTAAATTGAATTGCAGTACACCGACATTAGGTTTGTCTATGTTTTTGGTTTGCACTCGATGTCGCCTTACACGCCCCGCCAGCTGAATGATCGAACGCATGGAAGAAGGCTCGATTATTGCCCAGTCAAAATCGTGATCGCGGCCGACTTCTTCAACAGGGGTGGAAACCACGACGAAAATGATATTGCTCTTGCTGCAATGCTCAATTTGTTGACGCACCAAGGGATTGGATAGGGTGTGAAAGGGATTGCTATCCTTGCGTCTGAGAACCGTATCCAAATATTGTTCCTTTGCGCTTCGAACCAGTAGCAATTCTCGGCTATGGTAGGTGAGAACCTTAACTTCAAAATTGGGGTCATCACATTGCAGTAAATATCGGCTCAATTGAATACATGGCTTAACGTTTGCCATGCGAATCAATCCGAATGAAATCTTTTTGCCGGACGCTTCATCAATAATTGAATGGGAGTGATGAAGCCAATAAATTTGCAGTCTTACTTTTTCAAAGTAAGACTGCAACTTTTGATCTTTATTATCCGGTTCAACGGTTGGATCATATGGAATTAAATATCCCAGTTGCTTAACAATATTGCTCTGTAATTGCCGACAGCGTTTATGTACGAATGCCTGGTGCAGAGATTGAAATTCGGTTAAAGCTTTGTCGTTACAAGTGATCCGATTAATTTCAGATTTAAACTCGTCAACCCACATACAGTAGGTCTGAGGAGAACTTAGACCCATGAAATTACAGTAGAGTTTTCTTCCGTTCTCATAGGCTTGAAAAAGACCGGCAGCCAAATCCGGCGGAATCGTTGCAGAGGAAAGCATGACTTTACGGCCCAACATTCCTGCTAAGTGGGTTAATCGAGCAATAGCCACTAAATCGCTGGGAGAAAAGTCATCAATTTCATCAATGATTAAATCTGAGGCCATCAGTCTTAACATCGGCAATATAAAACGTCCGCCACGGACCGCTTCGGTAGCGGGCATCATATGGTCGATAGTGCAGCAAAGCACAGGTTTAAACAGGAAGGCTTTCAGTTTTTCTTCTTTTTTATGAAATAGCACATCCAGGAATTCATACTCAGATGTGGGTGAATAACCGATATCATGGGAAATGAGTGCTTCAGAGGATTCAGAGAAAGTTTTACTTTCAGAATTTTTGCTCTTTTCATAGAGTGTGTTGATCGTTTCGGAACCGATCACAACGGCTAAATCGTCTGTCTGTAAATGAATGTCTTCTCTATAAGAGCTTCCGGTTTGCAGCGTCAAGGTTCTTAATCCTAGTGCCAGAACATAACGCAAAGAATCCTGATCGGGTGAGAGGGCCCTCATGATTTTGGCATTAGCAATCGTTTTGCCTTGACCGGTGCTTGCCATATTGACTACGAAGTAACCGTCGTCACTATTTTGAGTAGTGAGAGTTTTTCGGAAATCTTGAATAGCTGTGACGGCTTTGTCTTGCCAGCGGTATTTTTCAGGACTTCTTTTCGACAGCAGTTTGATATCGTGCGCGGATTCCATCTTTGATGAAAATTGAGGTAAATAGTGCGCAACGTTCAGAGCCTGTTTGCAAACACCGATTAAATGATCATCAAGATGCTGCTTCAGTTGATTTTTCTCTGTATTGGCATAAAGAGAACAATGACTTTCTTTAAACGGAATTTTGTCGAGAGAAGAAAAATAGTGATCCGCTAATGTGAGACATAAGTGACTGTATAAAACCATTGGCCGCCACGCGCCGTTGTCCAAAGCTTCGTTAATCAGATCAATATTGTCAGCCAAGCGTTTGGCCCATTTTTTCAGCTGCTTTTGCCAGATCGTAGAGGATTTGAGTAATGATAATTTAATGGTTTCTGATATCGACTTAGTAGGCGCATCATGCTGATAGCCCCATTGAGCAGAAACTTTAGTCATGAGTTCTGTCAGATTCTCTGCTTTCGTTCTGCCAACTTGGTACAGTCTTTCTTCACTCAAATTGGGTAAGCGATGGTGACTTAGCATTAACCAGCAGATTAGCAGAGCGATAGGGGGAAGCTTTGAAAAGTCAATGCGAAAATTTTTTAGTTTTACATCCTCCAATAATTGGTCAAAGTTTTTAAGTTCATCAATTGCCTTCAACCAATCAGAGTCCAGAGGGAGTGATTCTTTTGAATTGAGCTTAATAAGCCATTGATGAAACAGCAGAACACTTATCCATTCATGTCGATACGGATCAGCGATGTTTTTGTTTTGCTTTAATTTTGATTGAAATGAATTCGAGGCTTTGCCCAGGTCATGCAAAAGTGAGGAGAAAGCAGTTAAAGCTTTAATAGCGGGCAGATATCGCCAGTTATTTTCCCAATCGGAATGTAAAACGGATTTTGCAGTACTGTTTACAGGGACCAATCCCTGCTCATTGAACTTTTCCCGATTGCCAACAATCCAAAGTAATTCCGTGCGTTTTTTAGAACGAACCCAATGACAAGCAACAGCAGTGTTCTTGGTTGCTGTTTGTCTCAGCTGCATTCTCAGAGAATTGAGGCCGTCTTCCGTAATGATCGTTTGCCATACAGCATCACCAATTCGGTTGGCAAAAGTATCAAGAATGCGTCTGGTTCGAGCAATCGCTTTTTTCTCACATTGAGAAATCAGGGTAACAATCATGGTTTTTCCTCAAAATCTGTAGAAGCAATTCTCTCGACAGTCTCGAACATAAAATCTAAGGCTTGATGCTGGATAAATTTTTGCAAAACGGTTTGTCTGAATTGCGTTTCTGTTAAAGAGTCTTTTTTACCGATAAATGCACAGGGTAAAACAAGAGCATCTTTAATCAGATCTGCAACGTCAAAAACCAAAGCACCTCGACGTGTCTTCCCATGCATAACTGCAAAAGCAAAAGGGATTCCCAATACCCACAGTGCAGTGGCAGCGCTGCCATAAGCTAAATAATTACCATGATTTAAAAATGTATTAGCCAAATCAGCATCATCCCGATTACGGGTGAACTGAATGTCGACACAGGAAGCGCAGAAGCGATAAAGCGACTTGGTAAATTCTGCTTCTGCTGTGAGCAGTGTGTTGACGTTATCGGCAGAATCAATCTTTTTTCTAAATAAATTGACTGCGCCTTCTACGATAGAATCATCAGCAATAAAACCCCAATCTTGAAACTCTCGATCCTTTTTCCAGACAGACAACAGATACTGTAGCCTGGAAATTTGAAATGATTTAGCGACCTTGAGACGTAAATTGTCTTTAAACCAGAAGCGTAGCCAATTTTGAACATATTCCGTAGGTCGGTACTCATTTTGAGGAGTCATCCATTCGATTTCAGTTGCCTGAAGTAAAGGGGTTGCCCCTCCGCCGCAAAAACCGATTGTCACACCGGCCTTGGCTAAAAGTCTGACAGCGGCTTGTGTGATGGAGGTCCCGGTTCCCAGGAGAATCACCGTGGTGTTGGCAATGGGAATGTTCCAGTACTGATTGGTATGTTTTGCCTCAGTTAAATAGAGAACACGGCCATCCTTTTGCATCACTCGGCAGTGCTCCAAATAGAATATGTTGGCTCTCTTGGAGTGGAGGATCGGCTTTAAATTCAATAGATCTTCCATGCTGTCATTCCCCTTAATGAGTTTCTTTTAAATTAATGATTACATGGCATACTTCAGAATTTGATGTTACAAATATGAATAAGTCATTTAAACTGCCTATACGGCAGACAATATCGTAAATAAAAATTTCTAAGCTACTTACACAGTAGTTTATATTTCAATATCCTTTTTATTTACTATATATACATTATACTGAGTTCTGAAATTCTCAGAGATTTAACAAGAATGATTTTGTTGTTGTTTTTAAATTTAAACTAGATCCGCTGTTTACAATATTTGAAAATAAGTTATTTGAGGGAGCTGGTATGTCAAGAAACTTATTTGCAATTCGCTCAGAAACAGTTGAGAAAATTCTGCAATTTCGCAACGACCGCGATTGGTCGCAGTTTCATAACCCGAAAGATCTAGCCATTTCCTTATCTTTGGAAGCTTCAGAACTTTTGGAGTGTTTTCAATGGTCAGGAAGTGATACAGATGTTGTTAAAAAGCGCCAAGCCATGGTCGAAGAATTAAGTGATATATTGATCTATGCTGTTTTGATGGCAGACCGTTTGCAGATAGATATGGATCGGGCTATTTGGGATAAGCTAAAAATCAATGCTCAAAAATATCCGATCGAAAAAAGTTACGGCCATTCTGAAAAATACAATGAACTGTAAATAGGGGTGAAATAATGGCTTTGGTTTTTACCGGCAGTTTGAAAAGTTTTCAAGAAAATCTCAGCCATATTCCGGATTTGCTCGCCGGAGGCGAGCATGCTGACTCCTACAGAACTTCACCTCAATATCGTGCATGGAGTAATTCATTACTCTACCTATCCCGCGAATTTTTGATGGCAGGTCTCAAAGATGATTGCGGTGTATTGATCGAATATAAACTTCCGGCTACCAGTAAACGTGTGGACTTTATTATTACAGGACACGATAAAAACGGGGCTCCCGGTTTTGTCATTATCGAGTTAAAACAATGGTCAGAGGCTGATGCAGTCAAGGATAAACCGGGGATTGTTGTGGCTAATGTGGCAGGCAGTTACCGATGTGAAACGAATCACCCCAGTTATCAGGCATGGTCTTACAGAATGTTTTTAAACAACATGCTTGATTCTGTTCAAAAGCATCATTTGCACTCGGTTGCCTGTGCTTGCATGCACAACTACGACTATTTAGGTGTACATAAAGATGAATTGGCAATTGATCCGAATGAGAAGTTAGTAGAAGAAACTCCCATCTTTGGTAAACATGACGGGAAAAAATTGGGTCGGTTTATCAGCGATACAGTTGGGGAAGGCAACGGTCAAGAAATTATGCAACTGCTCGCTGACGGTAAGATCGTTCCAAGTAAAGGTCTGGCCGATGCAATTTGCAAAATGTTTGACGACGTTAAGAACCAGGCTTTTACCTTAATTGATGAGCAAAAGATAGCGTATGAGACTATTTTGAGGGCCGTTCGCCAAACCAAAAAGGGGAAACGATGTGTCATTATCTCCGGAGGTCCCGGAACAGGTAAAAGTGTCGTAGCCGTCAGTGCGTTAGTTAATATTCTTCGAGAATTTGTTGATGATGATATAAGACGCAATGTTCGTTTTGTTGTTCCGACTGCATCGTATAAGACTGCGATGACCAGCATATTAAGTAGCGGAGGTGAAACGAAAGAGGAACGCAAAAATCATCGGCGTTTGGCGAAATATCTTTTTACGAGCAGTATGAGTTATTTCATACCGGATGCCACAGAACCCAAAAAGAACGCAATACCAAATAATCAGTTTCATTGTCTCATTTGTGACGAAGCGCACCGATTGCATGACCATCAGAACATGTATCGGGGAAAAAATCAAATCGAAGATGTTATTCAGGCAGCCCGCGTTTCCGTTTTTTTCGTCGATGATAACCAATCTTTGCGGCCGACAGATATCGGTTCAGTTGCTTCTATCAGAAAAGCTGCAGAGAAATACTCGGCAGAAGTTGAGCAAGTTGATCTGAGTGCTCAATTTCGTTGTCATGGAGCTGACGGTTTTATCAATTGGCTCGCAATTGTTTTGGGACTTGATGACGCTGACAGTAATGCTCATTCGACAGGTTGGAACCGGAACGAATATGATTTTGATATTGTGGATACCCCAGAAGAAGTTCTCAAATTTGTCCGTGAAAAGAATCGGGGCGTTAAGTCAGAAGCTGTAGATGGTAGAACAATTATTTCCGGAGCCAGATTATTGGCCGGATATGCCTGGCCATGGACTAAAGAAAACAATGATTACGGAGAGGTGAAGGACGTTGATTTAGGCTCTGTTAAATTAGCTTGGAATAATCGCCATGTAGGATCTGAGTGGGCCGTAGATAAATCAGAGCAGGTTAAAGAGGAAGTCGGGTGCGTTCACACTAGTCAGGGCTTGGAATTTGATTGGGTTGGAGTGTTTATTGGGAATGATCTTAAATACGATCCGGTTAAACAAGAGTTGTACGCTTGTATCGACAATTATTATGACACGGGCGGTAAAAACGGCTTAGGAAAAACTAAGGCCGAAAGAGAGAAAAATCTGTTGAAGTATGTTTGCCGATGTTACCGTGTGTTATTGTCACACGGTATTCGTGGTGCTCGCGTGTTTTGTTGCAACCCGGAGCTAAGAGACTATTTAAGAGGAAAGCTAAAAGAAGCCCAAAATAGCGACTAGTTATTGTGCGTTTTAGTTGAATTGCTGATGTTTAGTTCTTTTTACCGACAAACTCAGAGGTTATTGCTGCTCCCAAAATCAACACAGCTCCGATCATTGCATTAATGGTCATCGGTTCCATTAAAACAAAAACTGACAATAAGATGGCAATGGCAGGATCAACATACGAGAAAATGGCAATGCGTGCTGCTTCGAGTTTGGGAAGCGCTGAAAAGTAGAGCCAATAGGCAACACCGGTGTGCACAATACCGACAATCAAAGTTAAACCGATGGTTTGAGTGTCTAACGTCAGGGATGTAAAGTCCACAGTGAAGGCTACATAGGGCAGCAGTACTAAAGCAGCAATGCCCAGTTGCACGATAGCTGAATCGTAGGGATTCATGCCCTTGAGGAACTTGTTGTTAATGACAATCGTTGCGTAAAAGCTAGCCGCCAGGAGCCCCATCGCAATACCACTCAAAGCAATCTGATCAGAGCCTTCCCATATGCCGGCAATCAAGCTCATACCGATCAAAGCACAGATCACACAAATCCACTTGGCGAGCCCGACACGCTCCTTCAGGACTAAAGGAGAGAGCAATATCAAAATAACAGGCGCCATGTAATAGGCAAGGGTAGCGGTTGCGATACTTGTCAGACGATAGGCTTCAAAAAGGAAAATCCAGTTAAATCCCAATGCAACTGCAGCAATAAAAAGATGTTTGAAATTGCGTTTGATACTTTCCGTATCCATTCGCCGTTTCATTAGTTGTAAAACAATTAACAGAAAAAGCGTTCCCAGTGCACCGCGGGAAAGTGCGATGACGGTAGACGGCAAGTCAATGAATTTAACAAAAAGTCCGATTGTGCCAAAGATGGTCATCGCGAGTAAATACTGAGGCATGGCTATTCATTTTTTGAATCAAACAAGAACGAAGATAACGAACCTAAGTAGATAAATCAAAAAGGAACTAACGAAATCAACTTATAATCAAAGTTAACAGTTTGATTATTAAAAGGAATTTATTCAACTCTAAGAGAGTTTAAAGAGTTATATTTCGAAAACTCGCTTGGAAAACATTAAATATTTCTGAAAAGTCCCTAGGAAAACGTAATCTTTTTGAAAAAACTCCCTGGGAAAATGTGATTTTTTTGAAAAAAGTCGCTGGGACCTGAATTCCCGTCTCACTAGTTCTATGAGGGCTTGATTCACGTCAAGTCCTCCTTTATTTCTATAAAAATCCTCTTTATTTTCAATGTGTTGATTTGTCTTTACTCGTTTGTTTTGCTATAATAGCTCCATACTATTTGATAACGCACTATCATGCTAAACCCCATCGATAATCAAGGCCGCAAATGGTCCCTCATCAAAATCTCTGACAAGGTCGGCCGACAAACTATCCAGGCTTACCGCAACCACTGGATTCCCGGTAAGGGCTCCCGCGTTGCTCAGCGTATCTCTGTCGGCAGACTCAATGATGACGGTTCTATCAAAGTGGTTTCCGGCTTCTTAGCTCAGTTTCCTGAGTTCGAAGGCATTGATCTCTACTGGGGACATAACGAGTTATTAAACAAGGAAGAGTTTGATGAGCAGTGCTTCAATCGTGAGCAAGCTCCTGATATCTCGTGGAGTGAACCGGTCATCCACTACGGGTTAACTTGGACTGCTTCTCAGATTGCCGGTCAACTAGGGATCCTTGAAGATCTGCAGGCGATTTATGGCAAGAAAAAAGCACGAGATCTTTTGAATCTGGCGATCTACAAGCTCGATCAAGCCGGTTCAGCTTCTTTGTATGAAGATTGGCTCAGCTATAACTGGCTGCCTGAATCTGAGCCGATTGACTCCAGACGGATCTCTGAGCTCTTGGCAGAAATTACCGACGACAATATTGCTCAGTATTTCGCCTTGCGTCATCAAAGAGCTTTGAAACGAGCAAAAGAACACAAGTTGGGGATGACACTGTCGTTTGACAGCACCAGTATCAGCACCTATTCCGAAACAATCCGCGAAGCTGCTTTTGGTAAAGCCAAACAAGACCCTGAACTCAAGCAGGTTAATCTGAATCTGCTGTGTGATCATGCCAGCGGCGATGTGCTCTTTGCCGGCACCGATGAAGGTTCTGTCAACGATAAAGCAGCATTACCTTTTGCCTTATCGAGAATGCTGGCAGCCGGATACGATTTGTCGGAGACTGTTTTAGTGACCGATCGTGGTTATCAGAGCATCTACAACACCGCCTTGGAGTTAAAACTGGAACGGAAATTTATCCAAGGGATAACAACGGTAGAGGATTGCGTTAAGGCTGCTTTTAAACGCAGAAGTCGTCAGCTCAGTGACTTGATCGCTTTCAGCGATCCGGACACGGAGATGAATGCTTTTACGGAGCAGGAAACATGGGCGAATGACACACCGAGCGGTCGCGTCACAGAGAAGATTGATTTACACCTTTATCGTAATTTAGAACGAGCTGTTAAGGAAGCACGGCGTCTGAAGAAAAATGCGATGGAGCTGGTGGAGATGCTCAACAAAGGTGAGAAGGTTAACCCGGACTTCTTCCGAGCCAACAAGAGGTATGTACTCGAGCATCGAGGTCAATACGCACTGAATCTCAATGCCTTATCGGAGGCAGTTGAATTATCGGGATGTTTTGCCATCCGCAGCAACTGTGGGTTGGATGCGTTTGAAGTGCTTCGGATTTACCGAGAAAGAAACATCATTGAGCAGAACTTTAATCAATTAAAGAACTGGGTGGACGGAGATCGGTTATACGCCACGGAAAGCACCTACAAAGGAAAGATCCTTGTTTTTGTCATTGCAGAAAGCTTGAGAATGGTGATGCTCAATCGGATACAGAAAGCGGTTAAAAACAAAGCGGAAAAACAAAA
The DNA here is from genome assembly GCA_900545335.1 of uncultured Sutterella sp. Taxonomy (GTDB): domain Bacteria; phylum Pseudomonadota; class Gammaproteobacteria; order Burkholderiales; family Burkholderiaceae_F; genus Aphodousia. Next base: position 56,688 of record UQYP01000005.1, on the reverse strand, counting down.
ACAGGAATCGAAAGACAATCAGTTTGCAGACTTTTTGAAACTGCCGTATGAATCGCTTCCGAAGTTACTGGCAGGATTAAAAGGACTGGTGGCTATCAAGCATTGCTCAACGAATGCGTTTACGCTCAAGGCGATGGCAAAAAAGAAGCGCGATACGCTCGCGCTTCTTGGGGTCCCGTTACCTCCCAAAGTGCTCTATCGATTTAGGAGCTAGGCACTTCGGGAAGTCAGGCTGGGAAAACGTCAGATTTCGTTTAAAAAGGATGGGAAAAAGTAAAAACCCGAACTGACATTGAATCAGTTCGGGTTTGAAATTTGGTGCGGCCGATGAGAGTCGAACTCATATGGATTGCTCCGCCACCCCCTCAAGATGGTGCGTCTACCAATTTCGCCACGGCCGCGAAATCTTTTCTTTTTAGGAGAAATCTCCAAATCAGAGTTCGCTATTTTAGCGCGGAATCTGTTGAGATTGCGAGACCGGAGCAGTCGAATTTGTCGTATTTGTTTGATCTGCGTCAATAGATTGCGATTGTTCGACAGAACCCAAGACACCGGACGTGGGAGCAGCGGTTTGTTTGAAGGCACCGGAACCCAACGTCAAAGCAATCGTAGCCAAGAAAAATAGCGTGGCTGCTACAGCAGTAGAGCGTGACAGGAAGTTGGCAGAGCCCGAAGCACCGAAAATAGAACCGCTTGCGCCGCTACCGAAAGCAGCACCGAGGTCGGCACCTTTACCGTGTTGCAACAAGACCAAAATGATCACGGCGACCGCGGAGAGAATTTGCACCACGATTGCGATAGAGACCAACATGGAGGACATCTTTATACTTTTCCTTTAACTCAAAAATTATTTTAAATTCTTATCAGAGGTTATCCGCACAGTGGCAGATAGCCAGAAAATCTTCCGCTTTAAGCGACGCTCCGCCTACAAGCGCTCCGTCAATGTCAGACTGAGCGAAAAGTTCAGGAGCATTTTTTGCCTTCACACTGCCGCCGTACAAAATGCGGGTGCGGGCAGCGGCTTCTTCATCGACCTCGGCCAAAACTTGACGCAAAGCCTGATGCACAGCTTGAGCATCTTCAGCACTTGCGCTTTTACCGGTACCGATGGCCCAGACCGGTTCGTAAGCAAGAGCTCCGGCCACAAGGGGCATAATGCCGACTTTATCCAAAACGGCTCTTAACTGACGGCTTACCACTTCAATGGTTTGACCGGCTTCACGTTCCTGCAGGGTTTCACCTACACAAACAATCGGCATCACACCGTTTTCATAGGCAAGCTCAACTTTTTCAGCCACGATTTCGTCAGTTTCGCCAAAAAGCGTACGACGTTCCGAGTGACCGAGAATCACGAGATCACAGCCGATGTCGGCAAGCATCGCGGCAGAGACTTCACCCGTGTAAGCCCCTTGAGCGTATCGGGCGCAATTTTGCGCGCCGATCAGTGTCGCACTATGTTCAAAACCTTTGACCAACTGCTGCAAATAAACGCTGGGGGCACAAACGGCTACATCGCAGTGAAGGCGAGTACCGCTCATTTGAGGCAAAGCAGCTTCAAGCCATTCGTCATTGGCTTTCAAACTGCCGTTCATTTTCCAGTTGGCGACAACAAAAGGCTTACGAGTCATATCGACACCACCCAAAATAAAGGTTTTAATTTTAGACGAAAATCAAGAAAAAACAAGGTAATGGCAACCTATCCTTCTACTTGTTCAATCACAAGCTGAATACTGCGCTGTCCCATCCATTCATTAATTTCCGGCCGATAGGCAAGACGAGCCACAGAGGGGACTTCAGCCGAGCGCCTGAAAAATATTCCGTTAAAGCGCATACCGTCTAATTCAAGCATCAGTTTTAAGTGTCCGCCTTTGAGCACCGTTTGATGCAGCACTTTGAATTCATTGGCAAAAAGGGGAGGCAGGAACCCCTGGCCCCAGATTTGAGCATTAATCGCTTCAACCAATGAAACCGAAATATCTTTGACCTGCAACGGTCCGTCAATTAAAACATGACGTTCAAATACATCTTCATCGCAGTTCTCTGCCACAACCGATTCAAAAGCACGGCAAAAATCATCAAAGCGGTGAGCATCAATTGTAAGACCTGCAGCCATTGCATGTCCGCCGAATTTTTTAATAATGCCCGGAGCTTTTTTAGTGACAAGATCGAGCATATCGCGAAGATGAACACCTTCAATGGAGCGGCCTGAGCCCTTCATTTCACCGTCAGCGGCATTGGCAAAGGCAATGGTCGGACGGTGCTTACTTTCTTTAATGCGGCTTGCGACCAGTCCTACGATACCTTGGTGCCAGGTGGGCTCAAATAAGGCAAGCGTGTGGCGTTTGCTCACATCAATTTTGTTTAATAGGAGCGCAGCATCCCACTGCATATTCAGTTCAAGCTCTCGGCGCTGGCGATTGTAGTCATCAAGGATCTTGGCGTAGTGTTGCGCTTCAGAATCGCTTTCACTGATGAGGCACTCAATACCGGCATTCATTAAGTCCAAGCGTCCGGCTGCATTAATTCTGGGGGCAATCACAAAACCGAAGTCTCTTACTCGAGCCTGGGTGCTTGCGCGTCCGGCAATTTCAAAAAGAGCCTTAACGCCAGGATGCGTGTGCCCGCAGCGCACTTTCGCTAATCCCTGCTGAACAAGGATTCGATTGTTGCGATCAAGCTTCACCACGTCGGCTACAGTGCCCAACGCCACCAGGTCAACCAATTCATCAAGTCTCGGCTGAGTTCTGACATCAAATTTACCCCGGCGTCGGAATTCTGCTCTGAGTGCCATCAATACATAGAACATGACACCGACGCCCGCTAAGTTTTTACTCGGGAAAGAACACCCCGGGGTGTTGGGATTGACGATGCAGGCTGCAGCGGGCAACGTTTCAGCCGGCAGGTGGTGGTCGGTGATGATGACATCAATGCCGTTTTGATTAGCTTTTGCCACGCCGTCAATGCTTGCCATGCCGTTATCAACCGTCAAAATGAGTTCAGCCCCTTTCTGTGCCGCTAAGTCAACGATAGCCGGCGTTAGTCCGTAGCCGTAAATAAAGCGGTCGGGCACAAGATAGTCTACTGATGCGCCCATGCTTCTGAGCCCTTTGATGGCTACTGCGCAAGCGGTAGCTCCGTCACAGTCATAGTCGGCAATGACCATGATTTTCTTGTGAGCTTCAATCGTATCGGCTAAAAGTTTTGCGGCAGCTTGCGTACCCATCAGCGTTTCAGGCGGCAGCATCGCACGCCAGTCAGCTTTTAAATCCTGTGCACTTTCAACGCCTCGGGCAGCGAGCACTCGAGCAAGGGGCTCGGGGAAACCTTCTTCAACCAAGTGGCCTGCGATAGCCGGGCTGTAGTCTCTAGTGACAAAGCGGGTCATCGGGCAGCCTCACTTAAAAAATTCTTCCAATCCAATGTTTTTTTCTTTTTAAAGCGGGCTAAAAAGCCTTTGGCTCCGGTTCCTTGCTCAATGACAGTAGTATGTGTGTCTAGGGTGCCGCTAGCAACCAAAACGATTCGATTGGCTCTGCGGGCGTGAGCGAGACGCGCAAGGTTATCAATTTTTTGAATGGTTTGAGGCAGTTTTTCTATCCACAGATCCCAATTGCCCCGACGATAGCAGTCGTATAAATCATCAACGACAGCCAGAAGGTCGCCTTCAGGGGCTTCGGGCCAATCGGACTTTAAAGCAGTTGTTCTGAAATTCAATAGCCCTGCATTTTGAGCCCAGCCCCAGACGAAAGAATCATTGGCCATCACGGCTCTGAGCGTTGAGGGCTTAAGCAAGTGGCGTCTTGAGCCGCCGTCAGGCCAAAAGCCGTCAATGGATTCAAAGCCCTTTTGCAGGCGCAGAGCGTTCACTGAACTTTTTTGAAGTATGGCTTCAAGTGCAGCCATCATCTCTTTAAATTCGTCACTGGCCGGACCCTCAATATCATTATCAGACAATGCCTGATACTTTTGGGCGCACCACGGACGCACAACGATGGGCCAGTCCTGATTGCGGGTGAGGTACCAGCGATCAGCCCACTGCTGAAGCTGAAAGCCGTAGTTTCTTACACAGGCGAGAATTTCATCGTGAAGGCTGTCTCGTTCTTCACCTGTCAGTTCTTGGGCAGGTGAGCGAAAAATCACGGAACCGTTGAGATTGTCTTTATGAACCGTGTGAAGGCGCCACGTTTGAGCTCCCATAGCGGGACCGCCGTCAGCTTCCCATTCAAAGGCGGCTGTTTCAGGCATGCCGGAGCGTTTGGCAATCACTTGCCAGAGCCACACAAGGTGGGCTGCGCCGTCAAGGACACTATCGTGAACAAGTTCTTGGGAAATGACGTCGCCCGCACCTTCGGTGAGAGCAAGTAAAGGGGTAAGGGCTTCTTGAAGTGCACTGCGCCCCAGTACTTCAGGCGGCAGTCTCAGACCCGGGATCAGAAAATAAACAGAATTCATTAGTCAAAAATATTCGGGCAGTGTTTCTTGGGGCACTCCCGAAAATCGTCTAAAGCTATTATTTAATGCAGAACATTATACGTGAGGCGCTTGAGCTGTAAGATTTGAGAGTGATTTTCAGTCATCTGAAAACTTTTGAAAAGCAGTACACTGCGCCGCAATGTTCGTTCAACAAAGAGAAAGAAAGATGTTTGCAAAAAAAGAAACGGACGATTTAGCTAAAGACAGGGCTTTTTCAAGCCACGGTCAGGGCGACAGCCTCTATAACCACGCCACCCGTCAGGTCAAAACGAGCGTTTTGGGTGTAGCGGTTTTACTCACCTTAGGATTTTCAGCGGTTGAATTAATCGGCGGTCTCTTCAGTAACTCCCTGGCTTTGATCGGGGACGCAGGACACATGGCAACGGATGCCGCAAGTCTTCTTTTTGCGCTGGTAGCCAATTGGCTTGCCCGAGAGGGCGCTGACAGCCATCACTCTTTCGGTCACGCCCGCATTGAAGTGCTCGCTGCCTTTATCAATGCCCTTGTCATGTTTATTGTGTTGGGCTGGATTTGCTATGAAGCGGTCGATCGCTTAACGAATCCTCATGATGTCTCGGGCGGCAGCGTGATGCTCATTGCCACGATAGGTATGTTTGTCAATATCGGAGTGGCTTTGTCGCTCTCAAGAGATAAGAAAAACGTCAATACGCGTGCAGCCCTTGTGCACGTTTTGGGTGACCTTTTGGGATCAGTGGCAGCCATTATTTCCGGTGCTGTTATTTATTTCGGAGGACCGGTTGAAGTTGACCCGATTCTCTCGCTTCTCATTTGTGTACTGGTGGCTCACGCAGCCTGGGGTGTTTTAAAAGAAACCGTTCCTGTGATGCTCGATGCGGTGCCTGAAGGGGTGAAGTACGAAGACGTGGGTGACGCAATCTCAGCTATTCCCGGTGTGGTGAGTGTCCACGATCTGCACGTCTGGGTGATGAGCCCTGGCTTTTCAGCGATCTCCGCACACTTACAGATTGACTCTCACCGCTCGTGGCCTCTCATTCTTGAGGCCGTCCGAAAAAATGTTAAGGAACGCTTTAACATCGATCACGTGGCTTTGCAGCCCGAGTGGGAAAGCGTGACTTGCGAGCAAAATACGCAACACCAAAAATAAAATCCTCAGAAGTTTTTCGCTTCTGAGGATCGGCAACCGTTTGAATAAACGGTATCAAAGACTATTTGTGATAGAGCCTCGTTGTTTCGTAGCGGGGCTCGCAGCTCACGTTAATCCCCAAGCGCTGAAGCACCCGTTCATCTTCTTCACTGATAATGACCGTGAAGTGAACTTCCGAGCCGCGAAGCTTGGAGAGCTGCTCTTTTGCTTTTTGTGCCGCATCGTTGCGAAGCGCAGAAATGGTCAGGGCAAGGAGCACCTCATCGATATGCAGTCTCGGGTTCTTGTGCAGCAGGTATTGAGTCTTTAACTGGCAAATCGGCTCTAAAACACGGGCAGAAATCAAATCTACATCATGATCGATTCCGGCCAAAAGTTTGAGCGCGTTTAAAAGCATGGCAGAGGCGCAGCCCAAGGTGCTCGAGGTTTTGCCGGTTACGATTTGGCCGTCAGGTAGCATCATGGCGGCTGCCGGTGCCCCGGTCTGTTCGGCCTTGGCAAGCGACACGGCCACCGCAGGGCAGATATCGGGCGACGTTTCTGCCTGATTCATCACAATCTTTAAGTGATTGATTTCCTGATCGTTAGAAGCGCCGCGCATGTGTTTGACGCCGGCAGCATAGTAGCGGCGCAGAATTTCCATGCGGGAGGCTTTGCGGCACACATCATCATCGATGATGCAATTGCCGGCCATATTCACGCCCATGTCCGTCGGGGATTTGTAGGGCGAGACACCTTGAATGCGTTCAAAAATGGCATTCAAAACCGGGAAAATTTCAACGTCGCGGTTGTAGTTCACGGCCGTCTTGCCGTAGGCTTCCAAGTGGAAGGGGTCAATCATGTTGACATCGTTTAAATCGGCCGTGGCGGCTTCATAAGCGAGGTTGACCGGGTGCTTCAACGGTAAATTCCAAATCGGGAACGTTTCAAACTTGGCATACCCGGCTTTGATGCCGCGCTTGTAGTCGTGATAGAGCTGGCTCAAGCACGTAGCCATCTTTCCGCTTCCGGGGCCGGGAGCCGTCACAACGATGAGCGAACGCGTGGTTTCAATGTATTCGTTTTGTCCCAGGCCCTCTTCGCTTACGATAAAGTCGACGTCAGAGGGGTAGCCCGGAATCGGGTAGTGACGATAATGAGGAACGCCCAAAGTTTCCAAGCGTTTTAAGAAGGCTTGGGCGGCTTTCTGACCGGTGTATTGCGTTAAAACGACGCTTCCGACATAAAGTCCCATTTCACGGAAGGCATCAATCAAACGAAGGACGTCTTCGTCGTAGGTGATACCGAGGTCACCGCGCACTTTGCTCGATTCAATATCCGCAGCATTAATAGTGATCACGATTTCCACATCGTTTTTGAGCTGCTGCAGCATGCGGATTTTGCTGTCAGGCTGAAAACCCGGAAGAACGCGTGAGGCATGGAAGTCATCAAAGAGCTTGCCGCCAAACTCCAAATAAAGCTTGCCTCCGAATTGGGCGATTCGATGACGAATCTGCTCGGACTGCATCGTAAGATACTTTTGATTATCAAAACCAATCGCCTTCATTTTGCGTTCCTTTCACTCCGAAAAATTCCAGCCGCTCAGTATAATCAAAACAGAAAAAATGAAGAGGTCCAAAAGAATAATTTTTCAAATAAATACATTCTTTTATCTATTAAATTTTTAACCGAGAAGACTGCTTGCCCTCATTTAAACGGGCAGGGTTGTTTTTCCCCTCTCTTTTTTGCCGTCTTTTTCTAATGCTTGAAGGTTTGACTAAATGAAGTTATGCGGTTTTGATGTCGGATTGGATAAACCTTTTTTTCTCATGGCCGGTCCCTGTGTGATTGAAAGTGAGGAAATGGTGATGGAGATTGCCAAAGAAATGAAGGCAATCTGTGATGATCTCGGTATTCACTACATTTTTAAGGCGAGTTACGATAAAGCCAATCGCACGTCGGTATCGAGTTTCCGCGGCCCCGGCATTGAAAAGGGGCTGGAGATTTTGGCCCGTGTGCGTGAAACGGTCGGCGTGCCGGTCGTCACCGATGTGCACACGGAAGCTGAAGTGCCGCTCGTGGCCAAGTATGTTGATGTGCTGCAGACTCCGGCATTTCTTTGCCGCCAAACGGACTTTATCTGTGCCTGTGCCCGTACGGGAAAACCGGTGAATATCAAAAAGGGCCAGTTTTTGGCTCCTCACGACATGATCAACGTGATTGAAAAGGCGCGCGCAGCAGCCCGTGAAGCGGGGGTTAATGAAGATAATTTCATGTGCTGCGAGCGCGGTGCCTCGTTTGGCTACGGCAACCTGGTAAGCGATATGCGAAGCCTCGCTATCATGCGTGAGACGGGTGCTCCGGTTGTCTTTGATGCCACGCACTCCGTGCAGTTGCCGGGCGGCAACGGCAAAAGCTCCGGCGGCAACCGTGCTTTTGTGCCGGTTTTGTCCAGAGCGGCAGTTGCGGTCGGTGTTTCGGGACTATTTATGGAAACGCATCCCGATCCCGATTGCGCTAAGAGCGATGGCCCCAACATGGTGCCGTTGGCTCGTATGCGCGAGCTGCTCACCGGTCTTGTTGCCATTGACCGTGTGGTCAAAGGTCTGCCGATGCTTGAAAACTCTTTTTAATGCCTTGAATCGAAGCGGCCCTTGTGCCGCTTCGGTACAATAGCGACCAGAAACGGCGAGAGCCGGAGAAACGATTTTTTGTATGAAGACGGCTGCAGGGCTGCGGCTGTTTAAACATTCTTTTGAGGAACTTCCGATATGTCTACGATCAATGCCATCGTCGCTCGTGAAATTTTAGATAGCCGCGGTAACCCCACGGTGGAATGCGACGTCTATCTTGACAGCGGCGTGATGGGCCGTGCAGCGGTGCCCTCCGGCGCCTCTACCGGTATCCGTGAAGCGCTTGAGCTGCGCGACAAAGATGCCCGTTACGGCGGCAAGGGTGTTATGAAGGCAGTGGAAAACATCCATGCCAAGATTCAACCGGCTTTGATCGGTTTTGATGTGACGCAGCAGGCTTCAATCGACAATCAGATGATTGAAGACGACGGTACGGAAAATAAGAGCAACTTCGGTGCTAACGCCATTTTAGGTGTTTCCATGGCCTGCGCCCGCGCTGCTGCCAACTACAGCGGCCTGCCTCTTTATCGTTACTTGGGCGGCATGGGTGCCGTACAGATGCCGGTTCCGATGATGAATGTGATTAACGGCGGCGCTCACGCCAACAACAATCTTGATTTGCAGGAATTCATGATCATTCCGCTCGGCGCTCCGAGTTTCCACGAGGCTCTGCGCTATGGCGCCGAAACCTTCCACGCCTTAAAGAAGATCATCAACGGCCGCGGCATGAGCACGGCAGTGGGTGACGAAGGCGGTTTTGCTCCCAATATCGACAGCCACGAAGAAGCCATCGAACTCATCATTGAAGCCATCAAGGCCGCCGGCTACGAGCCGGGTAAGGATATCGCAATCGGTTTGGACTGCGCCGCCAGCGAATTCTACGAAGACGGCAAGTACGTTCAAAAGGGGCAGGGCAAGACCTATACGGCTGACGAATGGATTAAAGTGCTTGAAGGCTGGGTTGCCAAGTACCCGATCATCTCCATCGAAGACGGTATGGCTGAAGTCGATTGGGAAGGTTGGAAGAAACTCACCGACGCCTTGGGCCGCCGCGTTCAGTTGGTGGGCGATGACCTCTTTGTCACGAATCCCAAGATTTTGGCCGAAGGCATCCAAAAGGGTGTCGCCAACTCCATTTTGATTAAAGTGAACCAAATCGGTTCTCTCACGGAAACGCTTGCTGCTATCGAAATGGCTAAGCGCGCCGGCTACTCCGTTGTGGTTTCTCACCGCTCGGGCGAAACCGAAGACAGCTTCATTGCTGACTTGGCCGTCGGCGTCAATGCCGGCCAAATCAAGACCGGTTCCATGAGCCGCAGCGACCGTATGGCTAAGTACAACCAACTGCTTCGTATCGAAGAAGAATTGGACGACCAAGCCGTTTATCCGGGCCGCGACGCCTTCTATTGCATTAAGGAATGGTCCTTCTAATTTGAGGAAGGGTAAGGCCAAAGCAAAATGATCACAGCCGATAGAATCATCAAAGTATTGCTGATTTTATTGCTGCTCATGCTTTGGCCTTTGATCGGCGGTCAGGGCGGCTACATTCGTGTAGTGAGCTTAAGCGAGGAGCTCGCAGACATCAAAGAGCAAAATGCGCTCACTTTTGAAGAAAACCAGCGCCTGGCGGCCGAAGTCCGTTCATTGCAAATCGGGGCCGATGCCATTGAGGAGCGAGCCCGCTACGACCTCAACATGGTCCGCCCCGGTGAAGTCCTTTTCCGTATCCAAAGACCACAGAAAGTGTTGCCGGGCAATGCGCTTCCGGCCGATATTCTGAACGACCCCCTGTATCGTCCGGCTCCTGTCACTCCTCCGGCGCCAGAATCCGTCCAATAAGGCAAAGTCATTATCTTTGCCTAAATTTTTTCTTACTCTTTGGCCGCAATCGGCTATAACTAACGAAAGACTTCTTTTAAAAAGGATTCGTTATGACCGAGCGCATCATCATTAAGCCTGAGGCCTTTGCCGAGAGTGCTAAAAAGGCGGCTCAGATTCGTCATATCATTCACCGCCGTCCGGAAATCGGACTGGATTTACCGGAAACGGAAAAAACCATCGTTGAAGCTTTAAAAAGTTTTGCCTGCGAAGAGATCCATACCCGTGTGGGCGGAGCTGAGGTGGCAGGCGTCGTCTGTGTCATTAAGGGGAATCAGCCGGGACGCTCGATCGGGCTGCGTGCCGACAGCGATGCATTGCCTCTCAATGAAAATACCGGTGCTCCTTATTCAAGTGAAAAGCCCAAACACATGCATGCCTGCGGCCACGACGGGCACGTTGCCACGCTTTTGGCTGTAGTGGACTACTTTATGCAGCACAGGGATTTTGCGGGCACGCTCGTTGCTATTTTCCAACCGGGCGAAGAAGGTTTTGCCGGTGCCCGCCACATGATTGAAGACGGTCTGGTTGATCGCTTTGGGATTGAGGAATTCTATGCCTTGCATGCCGAGCCCTCGCTTGAAGTGGGCAGCGTAGGCTTCATTTCAGGCTACGGAACGTCCAATGCCGATATTTTTGAAATTCAGTTTGAAGGCAAGGGCGGTCACGGTTCTCGCCCCCAATTGGCTAAGGACGTTGTGGTTGCCATGGGTGAAACCATTATGGCGCTGCAGACAGTGGTTGCCCGCAATATCAATCCGCAACTGCCGGGAGTGATTTCCATCGGCTGTGCTCAGGCCGGCGACCCCAATGGTACAAGTGTCTTGCCGCAAAAGGCGCTCATTCGCGGCACAACGCGCTCTTATCAACCTGAAGTACGTGATTTGATTGAGCGGCGCATTAAAGAAATTGCTCAAGGTGTTGCTCAAATGTACGGCATTTCAGCCAAAGCTCAGTACACGCGGCTTTATCCTGCGATGTACAACACACCTGAGCGGGTAGAAGAGGCTCGTGCCGTAGCTAAAGAGGGGTTGGGCGAAGATAAGGTGCACAGCTTAACCGGAACGATGGGCGGAGAGGATTTCTCCTTTATGCTTCTTGAACGCCCGGGGTGCCTTTTCCGGCTCGGCATGAAAGATGATGAGCACAATGCACCGGTTCACAATGAGCGCTTTAACTTTAACGATAAAGCCATTGCCACGGGAGCGGCGGTTTTGGCTTCTGTGGCTCTTACTCGAATGAAAGCCTAAAAAGAAAGCGGGCCGCTTTTGAAAGAGCGGCCCAAAACATTTTTTAATTAATCCATTTTTGTGTCTGAAGCACCTCATCGGCCTGGGTTTGTCCCCAAACCATACGGCGGGCAAGATCAATGATTTGCTCAGGCGTAATTCTTTCGAGTGTTTTTAAGTCAGGCTCTGCTTCGTTTTCCGTGGGTGTGACGGTGTAGAGCCAATAGTGATGACCGTCAAAGTAGACCGTGAGGTGCTCGGTCTTCTTTTTCTCGCCCTCTTTAATTGCTCTGAAGCCGAAAAGATGTGACAGCTTCATGGTGACAGCGGGCTGACCGGTTAATTCAAGCGTCACTTCATGTTTGGGCACTAGCAGATCCGGATTTTCAAGTAAAGACATCAGATCTTCAAAGAGTTTTTCAGGATCGGTTTGCTTGGCCTGGTTCATGGGCGAGAGCTGAGGATAGCGGTCGGTGATTTTCGGCAGCACCTTATTCATAAAGCGTTCAAGCACTTCATTTTGATCATGCGCGATCAGGTCAGCTAAAGCCGGGTCAGCCTGATAAACCCGGACGTTAATCGCAGTCTGGTCTCTATCCGGGATTAAGCACAAAAGAAAATGCTCAATGGGTTCAAAAGCCCAGACTCTTTCGTTTTCTTCTTTAATGAAAAAGCCTTCCACCTCTTCGCCGCCTTTGACCTGTTTGGGTAAAAAGGAGTCCAAAACGTCTTTGAGATTCTGATGCGTAACGCTTGCCTCTCCTGTTGCCGCATTGATATTGACTGAGTAGATCAGGCATTCGTTATCGATAATGAGCTTAAAAACCCAGGCAATAAGACCTTCTTTTTTACCGGTATGCTCCAGAAAGTCAGCGGTGATGGCCTTCACTTTTTCAACGGCATCTTTTTCAGAAAGGCCTCTGATCGGGTAGGGACCGTTTAAAGTCGCCAAAATGGGGTTGCCCATTAAGTAAAAGCCGCCCTGCAGACCGTCATGGTTAAACCCCATGACAGACTGCTTATCATTTGTTTTAAAAACTGTTTTCATCAATTATCCTTTGTCGCCGAGCCGTCATCAAAAAGTTTGACAACGTCTTGGGCGCTAAAGCTTTCGGTTCTGCCGCAAAAGTCGCAGCTCACCTCAATTTTTCCCTGCTCTTTAATGATCTGTAAGGCTTCCACTTCACCCAGATTGCGAATCATGGATTCAATTTTTTCGCGTGAGCAGGTGCAGGCAAATTTGGGGTAAGCAGGCTCAAAATAGTCAGGCGCCTCTTCCCAAAAGAGCCGATGAGTGAGTTCTTCCGAGGGTAAGTCCAAAAGTTCCTGATCGGTAACCGTTGAAGCGAGCATTTCAATACGGTTAACGCCGTCAGCATCCTTTTGAATGTTTTCATCATTGCCGCCGAAATCAGGCATTTGCTGCAGCATCAGGCCGCTTGCGGCTGATTCATCTGCGGCGAGCCAAAGCTTGGTGTGAATCTGCTCGGACTGCTCCATATAACCCATGAGTGCTTCGGCAATACTGTCGCCGGTCAAAGAGACCACACCCTGATAAAGAGGTTCGCCTTCTCTGCGGTCCTTGGGATCGAGCATAATGGCGCAACGCCCGTGTCCATGGGCGTTTAAAAGTGCCTTCATACCCATTGTGTCGCTCACTTCTTCGCCTTCATTCATTTTGACGGTGGCACGGATTAAAAGTCCGTTTCTCACTTCGACAATTGCCAAGCGCACGGGACCGTCGCCCTGAACCTGCATAATGAGAGAGCCTTCAAATTTAAGGGAACTTGCCAAAAGAATGGAGCCCGCAGTCATCTCACCCATAAGGCGCGTGACGCAAAGGGGCCACTTCTGATATTGACGCATCGCCTTCCAGGCGGTTGTTAAACGAACGGCCGCTCCTTTAATCGGAGTGTCCTTAAAAATAAAACGAAGCAAGGTGTCGTGTTGTGTCATAGTCAGTCTTAGCCCACTTTCTTTTTCTCGGTTTGATAACGGATTTTTTGTTCAATATAGCTTTTCGCGTTGTCGCGGATCGCTTCTTTTTCCTGTGGGGTTAATTCTCGCACAATGCGGCCCGGGCGGCCCAGAATCAAAACGCCGTCAGGAAAAGTTTTATTTTCAGCAATCAGCGTTCCGGCTCCCACAAGCGTTTCAGAGCCAATCACAGTGCCATTCAGTATTACTGCTCCCATGCCGATGAGCGTATTGTCGCCAATAGTGCAGCCGTGCAAAATGGCGCTGTGGCCCACCGTTACGCCACAGCCTACTCGGCAGGGTTTTCCGGGATCGGTGTGCAAAACGGCACAGTCCTGAATGTTGCTGCCTTTGCCGACACTAATCGGTGCTTCATCGCCTCGGATAGACGCCGAGGGCCACACGCTGACATCGTCAGCCAGCGTTACCTCTGCCGTGACCGTGGCCGACTCATCGACATAAGCCGTCGGGGCAATCTGCGGAATCTTGTCAGAAATTGAAAAAATCGCCATCTATTGAGCATCAGATCGTTTAAAGTTAAGAGTTGAATTGTAATGGGTTAATTTGTGTTATGAGAATGGATTTACATGTGCACTCCAGCGCAAGCGACGGAGTGTTTTCTCCGCGTGAAGTGGTTCGTAAGGCCCACGCCAACGGCGTGGAAGTGATGGCGCTTACGGACCACGACACGGTTGCGGGGTTAAAAGAGGCAAGAGATGAGGCGCAAAAGCTCGGTATCCGTTTTATTGACGGGGTGGAGCTTTCCGTTTCCTGGGCCGGAAAAACGATTCATGTGGTGAGCCTGGGGCCTAAGCACCTGGATCCCTATCGGGAGCTCTCCGAGAGGTTAAGCCGCCAGCGTGATATGCGCGCCCGCACCATTGCCTCGAAATTTGACGCGATGGGCATTTACAACACCTATGAGCAGGCACTGGAATTTGCAGGCAACAAACTTAATTTGTCACGCAGGCATTTTGCATTGGCTCTGGTGGCTCGAGGAACAGTCGGCACGGAAGATGAGGCTTTTGAAAAGTATCTGCGTGACGATGGCCCCGCTTATGTGAAAACCGAATGGATGACATTGCCTCAGGCCATGCAGTTTATCCGTGAGACCGAAGGCGTAGCCGTTATGGCGCACCCCGGCCGGTACAATTTTGCGCCTCCTGTCACAACGATTGATCTTCTTGAAGAATTTAAGGCTTTGGGGGGTGACGCTATTGAAGTGACGACAGGCAGCCACTTTGAAGCTGAAAATGAACGCTATACCCGCGTGGCTTTGAATATGGGATTTTTAGCCAGCACAGGCAGTGATTACCACGGGTTTAAACCCGGTCGGCCCGAACCGGGGCTGCAGGAACCACTGCCCGATTATTTACCGACTGTATTGGAACTTTTGAAAGACCGTTAATGATGCACGAGCTCTACGACATCGCGGTGTACGCGATTCCTTTGATTTTTGCCATCACCATGCATGAATCGGCCCACGGTTGGATGGCTTCGCGCTACGGAGATACGACGGCTTCAATGCTGGGGCGCGTGACGCTTAACCCCATTCCGCATATTGATCTTGTGGGAACGATCATTGTGCCGGGGATTTTGCTGCTGGGTTCAACGCTGACCGGTTTGGGCGGTGTGCTTCTTGGGTGGGCTAAACCCGTGCCGATCAATACGCGCAACTTAAGACCCTTTCGGCAGGGGATGTTTATGGTTGCCCTGGCGGGGCCTGCGAGTAACCTTCTTCAGGCTTTCGTTTGGCTGCTGCTACTGAAAATCTTTATTTGGACGGGATTTTTAACGCAGTCTCTTTTAGATTTAACCATTGCGGGCGTGATGGTGAATTTCTATCTGATGGCTTTTAATCTTTTGCCTTTGCCGCCATTGGACGGCGGCCGCATCGTCACGATGCTTCTGCCTTATGAGGCAGCCGTCAAATTCTCCGAGCTTGAGCGCTACGGGATGGTGATTCTCGTCGTATTGATTCTGTCGGGTTTTCTGACCTATTTCATGCATCCCTTCGTTTGGACTGCAAGACGTTTGCTGACATGGGCTTTGCTTTGAAAATTGTTTCAAATTTTGAACAAAATCTCTGTCGCATGCCGAAGATGAAATCGGTACAATAGTCGGGTTAATTTAACGTAACTGTGCGCGGCTGATGCCGCGCACGAATGAGTGTGAATACAAAATGATTAAAAAAGTTGTCCGTACGGGGTTGGCGGTTGCATTAACGACGGCTTTGGCCGCCTGTTCAACCTTTGACTTCAGCAATGACCGCATTCAATATGAAACGAGTGACTCACGTGCGCCGTTGGAAGTGCCGCCGGATTTAAGTTCGGTGCCGGGTTCCGACCGCTACAACGTTCCTTCTCGTCCTCAAACGGTTTGGGCAAGCCAACAGGCTCAGCTTGATGCGGCTCAGGCTGCTGACGGCAACCAGGCCGCTTCTTTGCTTTTGCCTCAGGGTGAAGTCGCTAAGATCGTTCGCGAAGGCAACAATCGCTGGATCCATGTGAATATGGCCCCCGAAATGGTTTGGCCGATTATGCAGGACTTCTGGAGCACGGTTGGACTGTCGCTGTCGCGCCAGGACGCAGCCACCGGTGTCATGGAAACCAACTGGGCTGAAAACCGCGCCAAACTGCCGCAGGATATTATCCGCGCGACGTTGGGCCGTGTGATCGATATGGTTTATTCCACCGGTGAACGCGATCAGTACCGGGCACGTGTCGAACGCAGTGCAAACGGCGGCTGCGATATTTTCATTACTCACCGTGCAATGGTTGAAGTGGTCAAGAGTCTCGGCGGCGACAACGAAACCACTGTTTGGCAGCCCGGTCCGAGCGATCCGGAAATGGAAGCTGAAATGCTCACCCGCATGACTCAGCGCATCAATCAGGAATTTAATCCGAATGCCACGAAGCAAACGCCCGCTGAGCACGAAGCTGAAGTTGAAAAACTGGCAGCTTACCAAGTTGAAAACTCTGTGAGCCAACTTGAACAAAACGCCGAAGGCGTGGCAACGAGCATCTTCATTAAGGAAGACTTTGAACGCGCTTGGAGACGCCTTGCTTTGGCCGTGGACCGCATGGGCTTTACCGTTGAAGACCGCGATCGTTCGCGCGGCTTCTTCCTCGTGCGTTATCTCGATGAAGAATATGAAGAACAGAAGCGCTCCGAACAGGGCTTCTGGAGCAATGTCTTCGGTCGTGATACGCCCGTTGAAGCTCCTCAGTATGTAATCTATCTGCAGCGCTTGTCCGATACGGAATGCCGCGTGCACGTTTTGGGACCTGACGGCAAGGCCGATACGACCGGTGTTGCCCCAAGAATTCTGACGCTTTTGAGCGAACAGACGAAGTAACCGGGTCTCGGAAGAGAAAAACGGGGAGCTGGGTTTTGACTTGGCTCCCTTTTCTCATATTAGAGTGACAAAAATGTTTAAACTCTTTTTTTCGTTCAAAGGCCGCATTAATCGTTCAAGGTTCTGGGGCATCATTGCTTTTTGGATTTTGGTGCGCATTGGAGTGCCCTATCTGCTTTACACCTTTGCCATGCTGCCCGGACAGTCACTGGATATTCAGGATGCAACGGCAAGCCCCGAAATTTTTGAAGCAGGCAAACTTTATGCGGTTTTGACTGTGATTTCCCTCTTCAGTACCGTCTCGGCGGCGGTGCGCCGTCTGCACGACTTTGACGCAAGCGGCCTCTGGGCGATTCTTTTATTTATTCCCGGTGTGGAATTTATCGCCTATCTTGTGATCGGCCTGATAGGCTCTCAAAGAGGGGCGAATCGCTACGGATTGAACCCTCTCGGAGAAAACAATGTCTACTTCCCCGGCAATGAAGAAATGCGCGTGAAAGAATTAAAAGATTTAGCTTCGCTTTTTGAAAAGGGACTTTTGTCTGAAAGCGAATACGAAAAAGCTAAAAGCTCTATTTTGAAATAAAGGAAAAAAATGCAAGTAGCTAAAGATACATTGGTGACGATTTCAGCCAAAATGTACAACCTTCAGGGCGACCTGATGGAGTCAGCCGATGAATTGGTTTATCTGCACGGTCACAGTGATATCTTCCCGGTGATTGAGAAGGCACTGGAAGGCAAGAAGCCCGGAGAGACGGTGAGGGTTCAGCTTGAGCCTGAAGAGGCATTCGGAGACTACGATGAAACGGCTCTCATTATTCGTCCCGAAACCGACTTTGAAGAAGGTGTTGAAGTGGGGTTGAGCTACACGGAAATCCGAGGTGAGACGCTTGATCGTCCCTACCGCGTCACTGATATCGCCGACGGCGTGGTGGTGCTTGACGGCAACCACCCTTTGGCCGGCATAGGACTGAAGTTTGAAATCACTGTTAAAAATGTTGAGCCCGTGAAAAAAGGAATGGAAACGATCGGCACCGATGATGTGGTGGTACCGTCCTTTTTACAGGTGTCCGATAAGCCCATGGTGGCTAACATTGTCGATGATGCGGGCGACGAGGAAACTAATCCTACAGTGCACTAATCGTTTAAGACGCTGCGGGCCTTGTCTTTTAAGTCATAGAGCAGCGTCAAGGCCTGTCGTGGCGTGAGCTGATCGACGTCCAGGGCATCAATTTCTTCGCAGAGCGCTTGAGTCTTTTCAGGCTCGGGCGCTTTTTCATCGGGCATTTCCACCTGATTGTCCGCAAACAAATCGAGCTGCTCATTGATTTGACTGCGCTCTTGAAGTTCGTTCAACATTTTGCGGGCGCGGCGAATGACTGAGTTGGGAACACCCGCTAACTGAGCGACGGCAATCCCGTAACTTTGGTTGGCAGGACCGTCCTGCACTTCGTGCAAAAAGACAATGCGGTTTTTATTTTCTGCGGCTGCAACATGGACGTTTGCCACTTCAGGCGCGGTTTGCTCAAGCTTTGTGAGTTCAAAGTAGTGCGTGGCAAAAAGGGTAAAACTCTTTTTTACCAAAGCCAATTCATGGGCAATGGCTGCCGCCAGACTTAAGCCGTCAAAAGTTGAAGTACCGCGTCCGATTTCGTCCATTAAAACAAGACTTTGATCGGTTGCCTGATGCAAAATCGCCGCCGCTTCCGTCATTTCCACCATAAAGGTTGAACGGCCGCGCGCGAGATCATCGCTAGCGCCGATTCGCGTCAGGATCCTGTCAACCGGCCCGATTTTTGCGCTCGTTGCCGGCACGAAACTGCCGATATAGGCCAGAAGCACAATGAGCGCAATCGATCGCATATAGGTGGATTTGCCGCCCATATTGGGGCCGGTAATGACCAGAAGGCGTCTGCCGGGGATTAATCGGCAGTCGTTCGGGGTGTAGGTTTCAACCGAGTCTTCCACCACGGGGTGACGGGCGCCGATAATTTCAATGCCCGGAGCCTTTTCCAATTGAGGGCGGACCCAATTGGCTTGAGCCGCATGAAAAGCAAATGCGCATAAAACATCAATGCCGGCCACCGCAGCTGAAGCTTTTTGAAGTGCAGGAACAAACTGCTCGGCAAAATCGAGCAATTCGTTATAAAGCGACTTTTGCAGTGCCTGAGAGCGCTCTTGAGCCGAGAGGGCCTTATCTTCGTACTCTTTTAATTCAGGAGTGATATAGCGCTCGGAATTTTTGAGCGTCTGCTTTCTGTGATAGTGCACCGGAACGCGATCGGCCTGGCCGCGGGAAATTTCAATAAAAAATCCCTGAACTTTGTTGTACTGTACACGCAAGGTAGAAATGCCGGTAGCCTGCCGCTCGCGTGCTTCCATTTCATTTAAAAAGTCGCCCACGTTATCACGAAGCTCACGCAGTGTTGCCAGTTCTTCGTTGTAGGAACTCGCAATCACATCTCCGTCACGTAACAAAACAGCGGGGTCGGGTAAAAGCGCAGCATTAAGTTTCTCAAAAAGCGCAGGATCCAGTACCAGGTCGGCGGCTTTTTCCTCAATGAGGGGATCGTCGGCTCGAAGAAGCTCTTGCGCGACTTGGGCTAAAAGAGGCAGAGCATCACGCAGCGCAGCCAATTCTTTAGGACGAATCGATCGCATGGCAATGCGCGCGGCCAGGCGCTCAAAGTCAGGAATGGCTTTGAGTTTTTCTCTTGTGCTCTCGCGCAGACTCTCAGCTATTAAAAAGCTTTCAACAGCCTGGTGTCGGGCACCCACAACAGCAGTGTCTCTTAAGGGATTATGAATCCATTGACGAAGCAGCCGCGAACCCATGCTCGTTTTACATTGATCGAGCAATGAAAAAAGGGTAGGACCGTCATCGCCTCTGAGGGTTTGGGTTAATTCCAGATTGCGTCTGCTTGCCGAATCCATCCCGACAAACTGGCTTTGGACTTCCAAAACAGGCGGCAGCAGATGAGGAATGGCTTCGCACTGAGTGTTTTCAGCGTAAGTTAAAAGGGCGCCCGCGGCGCTCACGGCATCGGGTACATCGTCTAAGCCCCAGGCTGTGAGCTCCTGAACCTGAAACTGATGCTTCAGTTTGGCCGTACCGTGATCGACGGAAAAATGCCACTTGGGCAGCGCCGTGATCGCTGCCGGGAGTCTTAAAGCTTCAATTGTTTCTTTGAAGTCTTCAGGCACCAAAATTTCTGTCGGAGCAATGCGGGTGACCTCGGTCGGGAGCTCTTCAAGACTTGTGTTGGCAACATGAAAGCGGCCGTTACTGAGTACAAGCCATGCCAGGCCCAGACGGCTACCATGGCGCCCTGCGGGGCTTACGGCCAAAAGTGCCGCGTCTTGCTTTTGTGGCAAAAGCTCATTTTCCGTGAGGGTGCCCGGCGTCACAATACGGGCCAATTCTCGCTCAAGCGGGCCTTTACTTGGGTCGCCGATTTGCTCACAGATGGCAACCGAGACGCCTTGTTTAACGAGCCGGGCAAGATACTGCTCAAGCGTTTTTTCCGGGACACCAGCCATCGGAATGGGGCGCCCCTGAGCGTCTGTGCCACGCGAAGTGAGCGTAATCCCCAACAGTTTATTAGCCTTAATGGCATCGTCAAAAAACGTTTCGTAAAAGTCTCCCATCCGATACATCAAGAGTGTATCGGGATGCTCGGCTTTAATTTCGAGAAAACGGCGGATGGCAGGGGTGTGGCCTGCCAAAGGGTCTTTCTCGCCTTCAAACGTCTTTGTCTTTACCATGGTTAAGTCGCTTTCAGTTTTTTAGCGAATGTCGCCGTAGTTTTTGTTGACAGTCGCTAAAAGCTGACCGAAAACTTTGGGGGTACCGGCAATGATCTGACCGGTGGTGAGGTAATCGGATTCACCCTTAAAATCGGTGACAAGACCTCCGGCTTCAAGTACTAAAAGAGAGCCGGCCGCGATATCCCAGGGTTTCAAATTGGGTTCCCAGAATGCATCCAGACGGCCCGCAGCCACATAGGCGAGGTCTAAAGAAGCGGCACCCGCACGGCGCACGCCAGAAGTGTTTTTAGCCAATTGACTGAAAACGCGCATATAGGCTTCAACGTCATCGGACTTGCGGAAGGGGAAGCCTGCACCGATCAGAGACTCAGCCATGGAGGTGCGCTTACTCACACGAATACGACGACCGTTTAAGAAGGCGCCGACACCGCGGGTAGCCGTAAAAATTTCATTTTTAACCGGATCGGCGATCACGGCTTCAATAATTTCATTTTCACGCTTTAAAGCAATGGAAACGGCGTATTGCGGGAAGCCGTGCAGAAAATTGGTGGTTCCGTCCAAGGGATCGATAATCCATTGAAAGTCGCTCTTTTCAGGCCCCGTCAAACCGTTTTCTTCACCGAGAATCTGGTGCTTCGGATAGGCTTCACGCAAAATCTCAACAACCGTGCGTTCGCAGGCGACATCGACTTCGCTCACATAGTCAGAGTGTCCCTTTTTATGGACTTCGATTGTCGAGAGATTATCAACAGCACGGTTGAGAATGGAGCAGGCAGCGCGTGCTGCTTTCATAGCCGTGTTGAGCATAGGAGAACTCATCGTCAGAATCCTTCTTGAAAATTTAAATCAGTGATTGAGATAACTACGTGTAGAATCTATACATTTTAATGATTTTTGATGATTTGGCGCTCACCATGTCCACAAATCCCCTTGCTCAAAATGTTTCTTTTATTTTGGTTGAACCGGCGCATCCCGGCAATATCGGATCGGCTGCGCGAGCGATTAAAACCATGGGCTTCAGAGATTTACGTGTGGTGAGTCCCTGGGAGTCTGATTACCGCCGGCATCCGGAGGCAATTGCCTATTCAACAAGCAGCGTCGACGTCCTTCAATCAAGCCGCTCTTATAACTCCTTACTGGATGCTTTAGAGGGCGTGCAGTTTGCCTGGGCGATGTCGGGTTACGACCGGGAATTTGGACCGGCCATTGAACCGGTGAGAACCGTTGCCCAAAAAGCTAAAGCACTGGTTGAGGCCGATGGCAGTCATATCGCTTTTGTCTTCGGTTGCGAGCGCACGGGACTGTCCAATGAGCAGATGGCCATGTGCCAGGGCTGTGCGGCCATTCCGGCTGATCCTGACTGCACAAGTCTTAATCTGGCTCAGGCTGTTCAGATCATGGCCTATGAAATGCATATGGCGATGATGGACAAAAAACAAACGCATGACGGGTTGTACGATTGGCAGGAGCGTTTTGCAGGTGAAAAGCTGGCCGGTCCTCAAGCGGTCGAAGGCTTTTTGAATCATTTTGAAAAGGCGATGATTCATTGCGGAGTGCTCGATCCCAATGAGCCCAAACTTTTTATGCCTCGAGTCAGAAGACTTTTTTCCCGCACTCAGTTGACCCAGCCTGAAGTTGACCTTCTGAGGGGAGTGTGCTCACAGATTATTTCGCCTAAAAACGAAAGGGCGGGTAGTAAATGTAAAAAATGAGTAGAGGATAAAACGAGCTTATAGCGCTTGCGTAGTCGGGTATGCGGTTTCGTTTTTCTCATCTTGCTGTTGCTGTTTCACTGGCCATGGTGTTTCCTGACTCAAGTCACTGCTTCACCGACGATCAGTCCGGTGTCAATTTGGGATTAAAGTTGGGTTGGATGTTCTAGATAACAAAAAAGCCTGAGTTTGAATCTCAAGCTTTCCCATTGCCAAGAGGTTGGCGGAGAAGGGGGGATTCGAACCCCCGAAGCCCGTTTTGCGAGCTTGCACCCTTAGCAGGGGTGTGCCTTCAGCCTCTCGGCCACTTCTCCGCACACACTGAGCGTTGCTCAGTAAGAATAAGGATTTTATAAGATTTAAATTTGTTTTTCAACTTTCCGGACTCTCTAGAAGAATTCTTGTGTCATTTTCAGGTTGTACATTTGACTAACAGCCAGACTATCCCAATGATTATTGCTACAGCCAAGATGCTTCGGGCGATTTGAAAAGGCTTAGTAAGTTTCGGACGAATGATTGGTTTTGGGGTGTAATCAGGCGAACAATAGGTTTCAGAGAGAAATGTTTCCCAAGCTTTTAAGTCCAGGCGAATGAGGCTTCTTTTGCCGTTTCTGAAACGAACATCGACAATTTTGTATCCGTCATTGCGGCTTTTAGCTGTAGCCGCGCCCGCTACGCCTCCTGCGTCACCGAAAATCATCTGACCGACGCCGCCTCTAAACATGGCGCTGAAGACATCTTTTTGGATATCGTTGATTGAATCTACGAGCTTATAGCTTTCAACAAAGTCTTTATTGAGTGGTACGAAGTTGTCGCTGCGGACAGTTCGATAGCCTTGCGCTTCAACTTCCTTCTGAATCCGACAGGTTTCAAGCAATGGCAGTTTGATTTCGTTATATAAGATTTGGCAGCCTTCGTAATCTCCGGCCAGTACTGCATTGACAGGCATTGTCAGCTCCGATGAGTTTTCTAAAAGTCAAAGCCTCTCAGTTGACGGTTCCTGCGAGGCTCATAAAAACGCAGGCAGTTAGATTCAATCCACACAGACCAAGCGGTAGCGGCGTTCTCCGAAACCGATTCTTTGGGTATGCTCAAGAATTAATTCGCCGTTTCTGCTTTGAATCCGTTCAGCCAGCGAATGGCCGTCAGGGGCTTCATACACCAAGTCTACACAAGCCTGATCGAGAGCGACCGGATTTAAGGAGGCCAAAATGCCGATATCTTTCATATCGACTTCTGCAGGATGAGCCACACAGTCGCAATCCACAGACATATTGTTCGTAAATAACTCGCGACTAATCGCAAGCTTTTATTTATCGTGACTGACGAGCAATCCGACATTAGGCCGATTTACAACAGCCCTTGGGCTATCAGCTGATAGCCCAATCCCTGCAGATTCCGACTTGCATTCAAGTCGCTGTGCGCACGGAGACCACAGTGCGGGCAAACAAATCGATGTTTCGTTCGTTTCCCCAATTGCCAACATCCCGAACACGTCTGTGAGGTATACCGAGGATCCACATATATCACGTTTATCCCTCGTCTTTGGGCTTTGTATTCAATTTGTTGTTGAAGCTCTCGGAAGGACCATCGGTGTAGGCGGCTTCTAACTCTTTTGCCCGCCTTTACCCGATCTCTGATATGTGTCAGATCTTCCAGAACGATCACTTTTGCCTGTTGCTTGACTGCCTCTTCAACAATTGATTTACTCACGACGTGGTTGACATGGGTCACATGCCGTCTTTCCTTGCCCGAAGCTTTCCGCAAGTGCTGCCTTGCACTTTGCGAGCCATTGCTTTGTAAACGTGCTCGTAACCCCAAATATTTATCTCGCTTATGTTTTAACGCTCCTGCTTTCCATATTTGACCGGTTGAAGCAGCCGCTATGTTATTTTCTCCTACATCGACACCGATCACTTCCTATTTTTTGAGTTGATCACTCAAATCCGCCGGTATTGTGTCCAACTCCAAACTGATATGCAGGAACCAGGATTCTCCTTTTTTAGTTTTTCGATAGACAAGATTGCTTTCTTTACGTTGACCGAATTGAAGCAATCGCTTTTGAAAATCTCCCGGACATAATCTGACTCACACATGACCGTCGATTGTGAAAACCGTTGCTTCAGTCATATTCTCTTGATAAGCAATTGTGTTTTTATCCAAGTGGATAGAGGGATTTTTAAAAACAATTTCTTTTAAAGGATCGGTCTTATTTTTTCTCGGGTGATTGGTTAATTGCGTTTTGTAAACCGAAGAAACTGAACGAATGGCGTTGCAAGCTAACTGAGAACCTAATGATGGCAATGCGGATCTTAAGTCGTAGTAAGCTGCATGATGCAGGTTATAGCGCTGCCAATTACGCTCACTGGGATCGCGACAGACGTATTGAACCAAAAAATTACAGGCGTCGCGGTACAGAAGTCGAGTTCTCATCAACTTCTGGGCCGATACGCAATCCATTTGCAGCTTGATGCAAACGGTAGTGGTTAATTTAGCAGGAGCCTTCAGTTTACCGGCGCCCTTTGATATGTTCAGTTCTTTCAATGTATTTCTGAATAGTTTCGGAACTGACGTTGCCGGCAGTACCTACGTAATAAGACGGAGACCAGAGATGACCTCCCCACAACTGTTTTTTCAACTCAGGAAATTTAACGAATA
This sequence comes from uncultured Sutterella sp., assembly GCA_900545335.1. Taxonomy (GTDB): domain Bacteria; phylum Pseudomonadota; class Gammaproteobacteria; order Burkholderiales; family Burkholderiaceae_F; genus Aphodousia. The sequence continues at coordinate 31,897 of UQYP01000005.1, read as the reverse complement.
ACTTTCTGGCGGTGCTGCCTTTCAAAATTTTAGTTGCATCAGCAACTGAAGTAGAGGGAGGTATGCTGACAAAAAGGTGAATGTGGTCGGGCTGAACTTCAAGAGCTAAAACCGGCCAGTTTCGCTCAAGGCAAATTCCCTCAATAACCCTTTTAGTCTCATCGGCGATAGAGCCGATCAAAATGGACTTTCTGTACTTTGGACACCATACCACATGATAAGCAGTCTGATATACGCAATTCCTGTCATATACTATTTCAAGCATAATTATTATACATCACATGATTGTGTTATTATACAAAAAAATCGCCCCGATTGGGGCGAGTGCCAATTCCTCTCACGATTAAGTCAGAGGTTTGCGGCGTTATGTTCTATCAAAAAGAAAACCTCCCGAAGAATTTTGACTCCGGGAGGCTTAAACGAGTTCAGTTAAATACGATCCAAAGTGCGTTATTGCGCTACCTTTTTGTGTTCGCGCATCATCTCCATCACTTTATCCAAAGGCAAGGCCTTGATGACCCGACCGTCATGGGTCGGTGTGTCGTGAGCGGCAAAAAGGGAATTAATGATGGCTTCTTCCGTGGCTTCAATTGTTGCCATGAAAATCGGCGTCATATCATCGTTGCGAACAACAGACATGGTTTGTTTGGCTAATTTTTCTGCGTTGTGATCAATCCGCATCGCTTCATTGGTGGAAAAAGCAATTACAAAGTCGCCCGAACCGTTTGAGGCAACGCCTCCGGTTTTAGCCAATCCCATGAAGGCACGCTTAGCAACACGTTCCAGGTTTCTGGCTTCAAGCGGCGCATCGGTTGCCACAATCATCATGATGGAACCGTCAGCGCTTTCAATTTCTTTCTGATAGGGGTAGCCGCCGAGTGCCTTGCCGACTTCAACTCCGTTGATATTAAGAAGGCCCCCGAAATTACTTTGGACGATGACGCCCACGGTATAGCCGCCCATGTTTTCGGGCAGCTTACGTGAAGCCGTGCCGATACCGCCCTTGAAGTTAAAGGCTTTGGTACCGGTGCCGGCACCGACCCCGCCTTCTTCCACCGGGCCGTCTTTGGCTTCAACAATGGCTTTGAGCACATCTTCACGGGTGACAAAGCGGGAACGGATGTCGTTAATCGTGCCGTCGTTGGTTTCGCCTACCACACAGTTAATGGAGCGAACGTCATTATTTTCATCAAAACCGAAGGTGTAATCAATGATGCCGTCAATGGCAGCGGCCAGATTTAAAGTGTTGGTTAAAACGATCGGCGTTTCTATGTTGCCGAGTTCTTTAACCTGGGGGTACCCCACCATCTTGCCGAAAGCGTTACCGAGGAAAATACCGGCGGGCACCTTGTGCTTAAAGATATTGTCCGTGTGCGGGACAATAGCGGTCACACCCGTGCGCATGCCTTTTGTGTCGTCAATTAATGTGACCTGACCGACTTTGACGCCTTTGACATCGGTAATGGCATTATTTTTGCCGGTGGGTAAAACACCGAAAGAGATGCCTAATTCGCGGGGACGTTTTCCTTGATAACAGTTTGTCATGGTGAGATCCTTTTTTTTGCTGAGTTAAGTGACTCAGCGAAAGTAAAACAGATGCGTAACTTTAACATTTTCGTTCAAAAAAAATCCGCCGTTTCTATAAAAGAAACGGCGGAGGCAGTAAGCCGGATAAAGCCTGATTAAGCTTTAGGCAATTTGTCGAGCTGTTCCTGAACTTTATTGAAAAGTTTAGTGAAGTTAGCCAGACGTTCGCGTTCCTGATTCACGACCGCTTCAGGAGCTCTTGCCGTGAACTTTTCATTACTCAGTTTTGCGTTAGCCTTAGCGATTTCGCCTTGCAGACGAGCGGCTTCCTTGCTCAGGCGTTCACGTTCGGCTGCCACGTCAATCTTAACGACCAGCATCAGCTTATAGTCTTCAACGATAGCCACCGGAGCAATAGAGCCTTCGTTGGCCTTGTTGATGTCTTCGCAAATGGTGACTTCACTGACTCGAGCCAGATGCATGATGTAGGGCGCGACGGTCTTAAGGACCGTTTCATCACCTTGGACAGCCAACGGAATACGCTGAGAAGGTGAAAGCTGCATTTCCCCTCGCAGATTGCGCACTGCATCAATCATCTCTTTGGTGAGCGCCATCTTGTGATCGGCTCCGGTGTCTTCACCGGCAAAGCCGGTTTCAGGATAGGCCTGAATCATGACGGAAGTCTCTTCGTCTTCGGCGCAGGTACCGGCAACAACGCTTACCTTTTGCCAGAGTTCTTCCGTGATAAACGGAATAATCGGGTGAGCTAAACGCAGCACGGCTTCAAGCACAGTAATCAACGTATGGCGGGTTGCGCGCTGCTGAGCTTCGTTGCCGTTAGCCAACTGAACTTTAGAAAGTTCCAGGTACCAGTCGCAGTATTGGTCCCAAACGAAGGAATAGATGGCGTTCGCCGCGTTATCCAGACGCCATTCGGCAAAGGCCTTTTGCACTTCGTTAATCGTGCGGTCCAATTCTCGCAAAATCCATTCATCCACAAAGGAGAGTTCTTGCGGCAGGGAAGCATCCGTTCCGCAGTCTTTGCCCTGAACGTTCATGAGCACAAAGCGCGTGGCGTTCCAAAGCTTGTTGCAGAAATTGCGGTAGCCTTCAGCGCGGCGCAGGTCAAAGTTGATGTTGCGGCCCAAGGTGGCGTAGGCAGCCATCGTAAAGCGCAGGGCGTCGGCGCCGTGCGGAGCAATACCGTTGGGGTAATTCTTGCGAATCTTCTTTTCCACCTGCGGAGCTTTTTCAGGCTGACGCAAGCCGCGGGTGTTCTTCTTAACCAGACTTTCAAGGTCAATGCCGTCCATGATGTCCAAGGGGTCGAGGGTATTGCCTTCGCTCTTAGACATTTTCTTGCCTTCGGCATCACGCACAAGTCCGTGCAGATATACACCCTTGAAGGGGACGCGGCCCGTAAAGTAACGGGTCATCATCACCATGCGGGCTACCCAGAAGAAGATAATGTCGTAGCCCGTTACAAGGATTGAGCTCGGCAAGAATAAGTCGTAGCCTTCTTGGGCCATCTTCTTTTCATCAGGCCAGCCCAGCGTGGAGAAGGGGACCATGGCTGAAGAGAACCATGTATCTAACACGTCTTCATCGCGGGTGAGTTTGACACCGGCGCCGGCTTGCTCTTGAGCCTCTTCTTCGTTGTGGGCAACGTAAACGTGACCTTCTTCGTCATACCAAGCCGGAATTTGGTGACCCCACCACAATTGACGGGACAAGCACCAGTCCTGAATGTTTTCAAGCCACTGACGATAAACACCGCGCCATTCTTTAGGCTGAATATTGACTTCACCCGACTCAACCGCTTCCAGGCCGATTTCACCGATCGATTTGCCGGGGAAGTGAGCGGTAGCAGGGGCGGGCTTACTCATGGCCATATACCACTGCTCGGAGAGCATCGGTTCAACGATTTCTCCCGTACGGGACACACGCGGCACCATGTGCTTATGATCTTTGATGCCGACTAAAAGTCCCTGCTCTTGCAAGTCTTTAATAACGGCCTTACGGGCTTCATAACGATCCATACCGCGGTATTTTTCCGGGACGTTATCGTTCATCTTAGCGGTCTTCGTAAGGACATTAAGCGGCTTTAAGTGATGGCGCTGGCCCACAGCAAAGTCGTTAAAGTCGTGAGCGGGCGTAATCTTCACGCAGCCTGAACCGAATTCACGGTCAACGTATTCATCGGCGATCACAGGAATCGTACGGTTACAGAGCGGAAGAACCAATTCTTTACCGACAAGCGCTTTATAGCGTTCGTCTTCCGGGTGCACGGCAACAGCCTGGTCGCCGAAAAGCGTTTCCGGACGGGTCGTAGCAACCACTACGCCTTCACCGCCGTCGGCTGCCGGATAACGGATTTCCCAAAGGTGTCCGTTTTCTTCTTCGCTTTCGACTTCAAGGTCGCTCACGGCACTTTGCAGTTTCGGGTCCCAGTTCACTAGACGAGTACCGCGATAGATAAGACCGTCGTTATATAACTTCACAAAAGTATCTACCACGACTTTAGAGAGTTTCTGATCCATCGTAAAGTAGAGTCGGTCCCAGTCAACCGAGTCACCCATGCGGCGGATTTGCTGCAGGATGGTGCCGCCTGAGAACTTTTGCCACTCCCAAACACGGGCGATGAAATCTTCACGCTTCATGTCGCGGCGGTTAAGCCCTTCTTTTTCAAGCTGGCGTTCCACCACGATTTGCGTGGCAATACCGGCGTGGTCCGTTCCGGGGATCCAGGCCGTGTTGTAGCCCTTCATGCGGTGATAGCGCACAAGAGTATCCATGACGGTTTGGTTAAAGGCGTGCCCCATGTGCAAAATACCCGTGATGTTGGGCGGGGGCAGTTGGATGCTAAATGAGGGCTTAGAGGGATCCAATTTGCCGGCAAAGTAGCCGCGCTTTTCCCAAGTCTCATACCAACGCTTTTCAATTTGCGAGGGCTCAAAACTCTTGGCAAGTTCTTCAGTACTCATTTTTCAATCTTTCTAAACAAAGTTTTTAGTCAATTCCATGCACTACGACAAAGTCGAACGTTTGTCGGATTGTACGATTTTTTCAATCTCTTCATGCACCGCTTCTTTGACAGCGGCGCGTAATTGATTCGTCAGATCAGCTCTCAGACGGTGGTAGCTGTTGTTAATGGCCATACTCAAAATATCGTCCATTTGAGCTGAGATATTTTGAGCAATCCGGTCGCCTGCCAGCACCAATTGCATTTCTTTATCTGAGAGACTGCCGCCATCTTCAAGCGAAGAGGGCAATTTCACAGGCTCAAGCACTCGGCTTAATTTATCCCAGGAGACATTGATTCGGTCATTTAGAACCGGAATGTCATCGTGGTGAGCAATGGTAGGCTCTTTACGAAGGAGTTCATTGGTCATGCGCTTTTGGCTCCTTGATCATGAGCAACAGGAGAAAGTCCTGCGGCTCGGTAAATCTTAAATCGTTGACGGGCAGGCTGCCGCTCCGCTTCACTTGCTCCGACAATATCAATGACGCGTCCGAAACGGTTAAAGAGTGTCTTCCAGTCATCAGGCACTTCATCATCGAGCAGAATCAGTACGTCTCGGGCCGGCAGCAGCGTCTCGTCGCTATGGTAAACAATCGGGGTTTCGGCGGCCAATTCATCGTCGGCTGCTACATGCGGATAAAACCCCGTCGGTTCAAAACTCCAGAGCTGACGGGCAAAAAAATCCAGGCGGTTGGCGTCCCGCGTCCAAACGGCCACCGTCATATTGTTGGCACGAGCCTTGCGGACCACCCGGCAGGCATATAAAAGCCGGTTGGGTACATTGAAGTGAAAGTCAATGCGTTGAGCCATAACCTGTTACTCAGCTAAAGAGGCCATTTGATGCAAAAGCATCATAAGAAGTGCCACCGGGCGTCCCGTGCTGTGAGGATTTTTCCCACCGCGGAAAGCCGTGGCGGCAACATCAAGGTGCGCCCAGGGGGTATCTTCATCAATAAATTGCGACAGGAATGTGGCCGCAACGGAAGAGCCGCCCACTCCGCGGGGACCGGTATTGACACAATCGCCGACGTTGCTCTTGATGAGATCGGTAAAGCGCTTGCCGCCGTACGGCAGCACCCAAACTGGATCATTGGCCACATCGGCCGAACTTTCAATCATGTCACACAAAATCGGGTCGTTGACAAAAAGACCGCTGATGTCCGACCCCAGTGCCACTTCAACCGCACCGGTGAGCGTTGCGACATCAATGATCGCCTGCGGCTTAAAGCGGGCAGCATAGGTGAGCGCATCGGCTAAAATCAGGCGGCCTTCAGCGTCCGTATTCGTGATTTCAACGGTTTTGCCCGAAAGCGTTTTAATAACGTCTGAGGGCTTATAGGCAGCGCCGTCAGGCAGATTTTCACAGGCAGGAATGAGAACCACCAAGTTAATGGGCCACTTTTGCTCGGCCGCAGCTTCAAAAACAGCCAAAACTGCAGCGCCACCGCACATATCGTACTTCATATCCGAGATATGAGCCGAGGGCTTTAAGCACAGGCCGCCCGCATCAAGCGTAATGGCTTTGCCGACAAGACAGACCGGAGCATCGCTCTTGGCGCCGCCGTTATAGTGAAGTTCAATAAAGCGCGGTTCTTCGCGTGAGCCGCGAGCCACAGCCAAAAAGGCGTTCATACCGATTGAGGCAATGGCTTTTTCATTGTGAATTTTGACCGATACCGATTTGAGTTCGGCGAGTTTTTTTGCTTCATCGGCAAGGTAAGAAGGTGTGCAGATATTGGCAGGAAGGTTGCCGAGCACTTTTGCCCGATTAATCGCCTGAGCGATCGCTTCGCCGATTTTTGCCGCTTCGTTTAAAGCCGTTCCTTTTTCTGACACTACGATACTTACGCGGCGCTTTTCAATGAGGCGGCGGTTTTCTTCGCTTAAAGGCTCAATAGCGGTGCCGGCTGCCATGGCAACTTGTAAAACAGACCATTCATCGGTTTTATTTTCAAGCCGCCAATCATCAAGCATGACCGCTACGCTTTCAGCTCGGGTAGCGGAAAAAGCAGCGCGCGCTGCAGTCGTTAAAGTTTCTTCGTCAAATTTTTCCTGAGCGCCCAGGCCCACAAGAACCAGTTCCCGTGCAGCCAATCCCATAGGACGAAGCACCCGTGTGACTTCACCCAGACGAGCTTGAAAGCCGTCGATAGCCACCATGTCGCTCACTGAATCGGCAAGAGCCTCGACATCGGCGCCGGTTCTGGGCGATTTGGCTTTTTCAAAAAGCCCGATAATGAGCGCTTGGGCGCTGATTTTGTCAATAGCTTGAGTCTTAATGCTGAGCTTCAATTCCGATGTCCTATAAAAACGCTGTTGAATCCACTTATTTTAATGGAAACGGGCTGATTTTCCTACGATTTTTGAGTGCTCTTGCCGGCAGAAAAAGACAAAAAAATACTTAACTCCGCTTATAATTAAAAAATCGGTTTTGAAAGTCAGAAAATGAGGAGTTTCAGACATGACGGCTTATCCGAAGTTGCGTTTATCACGCCAAACGAAAGACATTGAATTGCTCTTACCTTTCTATCGTGACGGTTTGGGTTTTGAGGTTCTCGATCGAAGTGAAAATGTCGACGGAATGGATACCGTTTTGTTGGGTCACAAAGACTGGCCGTATCAGTTTGAATTCTCTCAGGTCAGAGGCAGTGAAACGGCTCCGAGAGCACCCTCTTCTGAACACTACCGTGTATTTTGTATTGAAGAAGATGAGCATTGGTCCAGCAGACTTGAAGCGATGTTTCAGGCCGGTGTTCCTCAGGTGACGCCTCCGATTCAGTACGTTAACGGCAAGTGGCCGTGTGTTGCCTATGAAGATGCCGACGGTTATCGCGTGGTGCTCGTACACGGAAAATGGAAGAAGTAAGATTTAACTTTTTTGAGCTGTGAAAGCAGCTAAAAAAGCGCCCTCGGCCTAGTTTTGAGCTCGGGCGCTTCTTTTTTAAGGAACTGTAATGATTGAAGTTCGCACTGCGACGATTGACGATGCCGAGGCACTGGCTCAAGTGGAAAGCGCAAGCTTTCCGCCGGCAGAAGCCTGCAGTTTGGATAACTTTAAAAAACGTCTGTCTGTTTTTGCCGATTATTTTCTTGTCTTGGAAGATGAAGGCAAAATCTGCGGCTTAATTGACGGCATGGTGACCGATCAACAGACGATTACCGATGACCTTTATGAAGATGCCGGGCTGCACAATCCCAAGGGTGCCTGGCAAAGTGTGTTCGGATTAGCCGTTATTCCTCAAAAAAGACATCAGGGCTATGCGTCATTGCTGATGATGGAAATGATTGAAAAAGCTCGGGAGGAAAAGCGCTGCGGGGTGATTTTGACATGCAAGGAAAAATTAATTCCTTTTTATGAGCAGTTTGGCTTTGTCAATAAAGGTCTTTCGGCTTCCGTACACGGAGGCGCTGCCTGGTATGACATGGTGCTTGATTTTGAATCGCAGCCTGAAAGCGGTTTTTAAGGATTAACGATGTTAAAGAGAAGTGATTTTGAAATCATGGCTCCGGTGGGCTCCCGCGAGTCGCTTTTTGCTGCTATTCAGGCTAAAGCCGATGCCGTTTACTTTGGGGTTGAAAACCTCAACATGCGGGCCCATTCTGCAAAAACTTTCACGATTGCCGATCTCAAAGAAATCGCAGGAATTTGTAAAGACCATGGTATTAAGAGCTATCTCACTGTCAATACCATCATTTACGATGAAGAGCGCCCCCTGATGCGCGAGATATTGGATGCCGCCAAAAAGGCCGGAATCGATGCCATTATCGCTTCTGACGTGGCTGTGATGAGCTACTGCCGTGAGATCGGCTTAGAAGTGCATCTGTCGACACAGTTGAATATTTCCAACGTGGAGTCGCTGCGCTTTTTCTCTCAATTTGCTGACGTTGTGGTGCTCGCGCGTGAGCTTAACTTAAAGCAGGTCACAGCGATTTCACGCGCTATTGATGAAGAAAAAATCTGCGGACCGTCAGGTAAACCCGTGCGCATTGAGATGTTTTGCCACGGAGCGCTTTGTATGGCTGTGAGCGGCAAGTGCTATCTGAGCTTATCGACTCGCGGCTACAGCGCCAATCGCGGCAGCTGCATTCAGACGTGCCGGCGCTCATATATTGCCAAAGACAAGGAGCGCGACATTGAGTTTGAAATCGACAATGAATACATTATGAGTCCGAAAGACCTGAAAACGATCGGTTTTTTGGACAAAATGGTCAAGGCCGGTGTTCGGGTTTTCAAAGTTGAAGGGCGTGCCCGGGGACCGGAATATGTGCGCACGGTAGTCGAATGCTATGACGAGGCTTTAAAGGCTATTGCAGAGGGACGCTGGAATGAGGCGCTCTCTAAGAGTTGGGACGAACGTCTGGCTACGGTCTTTAACCGTGGATTCTGGGACGGGTTCTATTTGGGGCAGCCCATTGGAGAGCTCACTGAAAATTATGGGTCGCTAGCAACCGAAAAGAAGATTTATACGGGTAAGTGCCTGAAGTACTACTCCAAGCTCGGTGTGGCGGAATTCTTAGTTCAGGCGCAAAACTTTAAATCGGGAGAAAAACTGCTCATTACAGGTCCTACAACCGGAGCAGTTTACGTCACGCCTGAACAGATTTTGCTCGATAACGTCTGCGTTACTGAGATTGAAAAGGGGATGGATATTACGTTTAAAGTTCCTGAAAAAGTACGCGAAAACGATAAACTTTATGTTGTGCGCAAAGTCACCCGAGACGATGTCTGAAGTGCTCAATGAATTGAGCTGAGTCGTTAAGGACTATTTTCAGCCGAATTGTGCTACCTTGACGGTGTGAAACCTGTCGGTTAAGGATCAAAAAAATTGATCCGAAATGGTCAAAATTTTCCAAAGGATTTTTTCAATGAAAGCATTGAAGATTGCAGTAAGCGCCGCCTTGCAGGGCAAGATTGAATCCGATCGCAAGCAGGTGCCTCTTGCTGAGGCCGACTGGATGGAGGTCTCTGCGTCAGTTTTAAGCGATGAGGACTTAGCAGCGGGCAAACTCGAAGAAATTGAAAGCCTGCATTTAAATCTTCCTGTTTTTGCTGTGACCGACGGCCGGACAGAATTGCCTGTGGGCCGCTTGTACGGCATTTTTGAGCCCAATCCGAGCAACCGTGCTTTTTACGGCCGTCAGGTTGATCATGCGGCGGGGCAATATGAAAGTAAGCTGCTGCCGCCTTTTTTCGGAAGCCTTGAAGAGTATGTTCGTGCGGGCAACCTTCAGTTTGACTGCCCGGGGCATCAGGGAGGAGCTTTTTTCAGGCGTCACCCGGCAGGCCGAGCCTTCTACAATTTCTTCGGTGAGTCCATTTTCCGCTCTGACCTCTGTAACGCGGACGTCTCCATGGGCGATCTTTTGATTCATGAAGGTGCGCCATGTGCTGCACAGAAGGCTGCAGCCAAAATTTTCAATGCCGATAAAACCTACTTTGTTTTAAACGGTACGTCGGCATCCAATAAAGTGGTGCTCAATGCCGTTTTAGCGCCGGGCGATCTGGTGCTTTTTGACCGCAACAATCACAAGTCCAATCACCATGGGGCGCTGCTTCAGGCAGGAGCGACGCCGGTTTATCTTGAAACCGCCCGCAACCCCTACGGATTTATCGGCGGCATTGATGCGCACTGTTTTGACGAAGACTACCTGCGCGCTTTAGTGCGTGAAGTGGCGCCTGAAAAAGCCGAATTGAAGCGCCCCTTCCGCCTGGCAGTGATTCAGTTGGGTACGTACGACGGAACGATTTATAACGCCCGTCAGGTGGTCGATACCATCGGGCACCTCTGTGACTACATTCTGTTTGATTCTGCCTGGGTGGGCTATGAGCAGTTCATTCCGATGATGAAGGACTGTTCGCCCCTTCTTTTAGAGCTTGGCCCTGAAGATCCCGGAATCTTTGTGACGCAGTCCGTGCACAAGCAGCAGGCCGGTTTTTCACAAACCTCTCAAATTCATAAAAAGGACAGACACATTAAAGGGCAGGAGCGCTATGTGCCGCATAAGCGTTTGAATAACGCCTTCATGATGCACGCTTCAACGAGCCCCTTCTATCCGCTTTTTGCTGCGCTTGATGTCAACGCAAAAATGCACGAAGGAGAGCTCGGCAAGGCTTTGTGGCTTGACTGTGTGAAGGTGGGGATTGAAGCAAGAAAACTGCTTTTGAAGACCTGCCGCTACATTAAGCCCTTTGTGCCGCTTATGGTGCAGGGCAGACCCTGGGAAAGCTTTGATACCGAGCAGATGGCTCAGGATCTTCAGTTCTTTGAATTTAAACCCGGTGAAAAGTGGCATGCTTTCGAAGGGTACGGCGAACATCAGTATTTTGTTGATCCGTGCAAGTTCCTTTTGACGACGCCGGGAATTAATACCGAAACCGGGGAGTACGAGGATTTTGGCGTGCCGGCGACCATTCTTGCCAACTATCTGCGCGAAAACAACGTCATTCCGGAAAAGTGTGACTTAAATTCCATCCTCTTTTTGATGACGCCTGCCGAAGATATGGCCAAGATGAGCCACTTGGTGAGTCAAATCAAGCGCTTTGAAGAGCTGCTTGACGCTGATGCACCGCTCTCAGAAGTATTGCCCGGGGTTTATCACAACAATGAAGAGCGCTACCGCGGTTATACCATTCGTCAGCTTTGTCAGGAAATGCACGATTTCTATAAGAGCCGCAACGTGAAACAACTTCAAAAAGATATGTTCCGCAAAGCGCATTTCCCGAAGATGGCGATGCAGCCTCAGCAGGCGCATTTTGAATTTATCCGCGGTCATGTGGAGCTGGTGCCGCTTGAAAAGGCTCAAGGCCGTATAGCCGCTGAAGGCGCTTTGCCTTATCCGCCGGGCGTTCTGTGCTGCGTGCCGGGAGAAGTGTGGGGAGGAGCCGTCCTGCAGTACTTCCTTGCTCTCGAAGAGGGCATCAATCGGATGCCGGGTTTTTCGCCTGAACTGCAGGGGGTCTATATTCAGGAAGATCCTGACGGCAGAAAGCGCGCCTACGGATATGTTTTGAAATAAAACTAAAAAAACATTATGAGCCGCAGAATATAAAGGTTTTGTCTGCGGCTCAATTTTCTTTAGTGTTTGCCGTTAATGAGTTTGGCAAAACTCAAAAAGACTTTAAACGCAACGGGTAAATTCTTTTCATCCTGAACATCAAAGTCCGGGCGGTGATGTCCCTTATGTTCGCAGCCATAGAGGAAAAAGCCCGCCTGACCGCCGTGCTCGGCCACTTTTCGAATGAGCCATGAGCAGTCTTCAGAGCCTGACGGTCCGTCGTAGCGCGGCATCAGCTTGACGCCTTTAACCTCTCGGATCGCTTCTTCCATTTTGTCCATGAATTCCGGACAAACGACAAGTGTAGAAGCTTCACCCACGCGTTGAACCTCGGCTTTAACCTGATAGGCTTTTTCCACGCCCTCGATGATGTGTTCGACGTTTTCGGCCATAAAGTCATTGACTTCCTGGGTTTCGCCTCTGACTTCCATTTGCATCATGGCGTGAGAGGCAATGATGTTGCGACCTTCGCCAGCGACAAGTTTGCCGACTGCAACCCGCGAGTCGCCTCCGCTGTGTCTCGGAATGCCCTGAATCATCATCGTGGCACAGGCCGCTGCGACCAAAGCGTTTCTGCCCTTTTCGGGGTTGCCTCCAGCGTGAGCTTCAAGGCCTGTGAAATGGATATCGAATTTGGTTGAGGCCAAAAAACCCGCTTTTTGAACACTCACTTCTCCGCTATGAAAGTCGCCCCCGACGTGGCTGCCGGCGAGCCAATCAACATCGTCGAGAATGCCGGATTCGGCCATGGGACGGCCCCCTCTGACGCCTTCTTCCGCAGGCTGGAAAAGAATCTTAAATGTCCCGCAGAATTCGTCCTTGTGGTCCCAGAGCCAGTGAGCGACGGTTAAGCCCACTGCAGTGTGAGCATCGTGCCCGCAGGCGTGCATCACGCCCGGTATCTCGCTAGCAAAACCAACTTTGGCCGGCAGGTGAGCGGGATCGTCAGACTCTCTGACAGGCAGCGCATCCATGTCGCAGCGAAAGGCCGTGACAGGACCGGGGCGGCCGGTTTCAATAATGGCAACGGCACCCGTATAGCCTTCGGTTTTTTCGATAAAGCTTTCCGGTACACCGTGACGAATGGCCCTTGCAATGGCGTCTTTAACTTCTGTTACGTAGCGTCCCATTACAAAAGAGGGATTGATGACTTTTGTACCGAGAAGATAGGGAATGCCCCACTTTTGCAATTGGCTGCAGACTAACCACATTGTTTCGAACTCTGTCCAGCCGACTTCGGGGCGGCGATGGATTGTGCGGCGAGTTTCAATCATCTCTTTAATATAGTTTTTGGTCACTTTTTCTCTCCTTGAGAATCCTGAAATGAGTACAAAAAGAGCCGGTCGAAAACCGGCTCTGCGAGACGCTATTTCAAAGCATTTTGAATGCTTTCAGCGGCAGTTTTGTTGAAACGATACTGGTTGTCGGTAAATGCTCGTTTTGCGTGCAGGATGCGGCCCGGCAAAACCTGAGCGTGGGGCTTTTTCACTTCGATAAAGGCAAAGTCCAAAGCACCGCTTTCGCTTGAGTGAATACCGATGTCACGGCGGTCAATATGCTTGGGGAAGTTAAGGGCGAGGACTTTAGTGCCGTTAATCGTTTGAATTCTGTAGGAGCCGTCAGCTACTTTGGGGCCGTCAACTTCGCAGAAGACTTTGCCGCGTTTGGCCTCATAGATTTCAATGTTGCCCGTATTGCCTTTTCGGTTCGTGAATCGAATGGCATAGGGCTGAGAGCCGGAGCGCTTCTCATAGCGCAGGCAATTGGGAATTTTGCCGGAGAAAGCTTTGACAAAACCTTCCACAGTTTTTTGCCCCGTAAAAATATTGGTCTGCGGAACGATAAGCTCCGTGCGAAGGCTGGTAATGACCGGTTCGTAGGCAACAGAGCCCGGCGCAAACTTCGCCCAACGGGAAACTTTTTCTGACAGTTTCGTGTCTTTACCGTTTTGAAGTTTTAAGTAGGAGGCAATGGATTGCTCGGAGACATCATAGGCTTTGAGCTCAACCGCAAGACCGCTTGCCTGACCTTGTTTAACGATATTGACCTTGTTTCCTGCCGCTGCACGGGCTGAATTGGGTGAAGAAGGTCTTTGCAAAACGCCGTTTCTCACCGTCCAGTCCTTGGTGGTGGCATAAGAGAAATATTTCGGAGCCCCTTTCGAGTATTGAGTGGTAAGACGGTAATTTTTACCGGATTTTTTCCCGAGTTTATAAAGGCTTTGATTCTGGTCGTAGAAGTGATAAACGCCGGTCTGAAAGGCGCTTAATGTGCTGATATGGGCAAGTGCCGGGGGATCACCCGGTAAAGCAGCAACAGAAAGTCCCGAAAGTGACAGTCCCAGAAGAGCACAGGCACTAAGTTTAAAAATGGAAGGCATGGAATTACCCTGACGAAAAGTCAACGCGAACGATCTGATTATAGGGTAATGCGGAAGGTAAAACTGTTTCCGAAGGTTTCAGAAGGAAGAAAAAGGATGGTAGGCCCGGTGGGGCTCGAACCCACGACCAACGGATTATGAGTCCGCTGCTCTAACCGACTGAGCTACAGGCCCATCCAAAAAGAGAGCTGTCATTTTAAAGCAAAGTGCTATTTTGTGCGAATTCGCCGTTAACTTCTGCACTAAATCAAAGGCTTTTTCCAGCCGTATGAGGCATTTTCCTTTAGCGGACAATTTTCAAAAATATTTCGGACTGTGTCTTCGTAATCCTGAAGCGTTTTGGCTTTATAAACCGATTTGACCGCACGTTCGGCATTTTCAAAAAGATTATGCTGAAAGAACCAATATTCCTTCATCCGCATGACAGCATTTTTAACGCTGCCGAAAGCCACGCAGTAGCTTTCAAGCAATGCTTCATAATAAGTTTTCAATTCTTCAAGTGATGCCGGTTTGCCGCCTTTGGCTTTTCTGAAAAGCGCAGGGTCCGCCATGAGCGCTCTGCCCACCATGATATGCGCCAGGGGCTGATACGTGTTTTCAATACGTTCAATATCCGCTGTCGTTATGACATCACCGTTGTAGCCGATCGGCATCTTCAAAAGACCGAAGTAGTGCTTAAAGATGTTCTCCCGGACGTCTCCCTTATAAAAATCCGTACGCACTCTCGGATGAATGGTAAGAGACTTCATCTGGGGATAGTGGTTGTAGACGTCGGCAAGGAGGTCAAATTCCTGTTCATCCGACCAACCCAACCGTGTTTTAAGCGAAATGGCAATCGGAAGGTCGGCATCAAATATTTTGTCAAGAAAGTGCTGAAGTTCTGCCGGTTCTCTTAAAAATCCCGAGCCTTTGCCTTTGGCGACTACAGTTCCCGCAGGACAACCCAAATTGAGATTGACTTCATCGTAACCTAAATCAGCCAAAGCTTTAGCCGACCAAACGAAGTCCTCCACTCTGCGGGTCAGAAGCTGCGGGACAACTTTAATGCCCACATTAATATCGGGCGCTAATTCACGCATTTGCCGATCGGTAAATCGGGGAAGCGTTGTAGGCGTGATAAAGGGCAGAAAGTAAGCATCAGCCTCACCGAAAAAATGAGCATGCACGCGACGGAAGGCAAAGCCTGTGAGACCTTCCATCGGAGCAACGACCAATAAAGAATTTGCCATATCAGAAAAGTTTCGCTTTCTTGAGTTTCTCTTCAAAATCTTTTAACGATGAGCCGACTACTTTGTGCAAAAGTAAGAGCGCGATCACGTTGGGGATCACCATGATACCGTTAAAGAAGTCTGAAAGGGTCCAGACGAGGTTAACGTGAGTGACTGCTCCGAGAACAAGGAAAGCACAGACAACCAGACGATAGACAAAAATGCCCCGTCCGTGGAAAAGATAGCGGACATTTTGTTCGCTGAAAAAATACCAGGCAATGATCGTTGAATAAGCAAAAAAGAATAAGCAAACCGCGACAAATTGAACGCCCACCGTACCTAATCCGACGTTGTAGGCTTTTTGAGTGAGTTCAATGCCTGTGGTGTTAAAGTCCATCACGCCTGTAACCAGAATCACCAACACGGTGAAAGTGACGATCAATACCGTTGTGAAGACGCCGAAAATGGCGACTAACCCTTGTTCTGCCGGGTGTTCGACTTTAGCCACAGCGTGAGCATGAGGCGTAGTACCCATACCGGCTTCGTTTGAAAATAAACCCCGGGCAACACCGAACTGCATGGCTTTGGCAACAGTAAGACCCAGCGCACCGCCGCCCACGGCTTCAGGGTTAAAGGCCGCAGTAAAAACAAGTTCAAAAGCGGGCAGGATCTGATCGTAGTGACAAACCAGAACGTAACTGCCGCCGATCAAATAAAGACCTGCCATAAAGGGGACAAGTTTTTCCGTGACACTGGCAAGACTGGCCATGCCGCCGAACATGACAAGACCGGACAAAATCGCCACGCCGATCCCTGAGACTAAAAGCGGGATATCAAAAGCGTGGTTTAAGGCTTGAGAAACTGTATTGGACTGAACAAGGCTGCCCATGCAGCCCATCGTAATAATGGCAACTGCAGAGAAAAAGACCGCCATCGGTTTAAATTTCGGGCCCAAGCCGAGCGAAATGTAGAAAGCCGGACCGCCAACCACTCGGTCATTTTCTCCGGTGACTTTATAGGTCTGAGCCAAAACTGCTTCGGCAAAAATCGTGGCCATTCCGAAAAACGCGGCAACCCATAGCCAGAAAAGGGCACCGGGGCCGCCCGCAACAATGGCGGTGGCAGCGCCGGCAACGTTACCCGTGCCGACCTGGGCGGCAACAGCGGTGGCCAGAGCCTGAAATGAACTCATTCCGCTTTGGTCTGCCCGCTTGCCGAAAAGCGTTGCGTTATTAAAAAGAAAGCGCAACGCAGTCGGAAAAAGCCGAATTTGAACAAAACGCAGTTTGAAAGTGTAGAAAATGCCGGTTCCGCATAAAAGCGGAATCAAAACAAAAACACCCCAAAGAACACTGTTAATGTCACCGAAAAGATGATCTAAAAATTCCATTTCTACCTCGTTGCTGTTTGTTTAGAGGGCACGGACGACTTAAAGATGAGCGCGCACGAAACTAAAAAAGTGCGAAATCGACTGGGGAATTGGGTTAAGAGAATGACAAGTCTTGACGCACAACACAGATATAGCAAGTCTGAGTTTTTCGATTTTAACAAAGAAATGCCGCTGCGCCGCCTGATAAATAAGCTAAAAGGCGTATGCAGCGGCAAATTTTGGAAAATTCTTTCTGAAATTATTCGTTTTTAGCGAAACGCCCAGCCAAATGGCTCATCCAGGGGAAAGCTTTTTCGTGGTCAGCTTTAAATTTTTTAATGATTTCCAACTCTTTCATTGTGGTCTCAAGCATATCGAGACCTTCCAGAAGCATTGTCTGATGGCGCTCTGCCAATTCAAAATTCCAATGCATGGTGCCGTCGACGCTGCGGATGCTTTTGTCTTTGACACTGACAGTCAACTCTTTGGGTTCTTTATCAGAAAGATAGTTAAAAAGCTCAACGGAAGTTTGAGGAGTAATTTTGGCTGCCAAAAGTCCGTTATTGAAGCAGTTGGAATAGAAAATTTCCCCGAACCCGGCAGCAATCACCGCTCGAATGCCGTATTGCATCAGTCCCCAAACTGCATGCTCGCGGCTTGAGCCGCAGCCGAAATTAGGACCGGCAACGATAATGCGGGTATTTTCAAAGCCCGGTTTATTAAGTACAAAATCCGGATTTAAAGAGCCGTCAGATAAATGGCGGTGGTTATAAAGCAGCCCCTTGGCCAAACCCGACTTATCAATGCCTCTGAGAAACTGTTTGGGCATTAATTGGTCTGTGTCCATATTATCGACATCAATCGGAGCAGCTACGGCCGTAAGCGTAATGAGTTTTTCCATTTTTCACTCCAATTCGGTTTTCGGGCAAAGATAACCCATCACTGCACTGGCGGCTGCCGTTTCGGGGCTCACTAAATGTGTGCGGCTGCCGCGGCCCTGACGGCCTTCAAAATTACGGTTTGTGGTTGAGGCGCAGCGCACACCCTCTGCGAGGATGTCATCGTTCATTGCCAGGCACAGCGAACAGCCGCTTTTTCGCCACTCAAAACCGGCTTCTTTAAAAATAGTGTCTAATCCTAAAGCTTCTGCCTGGGATCGAATCTGCATGGAACTCGGCACCACTTGAGCCCTGACTCCCGGTGCAACATGACGGCCTTCGATAACGGCCGCTGCGGCCTGCAGATCGTATAACCGGGAATTGGTGCAGGAGCCGATAAAAACGTGTTGAATAGGCGTTTTTAAAATCATTTCTCCTGCTTTTAAGCCTTGATAATGCAAGGCTCTTTGGGCGGCTTCTTTTTCAACCGCGTCAGTAAATGATTCCGGCGTCGGAATGGCCTCATCGAAAGCGATCGCCTGGTCGGGACTCGTGCCCCAGGTGACCATAGGTTTGACTGAAGAGGCATCAAAAAAGACTTCTTTATCAAAATGGGCATCGGCGTCAGAATACAAAGTCTCGGCATATTCACGCATAGCTTTACTATCGCTTTCAGTGAGATTTTTTGCGTGTTGGGCTACCCATTTCAGAGACTTTTCATCAGGCGCGACCATTGCGCCGCGGGCGCCTGCTTCAACCGTGAGGTTGCAAAGCGTCATGCGTTCTTCAACAGAGAGTGCCTTAACGGCTTCACCGCTGTACTCCACTACAGCGCCCAAGGCGCCTCTTGCACTGATTTTTCTCAAAACAGCTAAAACGAGATCTTTGGCGGTCGCTGCACCTTCAAGCCTTCCCTCAATCGTAATGCGCATCGTTGAGGCTAAACGATAAACGAGTGTTTGCGTAGCAAGGATATGTTCGATTTCCGATGTGCCGATACCGAACCCCAGAGCACCGATCGCTCCATGGGTCGTAGTATGGCTGTCGCCGCAGATCACAACCATGCCGGGTCGCACGAGGCCCTGCTCCTGCATGACAACATGCTCAATTCCCTGAAGGGGACTGTCGGGACCGTAGAAAGCAGCAATCCCGAAGCGTTTGCAGTTGCTTTCGAGTGTTTGAGCCTGAATGAGAGAAGCTTCGTCATAAATGCGGCGAGGGGATTCATCATGAGTCGGAATGATGTGATCAACGACGCAGAGATGCGAGTCGGGGCTTAACACATTGATCTTTCTTTCGATCAGTCCGGCAAAAGCCTGAGGAGAGGTGTATTCGTTGGCAAAGTGAATGTCGCAGTAGAGTAAAACGGTATTGGCGTCGATTCTTTTGACGGTATGAGCGTCGACAATTTTCTGATAAAGCGTTTTAGCCATTTCGTCTCCTTAGAACACAGACAGAAGTACCATTGTCTTTAATTCTAATAAAAAAATATGATTTACCAATAAAAAATTATTAAAAACTTAAAAAAGATTTGAGATTTTGACAAAAAGGATGTGACGAATTCAGCTTCAAAATGTATTCAAGAATGAGGTTAGTCCGTATGGACAAAACAACTGTATTTTAGTTGAGGGTAGGAATGACAGACTGCATTGAAACCGCGGATAGTCTGAAGCATCAGATTGATTGCGTTATGGGGCGAATCCCTTGCGAACTAAGGCTTCAAAACGTTCGCTTAGTCGATGTTTTTTCCGGTGAAATCATTGACGGAGCCGATATTTTTATTGATAAGGGCAAGATTATTGATGCAGGCAGAGACTGCCGGGCAAGTGCTCTTGAAACAATCAATCTCAATGGAGCGCTTGTTGCGCCTGGCTTGATTGATGCGCATGTTCATATTGAGTCCGGCATGCTCACTCCCATCCAGTTTGCCAGGCTCATTGCACCGTACGGTACCACAACGATTGTGGCCGATCCTCATGAAATCGCCAATGTGGCAGGTATTCAAGGCATTCGCTTTATGATGCAGGAGGCCAAAGAAGCAGAAATCACCGTTCGGTTTATGCTGCCAAGCTGCGTTCCAGCAACACCCTTTGAAACATCAGGAGCAACGCTTGCAGCCGGTGATTTAACCGATTTGATGGGCAAGGACGAAGTGCTCGGTTTGGCAGAACTCATGAATGTTCCGGGAGTGCTCTCCTGCGATCCTGATATTTTAAAAAAGGTGCTTCTCACTAGAGCTCACGGCAAACTCATTGACGGCCACAGTCCCCTTACAGCCGGTGCGGCATTATCCGCATACGCATTAAGCGGCGTCACAAGCGATCATGAGTGCAGTACAGAAGAGGAGGTGAGTGATCGGGTAAGCCGCGGTATGACGATTTTCATGCGAGAGGGTTCTGCCGGACAGAATGTGTCAGTATTGAGCCGCTCGATTACAGAGAAAAACAGCCGTCACTTTTGCTTATGTACCGACGATGCCTCTCCCGATGATGTGCTCGCCAAAGGGCGCATCAACAATGTGGTGCGCAGGGCTGTGGCTTGCGGAGTCGATGCCATGGAAGCATTGCGGATGGCAACGATTAATACGGCTGAGCATTTCGGACTTAAAAATAAAGGAGCTGTTGTGCCCGGACGGGATGCCGATCTCATCGTCTTGGATAATTTGGTTGATTTTAATGTGAAGTCCGTTTGGGTCGCTGGTAAAAAGATTGCCGAACATGGAGTCATGATTACACCGCAAGCGGAATCAAAAGCGCCGAAGGATTTAACCGAAACCGTTCATATCAAAGCTTTGCCAAAAGACAGTTTTGAGATTATGACTTCAAGCGGCAAGGCAAGAGTGATCGGTTTAAAGCCTGGAGACCTCGTAACCGAGCACTTGGTTTTACCGGTTCAAACTGATGGGAACTGTAACTTTGCTCCCGCTCTTAATCCGGGAATATTGAAGCTGGCTGTTATTGAAAGGCATCACGCTGCGGGCAACATCGGTCTCGGTTTGGTTAAAGGCATGATTGAAGACGATCATGCTTTAAACGGAGCCATTGCGAGCACCATTGCTCATGATTCTCACAATATCGTTGTTGTGGGAGACAATGATGCCGATATGTTTGCAGCCGTGAAAGCATTGCAGGATCAGCAAGGCGGAGTTGTTTTGGTAAGACAGGGCAAAGTCATTGACTCATTGCAGCTTGAAGTTGGCGGCTTGATGACAAAAGCGCCGGCGCCGGAAACGGCACAGCGCAAGAGCCGTCTGATTAAAACGGCTCATGAAGCTTTTCATATCCGAGAGAATGTCCATCCCGTCATGGCATTGAGCTTTTTGCCTTTGGCTGTCATTCCTTATTTGCGAGTGACCGACAGGGGCTTATTTGATGCAGTTGAGTTTAAGTACGTCAAAATCGATCCTGAAGAAAAATTGAACTCATAAAAACAAAATTTTCAGCCGTATCAATCGGTTTCTATGCTTTAGGCTGTTTGGAAAAGTCAGGCAAAGGACCTTTGTTCATCAAAATTTCATAAAGTCGTCACTATTTGGTCATATGCGCGATTCACAATAGCGCACAAGTTCAAACGACATACGATCTAAAAATTCTTTTATAAGGAACTTTCAATATGAAACGTACTTTGATTTCTGCTTTAGTGGCCGGTTGCATTGGTATGGCCTCTTTTGCTGCTGCCGCCGGTACCGTTGTTGTGAACGGCTCTACGACGGTTTTGCCCGCCATGCAAAAGATCAGTGAAACGTTCATGGCCAAGCACAAGGACATTCAAGTTTCCTTGTCCGGCGGCGGTTCCGGTCATGGTATCAAGTCCCTGATGGACAAGACCACGGATGTGGCTATGGCCAGCCGTGATATGAAGCCCGCAGAAGTTGAAAACGTGAAGAAGAACGGCGGTGAAGCAGTTCGTTTCACGGTCGCTATTGACGCTATCGTTCCGATCGTTCACCCGAAGAACACGGTGAAGGATTTGAGCCTGCAACAAATCCGCGACATCTACGCCGGCCGTATCACCAACTGGAAAGAAGTCGGTGGTCCTGATGCCCGTATCACGGTTGTAAGCCGTGACTCTTCTTCCGGTACGTTTGAAACCTGGGAAGAACTCGTGATGAAGGGTGAACGTGTTCAACAACGCGCCCTCCTGCAAGCTTCCAACGGCGCTGTTTTGCAAACCGTTGCCAAGAACCCGAACGCTATCGGTTACGTTGGTTTGGGTTACATCACTAAGGACATTAAAGACTTGGAAATCGGTGGCATGAAGGCTTCTGCTGAAAGCGCCTTGTCCCGCAAGTGGCCGCTTGCCCGTGACCTCTATCTCTTCACGAACGGTCAACCCAAGGGCGATACGAAGGCTTTGATCGACTTCGCTTTGTCTCCCGAAGGTCAGGTTTCTGTGAAGGAAGTCGGCTTCGTTCCGTTGCCTGCTAAGAAATAATTGACTTCGCAAACCCTTTGAGAATTCGTTATGACGTTATTTAAACGAGGCGAGGGGTTTGAAAAGTCTTTGGCAGCGATAGCCATGCTCTCAATTGTGGCTCTCGCTGCCATTTTGGTTTTTCTGCTCACTCAAGCTCTGCCTATTTTGCGTGAAGTACCGTTCTTCACGTTTCTGTTCGGAACCGAATGGTATCCGACAGGCTCCAATCCCGACTTTGAAATCGGGGCTTTGTTGGTTGCCAGCCTTGCCGTGGCCGCAACGACCACTTTGATTTCGTTGCCGATGGGACTCCTGACCGCTGCTTATTTAGCCTATTTTGCGAGCCCCCGTGTACGCAGTATTGTTAAACCGGCCATTGAATTGCTCGCGGCACTGCCTTCAGTGATCGTAGGCTTTTTGGGTATGGTCGTGGTGGCCCCCTGGCTGCAGGAAAGTGTCGGACTGGATTCAGGTTTGAACTGGCTCAACGCCTCGGTGATGTTGAGTCTGATGTGTATTCCTTTTATCTGCTCCATTTCTGAAGACGCACTGAGAAATGTGCCGGTTGCTCTGTCTGAAGCTTCTTTGGCTTTGGGAGCAACGCGCTGGGAGACGCTTTATAAAGTTCAGTTCCGCTACGCCTTAGGCGGTATCGGTACGGCCATTATGTTGGGTATTTCCCGTGCTTTGGGTGAAACCATGGTGGTCTTGATGGTGGCGGGCGGCGCAGCCATTATTCCGGAAAGTCTCTTTGATCCGCTGCGTCCGATGACTGCATCAATTGCTGCTGAAATGGCTGAAGCAGCCGTGGGTTCCACTCACTACTATGCTTTGTTTGCGACGGGCCTTGTGCTTTTCGTGACAACCTTTATCTTTAATGCCATGGCCTTCTTCCTCACGAAGAAATTCCAAATCGGCGGCAAGCACTAAGGAGAAGATGATGTCTGTTGAACGTAATCCGTCTTGGCGCTATGCCTATCAGCACATCGGCCTTTTCCTGATGCGCTTTGCAACTTTGGTGAGCGCAGGCGTCATTGTGGCTATTTTGCTTTATCTGCTCGATAACGCTCTGCCGGCTCTTTCATGGGAATTTGTGTTTGAACCGCCCCGTGACATGATGACCGCAGGCGGTGTCTGGCCCTGCATTGTGGGTACCTTCTGGCTTGCCGTGGGCGCCACCGTGATCGCTTTGCCTTTGGGCGTCAGTACCGCCGTGTATTTGACCGAGTACGGTGGATCGGGCCGCTTAGTAGAAGCGATTCGCCTGGCTGTGTCGAACCTCTCCGGTGTGCCTTCGGTTATTTTCGGTTTATTCGGTTTAACTTTCTTTGTGACGATCTGCGGTTTCGGTGTGAGCTTACTCTCCGGTGTCCTGACGCTTGCTGTGTTGGCTTTGCCGATTGTGATCAACACGACGGAAGCCGCTTTAAACCAAGTTCCGCAAGCCTGGCGTGAAGCTTCTTTGGCTCTTGGGGCCAATAAGCAGCAAACGATTTTCAAGATTATTTTGCCTGCAGCGCTTCCCGGTATTTTGACCGGCAACATCCTGGCTTTGTCCCGTGTAGCTGGTGAAACCGCAGCTATTATGTATACGGCTGCTGTGTTTTACACGCCGAAGATGGGTGATTCGGTCTTAGATCCGGTGATGAGTCTGCCTTACCACATCTATGTGTTGGCGACATCCAGCGTTGACGTGGATGCAACGCGTCCCATGCAGTATGGTACGGCTTGTCTGCTTGTATTGATGGTGCTGGGTTTGAACATGGTGGCTCTCTTTATCCGTCAGCGCGCTCAGCGCAAAATTGCTCGTCAATAATTGTTAAGTCTTTGATGTTTAGTTAAGAGCGGTCTTTAAGGCCGCTCTTTATCATTTAGGTATCAAAATCTTTGCCTCTTTTGGTCTTTTTGGCGTTATATTTGAAAAGTGCGCTGATTTTAGGGCGTCTTTTTAACGAATAAAGAGGTGAGAAATGAATCATCAGCAGAAAGCGCAGGCGTTAGTGGAACGCTTTTTAAGTTATCTGGCTATCAGCAGTCAAAGTGACCCCAAGGTAAAGGAAGTACCCAGCACAGAAGGGCAGTGGACGATGGCCCGAGTGCTTGAGGCGGGATTGAAAGAATTGGGTCTTCAGAATGTTCAGGTTGATCAGCACGCAAATGTGACCGGTTATCTTCCCGGTACGGTTAAGAATGTTCCGACGGTGGGTTTCGTAGCCCACGTTGATACCGTTGATGTGGGTCTGTCACCCGATATTCATCCGCAAGTGATTCATTATGTGGGAGGCGATGTCTGCCTCAATAAAGAAAAAGATTTGTGGATTCGTCTCAAAGAACATCCGGAATTAAGTGCTTACGTCGGTCAGGACATTATTTTCACTGACGGCACCAGTGTTTTGGGCGCGGATAATAAGTCGGGTGTCACCAACATCATGACGGCACTGGAAATTTTAGTGACCGAACAAATTCCTCATGGCGATATTCGAGTCGCCTTTGTTCCGGATGAAGAAACGGGACTGCGCGGCTCCAAGCTCCTTGATTTGGACCAATTCAAAGTGGATTTTGCCTACACGGTTGACGGAGGTGAAATCGGGCAGTTGGTCTATGAAACTTATAACGCAGCAGAAGTGCATGTGGATATTGAAGGTGTGACCACGCACCCGGCCTCAGCTAAGGGCGTGCTGCTTAATCCGATTTTGATTGCGATGGATTTGGCCAATAGCTTTAATCGTTTGGAAACACCTGAAAACACCGATGTGCGTGAAGGCTACTACTGGATTAAGAACATGTCGGGCAATCCGGCCCGAGCTCATATCCAGATTAATATCCGCGATTTTGATGATAAGACCTTTGAAGCACGCAAACAGTATGTGCGTGATGTGGTTGAATTCACTTCCAAACGCTACCCGCGAGCCAAGATTCATGCCGATATAGAAGATATTTATCGCAATATCTCGGGTGGTCTGGGCGAAGATCGCTATCCGATTGATCTGATGTACGAAGCTTTAAAGAGCCTGAATATTGAGCCCAAGACCGTTGCTATGCGCGGCGGTACCGACGGCTCTGCCTTGACTGCACGGGGTTTGGTGACACCTAACTACTTTACGGGTTCTCACAATCACCACGGATACGCTGAGTTCATGCCGATTGAAAGTTTCGTAGCTTCTTTAGACATGACTCTCAAGATTATTGAACTCATCGCCAAAGGCCGCTAAAAGTCAATCAGGCCCGCGTTCAGCGGGCCTTCTCTTAAGGACTATTTTTTCTTTTTGTCTCTGCCAAGCACCGTGCCGATATTGGGTTTGACATTGGCTCTTGACAGAATCAGGGGATCGACCGAGCCGATGGCTTTCGGATCTTTTTCTGCATAGTCAATGATCGATAAAACATAGCGCATGGCATTTAAGCGGGCGCGTTTTTTATCGTTGCTCTTAATGACAATCCAGGGGCACGATGCCGTGTTCGTGGCAAAGAACATGGCTTCTTCTGCTTTACTGTACTCATCCCACTTTGAAAGCGAGGCGATATCGATGGGTGAGAGTTTCCAGCGTTTGAGAGGATCGATTTTGCGAGATTTAAAGCGACGGCACTGCTCGTCTTGAGTGACCGAAAGCCAGAACTTGATCAGAATCGTATCCGAGTGAATCAGATTTTCTTCAAATTGCGGGCATTGACGCATAAATTCCAGGTACTCTTCCGGCGTGCAAAAGCCCATGACGCGATCAACCCCAGCGCGGTTGTACCAAGAGCGGTCAAAAAGCACCATTTCACCCCGAGTCGGCAAATGGGCAACATAGCGCTGGAAAAACCATTGACCTTTTTCAGCTTCAGTGGGTTTGGCTAAAGCCACTACTCTTGCTCCGCGGGGATTGAGGTGCTCCATGAAGGTGCGAATGGTGCCGCCTTTGCCGGCCGCATCGCGCCCTTCAAAAATGATGATGATTTTCTTATCGTTTTCCTTCACCCATTTCTGCAATTTCAGAAGTTCAACCTGAAGAGGCAACTTCTCCTTCTCATAGCGTTTGTTGCTCATGCGGTGCTTGTAAGGAAATTCAGCCTTTTCCCAGTTTTCAACCAATTCATCCTGATTATCTGCCGTAGGATCAGCTGCACGGATATGCGCTTTGGCGTTTTTAACCAAAATCTTCAGAATGCGGACCTGCTCTTCAGGCGGCTCTTCCTTAAGTGCTGCCTTTAAAGCTTTGCTGTAAGCTTCAATTTTGCGCTCAGTGAGAACTTCTGATTTTTTAAGCTCTGTGCAGGCTGCTTTTTCTTCTTGTTCTTTTTTCTTTGCGCTCATAATAAGACTCCTTTTTTTCAGACCTTTCTAGCCTAGCACTCATCAAGTCTTTCGGAGCGCTTTGGGCAGCTATTTTCTTAACAAAATTTGATTTAAAAAAAAAGAAACGGCGCCTTACGGCGCCGAATCAATTAAAAGAACGGCTAATCGATTAAAGAATCTTTAGGGAATATCAGACTGAAAGTTGATCCCTTACCCGGTTCGGATTGGATATCCAAACGGCAGTGATTGCGGATGGCGACATGTTTGACAATGGCCAGCCCCAAACCCGTGCCGCCTTTTTCACGAGAGCGGCTCTTGTCGACGCGGTAAAAGCGTTCGGTAAGACGCGGAATATCCTCCGGATCAATGCCGATGCCGTTATCTTTGACAGCAAAGACTGCCGTTTCTTCCTTGGGATCATAGCGCCAGCTGATTTCAATCCTGCCGCCGTCAGGCGTGTAGCGAACGGCATTGGTGACAAGGTTCAGGCAGGCGCTTCGCAGCTCATCGACTTGCCCGAGCACGGCCTGAGTGTTTGAAATATCCGTATCAACGGTGTGTCTGCCTCGGGAAAGCGCCACTGCGTCTTCTGCGAGGCCTGCTACGAGTTTAGGCATATTGACTACCTCAGGCGGATCAGATTCCCGCTCATCTTTACTTTCAAGCCGAGACAGCGATAAGAGGTCGTTTACCAAATTCTGCATACGGCTGGCTTCCTGCTGCATGAGTAAGAGGTGCTCATGCAGAGTCTTTTCATCGAGTTCCTTGCCGCGCAGAATCATGTCCAAAAAACCCGTAATGACGGTAAGGGGGGTTCTGAGCTCGTGGCTGACGTTTGCCACGAAATCTTTTCTCATCGAATCAATGCGTCTTTGTTCGGTGATGTCTCGCGTGACAACGATAAAGTGTGTTTTGTCAGCGACAACGGCAGAAAGCAGCAGAATGCGGCCGGCTTCATGCGACTTGATTTCAATGGGTTTGCCAAAGTCGCCCCTTTCCATATATTCGATGATTTTCGGGTCATCAAATACCAGGTTCAATGCCATGCCGAGGTGCTGGGTGAGCTTGATTCCGAGGTGTTTTTCTGCGGCCGGATTACACCACTCAAGGGTGTGACCCTGGCGAAACAAAATGACGCCTTCGGGCAGAGCTGAAAGGGAAAGGCGATAGCGGTCAATACGAGCGGTAAAGCGCGTCTGGTCACTTTTAATTTGCTCGGCTTCGATGGAATTCATCCAGCCGTCACTCATCTTGAAGATGATGTAACAGATAAATAACACCAGCGTCAGACAGGTCCCTATGAGAGTGTTTTCCCAACTGACAGTGATGTATAGGAGTATCGCGATAATCGCAACAAAAATCAGTCCCAAAATACAGAAAAGCCGCGGAGAAAGATTTTTTGCTGACATCGTTAAAAAACCTCAACAAACGGTTTAATTTATTCAGAAATATGAGCCCGATAACCCAAGCCGCGAACAGTCTGCAGAAGATTTTCAGCTCTTGTGCCCTGCAATTGTTTACGAAGTCTCAGCATATGAACGTCTACCGTTCTTTCATCGACGTAGGCGTTATCCCATACGAGCGACAAAAGCATCTCACGGCTGTAGACTCGTTCAGGATTTTTTGCAAAGACCAGAAGAAGTTTGAATTCCTTTGCCGATAAGGAAAGCGGCTGACCGTCAACTTTAGCCTCAAAGCTCGCTTCATTCATGGTGAGCGGCCCGCAGACCACCTCGGTATTCTTACTGTCTTCTTTGGTTTGATTCTGATGTTGGTAGCGGCGCAAAACGGCCTGAATGCGGGCAATGAGTTCCCGAGGCATAAAGGGCTTGACGATATAGTCATCAGCGCCGGCATTGAGTCCCTTGACGCGGTCAGTCTCACTGCCGCGAGCCGTGAGCATGATCACGGGCAGATGTTCTGTTTTGGGATTAGCATGAAGCTGCACGAGCCAGTCTACGCCGGATAATTCCGGCAGCATATAGTCGAGCAGTATCAGGTCCGGCGGGTTGCTGTCAACAATACTTTGAGCCTGAAGGGCATCTTCAACGCACTCGACTTCGTAGCCCGCCGCTGCGCAGGCAAAGGAGATCAGCGTACGAATAGCCGCCTCATCTTCGACAATCAAAATACGGGCAGCCTTGCCAGTTGTGCTTTCTGTCATAACGAACCTTTCAGAAAAATGTACCGATCTACCTGACCTATTGCATTTGTCACAATAATAGGCGAAATTTCACTGAAAAAAAGAAACCTTCGCCGATTTTTGACGAAGGTTAATTTTCGTTATGAAAGTTTGGCCAGATTTTCGGGCAATGCATCCAGTCTCAAGTGGCGGATGTCTTCACCGTCGAGGATGAAAATCACGTGTTCCGCAATATTGGTGGCGTGGTCACCCAAACGTTCATAGGCCTTCAGAAGATCGAGGCAGGCAAGCGCTTTTTCGACTTCTTCGGGATGCTCTTTCAAAAATAACGTTACAGTCTTAATGCCCTCTTTAAACGCTTTATCTACATCGCCATCAGCTCTCAAAGTGTTGACTGCAGCGGTTTCCGAGAGATTTTTGAGCGCAAGCATGGCCAAATTGACTGTTTTGATTGTCAGCTCGACAATACCCGTTTTGCCGATCGCTTCGGATAATTCTTCAGGGATGTCATCACGGCTGGCTCGGGCAATATTGCGTGCCTGATCGCCCATACGTTCAAAGTCGGTCGCCATTTTGGCAATACCGAAAACAAAGCGCAGGTCTTTGGCTGCAGGCTGATGCTTTGCAATCAAAAGCGTTGCACAGCGGTCGGTTGAGACTTCAAGCGCATTAATAGCGGCATCGCGGTCTTTGACCGATTGTGCTAAATCGATATCACCGTTGCGAAAGGCCTTGGTTGCGTTATTGATTTGCTCAGTGACCAAGTCGCCCATGCTGTAGAGCAAATGTGTGAGTTCGTCTAAATCTTCATCAAATTGGTGCACAAGGTGCGTTTGTGCGGACATAATCATTTTTTGACTCCTAAACGGACTGTATAACCATTAACCGAAGCGGCCGGTGATGTAGTCTTCCGTTGCCTTCTTCGTCGGGTGGGTGAACATCATCTCTGTTTCACCGAATTCAATTAATTCACCCAAATACATGTAAGCCGTGAAATCGGAAATACGGGCTGCCTGTTGCATGCTGTGCGTGACGATAACAACGGTGTATTCGTTTTTGAGCTCGTTGATCAGGTCTTCAATTTTAGCCGTAGAAATCGGGTCCAAAGCCGAGCACGGTTCGTCGAGCAGAAGCACTTCGGGCTTTACAGCGATGGCTCGGGCAATGCAAAGGCGCTGTTGCTGGCCGCCCGACAGAGCAAAACCGGAATCCTGAAGTTTGTCTTTTACGTCGGTCCACAAAGCGGCTTTGCGCAAAGCCCATTCGATGCGTTCATCGAGTTCAGCTTTCGATAACTTTTCAAATAACCGCACACCGTAGGCGATATTGTCATAAATGGACATCGGGAAGGGAGTCGGGCGTTGGAACACCATGCCGACTTTAGAGCGCAGACGGTCGACGCCTTCGGTTTTTGTGACAATATTTTCGCCGTCAAGCCAAATTTCACCTTCGGCACGCTGCTCGTTATAGAGCTCATACATGCGGTTAAAGGTGCGCAGCAGAGTGGATTTACCGCAACCGGACGGTCCGATAAATGCAGTGACTTTATTTTCAGCGATTGAAAGATTAATATTTTTGAGCGCGTGAAATGCGCCATAGTAAAAGTTAAAGTTTTTGACCTCAATTTTTGGGGTCATGGTCGTATCGGACATCCCGAAGACTCCTTAGTTAGATATAACTCTCAGATGTTGGGCCGAAGTCTACGAGTCGGGTATGACCCAAAGATGACATAAATATGACATTAATATGAAATCAAAGCTTTTGGTCTTTGTTTTCAAAGTTTTTCGGCGCTTTCAGCCGATTGAGGAGAAAAGTAATGATTCGTTTAGCCTGTGACTACCAGGAAGGATGTCATCCGAAAATTCTTGAGCGTCTCGTTCAAACCAATCTGGAAAGTACGCCCGGCTACGGCACGGACGTTTACTGTGAAAGCGCCAAAGCAAAAATTAAAGCCGCCTGTCAGGCTCCTGACTCTGAAGTCTTTTTACTGATCGGAGGTACGCAGACCAATGCAACGGTGATTCGCTCCATTCTGCGCCCCTGTGAAGGGGTTATTGCTGTCACAAGCGGTCATATCAACGGTCATGAGGCGGGCGCCATTGAATTGGGCGGCCACAAAGTGCTCACCATTGAGCCTCATGACGGCAAGATGGTTGCATCTGAATTGGATCAATATATCGTAGACACTTTGACGGCTCCTTCCTGGGATCACGGTGTCATTCCGGCAATGGTTTACATCTCTCAGGCTACTGAAACAGGTTCTGTCTATAGCCTCTCGGAACTTCAGGCAATCAGCGAAGTTTGTCGCAAACACTCTATGCCTTTATTCATTGACGGGGCCCGCATGGGGTATGCGCTCGCAAGTGAAGGCGCCGATATGACGCTGGCTGATATTGCCCGCTTAGCGGATGTTTTCTATATCGGAGGCACGAAAGTCGGAGCGCTTTTGGGTGAAGCAGTGGTCTTTACCAATACGAAATTAGCCAAGAATTTCTTTACGATCATGAAGCAAGGCGGTGCAGTGTTGGCTAAAGGCCGTCTCTTGGGACTGCAGTTCGATACGCTTTTTACCGATAACCTTTATTTTGAAATCAGCCGCCATGCGATCGATATGGCGATGAAACTTAAAGCAGCGCTCAAAGAAAAGGGCTATTGCTTCTATTCTGAAAGTCCGTCGAACCAACAGTTTGTGATTTTGGATAATGACAAATTAGCTCAATTGGAAAAAGAAGTTCAGGTATCACACTGGTGTAAGGTGGATGAAAAACATACGGCGGTGCGTTTCTGCACGAGTTGGGCAACACCTGAGGAGAATATCGATCGAGTGATCGAGTTGCTTTAGGTCTGAATACATTTAATCGAAAAAAGTATTAGTCTCTTTTGAGCTTGAGGTTCTATCTTTTTATCCCTTGAAAGGTATATTTGTATTAATATCCTTTAAAAGGGATATTTTAAAATATATATTCTGAGGGATAAATGATAGTTGCAACTCCTAAAGCCTTGGCTGCGTGGTACAAGAGTGTTCGTACAACGAAAGGTCTGACTCAAACGGAAGTGGCAGAGCGTTGCCTGATGACACAGAAACAAATTTCTGAGTTTGAAAATGGAAAACTCAACGTGACGATAAGCACGCTTTTTCGTCTTTTAAATGCGGTGCAGCTCAATATTAATTTAGTTGAATTTAAAAACGATAATGATGGGAGAGGGCAATGGGATCCAAATCAGCTTTTTTAAATATTTTTCTGGGTGATCGCATTGTTGGACGATTAGAGAAAACAAATTATGGGCAAATGCAGTTTTACTACGATTCATCGTGGTTGAATTTTGAGCAAAACCTTCCTATTTCTCTTTCGCTGCTTTTAACATCAAAAGTTTATGCCGGAGAAATTGTTGAGTCTTTTTTCAGAAATTTGCTTCCTGACAATCAAGTCATACTGAATCGAATTCGATCAAGGTTGAGAATTTCAAGTACACATCCTTTTGATCTATTGGCATCAATTGGTAGAGATTGCGTCGGAGCTTTGCAGTTTTTAAAACCAACCGAAACTCCCCAAAAAATCGAATCTAAACAACTCCCATCTAAAGATGGAAGGTTTCTTTTGACCAAGCACGAACTTTT